>DASZVH010000001.1:0-58458 GCA_035547315.1 Minisyncoccota bacterium
CGGGCGGGAAGGCGGGCGCGTCTCGACAGTGACGACGCTTTCGCCGGCGCGCCCCAGCACGTCTTCCCCGCCCGCCCCGAGGAGGCGGCTCGCGCCCGCGACGACGACGCTCGCCTGCCCCGCCCGGCGCGCCGAGAAGGTCACGACTCCGAAGGTGGTCGTGCCGGTGAAGCCGCGCGGGTAGCCGGCCGTCTCGACGAGGACGCCGCGGGCGTTGTCGACGAGCTCGTAGCCGGGCTCGGGGAGCGCGAGCCACCCCGGCGCGAGCGTGAAGCGCTCGACCGAGAGGAGCGCCGGATCGAAAACGAGCCGCGCCTCGACCGTGCCGATGGTGGTGGTGCCCGCCGCCGCGGAAAGCGCGAGCGTGAACTCGCTCCCGGTGGGGACGGCGAGCAGCTGCGGTACGAGGAGAAGCGCGGCGAGCGTCATAGGGAGAAGTGGAGCAGCAGGAGGTTGAAGTCGGAGAGGCCGACGGTCCCGTCGCCGTCGAGATCCGCCGGGTCGAGAAGCCCCGCGAGGCCCCAGCGCGCGAGCAGGAAGGCCAGGTCGCGCCGGTCGACGCGCCGGTCGCCGTCGAGATCGTAGTCGCGCTCCTGCGGCGTGGTGCTGCCGGCGGCCGGGCCGTTCGCGTTGCCGGGCGCCGTGCTCGAGGCGCTCCCCGGCGGCAGCGCGAGGTCGAGCTCGGTGATCGCGCCGCTCTCGAAGCGCGCGCTCTGCCGGGCGGCCGCGCCGCCGATGGCGAAGGTAATAGGCTCGCCCGGCTGCGCGGCGCTCACGAGGAGCAGGTGCGGCGCGCGGCCGTAGGTGCCGCCCGCGAGCGTCGTCGAGGCGACGACGCGGCCGCCGACGAGCGCGTCGATCTCGCTCCCCACCCGCCCGGGCGCAGTGCCCCAGAAGAGCTCGGGGATGACGGGTACCGCCGCGGCGCTCGCGCCCGCCGGCAGCGCGAGCGCGAGCGCGAGGAGCGCGCTAGAGATCGCTCGGGACATAGTTCTCGGGCGCGGGCGTATAGATCCAGAAGGCGGCGCCGGGCGCCACCGCGCTCGGCAGGCCGAAGGATTCGCTCCCGGGCAGGAAGGAATAGAGCGCGGTGTACTCGATCCCGGCCCAGCCGATCGAGGCGAACGCGTCGTCGAGGTCGGCCGTCGAGGTCGCATAGCTGCCGATAAGATTCCACCCCGCGGCGAGCGCGCGCGAGGGCGGCGTGCGGCCGGGAGCGAGATAGGGCGTGCCGTTGCCGGAGAGCTGCGCCTCCGCGCGTGCGCGGACGAAGTAGCCAGCGCCCGGGGCTGTCGCGGCGAGCGTGGAGAGCTCCGGGTGCGCCGGGTCGAAGACGAGCCAGCCGCCGACCGCCGCCGGATCGGCCAGGTCGTAGCTCCAGACCGAGTCGATCGCCGGGCTCGCGAAGACCTGCGCCGCGCCCGGGTCGTCGGGTACCACCGGCAGCGAGAGCAGATTCCACCCCCGCGCGAGCGGGAGCGCGTACTCCTCGGGAGTGAAGTCGGGCGGCGGCTCCTGCGGCGGGAGCGCGACCGCGACCGTCTTGCTCGTGTCGTAGAGCGCATCGCTCTCCTGCGCGGTCGAGGTGGCGGCGAGCGCGAGCGTGTAGGTGCCGGGCGCGACCACGGCCCCGGCGGCGTCCGTGCCGTCCCAGAGCTTGGGCTCGGGGTTGGTGACGCCGCTTGAGGCATAGAGCGTGCGGATGCTCTCGCCTGAGGGGCCGAGCACCATAAGCGAGACCTTCGCCCGCTCGGAAAAGCCGAAGGTTATCGCAGTGGAGGTCGCGAGCGCCGGCGAAGAGGTCGCGGAGGGGTAGATCGTCACGGGCGCGACCTCATAGTGCGTGAGCGCAAGCGCGTCCGCGCGCGCCCAAAGCGGCGCGAGGAGCGCGAGCAAAACAGCCGATACGGTGGCGGGCCGTGCGAGCGGGGCCATCGCGATACAGTCTAGCGCGCAGGGCGCGGCGCGCACGCGCGTTATCAACAGCGCGCTGAGGCGCGGTCCATCGCGGCGTTGGCAAGCGAGTCGGCGTCGGCGTTAAGCTCGCGCGGGATGTGGGTGAAGATGACCGATTTGAAATTGGGGACGAGCTCTTTGACCTTTGCGGCCAAGGGCTTCATGTTCGGGTGCCTGATCTTGTACTCGCCGCGCATCTGCTTGATCACGAGCTGCGAGTCCATCTCGACGAGAATCTCCGTCTCCTTCGTGCGTTCGCCGAGGAGCTCGGCAAGGCGCTCGAGCGCGCGCAGGATAGCGGTATACTCCGCGACGTTGTTGGTGGTCTCGCCGAGGTACTCGCTGACCTCGAGCACGGTCTCCCGCCTCTCGCTATAGACGACCGCGCCGCTTCCGGCCGGCCCCGGGTTGCCGCGCGCCCCGCCGTCGGCATGGATAGTGAACTTCATGCGGGCACTATACCAATCAGGCGGAGCCGCGGCGCGCGGGAGAAGGAGTCGCGCTCGAGGTGCCCCAGGAGAGTCGCTTGCGAGCCGGGGGAGAGCGCGTCAGCGTATGTGGCGAGCGCGCCTTTGGCGAAGAAGGCGACGGCCTCGAGCGGCTTCTCGGATTCGTCGCGCGCGACCTTGAATTTCACATGCTCCTTCCCCTTGCCGAAGCGCTCGACGCGCGCGATCTCGCAGCCGTGCAACCGCAACAGGGGTTTCTCGTTCCCCTCGCCATAGGGGGCAAGCCGCTCGAGTTTGGCGAGGAGCGGGCCGTCCGCCTCGCACGGCGCGAGGTCGGCATCCGGCTCCCGCTCGACCGGCGCCTCCTCGACCGGCAAGGTGGCGAGCGCCGCGACGAGCCGGTCCTCGAGCGAGAAGACGGCCTCATCGAGTACCGTGAACCCGCCGGAGAAAGCGTGCCCGCCGAATTCCGCAAAGGTATCCTCCGCCGCCTGCATGAGCGCGACCATGTGGGTCGCGCCCTCGGAGCGGCACGAGCCTTTCAGGGTGTCGTTGCCCTCCCTGCCCCAGAGGAAGACGGGCCGCGCATATTCTTCCGCGATGCCGTTCGCGACGAGCCCGAGGAGCGCGGGGCGCCAGGAGGGGTCGCCGAGCGCGATGACGCTTTGCAGGTTCGAGCGATCCGCAAGCCGCTCGCGCACCGCGCGGGTGATCGCGCCCGTCTGCGCTTTGCGCTCCCGGTTCAACTTCTCCAGTTTCTTCGCGAGCGCGTCGGCCTCGCTCTCGTCGGCGGTGATGAAGAGCCTGAACGCCTCGAGCGGGTCATCCATGCGGCTCGCGGCGTTGACGCGCGGGGCGAGCATGAAGCCGACGTCGTCCTCAGTGATGCGCGACTGCTCGAGGCGCATGAGGCGGCAGAGCTTCCCCACCCCGATACGCGGCGATTTCCGGAGCACGAGGAGGCCGTAGCGCGCGATGAGGCGATTGTCGCCTACGAGCGGGACCATATCGGCGATAGTCGCGAGCGCCGCCATGTCGAGGAGCCACTTCTCCCAGCCCTCCGGCACGCGCTCCCGCAGCTCGGGCGCGACCGAAAGCGTCGCGCAGACGAGCTTCCAGGCGAGGCCGGCGCCGCACCAGCTCTTGAATGGCGCGGTTTCATCCGGGTGCGCGTTCGGGTCCACCACGATGCCCTCCGGCAAACCATCGCCGGGGAGATGGTGGTCGGTGACGATCGTGTCCATCCCGAGCGCGCGGGCGCGCGCGATCACCTCCGTATCCGTGATCCCGACGTCGGCGGTTATGAGGAGTTTCGCGCCGTTCTTCGCGAGCTTCTCGACCCCCGCGCTATTAACGCCGTAGCCCTCCAGATGCCGGTGCGGGATATAGTTCTCAAAATTCGCGCCCGCCTTCTTCAAGAAATCATGGAGGATGACGGCCGCGGGGATGCCGTCGCAGTCGTAGTCGGTCCACGCGGCGATTTTTTCTCCGGAAAGGATCGCAGCCGCAAGCCGCGAAGCGGCTTGCGGCATATTCTTGATCGTGAGCGGGTCGACGAGGTGCTCGTCGTAGGAGGGGTTGAGGAATTTCTCGGCCTCCTCGGTGGTCGTGATGCCGCGCTTTGCGAGCAGGAGGTTCGTCAGGTCGTCGTACGGCATGCGTCTCCCAATGATACACTGAGCGCACATGGAAAATCCCTCGACTCCGCCCGAGACAAACTGCATCTTCTGCAAGATCGTGCGCAAGGAGATCCCGGCCGAGATCGTCTACGAGGACGACGACTTCCTCGCGTTTCTCGACATCCACCCGCAGGCACCCGGCCACGCGCAGGTGATCCCCAAGCAGCACTACCGCTGGGTCTGGGACGTCCCGAACGCAGGCGCGTATTTCGAAGTTGCCAAGAAGGTCGCGCTCGCCGAGCGCAGCGCTTTCGGCGTCGAGTGGATTCTCGCCAAGATCATCGGCGACGAAGTCCCGCATGCGCATATCTGGGTGTTTCCCGAGAATGGCGCAAAAAGCGACAAATCCGACCTCGACGGCAACGCCGCTAAGCTCCGCGCCGCACTCTCTTGAATAAGAAAAAGCGCCGGTGTTTCCACCGGCGCTTCATTCAAGGAAAGAACTCGAGCACGAGATTCTTCGCCACGATCAGCATCGCGACGAATCCCGGCAGTATGACGATGAGCCAGGGGGTCCAGTACCCCGCATGCATCGGCCAGCCGAAGGCGCCAAGGAAAAAGGCACCGCAGGTAAGCAGTACGCCTGCCGCGACGATATCTTCGGCTTCAGAGGCGTTCGACGAATAGACATCTTCCCTTATCATTGCCCAGAATAAGAAGATTCCAGCGACGGCCGAAATCATTGCGCCAAAGACGATAAAGGACCCTTCGGTGATAATCTTTCCTGCGACATGCTCCATACCCCAGAATAGACTGACCGACACGCTTATCGCCTCGACTCCCCACAGCGTGAGATAGGCGAACGCGAGCATGCTGAAGAAGATGAGGATCTTGTTGAACATTTCTGCCTCCGTTCATCAAGCCAAGACCGGCTCGACTCCGCGGACGAGCATATATATATTACTTATTTGTCAAGCGCGGCGATGCCGGGGGGGGTGCCTGCGGCGAGGAAGTCGAGCATGGCGCCGCTACGAGCCGTAGAGCTCGTGATGCGTGCCGACCAGCAGCAGCACAACATTGCCATCATTGAGCGCGTAATAAATTACTCGGATATCTCCGGTGATATTGATGCTTCTTTGGCCTTGGTATTTGCCAGAGAGCGGATGATTCTCTAAGAGCGGATTGAAGGGATCGCGCAGAAAAAGCTCGAGACGCTCAATAACTCGGCGCTGGAGAGGCTTCGGAAGTTTCCGATATTGTTTCCTGAATCGTTGCGAGCGGAACGACTCCATGGATCGTTATGAGTCGAGATCCCGTCTCAGTTCTTCTATCGAGTGGAATTGTTTCGCCTTGCCTTCTCGGAACTCTCTCATCGCGGCGTCGATGGCGCGGCGTGTCCTCGCGTTCGGGATGAGCGGCTCAAGATCGAGGTGCGGATCGCGGACGAACGCGCGCAAGGAGGCGTTAACGACGACGGAGAGCGGAACGCCGAGTTCTTTCGCGGCCCTCTGCGCCGCCTTTTTTATCTTGGCGTCGGTACGGACGTTGAGGATGACTTTCGTGTTCATCGGATAAGTATATACATTGTATACACAAAGACAAGATGAAGCGCTAGCCGAGCGCGGCGATGCCGGGGAGTGTGCCTGAAGTAAGGAAGTCGAGCATCGCGCCGCCGCCGGTGGAGACGAAGGAAAATTTATCTAAGATATCGAGCGCCTCGATGGCGGCGATGGTGTCGCCGCCGCCCACGACCGAATGTGCGCCGCTTCTTGCTATCGCGACGGCGAGCGCGTCGGTCGCCTGCGTAAAGCCGTTTTCATAGTTGCCCAAGGGGCCGTTCCAAAGGATGCTCTGGGCTTTGCCCGCGACCGAGGCCAAGAGG
Organism: Minisyncoccota bacterium; assembly: GCA_035547315.1. GTDB lineage: Bacteria > Patescibacteriota > Minisyncoccia > Phycocordibacterales > Phycocordibacteraceae > C7867-001. Next base: position 5,907 of record DASZVH010000001.1, read on the forward strand.
GCCTCGGTCGCGGGGCCGTGGTCGAGGATCATCTCCTCGGGCGCGATGTCGCCGAGCGCCGCGACGCGCGCGGCGCTCGCAGGCTCGCCTTTTCTCGCGACGCGCGCGTCAAGCGGCAGGAGGAGCTTGGGGTTGGCTACGAGCGCGTGCATCTTCGCCAAGGGCGGCGGCGGCGCGGAGAGGAGCGAGGCGCCGACGCCAAAACCCTTCGCCTTGATGAAGTCGTTGGCCAGTGCGCCGCCGACGAAAACTCGGTCATAGCGCGCGAGGAGCGCGGCGACGACCGGCTCCTTGGTCGAGAACTTCGCCCCGCCGATGATGGCGAGCGAGGGCGAGGCGGGCGCGAGCGCGGCGGTGAGATTCTCTACCTCCGCAAGGAGCGTAAGCCCAGCGTAGGCGGGCAGGAGCGTCGGCAGAGAAACGATGGAGGCGTGCCTACGGTGGCAGGTGTCGAAGGAATCCTCGACGAAGGCGTCCGCGAGCGCGGCGAGGCGATTGGCGAAGTCCGGATCGTTCTTGACCTCGCCCGGGTCGCGGCGCAGATTCTCGAGCACGAGGATATCGCCGGGCGCCATCGCGCGCACCGCCTCGCGCGCGGCCAGGTCGGCCGTCGTCGGGCAAAAGGAGGTGCGCGGGAGCAGCTCGCCGAGCTTTTTCGCCACCGGCGCGAGCGTCTCGGCGCCGCTCGCCTTGGCCCCGCCGGGCGGGTCGATATGGCTTGCGACGACGACGCGCGCCCCCGCCTCCTGGAGGAAAGAGAGCGTCGGCAGCGCGCGCCGGAGCCGGAACGTGTCGCCCACTTCCCCGCCGGAAACCGGTTCGTTGAGCGCGGCGCGCACCAAGACCGGCAGCGCCCGCAGAGCCGGAATGTCGCGGACGCTCCTCATCGCTACGCAAGCGCTTTCACCAAGGCGGAGAACATCGCCGCGTCGACCGACGCGTGCCCGACGAGGAAGCCGTCGACCTGGCTGCCGCCCGCAAGCGCGCGGATGTCGGCCGCCTCCACCGAGCCGCCGTAGAGCACGCGGGCCGTGCCGCCCTTGCCGGGCATGAGCGCGAGCGCGATCTTGCGGATATAGAGCAGCATCTCGGCGAGGTCGGCGGGCTCGATCGCCTCGGCGGCGCTCTTGCCGATGGCCCAGACGGGCTCGTAGGCGAAGATGACCGCGCGGCGCTCGCGCGGCGAGAGCGGCGCGAGCGCCGCCGTGATCTGGTCGCGGACGAAGCCGAGGTACTCGCTCGCCGCGTCGCGCTCGCGCTCGCCGACGCAGAGCACCGGCGCGAGCCCGTGCGCGATCGCGTGCTGGAGCTTCTGCGCGATCTGCGCGCCGCTCTCGCCGGCGGCGCGCCGCTCGCTATGCCCCACGATCGCGTAGGCGGCGCCGAGGTCGGCGTAGACCTGCGCGCTCACCTCGCCCGTCTGGGCGCCGCCCGTGGTGGCGGAGAGGTCCTGCGCGGCGTAGGCGATCCGCGAGCGGTTGCCCGGCGCCAGCATGCCCAGGTGCGGCGCGCAAGGCGCGAGCGCGATCTCGATCTTTGGGTAGCGCGCCGCGAGCCGCTTGGCGGCGGCGGCGAGCCGCTTGGCGCGCGCAGCGTCTTCCACGTACGCCTTCCAGTTGGCGAGGATGAGCATATGGGGAAAGTATAGCGCGGCCTGCCCGGGCGCGGGCTCAGTCGACCTGCCGCCAGTCGGTGAACTCGTATTGGGTCGAGGTGACGGGGGTGAAAGGCGGCGGGTCCGCCGCGTTGGCCCGGTCGAAGGAGGTGGTGCGGTCTTCGTAGCCGGAGATCGAGCCGCTGCGGCAGTAGGAGTCGCCGTAGACCCACTCGGTGCCGGGCCGGAGCGCCGAGACGATGGAGCCCAGGATCGAGAGCGTGTGCTTGTCGTCGTAGCCGCTGTAGCGGCAGTCGTAGAGATTGCGCCCGAAGGCGCCGCCCTGGGCGACGAAGATGCCGTCCATCGTGAGCGAGTCGGGCGTCGCGGGGCCGATCAGGAAATTATTCTGCGCGATGGCGGTGAGCCCGTCGCTGCCGTCGGTCGCGGTATACGCGAGATTGTCCGGGACCACGATGTTAGCGTCGACGACCGTGTCCGCGACGTCCGCGGCGACCAGCGTGACCTTGCCGTTCACGGTGCCCTCGATCCACGCGTTGTCCTCGACGAAGATGAGCCCGCAGGAGGAGGGCACGGCGTAGGTGCCGAGCGTCTTTTCCTTGTTGATGAGCGAGTAATCGTTGACGAAGCGGCCGCCCGAGGAGCCGTCCACCGGCACCGCGCTTAGGGCGGAGACCGAGGTCACCTGCTTGACCGTGACCGTGCCGTCGGCATTGAAAATGAGGTGGTAGCCCAGGTGCGTGTCGCTGCCGGTGGAGACGCGGCCGAAGTAGAGCCCGGAGGACTGCGCCGTGCTCTTGAGCGCGGCGAAGTCGGCCGCGATGCCCGCGAAGTCGACCTGCGGCGTCGGGTACTCCCAGAGGCTCTGATTGCTGCCGTCGCCCACGACGCCCGGCGCGCGCCGCTGTTCCGGGCTGCATCCGTTGGAGGGGCCGCAGTCCCAGGTCGAGAGCGAGGAGGAGACGGGCGCGTTCGGATCGCCGTCCATCCGCAGGCCGCCGTTGGTATGGAGCGGCCCGTAGGTGGTGGAGGTGAACCAAGCGTTCGTGTCCAAGATATAGGAGTAGTCGGCGATCGAGGGCTGCGCATAGGTGGCGACGATGGTCGAGGCGATGCCGGGCGCTTCGGCCGGGGCGCCGGTCGAGCGGACGGTGAGCGCGGTAGTGACGCCGCAGGCGGTGTCGGCCGCGACGGCGAGCGTGTAGGAGCCCGCCGCGCCGCCTTCCGGGTCCGCGTAGGAGAAGGTGCCGCCCGCCGTGTCGCCCGGGAAGTGCGCGAGCAGCCAACGGTAGTACTCGATGCCCGCCTCGGCGATCGCGAAGGCCTCGCTCTTCTGCCGCAGCTGGTCCTCGGCGCGATTCTCCGCCAGGACGTAGCCCGAGAGCGCGGAGAGCACGACGAAGAAGACGGCGCCGAAGACGAGCACGAGGAGGGTGATCGAGCCGCGGGAAGGAAGCGTGCTCATAGCGACTGGTCGCGCAGGTTGCGCAGCGTCGCCTCGCCCGAGAGGGTGAAGGCGACCGGCGCGCGATTGATATTGACGTCCACCACCACCGTCGTCTCGACCGAAGCGACCTCCGCGATGTCGACCGGCGCGGAGAGGGGCGTGCCCGAAGCATCGTAATAGGTGAAGACGGGCGCGTCGGCGCCGTTGGTGACATAGCTCGCGATGGTAGTGGTCGCGGTGGCGCCGCCGGCGTACGAGGAGCTGGCAGGCTCGACGACCGCCGCGTAGAGCACGCCCTGCGCCACCGCGTAGGTGACCTGCTCGATCGTGCCGCCGCCGTCCAGGTCGGCGAAGAAGGTGATCGAGGAGGTCGCGGCGCTCTTGATCGGGTAGGAGCCGTCCGCGCCGTAGGAGGCCTCGCGCAGCGCGCGCATGGAGTCGTCGAGCGCGCGCCGCGCGCTCGCGACCGCCTGCGACTCCTGGAGCGCGTAGGAGTCGGTAGCGTAGAAGTAGCGGAGGAGCTGGCCGATAGCGAGCGAGACGAGCGCGGTGAGGGCGATCGCCATGACGGTCTCGACCAGAGTGAAGCCCTTCGTCCGGCGCAGAGGAAAGCTTTTCATGGGAAGGAGACGGCCGAGAAGGTCTGCCCCGAGACGGCGACCGACGAGCTCGCGCTCGCGTAGCCCGCGGCCGAGGCGGTGGCGACGTAGGTCGCGGACGCCAGGCCGCCGAAGTACGCGTTCCCGCACGAGCTCGTCGTCGCCGTCTCCTCGAAGCCGCTGCCGGCGAGCTCGACGGCCGCGCCCGCGACCGGCTGCCCGGCGGCGTCCGCGACCGTGAGTAGGAGCGCGTTGGCCGTCGAGCTCGCCAGATACAGCGCCGCGGAGAAGCTCTCGGCCGGCGAGAGCGCGTAGGGCGGCGCCGGGCAGGCGTCCGCGATGTCGTAACCGGGAGCGGCGAGCGCGTAGTCGTCCCACTCGAGCGATTCGTGGTCGGCTCCCGCGCCGTCGGTCGAGAGGTCGAGCGCGTTCTTGTAGATCGGCGCGCCCGCCGCGGTGGTGCCGATGGTCTTGGCGCCCGTGAGCGTATACGCCGCGTCGGCGAGCGCGGTCGAAGTGCCCGCGTAGTAGGTATAGAGCGAGAAGGAAGCGAGGCGGTCGATCGCGAAGGTCCCGGTCGTGGTATCGTCCTTGGCGACGGTGAAATAGCCGGGCGAGGGGTTCGCATTCTCGCCGTCGCGCGCATACGTCTGCGCCGAGGAGTACCCGGCTTTGGCGACGTAGACCTGGTATTGGGCGGAGGGCAAGGCGCCGGGCAGTTCGACCCGGCCGCTCGCGTCCGTGTACGCGGTGAGGTCGACCGCGGGCGTGAGCGAGGCGTCGACGATATGCACGCTCGCGTCGGGGATGCCCGCGCCCGCCGCGTCGACGACCTCAATCTCGAGCGTGCCGCCGCCGTCGGTGTTCTCGATCCCGGGCGGGGCGAAGGTGGAGACGAGCGCGATCTCCTCGGGCGTGCCGTAGAAGCTCCAAGAGACGCTCACTCGCGCGATTTTATAGTCGGTGGTGATCCCGTTCGTGTCGCTCGCGCCCGTGCCGTCGGCCGGGTCGTCGGCGTACTCGATGAACGTGCTCACGGCATAGGCGACGCCGTCGACGGTGCTCGCGCTTCGCTGCGCGACGGGGCCGGCGGGGATCCCGCCCTCCGTGCCGAGCGTGTCGTAGTCGAGGCCGCGCAGGTATTCCATCTGATTCTCGGCCAGCGCGGTCGCCGCCGCCTTGGTCTTGGCGAGCGCGGAGACGGCGAGCGAGGCTTTGAGCACGCCGAAGAGCGCGAGGAAAAGGATGAGAAGCAGCGCGACGCCCACGACGACGTCGATGAGGCTCATGCCGCGCGCCTTCCCCATACTCAGCCGATCGCCGATGAGAGCGAGTAGATCGGCGCGATCATCGAGACCGCGAAGACGCCCACCGCCGCGCCGATAAAGAGCATCAGCACGGGCTCGATGATCGTCGAGAGATCTTTGGTGCGCTCCTCGACGTCTTCTTCGTAGAACTCCGCGATCTTCTTCAGCATATCGGCGACCGAGCCAGTCTCCTCTCCGACCGCGGCCATGTCGCTCATGAGGACGGGATAGAGCTTGGGGTGCGCGGCGAACGCGCTCGACATCGGCTGGCCCTTCTCGACCGCGTCCTTGGCCTCGCCCACCACGCGGCCGAAGACGTTCTCTCCCACCACCTCGCTCGCGATCGCGAGCGCCTCGACCACCGGCACGCCCGAGGAGAGGAGCGAGGAGAGTGTGCGCGCGGCGCGCGCGGCGAAGGTCTCGCGCACGAGCTCGCCCACGACCGGGACATAGAGCGCGAGCGCGAGCACCGCCTTCTTTCCCGGCCGCGAGCGGACGAAGAGCACGAGTCCCGCGCCCAAGAACGCGAGGCCGCCGAGCACCAGCGCCACGTGCGCGACCATGAAGTTCGAGACGTCGGTGATGATCCGGGTCGCGAGCGGCACCTTGACCTTGAGCGAGACGAAGGTGGCGGTCAGGGTCGGAACGACAAAGATCATCATGAGCACACCCACCACGAGGATCGCGGAGACGACGATGGCCGGGTAGATCATCGCGCCCTTGACCTTGCGGATGAGCGCGTTGCCGCGCTCCATCTGCAGCGCCACCACCGCGAGCGCGGGCGCGAGGCCGCCGGACTCCTCTCCCGCCTTGACCATCGAGATGAAGAGCTCGGAGAAGAGCTTGCGGTGCTTGCGGAGCGCCTCGTTGAAGGAGGAGCCCTGCTTCACCGATTCCTCGACGTCGGCGAGTATCGCCTTGAGCCGCTTGTTGCCGGATTGCCGCTCGAGGACCGAGAGCGCGCGTGAGAGCGAGAGCCCCGCCGAGAGCATCGCCGAGAGATTCTTGGTCATGATGATGAGCTCGGTCTCCTTGACCCCGGTGCCGAAGGTGATGTCGAGCCAGGAAGGCAGCGCGAAGCCGCCGCCCTGCGCGAGGGCGCTCACCGTGCCGCCCTCTTTCTCCACCTGGTCATAGACCGCGAAGCGCGAGGCCGCCTCGATGACGCGCTTTTCCGCGCTGCCGTCCGCCTTCTTCACCGTGACGCGGAATTTCATTCATATAAATCGTAGCACGCGCGACAACGAGCCCCGCGTCCTCGAGAGAGGAGCGCGGGGCTAAGGCGTGCTTAGTGTCCGTGGGCGGCCGAGCGCGCCTTGCGCAGCAGCAGCGGCGCCCAACCGGCGAGGGCGAAGAGCGCCGCCGCCAGGGCGAAGCGGAGCGTGGGGTCGAGCCCCGCATGACGCGGAAGCACGGCCACCATCACGACGGCAACGCTCAGCACCATGGTCGTGGTGCTGGCGAAGTTGACGCCCTCGCTCGAGGTCGGCTTGCCCAGATAGAACGCCGGCGTCCCGACGCCGGCGCATAACGCGAGCAGCAGCGCTTCGAAGCGCGGCCCGCACAGCGCCCAGGCGACCGCTACATAGGTCGCGGCGATCGCCGCGATCACAAGCGCATTCCAGATTATTCTCATTCAGTTCCTCCAATGAGCAGCGCCGAAGGCTTCGGCGCGTTCCTCCTCTCGCACCGTACCGCTCGCGGTGTCATATGTCAAACTGGGGACAACCTACGGGGCCGGCATCAAAGCCGGCCCCTCTCGCGCCAGCCCGCGCAGCGGAAGAGCGCGCTCCCGAACAAGAACGCGCCGACCATATACGGCCATCCGTGGGCCAGGATCGGCCGGTACTCCTGGGCGTGCGTCCCGAGGAACGCAAGGCCCAGTACCACGAGCATCATCGCGGGCGCGACGATGAGCATGGCGCCTAGTGATCTCATGCGCGTCACTCCATGTTCCTCCAAGCGATAAGCATAGCGCCGCTTCGCGGAAGCGGCGCCGTAATCCACAGTATTCGAATTACCAGGCGAAGTGGGCGAAGGCCTTGTTCGCGTCGGCCATGCGGTGCATCTCGTCCTTCTTCTTGATGGCCTCCCCCTCGTTCTTGGCGGCGAGCGCGAGCTCCTCGGCGAGCTTGATCGCCATCGGACGCCCCTTCTTGCCGCGGGCGGCGCCGATGATCCAGCGGTAGGCGAGCGCCAGGCGCCGGTTCTGTGGCACCTCGCGCGGTACTTGGTAGTTGGCGCCTCCGACGCGGCGGCTCCGAACCTCCATCAGGGGCGAGACGTTGCGGATCGCCGCCTCGAAAGTCTCGAGCGGGTCGGCGCCGTCACCTTTCATCCGGGCGAAGGCGGCGTAGACCACCTTGCGGGCGGTGTCCTTCTTCCCGTCCCACATGACGGCGTTGATAAAACGGGTTACGCCCTCCGACTTGTACTCCGGATCGGGCTGCCAGCTGCGCTTCTTCTTGATGGGGCGGCGCATAGGGATTATTTGGGCTTCTTCGCGCCGTAGCGGGAGCGGCCGCGGCGGCGTTTCTCTATGCCGGCGGTGTCGAGCTTGCCGCGCACGATCGTGTACTGCACGCCGATGTCCTTCACGCGGCCGCCGCGCAGCAGCACCACCGAGTGCTCCTGGAGGTTGTGGCCCTCGCCCGGGATATACGCGGTGACCTCCATGCCGTTGCTGAGGCGCACGCGCGCGATCTTGCGGATCGCCGAGTTCGGCTTGCGGGGCGTCTTGGTGGTGACCTTGGTGCAGACCCCGCGCTTGAAAGGGGCGGCGTAGTAGGTCGGGCGGTTCTTGAGTACGTTAAAGCCGCGACCAAGCGCCAAGACCTTGGTCTTGCGCTGCTTGTCCTTGCGGTGCTTCTTGGTGAGCTGGTTGATGGTAGACATGTAAAAACGACCCGAGCGCGCCTCCCGGCAGGCAGGGGTCGAGGCCACTATATAGAGGTATGGCCGGAAATGCAACCGTCGCTACTCCGAGACCGCCCGCAGGACCTCCTCGAGCGAAGTGACGCCGCGCGCCGCTTTGTAGAGGCCGTCCTCGAGCATGGTGAGCATGCCCTCCTTGCGCGCCTCCTCTTCGATAGCGTCGGTGGTGCTCTGCTTGAGCATGATCTCGCGCAGCGCGGGCGAGACAGCGAGCACTTCGTGGATGCCGATGCGGCTCTTGTAGCCGTCCTCGCACTCGCCCGAGGGCACCGGGCGGTAGAAGGAGAGATCCTCAACACGCGCCTTCTCCTTGACGATCTTTTCCTCCCGCAGCGCCTTGAGCGCCGCGACGAAGTGGTCCGCGCCCGCCACCTTGTCCGCCGCCGCCTGGTCGAGATGGTACTCCTCCTTGCTCTCGCAGAGGCGGCGCACCAGGCGCTGGCCGACGATCACCTTGAGCGTTGAGACGAGGAGGAAGGGCTCGACGCCCATGTCGACGAGGCGCGGGATGGCGCCGGCGGCGGAGTTGGTGTGGATGGTGGAGAGCACGAGGTGGCCGGTGAGCGCCGCGTTGATGGCGAGCGAGGCCGTTTCGCCGTCGCGGATCTCGCCGACCATGACGATGTTCGGGTCCTGGCGCAAAAGCGCCCGCAGCCCGTTCGCGAAGGTGAAGCCGATCGCCGGGTTGACCTGCGTCTGGTTGACGCGCTTCATCTGGTACTCGATCGGGTCCTCGATGGTCGAGATGTTGACGTCGGGCGTGTTCAGGATGTCGAGGATGGTGTAGAGCGTGGTCGTCTTGCCGCTCCCGGTCGGCCCGGAGATGAGGATGATGCCGGTGGTCTGCTTGATGGCGCGGTGGATGCGCTCCAAGTTCTCGCCGTGGAAGCCCAAGGCGTCGAGCGAGAACCCCTCGCCGCTCTCGCGCAGAAGGCGCATCACGATCTTCTCGCCGAAGAAGGTCGGCAGCACCGAGACGCGGAAGGAGACGCGCATGCCCTCGGTCTCCATCTTGAAGCGGCCGTCCTGCGGCAGGCGCTTCTCGTCGAGCTTCAGGCTCGAGAGCACCTTGATGCGCGCGACGATGCCCGCGGCGGCGGCGGGCGGCAGCGTCATCGCGTCGTGGAGGATGCCGTCGATGCGGTAGCGGACCAGGACCTGTTCCTCCTCTGGCTCGATATGGATATCGGAGGCGCCCTGGACGATCGCATGGCGGAGCAGGGTGTCCACGATGCGCACGATCGGGAGATCCTCGGCCATCTGCTTGAGCTCCGCGCCGGAGAGCTCTTTCCCCTTCTCTCCCACCACCCTGATCTTGCCCGACTCGCTCGCGATGATGTCGCCGAACTCGTCCTTGAGGGACTTCTGGTACTGCACCAGGGCGTGCTTGAGCGAATCGGTGTCGGTCAGGCGCGGCAATATCTTGAGGCCGGTCGACTTGCGCACCGAGTCGATCGAGGGGAGGTCCTCGACGTCGAGCATCGCGACCTCGAGCGAGTCGCCCTCTTTCTTGTACGCGACGATGTTATGAGTGCGGGCGATCGGCTCCGGGATGAGCGCCAGCGTCTCGGGCGGGATCTTGTGCTCCTTGAGGTTAACGAAGGGGATGCCGAGCGTGTAGGCCTGGATGCGCCGCAGCGCGTCCTCGGAGAGCGAGCCGCGCGAGACGAGCGTGTCGCCGAGCGGCATACCCCGCCCCTTGGCGTCTTCGGCCGCCGCGTCGATCTCCTTCTTGGCCACGAGGCCCGAGTCGATGATGAAATCCTTCAGCTCTCCCTCTGAAACGTGCATGGATAAAAGTATAGCGCGCCGAGACTGTGTCTCGACGCGCTGCTGGTGAGAACTATGCGGCAGTAACGGCGTCCCGGATCCGCCTTGCTTCTTTCCAAGGGTCGTCATGCTCCGCAGGATGCGCATGCCAGACTCGTGCACTCAACACATCGCAGGAGTGGCAGAAGCCAGCAAGCTCGTTCATCACGCGCCTTCTCGGGCTGTAGTCCGCCATCTCTCCTTCGACGTATTTGAGGGCGTTCATTTGAGCATCGGTCAGGACGATATTGTATTCGCGGAGTTTTGCGAGGCGGAATGTGTGGTCATCCTGCTTCCCTGCAAATTCCGGCTTGTGATGGAGCTGTCCGTCCGGCCGAAGCTCATATTTCCACGGCTTCTCAATGTCGTGGAGAAAAAGAATCAGGACCGCATCACCGAGCGTGAAGGGCAGCGGCCGACGCTTATTCATCCACTCGTATTGGTTGCTGGCGATGTTCAGTATCTCCTGAACATGGTCGAAATAACCTCCAGGCCAATTTTGATGGTTATTGGTCGAACCCTGCGCCTTTTGGAAAAGCGCGCGATAATACTTGAGGATTTGGAGACACGCCTGGTTCTGGTCGTAATCCGCAATTTCTTCAAGCATCTCCTCGATTGTGTAGTACGGCTTATCGGAAGCCATGAGTCACCTCTTTGTTAAAGAACCGCCGCCATCCTACCGCTTCCGCTTCATTGACGCAATGGGGGAGAGGTGGTAGGGTAGCGGTATGTGAATGCCCGCGAGGGCATTTCTTTATTAAGGTAAGATTAGTGCTACATACATAACCCATATCCCGCCATGCTAGACCTCAAGACCATCAACGCAGTGCTCGGAGAATTCGAAGATCGCGGCATCTCGCGCGCGACCATGGTCGACGCTATCGAGAACGCGATGGCGACCGCCTACAAGAAGGAGTACGGTAAGCGCGGCCAGGTCATACGCGCCAAGCTCGACATGAACACGGGCACAATCTCATTCGAGCAGGTGAAGACGGTCGTGGACGACACGATGGTCCGTTTCCCAGAGGAAGGGGAAGAGGCTCCCGAGCTCCACGCGCACGGCGAGGAGGAGATCGTCGTGGAGGGCCAGCTCCCGCGCTGGGACAGCGAGAAGCACATGCTCCTCGAGAACGCGCGCCGCATCAAGCGCGATGCCGCCCTCGGCGAGGAGATCGTCTTCCCGCTCGAGCCGCAGGAGGATTTCGGGCGCATCGCGGCGCAGACGGCGAAGCAGGTCGTGATCCAGAAAGTACGCGAGGCGGAGAAGATGAGCATGCTCGAGGAGTTCGGCGAGAAGAAGGGCGAGATCGTCGGCGGGATCGTGCAGCGCATGGAGCGCGGCGCGCTCTTCATCGACCTCGGCCGCACGACCGGCCTCATCCCCTACGAGGAGCAGATCCCCGGCGAGCGCTATCGCCCGGGCGAGCGCATCCGCGCGTATCTCTACTCGGTCGACGAGGGCTTCCGCGGCGTCTATCTGCGCCTCTCGAGGGCGCACCCCAAGTTCGTCGTGAAGCTCTTCGAGCAGGAGGCGCCCGAGCTCGCCGCGGGCTCTATCGAGGTCAAAGGCATCGCGCGCGAGCCCGGGAGTCGCACCAAGATCGCGGTCGCCTCGCTCGACCCGCATGTCGACCCCGTCGGCGCGCTGGTCGGCCAACGCGGCGTGCGGGTCTCGACCGTGATGGCCGCCTTGGGCGGCGAGCGCATCGACATCATCGAGTGGAGCGAGGATCCGGTCGCGTTCATCAAAGAGGCGCTCTCGCCTGCGACCGTGATCGACGTCACGCTCGACGAAGCCGACCACCGCGCGACCGTTTCCGTCTCCGAGGACGAGCAGTCTCTCGCGATCGGCCGTGGCGGCCAGAACGTCCGTCTCGCGGCCAAGCTTACCGGCTGGAATATCGACATCGTCTCCTCGGGAGGCGCCTCAGTCGCGGGCTCGGACGGCGACTCGGTGGATATCACGCCTGTCGAAGAGGTAAAAGATCCTGCCGTCGAGGCGGGCGTGGACCCGGGCGAGGAGGATTCCATCATCACGACCGAGGAGCAGGGCGCGGCGGAGAGCCAGCTCCCGGCCGAGGAGGAAACGACCGAAGAGGACGGCGCGCCCGTCGTTGATCAACAGGAGTCGCGCGACAAAACGGCCGCGGACGAATAATATCTCTCTATGAATCTCTACAATGGAATCGAGCCCGGAACCAAGGAGGAGATGAACGTCATCATCGAGAACCCCCGCGGCAGCAAGAATAAATACGAGGTCGACAAGAAGCTCGGCATCATCGCGCTCGACCGCGTCCTCCACACCGCGCAGGATTATCCCGTCGAATACGGCTACGTCCCGCAGACGCACTGGGACGACGGCGACGCGCTCGACGTGATCTTGCTGTCGACCTATCCCTTTACGCCCGGGGTGCTCGTCAAAGCCCGCCCGATCGGCGTGCTCAAGATGGTGGACGGCGGCGACAACGATGACAAAGTGCTCGGCGTGCCGGTGGGTGATCCGCGCTTCGCGCATATCAAGGATGTCGCGGACGTGAACCCGCATACGCTCAAGGAGATCGAGCATTTCTTCGCCGTCTACAAGCAGATCCAGAAGAAGGAAGTGATCGTGAAGGGGTTCGAGGGCCGGACCGCCGGCGAAGCCGCGTTCGAACGCGCGTGCCAGATGTACGCGGAGAAGAAATAATTCGCAGACGCAAAGCGCGCGGCGGCCTTTGGCCGCCGCGCGCATTGCTATAATCGCGGCAATGGAATCGCCGCTGCCGCCCTACAAGCCCGACCCGGCCGAGGCGCCCGCCTCTCCCGCGCCGCGCCCGCTTATAACCGCGCCCTCGCCGCGCCGGCAGAGCTGGGGCGCGGTCATCTCGATGGTCATCATCGTGCTCATGATCGTGGTGGGCGCCTTCTACGCCTGGGGCAAGCGGATAGCGCAGGAGCGCGCCGTGCAGGAGGCGGCGAGTTCGACAGCGCGATAATTCCTGCTATCATCCGCGTACTATGACTATGAAAACCTACGCATCCCCGCGCGCCAACATGCTCGTGCCCATGGTGATCGAGAAGTCGACGCTCGGCGAGCGCGCCTACGACATCTACTCGCGCCTCCTCAAGGACCGCATCATCTTCCTCGGCGGGCCGATCGTCGACGAAGTGGCCAATCTCGTCATCGCGCAGCTCCTCTTCCTCGAGAGCGAGGACCCGAAGAAGCCGATACAGTTCTATATCAACTCGCCGGGCGGCTCGGTCTCCGCGACGCTCGCGATGATCGACACGATGAATCACATCAAGCCGGAGGTCGCCACGGTCTGCGTCGGCATGGCGGCCTCGGGCGCGGCCTGGCTCCTCTCCTCGGGCGCGCCGGGCAAGCGCTTCGCGCTCCCCAACGCCGAGGTGATGATCCACCAGCCTTTGGGCGGCGCGGAGGGTCAGGCCTCCGACATCGCGATCACCGCCAAGCACATCATCGCGACCCGCGACCGCTTGAACAAGATCATGGCCAAGAACACGGGCCAGCCGCTTTCGCAGATCGAGAAGGACGTCGAGCGCGACTTCTTCATGACCGCGGAGGAGGCCAAAAAGTACGGCCTCGTGGATCAGGTCTATAAATAGCCGCGCCGGAAACGTCTATATTGGAGCGATGAACGAGGAGAGCGGCAGTATTTCCGACGGCTACCATACCTTCGACGAACTCTATCGGCATCGCCGGGAGCTTTTCTTCGCGCTCTGTAGAAACGTACAAGGTGCCCATATCGTCTGGCGGAGCAAGCTGCACCACGAAGGCGATAACGACATATACGAGGGCATGTTTATTGCCGGCATAGACGCGGAGCCGGGCAAGCAGATCAGCTACCATTTCGGGCTCAAGCATTGGGACGACATGGCGTTCGCGGAAACCTACGAGCGCGCGCCGAAGTGGGACGGCCACACGCCGGACGACGTGCTCGAGCGCTTGAAAAAGCTGTAAGCGGCCGGGCTTCCATGAAACTCATTCTTATCAACGGCCCGGCGGGAATCGGCAAGTCCGCCGTTTCCGCTCGCTTGCATGCCGAACTGCCGCAGTCGATCCTCATTGACGTGGACGAGTTGCGCCGTTCGATTCCCGAGTACAGAGAGCGCCGCAAAGAAAGTCTGCTTCTCTCCTATGAAAAGGCGCGCGAAGCCGCGGCGGAGCATCTGCAAAAGGGCGAGACCGTGATCGTAGACAAGGGGATTTCATTTTCGGAAACGCTCGATTCTTTTATAGAAATCGGCAGGAGGCTCGGGGCGGAGGTATGTGAGATACTTCTGTTCGCGGCCAAAGAAACGCTTCAAAAACGCGCTGACGCGCGCGGCTACAAACCCGGGAGCTTGCTGACGCGAGAACGCGTGGGAGAACTGTGGGATCAGTTTGACCGGCTGCGGCAGGAGCGGCCGACGGCCGTCTTTATAGACACGACCAACTTAACCGCGGAAGAAACGTACGAGCACGTAAAGCGCGCGATTGAATAGCTCTAGGGGAGCATTTTACCCCGATCGCGACTTATAGTAAGGTGCTTCCATACCGCCCCGCCGCACGACCGCCCCGGAAGCCTGGCCGAAGCTCCTCTTTCTTCGATCCTCGGGCGATTTTTATCGGGCTAACCGGAACGGGCTATGTCGATCAAGCTCATATTGATATTGCTCGCGCTCTCGGGCGCGGGAGGGATCGCGCTCGGCTATGTCCTGCGCGTCCTGATCGGCCTCGCGCAGCGAGGCTCTTTGGAGCTCGAGATCAAGCAGAAGATGCTCGCCGCCAAAGAGGCCGCCGCCAAGGTGGTCGCCGACGCCGAGTACCGTGCGGAGGTGCTCGAGACCGAGCGGCTCGGGCCGCTCGAGGAGCGCGAGGGCAAGCTCGCGGAGGCGGCCGAGCGGCTCGGGAAGCGCGGCGAGTTCCTCGACGAGCGCCAGCGCGACCTCGACGAGAAGGAGGAGGAGGTAAAGCGCCGCGAGGCCGAGGCCGCGCGGCTCTCCGCCGCGCGCGCCAAGGAGCTCGCCAAGATCGCGCACACCACGGAGGAAAAGGCGCGCGAGGAGCTCTTCGCCGAGCTCGAGCGCGGGAACGAGGAGGCGATCCTCCTGCGGCTGCAGAAGCTCGAGGCCCACGGCCGCGAACTCCTCGAGGAGAAGGCGCGCGCCATCCTCACGGCCTCGATCCACCGGCTCGGCAACGCCGTCAACGCCGACGTGATGAGCCTCTCGGTGGCGATTCCCTCGATCGAGATGAAGGGCAAGATCATCGGCAAGGAGGGGCGCAATATCAAGGCGTTCGAGCGCGCCACCGGCGTCGAAGTGATCATCGACGACGCGCCGGAGCGCATCACGCTCTCCTCCTTCGACCCCCTGCGCCGCCATATCGCCAAGATCGCGCTCGAGGAGCTTATCGCCGACGGCCGCATCCAGCCCGCCAAGATCGAGGAAGTGGTCGAGAAGACCAAGCAGAAGGTCCAAGAGATCGTCCGCGAGAAAGGCGAGGCCGCCTGCTACGAGGCGGGCGTCGTGGGGCTCGATCCTAAATTGGTCGCGCTCTTGGGCCGGCTCCATTTCCGCACCAGCTACGGCCAGAACGTGCTCACCCACTCGATCGAGATGGCGCATATCGCGAGCATGCTCGCCGAAGAACTCGGCGCGAACGCCGCGGTCGCGCGCGCCGGCGCCCTGCTCCACGACATCGGCAAGGCCGTCGACCACGAGGTGCAGGGCACCCACGTCGAGATCGGCCGCCGCATCCTGGAGAAGTTCGGCGTCGCGCCGGCGGTGATCGCCGCGATGCAGTCGCACCACGAGGAATATCCTTACGAGAGCCCGGAGGCCGTCATCGTACAGGTCGCCGACGCGATCAGCGCGGGGCGGCCGGGCGCGCGGCGCGACACCGTCGAGCGCTATCTCGAGCGGCTCGGCGACCTCGAGCGCATCGCGGCCGGCTTCGAGGGCGTCGAGAAGAGCTACGCGGTCTCGGCCGGCCGGGAGCTGCGCATTTTCGTGAATCCGGGCAAAGTCGGCGACCTCGCCATGCATAAGCTCGCGCGCGATATCTCCGAGCGCATCCAGAAGGAGCTCAAATACCCGGGCGAGATCAAAGTCAACGTCATCCGCGAGAACCGCGTCGTCGAGTTCGCCCGCTAGCGCGCGGCGCTAGAACTCGATATAGCCGGGCACCACGTTGACGGTTACGCAGACCGGCGCGCCGCCGTCGCAGACGATGCAGTATTTGGTCTGCTGATTGACCGTGTCGGTGTCGCCGGTCTTGTCGAGACCGCAAGTCTGCCCGTCGCTTGCGAGCGTGCCCGAGTCATAGCCGTCGGAGCCGGTGACGCGGCAGGAGTCCGCGACGCTCGAGACGGCCCAAGAGAGTGCCGTTTGCCCGCCCTGCGCGACGCGCGTCGGGTTGGCGGCGATGGTGGGGGGCGCGCCAGCCTTGCAGCTGATATCGGCGAAGCACTCCACGCTGGTCGCCTTTTGATCTTGGGTGGCGGCGGTCACCTGCGCGCCGTAGTCGGAGCGTGTCGCATAGCTCACGTCCCATGGGTTGCCAGCGCCGGTGTTGCCCGCCGTGTCTTTCCAGGAGAAGCTTGGCGTTCCGTCGAAGCCGGTAGCCGAGGCGATCCAGTCCACCGAGAGGCCCGCCCCATTGCCGAGACAGCTGACGCTCGGGGTGGGCGACTCGAAGACGGTAAGCGCGGTCCAGCTCGCGCTGCAGTTATTGTCGTAGCTGGACTCGTTCTGCACGCCCGCGCCGCCCGCCGGCGGCGTGTTGCCGGCCGTATCGGTATTGGCGCACAGGCGCACCCACCAGCTGCCGGCCACGGGGAAAATGTAGGAGACGGTGTCGGCGCTCTGGCCGCCGCTTGCAAGCGGCGCGGATTCATCGAAGGAGCGCGTCGCCGTCAGATCGGAAAAGCGGGCGGGCGGTTCGGCGCCCTGGTAGATCTCGAAGAGGTCGTTCGCGGTGGCCGAAGCGTCGGTGCCCGCGTTGCTGACGGTCCCCGAAAGGTTCGCGGGCCGCCCCACGACCGGGGCGGCGGGCGTCGAGAGGGCGCTCGAGGCGACGAGGTCGGGCGCGTGGGAAGTCTCGCCGACGGAGAGTTCGGTCCAACTCGCGCTGCAGTTATTGTCGTAGTTGGATTCGGCGGTGCCGCCGTAGGAGGAGCCGGGCGTGTTGCCCGCCGTGTCGGTGTTGGCGCACAGGCGCACCCACCAGGTCCCCGCGTTCGGGAAGGTATAGCCGACCGCGTCGGTGACGCTCTTCCCCGCGGCGAGCGCCGCGTTGGGTCCGGCCGCTTTGACGTCGGTCAGGTCGGAAAAGCGCGCGGGCGGCTCGGCGCCCTGGTAGATCTCGAAGAGGTCGGAGAACTTCGCGCCCGTCGAAGCGTCGCCCGTGTTGTGCACGACGCCGGTGAGCGTCGCCGGGACGCCGGCGGGCGGCGCGGGCGGGGCGCTCGTTACCGAGTCGGCGGTGAGATCGGGCCCACCCTGCGCGCCGTTGACGGTGACGGTCGCCTGGGCGGTCGCCTTATCCGGGTCGTCGCTCGCGCCATCGGTGCAAGTGATCGTGTAGACGGTGGTCTTGGCGGGCGAGACGTTCTTGGAGCCGCCCGCGGCCGAGACTTTGCCCACGCCGTTGTCGATCGAGCAGGCGGTGTCCGCGTCCTCGTCCTCGTTGTAGACGGACCAGGTCAGGGTGGAGGAGCCGCCGGCGTCGATAGCCGCCGGCTTGGCGGCGAGCGAGACGGTGATGTCGGTGATCGCGTACCAGATCGTGTAGTCGTCGCCTTTTTGCTGCTCCTCCTTGGCGACCGGATGTGTTTGGGTCTTTGAATAGCCGTAGAGCGTGAGGTTGTAGCAAGGCGCCGTGACGGTCTCGCCGCTGCAGGTACCGGACGAACGATGCCAGGCGACGAGGTTGCACGCGTCATAGCCGGTGAGAGCGCAGGTCCTTTCGGCGCTCTGGATCGAGGAGAGGAGCTCCTCATCTCGGACTCCGATGGGATACGGCGGGAGGAGGGTGCCGCTGCCAGAGCCGTAGGCGGCGAAACCCTTATAAGAATAGCTTCCGAGGTTGACTGAGGCCGCACGCGCATGCGGAGCGAGCGTGAGCGAGCCGATGGCAAGTACGGCAAGGAGCACCGCACGGAGCCCGGTGAGGGTAGTCATGCGCTTATTGTATAAGGGGCGCGCCGCGGGCGGCCCCCTTGTCCACATGGAAATGCACGAGAGGACATTTCGGCCGTCTGTCGAGGGGTATTGCGCCGAAAATGGCGCATCCTATACTTTTAGAACGCGCCTCGCCCTCGCGGCCCGGCCGCGCCCACCCGCTCGGAGCCGAGCTCAGCAAGGCGAAGGAGGGGTTTACCAGCCTCAGCACCACCCATGGCCAACAAAGCAGACATCATCGACAAAGTGCACTCGACCCTCGGCACCACCAAGGCCGACGCCGAGCGCGCCGTCGAGACCATGATCGACACCATCGTCTCCTCGCTCAAGAGCGGCGAGGAGGTCTCGATCGCGGGCCTCGGCATCTTCGCGACCAAGGCGCGCCCCGCGCGCGAGGGCCGCAACCCGCGGACCGGCGAGACCATCCGCATCCCCGCGACCCGCACCGCCAAGTTCCGCGCCGCCAAAGCGCTCAAGGAAGCGGTCAAATAACTCCGCATCCGGATAGCACGAACGGCGCCTCGAGGCGCCGTTTGTTATTCCCATGGTTTTGCTTTCCATCGCGGCTGAATGAGTACGCGCGGTTCGACGATCGGCGCCGTCGGATCTGCGAAGTGATTCGTCTTCAGCTCCGGGTTTGTTCCGAGATGCGGGCCGATCCACCGCTCGATAAAGTATTCGCCCCGACCCTCGCGCGAAGGCACCGGTTCTTTGATGAAGAGAACGTCTACCCCGCCGCCGGCGAGCGATTCGGCATCGCCGAGCGTTGGCGCAAAACTCGTAACGGCGACTACACCGCGTTCCGGGATCGGAATGCGCGCAAGCTCGCAGTACCCCAGGAGCACGCTCTTGGCCGCGGCGCATGCCCCCCGCGTGTCAGTATGCCCGAATGAGCACCCGATCACTTCATTGCCTGCGACAATCACCACGCTCTGCTCTGGCAGATGCCGAGCGATGCGGCGCGCGCGATGAATCCGTTTGCAATCGATTGCCGAAAGCCTCCTGACCGGCGACTCGTGTATCTCAAAGTTCTTGCTGTTGATGACGACACTGTCGTCGGACCATACGTTGGCCATCGCGTCCTCCTTTGCTTCTGCCCGTACCCTACCGCACCGGGGGAAGAGAGTAAACGCTCGATTTTTACTTCTCGTCTTTCAAATACTTCTTCTTTTTGAGCTTGTCGGGGAGATACGGCTCTTTGTCGTAGAGCGTGTAGCCCTTGTGGTAGCCGAGCTCTTTCATGAGCTTGGTCGGGGCGTTGCGGACCTTCATCGGGATCGGCAGATTGCCGTGCGCTTTGACGTCCGCCACGGCCTCGAAGTAGGCGTCGTAGCTCTCGCGGCTCTTTTTCGCGAGCGCGAGATAGGCGGCGCCGTGCGCGAGGTTGGTAGCGCACTCCGGGTAGCCGATAGTCTCAGAGGCGCGGAAGACGTCGTTCGCTACTTGGAGCCCGACCGGGTCGGCAAGCCCGATATCCTCGGAGGCGAAGACCACCATCCGGCGCGCGATAAAGACCGGGTCCTCGCCTGCCTCCACCATCCGCGCGAGGTAGTAGAGCGCCGCGTCCGGCTGGGATGCGCGCATGCTTTTAATAAACGCGGAGATGGTGTCGTAGTGCTCCTCGCCCTTCTTGTCGTAGCGCAGATGCGGCGACTCGAGCGCTTTCGCGAGCGATTCCTCGTCTACTTTTCCATACAGCGAGAGCGAGCCTTCTATGATGCCGAGCGCCTTGCGCGCGTCGCCATTGGCGTAGCCGATGAGCCAGGCGACCGCATCCTTCTTTATATCGGGTGCTGCGCGGTGGATGATCTCCTCGAGATCCTTCTCGCTAAGCGGATTCAGCACGAACACGCGAGCGCGAGAGAGGAGCGCGGAGATGACCTCGAAGCTCGGATTCTCGGTGGTCGCGCCGATAAGGGTCAATTCCCCGCTCTCGACATACGGCAGGAGGAAATCCTGCTGCGCCTTGTTGAAGCGATGTATCTCATCGAGGAAGAGCACGCGCGGGCGGCTCGCGAGCAATCCGCCGCGCTTTTCTTCAACAATCTTGCGGATGTCCTCCTTCCCCGCCGAGACGGCCGAGAGCTCGTGGAGCTCGGCGTCGAGCGCCCGCGCGTAGATGCGCGCGAGCGTGGTCTTCCCGCTTCCCGGCGGCCCCCAGAGGATGAAGGAGAAGAGATGCTTCTTCTCGATTGCGACCCGGAGCGGCCTCCCTAGCCCAATCAAGTGCTCCTGCCCCACGACCTCATCGAGCGTTTGCGGGCGGACTTTGGCGGCAAGAGGCTCCATGCCGCCTATTGTACGCCTCATCATTTCCTCGCGCTCGGGGTGAAATAATCGATGCTCCCGCGCGTATAAAATATCCCGTGCGAAATGCGGGAAGTGCGGTTATCGGCTAATGAAACCCTCATGATCACCTTGAAACATATCGCGGGCTCCGCGCTCGGCGCGGCGCTCGCTCTCGGGCTCGCGGGCACGGCTCTCGCCGCGCCTTCGAACGGCGCGACGGCGCCCTTGCGCGGCGCGAAGGTCCACGGCAGCGTCAGTGCGATCAACGGCTCGACTCTCACCCTTACCAAGAACGACGGCACGACCTACACGGTCGACACGAGCAACGCGACCTCCTTCTACTCGGTGACGCGCGCCGGCACTTCCGGCACGCGCAGCCGCAGCGCCTCGAGCCTCTCGGCAGTCGCGCTCGGCGACACCGTGACGGCCAAGGGCGAGCTGCAGAACGGCAACGTCCTTACGGCGAAGAAGGTCTTCGACATCAGCGGCGCGCGCCCGCTCCACGGCACCGTCGCCGCCGTCTCGGGCTCGACCATCACGCTCGCCGCCAAGAACGGCACGACCTACACGGTCGACACGAGCAACGCGACGCAGTTCTGGCAGGTGGTCGCTAAGGCCGGCCTCTTCGGCAAGCGCGATAAGGTCCCGAGCTCGCTCGGGGACATCGCGGTCGGCGACGTCATCAGCGTGCACGGCAGCCTAAGCACGGACAACACGGCCGTGGTCAGCGCGAGCACGGTCGTCGAGCACCTGGGCAAGAGCAACTCGTAAACGACGCAGCAAGCGTTAGAGCGCCGGCGCGGCCCTCGGCCGCGCCGGTCGCGTATACTTCTCTTGATGCGCTACCTCCTTATCGGCGCGACCGGCGACCTCGCGCGCGGCAAGATCCTGCCCGCGCTGGCGAATCTCTTTGCAGAGGGCGCGCTCCCGAGCGGCTTCGAGCTTATCGCCTCCTCGCGCCGGCCGTGGCGAGACGCGCAGTACCGCGCCTTCATCGCGTCTGCGGTCGCGAACGAGGCCTTCCTCGCGCGCATCCGCTATCTCCCCGCGGATTTCAACGAGCCGGATTCTCTCGCGCGCCTCTACGAGGCAGCGCAGAGTGCCGCCGCGCTCCAGCTCGCCATTTCCCCCGCCGAGTATGAGCGCGTCATCGAGGGCCTCGGCGAGGCGCTCGCAAAGACGAAGCTCCTTATCGAGAAGCCCTTCGGCACGAGCGAGGTCTCGGCGCGCGCGCTCGACGCGCTCATCACCCGCTTCACGCCGGAGGAGAACATCTTCCGCGTCGATCACTACTTGGGCAAGGAGCGCGTCCGCGCGCTCGCGGGGAAAGCGCGCGGCGCGAAGCGCGTCGAGATCTACCTCGAGGAGCGGCGCGGGCTCGCCGGCCGCGGCGCGTTCTACGACCGCGTCGGCGTCTTGCGCGACGTGGTGCAGAATCACGCGCTCGAGACGCTCGCGATAGCGCTTGGTGAAGAGGATCGCGCGGCGGTTCTCGACGAGCTCCGCTATGTCGAGGGCTCCCTGCGCCTCGGGCAATATGAGGGCTATCTCGCCGAGCCCGGCGTCGTGCCCCGCTCGCAGACGCCGACCGCCGCCGCGCTCGCGCTCTCCTATCGCGATACGGCGATCGAGATCCGCGCCGGTAAAGCGCTCGCGCAGGATAAGAACGAGCTCGTCATCGACGGCATCCCGCACCCGCTCGGAGGCGGCCGCGCGTATGAGAATCTCATCGCCGACGCGCTTTCCGGCAATCGAGAATGGTTCCCCACTATGGAAGAAATCCTCGCGGCCTGGCGCCTCATCGACCCGCTCATCGCCTCCGCCGCCGCGCCAACCACCTACTCTCCGGGCTCCGATTTCTAAACAAAAGTGCAGTATTCTTGAATGATAATCTTTCCGAATTGCCAACATTTCTGAAAAACATCGGCTCGAACCATATTTTACGAAACCGCCAATTCGTTTTTGCCCCAAAAATTGAATACAAATTAGTCGCCGAGCGAAGCAAGGCGAACCAAAACTCTTTGACTTTTCCTACGTGGTGCGGACGGCGAGAATCGAACTCGCGCTATCTGCTTGGAAGGCAGAAGTTCTACCACTAAACTACGTCCGCGCAAACGGGATACAGAGCGAGGATACCATTTTTGCCGGTTCATGGGAGTATAGAGGGGCATGCGCACCGATCTCCTCGCTGTCCTTGCGGCCGTGGCGGCGGCGCTTTTCGTCGGCTATTTCAGCACCGGGGTGAGCGTCGTGCGCGGGCGCGCGGGCGCGCCGGCAGCATCGACGACGCTTGCGGGCCTCGCCCCCGCGCCCCTGCCCTCGCTCGATCTCCCGGGGCTCGCGAGCAGCACGGAGCGCGCGGGCGCCGCGACAAGCGCCCCCGCCGAGGCGGCGCCCGCCCTCCCGCCGCCAGCGGCAGGCGCGCCGCGCCCGACAGTCGCGGCTCCCGAGCCCGCGCTCCCCGCGGGCGACCTCTCTGCCGCCTCCGACATCCTGCGCCCCGCGCTCGTTAATATCCTCTGCATCTCCCCCGCCGGCTCGGGCCTCGAGTCCATCTCGGGGAGCGGCGTCTTGATCACGAACAGCGGCATCATCCTCACCAACGCGCACATCGGCCAGTATTTCTTGCTCGCGGACAAGGGAGTTTCTTGCGCGATCCGCACCGGCAGCCCGGCCACGACGCGCTACCGCGCAGCGCCTATCTTCGTCTCTCCCGCCTGGCTCTCCGCCAACCCGAACGTCTTGGTCGAGTCCGCGCCGGTGGGCACCGGGGAGCACGACTTCGCCCTCCTCGCGATCGACGCGACGGTCGACGGGAGCCCTTTGCCGGGCGTTTTCCCCTTCGTCCCGCTCGCGCAGGATCCGCCCGTGCTCGGCGAGCCGGTGGTCATCGGCTCATACGCCGCGCAGTTCTTGAAGGCGAGCGAGGTCGAGAACGCGCTCTCCGCCACGCTCGTCTACGGCAGCGTCGCAAACGTCTACACCTTCTCGGCCAGCTCGGTCGACGTCGTCTCGCTCGGCGGCTCCGCCGCGGCGCAGGAGGGCTCTTCAGGCGGGGGCGCCGTCGACGCCTCGGGCGAGCTTGCTGCGACCATCACCACCAGCACCACCGAGGGCAACACGGCCTCGCGCGAGCTCAACGCGATTACCGCCTCGTATATCCGCCGCGACTATAGCGCTCAGGTCGGCGCGCCGCTCGGCGCGCTCCTCGCCGCTCCCGTTGAGAGCGATATTGAGAGCTTTGCCGCGCAGATCCCTGCGCTCGAGGCGAAACTCACGCTCCCCCGCTAGTCGGGCCGCTGGGAATCGAACCCAGTCTACGTCCTCCCAAAGGACGCGTACTACCGTCATACGCCGGCCCGTTCGCCCCACTCTACACGATTTGCGGCAGGTATTTCACGAGCGCCTTGCCGTCCCGCCGCCGCAGCCACACGAGGCAGCCGTCTACTTGCCACTCCCCTTCCCAGTGCTTCTCGAGGCAATACCACTCGGCCGTGCGCGCCACTTTGCGCAGCTTCGATTCGTGCAGATTCAAGGACGGGTCGTATTCATCGCGCGCTGAGCTTTCGTCCGAGAACTCGTCGGCGAGGACCGTCTTCACCTCTACTATGTGGAGCAGGTCTCTCTCTTGCGCGACGAGGTCGAGCTCTCCGGTCTTGCGCGCGACATTGCGATCAATCACCTTGAAGCCGCGCCGCCGCAGATACTCCGCGGCAATAGCCTCGCCCAAGTTGCCGATCTCCTTTCTGGATTTGTGAGTCAAATCCATGCCCTTTAATTATACCGCTTAGATGCTCGGCTTTCCTCGGACAGATGAAGAGCTTCATGTCCTTTATCCCCAATGTCCACATGTTTTTGCACACCCCCCGAACTAGCGTGCCTGCGCTACGAAGCCTTGGCGAAGTAGTGCGGTTAGGGAGAATCGAACTCCCGTCTCGTCCTTGGCAAGGACGCGTTCTACCACTAAACCATAACCGCGTTAGCGAGCACTATATCATGCCTCGGCCAGGAATCGAACCCAGAATTCGACGTCCGAAGCGTCGCGTGATATCCGTTTCACCACCGAGGCGCTGTACGGAGAGTAGCATACTGATGCTAGTATCTGGCTATGTCCCGCCCCGCCCCAAGCGGCTCCTTCCCTGTTCCGCCGGCGGTCGCTGCGGTCGCCCGCACGCTTGCGCAGGCCGGCCATGAGGCCTACTTCGTCGGGGGCTGCGTGCGCGATCTCCTCATCGGCCGCGAACCCAAAGATTGGGACGTGACCACCAACGCCGACCCGGCGCAGATACAGGCCCTATTCCCCGATTCCTTCTACGAGAACGACTTCGGCACCGTGGGGGTCAAGACCGGCTCGGGCGACCCGACGACGGAAATCGTAGAGGTGACTCCTTATCGCACCGAGTCGGGCTATAGCGACAAGCGTCGGCCGGACGCCGTGGCCTTCGGCCATTCGCTCGAGGAGGATCTCGCGCGGCGCGACTTTACCATCAACGCCATCGCCATGGATGTTAAGGGACATATCGTTGACCCTTATAAAGGACAAAAGGACATAGAGACAAAGGTCATCCGCGCGGTAGGCGACCCTTTAATCCGATTCGAGGAGGATGCACTGCGGCTTATGCGGGCTGTCCGCCTGGTGGCGCAACTCGGCTTCGCTCTCGATAGCGAGACGGCGGCCGCGATACAGCAAAAGGCCGCTAATCTAAGCCATATCTCACGGGAGCGGGTACGCGACGAGCTCATCCGCATTTTGGAGTCGCAACAGCCGATGACTGCTCTCGTGCTTGCCCAGCAGCTGGGCATTTTGGCATTTATTGCGCCCGATCTTAGCCGCGGCGTCGGCGTGGAGCAAAATCAGGCCCACAGCTACGACGTCTTCGGCCACCTTATGCGGAGCATGCAGCATGCTGCTGACAAGGGCTGGGACTTCGACATACGTCTTGCCGCCCTCTTCCACGATGTCTCTAAGCCGGAGACCCGTCGTTGGTCTGATGAAAAGAAGGACTGGACCTTTCATGGGCATGAGGTAGTCGGTTCACGTGTAACGAAAAAAGCTCTCGAAGACCTTCATTTTTCACGCGAAACAATAGAAAGAGTCGTGAAACTCGTGCGATGGCACATGTTTTTCTCCGATCCAGACCAGGTGACCCTCTCCGCAGTGCGGCGCGTGATTACCAATGTTGGGAAGGAGAATATCGATGACCTCCTTAAGCTCCGCATCTGCGACCGCATCGGGACGGGGCGGCCCAAGGAGCAGCCCTTTCGCCTGCGTAAGTACATGGCGATGGTGGATCAGGCGCTCCGCGATCCGATCAGCGTTGGGATGCTCAAGACTAACGGCAGCCAGATCATGGAGAAGTTCCACGTGCAACCGGGGCCGGTCATCGGCTGGACCTTGAACGCGCTCCTCGAAGAGGTCCTCGATGACCCTAAGCGCAATACTCCCGATTATCTCGATAATCGAACAGCCGAGCTGCTCGCGATGCCGCCTGAGGAGCTCAGGACGCTGGGCGAATCCGGCAAGCAAAAGAGGGAAGAACGCGAGGATCAGGAAGTGCGCGAAATAATGGAGAAGCATCACGTGTGCTAGCCGTAATGGCTAGCACATACCGAGGCAGGCGGGAGATCAGGTTCCACGCGGAACGAGTAAACAAAAAGCCGCCCTATGACTTAGAGGTCGAAGGAGCGGGGCAAATATGATGACCTCTTAGGAGTGGGCGGGCGGCTTTTAGTTGCACAAAGAGCAGAGCGTTTCGCGTGAACCAGGACCCAAAGGCAGGTTCGTGGATGCGCCACGGCGTTGGCCAGGCCACGGATCAGCTGACTGATGAAAGATCGCGCAAAGAACAGCCGAAAGCCAGCTGTCCTTGTGCGAGCTCAAGGTTAGCCAACCTCCTTTGCGTATTCTAATGTCCTTTATCCTCGTGTAAAGGACACCCCTGTGGACAATGTCCTTTAATCGAGCGTGAGAGAAACAGGACAGTGGTCGGAGCCCATGAGCTCGGGGTGGATCTCGGCCTTTTTGATCTTGCGCGCGAGGGCGTGGCTCGCGAAGAGGTAGTCGATGCGCCAGCCCACGTTGCGCTCGCGCGCGTGCTGCCAGTGGGTCCACCAGGTGTAGGCGTCTTTTTCTTCGGGATGCAGATGCCGGAAGGTGTCAACGAAGCCGGCCTTGATGATCGCTTCTGCGCCCGCGCGCTCCTCTTTGGTGTAGCCGTGCTCGCCCTCGTTCTCCTTGGGGTGGGCGAGATCGATGGGGGAGCGGGCGACGTTCAAATCCCCGCCGAAGATGACAGGCTTTTCTTCCTCCAGCCGCTTCATGTATTCGAGGAAGGCCGGATCCCACTGCTTGTGGCGGAGCGCGAGGCGGGAGAGGTCGCCCTTGGAGTTGGGAGTGTAGACCGAGACGGCGAAAAGGTCGCCCAGATCGGCCGCGATGACGCGGCCTTCTTCCGCCGGGTTGCCATAGTCGTCGCCCGCGAGCGTATATTTCTCGACTAGATCCGCCGGGAGGCCGAAGCGCACGTCTTCCGGCGTGCGCTTGGTGAAGACGGCGACGCCGCTGTAGCCCTTCTTATGTTTTGCCGACTCCCAGAACTCCTCATAGGCGGGGAGGTCGAGCGGCGACTCGTGCTCCTGCGCCTTCGTCTCCTGCAGGAGGAGAATGTCCGGCTTCAAGGCCTTGAGCATGTGCTCAAAATCGCCCTTCTTGTGCACGGCGCGGATGCCGTTGACGTTCCAGGAGACGATCCGCATACGCAACCGATGGTAGCACAACGCGGTTTATAAAGACGGACGCACTCAAGAGGAGCTACCCATGTGCGACATACGCGAAGCGCGGCGCGTGCGGAACGCGCAGTTCCTCGCCTCGATACCCAAACGGCGGGAGCTGACAAAGGAGGAAACGGAGCGCGCGCTCAGAGCCTGCAATCTGCTCAACGCAATGCGCGAGACCTTCGGCATGGGCGACATCGCGTCGCTCGGGGCCGCCGGGCTCAAAGGACCCTATTGCCGGTATCTGCACGATCTCTCACTCATCCCCGACGCGGCGCTCGAATTCTTCCGCGAG
Source organism: Minisyncoccota bacterium (assembly GCA_035547315.1). Classification (GTDB taxonomy): domain Bacteria; phylum Patescibacteriota; class Minisyncoccia; order Phycocordibacterales; family Phycocordibacteraceae; genus C7867-001. The sequence goes on from DASZVH010000001.1 coordinate 33,142, forward strand.
GCGCTGCTGCCCGCATCCGATTTCCGTATCGCGCGCATCAAACGCAACGAGGTCCCGACCTAGTCGGGGCCTCTAGCTATGCGAGTGGTACTTCTTATGCACCTCGCGCAGGTGGGAGTCGGTGATATGCGTGTAGATCTGCGTGGTGTTGATGGAGGCGTGGCCGAGGAGCTGCTGGACGCTCCGTAAATCGGCGCCGTTCCCGAGGAGGTCGGTCGCGAAAGCGTGGCGCAGGATGTGCGGCGTGACCTTCTTTGTGATGCCGGCCATCGCGGCGTATGTTTTCAAATGCCGCTGGACGTCGCGCGGCGTGATGCGGTGCAGTTTGGTCTCCCGCCCGTCGAGGAAGAGCGCCTCCTCCATATCCTTGCGCGCCTTGAGATACTCGCGCACCGCCTGCTTGGCGCTCTCGGAGAGGAAGACGACGCGCACTTTCTCGCCCTTGCCGCGCACCGAGAGGTCGTCGCGCGAGAGGTCGAGGTCGCTGTCGAGCGCGCAGAGCTCGGAGACGCGCAGCCCGGTGGAGAAGAGGAGCTCGAGTATGGCTTTATCGCGAAGATACGCGCGCCGTTTGTGCTCGTCTTTCTCCTTCGCGAGCGCCTCGGCGGGCGCTTTCATTAGTCGGGAGAGTTCCGCGGTTGTAATCAGCGTGATCTCGCGCTCAGGGAGCTTGGCGAGCTCGATGCGCTCCGGAGAGAGCGCCTCGACGCCGCGCTTGCGCAGATATTTGAGGAATGCGCGCAGCGCGATCATGTAGTAGTTCTGGGTGCGGCGCTTCATCGGGCCGTTCTGCGCTCCCGGCTGCCGGTTGAGCCAGAGGCGGAACTCGCGCACGTTCTGCTCGGTGATCTCGCTCGTATCCTTGACGCCCATCTGGGCGAAGTAGCGGGTGAGATAGCGCTCATAGTTCTCGGTCGTCTTGACCGCGCGGCCGCGCTCGATCTCGAGATGCTCCAGAAACTCTCGCTTGGCGCGCATCGACTCCATGGGGCCATTCTACCCTGGCGCGCCGCGCGCGATACTAGGCCGCGGGCTTGCGGAGCTTGCCGGCAAGCACGATGCCGAGCGCGGCGAGCGCGTAGAGGACGGCGAGCGCGCGGGCGGCTGCGGCGCTCTCGATCGCGCCGCCGAGCGGGAGCCCGACAGGGAAGATGCCGAAGATGATGAAAAGCATCAGCGGCACATACCAGAGCGAGAATTTCACGAAACGACTGAACGCGCGCTCATCGGCGAGGAGGAGGATGAGAGCGGTGGGAAGAAGCCACTCGCCGAGGATCATTAATGTAAGGCCCAGATTTAAATTTGGTGAGTTGCAAAACTTCCCCCACTGATCGTAACTAAATTCGCATGAATTTATAGTAAGGTTCTGGAACCAGGGGCCTCGAAAATACTGCCCGACTAAATAAATTAAACCGGCGATACCAAATGCCGATGCTTTCTTAAGCGCGAGCTTCATAACTTCAAGTATTGTATCAGCCCGAGCATCGAAGCCGCTTGATCCTCGCTTAGTTTCACCCCCGCTTGAGCGCCGATGAGCGTTTCGAGCCAGGAGACATCGGCTTGCGCGCTCGCGAGCTCGCCCGCCTCGCCCGCGAGCTTCTCGATCTGCGCGAGGAGGCGATTCTTCACCCCCGGCCGCGCCGAGAGCGCCGCGACCTCCTGCCGCAGGAGCGAGAGCGCGTCGGCCGGCGCGAGCGCTGCGGGGGTGTCGCTCGCCACCTCGAGGTCGATGACGCCGTCGCCGTCGATATCCACTTGCGGCTCGCTCGCCGCGCCGCCCTCGATTGAGAAGGCCATCGTCGTCGAGGCCGTGGTCGGGATCGCAGCGAAGCTCTCCTCGCTCTGCACCGCGCCCTCCGCGTCTACCTCCTCGACCTCGAGCGTGGTGGGGCCCTGCGCATAGCCGGCCGCCGCGACGGAGTATGAGCCCTCTTGCGGGAGCGTCAGATACTCCTCGCCGCTCTCGAGGTCGACGGCGCTCTCGGGGATATGCGCGACCGTGAGCGCGAGGCCGGTCCCGGCGGCCGGCACGACGCCGGTCTCGTTGCCCGAGGCGTCGGTCGCGATGATATTGACGGGAGAGTGAGAGCTGATGATGACAAGAGGATCTTTTTTGGTCGAGGGCTTTAATGAGGTCAGATAAAAATTCGAGATGGGTTGTCCCTTTATCAAATCGCTGAGTGTTTCTTGAATAGGCTGGGCAGAGGTAAGATCCTGATGAGAGAAATTTTGATGGAAGTCCGTTCCGTATTTTTTCAAATTGAAATACCACGCATCGGCGATGTCGCCGAGCGCGGAGGGCGAGACAACGGTGCCATCGCCGTCCTCCGTCTTCTTTTCGGTGTGCTGGAGGATCGGCTTGAGCTCGCAATGGGCCGGATTAAGCGGGTCCGAGCGGCCGCAGGAGAGGATGTTGAAGGCGGCTTTGGTGTAGTCGAGCGTCGCGGGAGTGAGCGAGCCCCACCCGGCGATGGCGCTCACCGCGATCCCTGCGGGCGGCTGCCAGGAGTCGAGCGCTTGGTGGCCCTCTTCCGCTTTCTGGATCGCGGAGACCGGCAGCGGCAGCGGCGCCTTCAGCGTCGAATTGTCGAACTGCTCGTCGATGCCTTTTCCGTCGTCGATGAAAGACTCGAATGCGCCGAAGGCGCTGATCGCGCTGCCGTATGCGTCGACGAACGGCTTGAGCAGCGCGTTGTCGGAAAACTCGACGACCGGCGTCGCCACGTGCGTGAAGTAGGCGGGCGAGGGCAGGAGCGCGTAGGCGTCGGGAATGACCTCGGCCTCGGCGCGCACCGCCTTGGCCGAGACCAGGTCGAGCCCGAAGCCGAGCCCGATCGACTGGCCGTCGCCATGGAGGAGCGAGCCGACCGCGGCGGGCGTGCCGAACTGCGGCGTGCCGACCAGGATGATGCGGTCGATATAATCGGCGGCGCTCGGGCCAAGCTCCTGCGTCAGCGCTTTGGCGAGGAGGCCGCCGTTGCTGTGCGCGATGATAGTGACTTTGCCGGTGGGGGAGGAGCTCGCCATCTGCGCGACGACGTCGGCGAGATAGACGCGCGCGATCGAGCCGTCGGGCTCCTCGGTGAGCGTGCCGTTCTTGACCACGTCGAGCGGGTCATAGCGCCAGTCGTAGGGATACGCGCGCCACTCCTTGATCGTGCTCGAGGCGACGAGCCCGTCGAGGAATTGCTCGAGCCCGCCGTAGACCTCGAGGTCGCCCGGCGCGATCGCTTTGACGAGGCGCGCGATGATGCCCGGGTCCTGGCTCCAGATCGAGTCGATTATGTCTTTGGTGTAGAGATTGTTCGCGCTCGAGCCGTCCAGGTTGATGGCGAGATACTTGAGGTCCGCGTCGCTCGCGGGCTCCCAGACCCGCTTCTCCGTGTTACTCGAGAGCTTCATATATAAGCGGCTCGCCTCGGTGCCGGGGATAAAGAGGACGCTCGAGTGCCCTGGCGGGGGCGCGAGGAACGGGTCGGCGGAGAGCCAGGGAGCATAGGAGACCGCGCCGCTTACGCTCGCTCCCGCGCCTTCCGGATTCCCTGCGGGCTCGGCGGGGCCGCTCGGGTCGCCCCAGTAGTCGTCTTCAGCCGAGGTGGTGGCGCTGCCGTCGTTCTCGATGCCGAAAGCGCCGGCCGCGCCGATATCGCTCTCGTGGATCGTGAGCTCGCCCGAGGCCACGCGCGCGCCGGCGGGCAGATGCACGCGCTCGAGGTCGCTCGCGCCCTCCTCCTCGAGCACGTCCCGGCCGATCGAGCCCGAGAAGGAGGTGTCGCTGATCGAGAGCGTCCCGCCGGCGTTGAAGAGGGCGCTCGAGCAGGGGCTCGCGTCGACCGAGTCGTCCGCGCAGAGGCTCCGATCCCACTCCTCGCCGCCGTGATCGAGAGCCGCGTGCGCGAGCGAGAGCGTGCCTCCGCTCTCGATCGCGATGCCGGGCCAGCCGGCGGCCTGCGCCTGCGCGCTCGGCGCAAGCGTCACCGGCGCCTCCGCGTTCCCCTGAGCGGAGAACGCGCCGGAGATATCGAGCCCGCCGTGCGGGCCGAAGGCGAGCGTCGCCCCCGGCGCGGCCGAAACGCTCGTGCCCTCGTCTACCGCGATGTACTCCTCGATCTCGTTAGCATAGGGCGGCGGCGGAAAGACCTGGGTATCGGCGAGATCGCTCGCGTCCCACTCGAGCGCAAGCGGCGCGGACTCCGGCCCTGCGAGCAGGAGCCCGCCCTCCACCGAGCTCGCCTCCGCAATAGTATCCTCGGCGAGCCTGAGCGTGCCGCCCGCCAGGTCGACGCCGCGGCCGCCCTTCTGCGAGGCGCCGATGGTCGTGCCCTCGATCGTGGTCGAGGCGGTATCTTCGCCGAACCAGCCGGAGAGGACGCCGCCTGCCAGGCCGTGCTCGAGGATTGACTCGCTGATGAAGAGCTCGCCGCGGCTCTGGATCATCGGCGGGAAGAAGAGCGTGTCGCCGCCCGAGCCCTCCGGCAGCGCGACGCCGTCGTAGCGCAGCCGCGCGTGCGCAAGCGAGAGGCGCGCCCCCGGCTCGACCACGATCGTGTTCACGTTGAAGACGCTCGGCGCCGAGGTCGCGGCGAGCGCGGCGGTATCGCCGCCGTAGCTCGCGTCGGCGATATCGGCGAAGACGACCTCCTCGGAACTCGAGGCGCTTCCCGCGACGAGCGCTCCCGAGATGTCGAAGGCGCCCTGCGGGTCGAGCTTGACCACGACGCCCGGCTCGATCGTGAGCGTCGCGCCCGCGGCGATCGAGAGGTCGGTATAGACGAGATACGGGCTCCGGTCGGGGGTCCAGGTGGCGTCGCTCGCGATGGATTCGGGCGCGACGGTGGCGGCGCGCGCGGAGAAAGGCGCGAGACAAAGGAGAAGCCCTGCGAGCATGAGCGTGCGAGCGCGCATGAACTCATACAGGATACGACGAATACGCCCGGCGCGTGTAGAGAAGGTTATCCCCAGTTCTTGGGCAGCGGCGGCGCGCATGAGGTATACTGGCTGCACCATGCCGTCGTTCTCAAAGCGGTTCGTTTTCGCGGCAGCCGTGCTCCTTCTTCCGCTCTCCTTCGCCCTCCCCGCGCACGCCGCCGAGCTCTCCGAGGACCAAATCAACTCGCTCCTCGCGCTCCTGACCTCCTTCGGCGTCGACCAAGCCACGCTCACTACCGTCGACGACATCCTCCACGGCATCACGCCGCCCGCCGCCAACTGCCCTGACCTCGAGCGTACCTTGGGCGAGGGGATGAGCGGCGCCGACGTTACCGCGCTTCAGCAGTTCCTCGCGGCGGACCCGACCGTCTATCCCGAGGGCCTCGTTACCGGCTATTTCGGCTCTTTGACGCAGGCCGCGGTACAGCGTTTCCAAGCCAAGCAAGGCATCATCAACTACGGTACTCCCGCCACCACAGGCTACGGCCTCGTGGGGCCTAAGACGCGCGCGACTATCGCCTCGGTCTGCCAGTTGAGCACCGTTGGTACGGGCGGCTACACAGGCGGTGGCGAGGGCGGAGGGGGTGGCGGCGGTGGTGGTGGCGGTGGTGGCGGAGGAGGAGGGGGCGGCGGGGGAGGAGGAGGGGGCGGCGGAGGGGGCGGAGGCGGCGACACTAACCCGCCCACGACGCCCGGCAATCTCCAGGGTACGCCGACCACCACGACCGTCGCGCTCTCCTGGAACGCCTCGAGCGACGACACGGGCGTCGCCGGCTATGACGTCTACGAAAACGGCAGCATGATCGCCTCGGGCTCGGACACGAGCTATGTCGCGGCAGGTCTTACCTGCGCTACGAGCTACACCTTCGCGGTCGACGCCTACGATGCCGCCGGCAACCGCTCGGGCCAGGCGAATATCCAGGTAACCACCCAGGACTGCGGCGGAGGGGGCGACACCAACCCGCCCACGACGCCCGGCAGCTTCGGCGCGAGCGGCGTTACCGCCTCGCAGGTCCAGCTCTCCTGGGGCGCCTCGAGCGACGACACGGGTGTTGCGGGCTACGACATATATAAGAACGGAGTTTCCTCCTGGTCGACCGCCTCGACCAGCTATTCCTTCACCGGCCTTACCTGCGCGACCTCCTACACCTTCGGCGTCGACGCCTACGACGCCGCGGGCAACCACTCGGGCCAGGCGACCACCGCGACCACGACGCTCCCCTGCGTCGACACGCAGCCGCCCTCCACCCCTGCGCCCGCCGTGGCCAGCTCATCGTCCGACTCGATAACGGCGCAGTGGAGCGCCTCGAGCGACGATACCGGCGTCGCGGGCTATGACGTCTACGAGAACGGCACCAAACTCGGCAGCACGACGAACCTCTCTTACGCCTTTACCGGCCTCTCCTGCGGTACGAGCTACACGCTCGGCGTCGACGCCTACGACGGCGCGGGCAATCACTCCGCGATCGGCACGGTGCAGGGCTCGACGCTCTCGTGCGGCGGCGGGGGCGGCAGTGGCGCGCAGATCGCCATCCCGACCTATCCGGAGAAGTCAGTGGTCATCGCGACGACGAACGTCCTCAACTACGGCGCCGACCCGACCGGGAAGACCGACTCGACCAACGCCTTCCAGCAGGCGCTCGATGCCGCGTTCGCCAAGGGCGGCGGCACGGTCTGGGCGCCGGCGGGCACGTACCGCTTCAACGGCCAGATCACGGTCCCCTCGAGCGTTACGCTGCGCGGCGACTGGAAACAGCCCACCGACTCCGACAAATCGGTTGGCGGTACCATCCTTGCGATTTACAACACGAGCAGCAGCTTCGTCCTCCTCGACGGTGCCGGTGGGCTCGAGGATTTGAATTTTTGGTATCCTTCGCAATCTATCACGAGCATTAATACGGCAGTTCCAGTGACGGTAGCGCTCGATCCGGACGCGCCGCACTCCTTGCGCAATCCTTCGGTTCTGGACAGCACATTCGTCAATCCGACCATGATTTTCGACGCGCGCGGAGCCTCTGGTAAGGGGATTGAACTTGACAATATATACGGTTCGCCGCTCGTGACCGGTGTCATCCTGGCCGACACGACAAGCGCTTGCCGTGTAAGCGACCTCCACCTCGGCGCCGTCTATTGGGCCTCCTCGGGCCTCTCCGGCGCACCCTCGTATTCCGCGCTCGCGGACTACACCCGCACGCACACGATCGGCGCGGAGTATGACGATAATTGGCTCTCCTCGAACGTCTCACTCGATGACTTCGAGATAGGGCTCTATTATGCCGGCAAGTACAAGGGACCTAACAATCCGGTCGTGACCGGCGAGACCATCACGGGGCTCGAGATCAGTGGCGCCAATATCGGCATCAAGATCAGCCAGTACAACTTTTTCATGAGCGTTGCGTCGATAAGCGCTACCGCGGGCACGAATCCAACCGCGATACTGATCACAAAGAATGATGCGAAGGGTAACCCTACCACGGGCCGGTTGGTGTTTGACGACACCACGCTCTCCTCGAGCGGCGCGGACATCACGAACCAATCGTCATCCTTCGATATCGACGCGGCCAATGACACCTTTGCCTCATGGGGCGGGTATGCGATCACCGTTGCCGGCGGCCTTGCGCTCGAGGGCGATCACTTCTCTCAAGCGGCTTCGGGCAACACCAAGGATCTGTCGCTTGGAAGCTCAGTGCCGCGGGCCTTTATCGTCGGCAATACCTATCCGAGTGGGCAAAGCGCGATCGCCATGGATAGCGCGGCGAATCCGAGCAATGTTTGGGTTGCCGAGGGCCTCACTGATACAGTGCTTGCTGCACTCGGTATAAGCGGGTTTCCGAGCTCAGGCTACACGGTTGATGCGCTTGCCCACCTCGCGCCGCCGCAGCCCAAGCCCGCCCGCACTGGTACCGACTCCCTTTATGATGTCACCGCCTACGGCGCGAAGGCAGACTGTATCGACAGCGATTTCAACGATTCGGGCATTATGACCGGCGGTTGCACCGACAACACAGCAGCATTCCAAGCGGCGCTCAATGCGGCCGGTAATGCAGGCGGCGGCACCGTGTATGTGCCCGGCAGTCCGGCGACCGGCATGGGGTACTTTTTCACCGGCAACCTCCGTGTGCCCACGGGAGTTGAGCTTACCGGTGCGCCACAGGATTCCGCATTCCACACGCTTGATACGCAGACCGCGCTTTTCGTGCAAGGGAATTCTTCACCCTTCATCGCGCTTTCCTCGAATGCGGGCGTGCGTGGCCTCGCGTTCTGGTATACCAACCAAGACGCCTATCATCAGGCGCCGTACAATGGGCCGCAGCCTTTCGGCTACACCATTCAGGCGCAAGGCGCCGGGGATTGGGTCGAGAATGTCGTTAACGCAAATGCGACCTATGGACTCGATTTCGGCACTTACGGCTCGACCGGCCACTTTATCGACAACTACCAAGCAGCGGTGCTCCGCGACGGTATCTTCGTGAGCAAGAGCACGAGCGGTTTTATTGGGAATCTGCAGACAGTCTTTACTTTCTGGCTCGACCTTGGGAAAGGCTCCGGCGACAACCAGAAAATTCTCTCGTACCCCGAGCCTTTCGGGAATCCTCCCTCAGACTTGGATCAAAACGGAAACAGAGATACTGACACCGGCGAACCCGCGGATGCGTATGCTTCGGGGAGTGGGCTTCTTTTGGGGAGTGCCAAGAACGAAGTCATCCAGAGCGTGTATCTCCACGGCCCCCATTACGGTATCCAGACAGTAAACGACAACGGCGGGCCCAGCTTCACGCTTCTTAATTTCGGCTCTGAGACGTATACCGGCCTTGATGTCGAGGCGCTCGATCCGGCCGGCGCCAAGATACTCGCGGCCCAGTACCACACGATCGCGGACAGCTGCTATCCCGCCAGCTGCGGCGACGCGGTGGGCAAGCCTTATCTCATCGTCGGCAGCGGCGTCGCGCCGACCACGCCGATCACCTTCTTCTCCTACGCCAATCATTCGATGACGCCGATCGGCTTCGATCTCTCCGGAGGAAAAACCATCATCGAGCAATACTCAAGCGACCTGCAGGCTAACACAATCGCGAGCATTCAGACGGCAGCGGCAATCCACGGGGCTCTGACCGGCTTCGCGCTTCTCGACGGGAAATTCCTCAATTCGCTCACCGCGCCGGCTCGGCAAGGCGGTCCGAGCAATCCGAACGCGACGGTCGTTTCCGACGACCTGAGTCCCAATGTTGCGCTCGTGGGCATCTGGGCGGTCGATAATCCGGCTCAAGTGAGCGGTCCGGTTGATCTCACCTACCAGCCTTGGTTCACGGGCGGAGGCAGCGGCCCCGATACGACGCCGCCTTCCGCGCCGACCAATCTTGCCGGCACCGGCGCGGGGGGCGTGGCGGCGCTCACCTGGACTGCCTCCACCGACGACGTTGGTGTCGCGGGCTACAAGGTGATCCGCGACGGCGCGCAGATCGCGACCACCACGCTCGCGCTCTACACGGATCTTGGGGTAACGGTCGGTCAGACTTACACTTATAAAGTCAAGGCCTTCGACGCGGCGGGCAATGTCTCAGGCGCTTCCAATGCGGCGCAGGTGACGATCCTCGGCCACAGCGGTCTTGGCACCCCTTCAGGCGGAGGCAGCTCGCAGCTTCAGGAGGGTGCCGGCACCTGCAACGCACCGGCAGCAAACCTCGCGTTTGGCGCCACCGGCGCGGCGGTGACCACCCTCCAGCAAGCGCTCATCGCGCTCGGCTACTCGCTCCCGGCCGGCGCCACCGGCTACTACGGCAGCCAGACCGTCGCGGCGGTCGAGGCCTTCCAAGCCGCGCACGGGATCGTCTCCTCGGGGAGCGCCGCGACGACCGGCTTCGGCGCCGCGGGCCCCACCACGCGCGCGGCGCTCGAGAGCGTCTGCGGCAGCGCGCCCTCCTCTCCTGTGAGCGGCACCGGCGCGGCCGGCGGCACCTCGGGCGCGGCCGGCGGCACCGGCGGCTCGGCCCCGGCGAGCGGCGCGGGGAGCGCCGGCGGCGGCAGCTGCCCGCTGCTGCCTACGACGCTCGCCGAGGGCTCCTCGGGCACCGCGGTCACCGCGCTGCAGCAGCTCCTGCTCGCGCTCGGCTACTCGCTCCCGGCCGGCGCCACCGGCTACTACGGCAGCCAGACCGTCGCGGCGGTCGAGGCCTTCCAGATTTCCCATACGATCGTCTACTCGGGCACGCCGGCCTCCACCGGCTTCGGCGCCGCGGGGCCGCGTACCGTCGCTGCGCTCGCTGCCGCATGTGGCTCCTCCTCGAACAGCCCAACCAACCCCTCTTCGGAGACTTCGGGCGGTCTCGGCACGTCGACGCAATCGGGCACCGGCGCCGTCGGCGGAGTGAGCTCGGGCACGGGCACGGGCGGCACCGGCGCGGCCGGCGGCACCTCGGGCGCGGCCGGCAGCACCAGCTCCGGCACCGGCACCTCGGGCGCAGCCGACAGCACCAGCACCAGCTCCGGCACCGGCACGGCGACCTCGACGAGCAAGGGTTCTGCGGTCGGCGGCCTCAGCCCCTCCTCGCGCTAGCGTTTCCTCGGATGCGGCGCGCGCGCCTTGCACGGCGCGCGCGTTCTTGCTACATTCTTTAGTAACGCTTTCGGCGTCACTCGGCTCTTGCCGGGGTTTATTCGTGTCTTAGCAATAATTTATCCACCATGGCAGATTTCAATCGTGCGAAGCCGCACATGAACGTGGGCACCATCGGCCACGTCGACCACGGCAAGACGACGCTCACCGCCGGCATCCTGCATGTCGCGGACATGCTCAAGGGCGAGGGCTACTCCGCCCGCGTCGAGGCCGTCGACAAGATAGACTCCGCGCCCGAGGAGAAGGCGCGCGGCATCACCATCGCGCTCCACCACTCGGAGTACGAGACGCCGAACCGCCACTACGCGCACATCGACGCGCCGGGGCACGCCGACTACATCAAGAACATGATCACGGGCGCCGCCCAGATGGACGGCGCGGTCCTCGTGGTCGCCGCGACCGACGGCGTCATGCCGCAGACCCGCGAGCACATCCTGCTCGCCAAGCAGGTGGGCCTCAAGAAGATGATCGTCTTCCTCAACAAGGTGGACATGGTCGCCGAGGCCGATCTCATCGACCTCGTCGAGGAGGAGATCCGCGAGCTCCTCACCAAGCAGGGCTTCGACGGCGCCGCTACCCCCATCATCCGCGGCTCGGGCTTGAAGGCGCTCGAGGCCAAGGACATGAACGACGAGTACGCCAAGAAGGTCAAGGAGCTCCTCGACACGATGGACTCCTACTTCGAGGTCCCTGCCCGCGAGACCGACAAGCCCTTCATGATGCCGATCGAGGACATCTTCTCGATCGAAGGCCGCGGCACCGTGGTCACCGGTCGCATCGCGCGCGGCATCGTCAAGGTGGGCGAGGAAGTCGAGATCGTCGGCCTCCACCCGACCACCAAGACGACCGTCACCGGCATCGAGATGTTCAACAAGCAGCTCCCGGAGGGCCAGGCGGGCGACAACGCGGGCATCTTGCTGCGCGGTACCAAGAAGGAGGACGTCCACCGCGGCCAGGTCTTGGCCAAGGTCGGTTCGATCACCCCGCACACCGACTTCGAGGCGGAGGTGTACATCCTCAACAAGGACGAGGGCGGCCGCCACACGCCGTTCTTCACCGGCTACAAGCCGCAGTTCTACATCGGCACCACCGATGTCACCGGCGAGGTCACCCTCCCGGAGGGCAAGGAGATGGTGATGCCGGGCGACACCGTGACCTTCAAGGTCAAACTCGTGGCGCCGATCGCGCTCGAGGACAAGACGCGCTTCGCGATCCGCGAGGGCGGCAAGACGGTGGGCGCGGGCGTCGTGACCAAGATCACGGCCTAAGCCTCTCCCGATTCTCAATCCAAGAACCCGCGGCCTTCCGGTCGCGGGTTCTTGCGTTTTTAATGGGCATAGTGCATACTCGGCTGTACACGTTCTATGACAGCGGCAACGGCAACCAAAGAGCCTAAGACGCGCGCGGCGAAGCCGCGCGCGAAGAAAGCTGCTGCCGACGCCGCTTCTCAGGAGCACAAGCTCCGCATTCGGGTAAAGGCCTACGAGCACAAGATCCTCGACGTCTCCGTGAAGCAGATCATGGACACCGCGGCGCGCTTCGACGCGAAAGTCGTCGGCCCCGTGCCGCTCCCGACCGAGATCAAGCGCTGGACGGTCAATCGCTCCACCTTCGTCCACAAGGACGCGCGCGAGCAGTTCGAGATGCGCATCCACAAGCGCCTCATAGACATTTTGAATCCCTCGCCGAAGGTCATCGAAGCGCTCACCAATCTCAATCTCCCCTCGGGCGTTTCCATCGACGTGAAGATGGTCTGAGGAATCGAATGAGCCGCAGGCCGGGAACCGCCCGCGGCTTTTTGCTGCGGTTGCATTTGCTCGCGAAGCGCGTAGGCTGAGCGCGGAAACCACAGGGAGCAATAGAAGATGGGGAAAATACTTGCGATCTTTACCGCATCCTCCGCCGGTGCGCCGATGGAGTCGGTGCGCTACGCGGCGCTTATCGCGGGGGCGGGCATCGCGGGCGACCGCTATGCGCTCGGCACCGGGAAGTATTCGCACTCGACCCCGCCGAAGATACGCCACGTGACCTTCATCGCTCGCGAGGCGATCGAGCGAGCGAACCGGGAACTGCCCGCGGGCACACATTTCGCCCCGATCGACACGCGCCGCAACGTGCTCGTGGAGGGAATCGAGCTCAACGGCCTTGTTGGGCGCTTCTTCGGCAACAAGAAGGTGCTCTTCGAGGGCGTCGAACTCGCCGAGCCGTGCCTGCGGCCGCCCGCGCTGCTCAATCGGCGTTGGGCTGAGGTACGGAATGCCGCCATAGGAAGGGCCTTCGTTACGGCCTTTCGGCATCGGGGCGGCCTGCGCGCGGCGATCTATATGGACGCGCGTATCGCCGTCGACGATCCGCTCTGGGCCTTCAGCGAAGCGGAGGCGCGCCAGCGCTTCCCGGGCTTGGCGAGATCGTGAACCAGGGGCCGCGAGCGCAAGCTCGCGGCCCGTTTCATACCCGATTCATCCGCGCCCTGCTAGAGTGGCCGCAACGCCGATCCGGATCGAGTTCTCTCGGGAATTCTCAATGGATCGGCGGGACCAGCCGCCGCCTCCGGGCGGCGGCCGCGTACCCGGGAGGACTTGCAATTTTACCGCACTAGTGCTATAGTCTTTTCTAGAAAAGGAGGACAAAATGTTCAAACAATTTTTGTTTTTCGCCAGCAGCGAGGCCCTCCGGGCCGAGCTGGAAGAGATCAACGGCAAGATCGGGGCGGTGCTTTCCGTGCTTGAGCAGCATCTCAAGCAGGGCAGCGACGACCACCGATCCGCCAGGTTGAACTGGGGACTCCTCGAACGGCTCCTGGAGCGGCGCTATGCCCTCTGCGAGCGACTCGAGATCCCGGTGCCCCTTCTCCGGCAGCGCTGACGAATCACCTTTTTGAAGCCGGAGCTTTATCTGAAAAATGATGAAGCTTCGGCTTCTTGCATTTCCAGAGCGGGCACGGTAGAGTGCTCGGGTCGCTATGTCCTCCCGAGCCCTCGACGGGTTCTCGGGCAGGACCTCCAGCAAATCGCCCCGAAGCGATGCGCTGAGGGGCGATTTGTCTACCCATGAAATTCATCCTCGCGCGCAAGATCGAGATGACCCGAGTATTCGGGGAGGATGGCCGTGCGCACGCGGGCACCGTGCTTGCCGCGGCGCCAGTCGTCGTGACCCAGGTCAAGACCGCGGCGGGCGCGGACAAATACGACGCCGTGCAGGTTGGCGAGGGCTCCCGCAAGGCCAAGAACGTCTCGAAGGCCGTCCTCGGCCACACCAAGAGCAAGGCTTTCTCGGCGCTGCGCGAGTTCCGGGTCCCCTCCGAAGCCTTGGCGAAAGAGGGCGCTGCGGCCGGCGCCGAGATCACGGTCGAAGCGTTCGCGGTCGGCGACTCGGTCGTGGTGTCCGGCCTCTCCAAGGGCAAAGGCTTCGCGGGCGTGGTGAAGCGCCACGGCTTCCACGGCGGGCGCCGCTCCCACGGCCAGAAGCACTCGGAGCGCGAGCCCGGCTCGATCGGCGGCTCGGGCGGCCGCGCGGGCGGCCGCGTCGCCAAGGGCATCCGCATGGCCGGGCGCCTGGGCGGCGCGCGCGTGACGGTCAAGAACCTCAAAGTGCTCGCGGTGGACGCGGCGAATCATCGCCTGATCGTCTCCGGCGCGGTGCCGGGCGCGCGCGGCACGCTGCTCGAGGTCGTTTCCGCATAATTTACGTATGGCAACCACCCGCAAAACGCAAAAGAGCTCGGGGCCTTCGGCTCCGGCACCCATCTACTCGATGAGCGGCGCCTCCGTTGGGACCATCGAGCTCCCGGCAGAGCTCTTCGGCGCCGCGTGGCGCGCCGACTTGGTACACCAGGTCGCGACCGCGCTTGCCGCCAACAAGCGGCAGAACCGCGCGCACACCAAGGACCGCGCCGAGGTGGCGGGCGGCGGCAAGAAGCCGTGGAAGCAGAAGGGCACCGGCCAGGCCCGCCACGGCTCTACCCGCTCGCCGATCTGGCGGCATGGCGGCGTCACCTTCGGCCCGCGCAAGGAGCGCGACTACTCCGAGAAGGTGAACAAGAAGATGCGCGCGCAGGCCTTGGCGAGCGTCCTCTCCAAGAAGGCGCAAGACGGCGAGCTCATCCTGGTGGAGAAGCTCTCCTTCGCGGCGCCCAAGACCAAGGAGGCTGTCGCCGCGCTCGCGGCGCTCGGCAAGGGCGCGGGCGCGGCGATCTTCGGCAAGCGCAAGAACGCCATGCTCCTCGCGCTCGCGCGCTACGACGCGAACGTGGTGAAGTCGCTGCGCAACGTGGGCGCGGTCGCCACCGAGGAGGCCCGCAACTTGAATCCGCTCGACCTCCTCACCTACCGCTATCTCGTCATCGAGGATCCGGAGGAGTCCTTCAAGCAGCTCGCCGCTAAATTCTCTAAGAAATAATCTATGGCTATCTTCGGCGGCAATAAAAAGGAGGGGAAGAAGGAGAAACGCATATCGCGTGCGCGGGCGGCGGCGCTCGCTCCCGGCCGCGCGCACGCGATCGTGCTTCACCCCTGGTACACCGAGAAGGCGCTCCTCGCCACCGACACGGGCGTCTACGGCTTCGCGGTCGCCCGGGACGCCACCAAGCCGCAGATCGCCGCGGCGATCAAGGAGCTCTACGGCGTCGCGCCGCGCAAGGTGGCCATCGTGAACACGCCGGGGAAGCGCGTCTCTAAGCGCACGCGCCCGGGCAAAGCGACTCGCGCCGCGCGCCGCAAAGCGTACGTCTACCTCAACGCCGGCGAGAAGATCGAGTTCGCCTAATATCTAGAACCTAGCGCCTAACTCCTGTTTATGAAATCTTATCGCCCCACCACCAAGTCCCGCCGCTTCATGACCACGCTGCCGTATCGGCAGCTGCTCTCGGGCGACGCGCCGCACAAGCCGCTCTTGAAGAACAAGAAGGACCGCGCGGGCCGCAACGGCTTCGGCCGTATCACGACGCGCCACCAGGGCGGCGGCAACAAGAAGCGCCTGCGCGAGGTCGACTTCCGCTTCGATAAGCTCGATATCCCCGCCCGATTCGAGACCGTCGAGTACGACCCGTACCGCTCCGCGTTCATCGCGCTCGCGCTCTACGCCGACGGCGAGCGCCGCTACCACATCGTCCCCAAGGGCGCCAAGGTCGGCGATACGTTCGTAACGGGCGAGAACGCTCCGCTTAAGGACGGCAACCGCATGCCGCTCGGCAAGATCCCGGTGGGCACTTTCGTCTACAATATCGAGCTCAAGCCGCGCGCAGGCGGCGTCCTGGTGCGTTCCGCGGGCTCCTTCGCCGAGGTGGTGGCGCACGATGCGGGCTACGCGCAAGTGAAGCTTCCCTCGAGCGAGGTGCGCCGCGTCAGCGACCTCTGCTACGCCTCGGTCGGCTCGGTCGGCAACGAGGAGTACAACCTCGTGGTCATCGGCAAGGCCGGCCGCTCCCGCTGGCTCGGCATCCGCCCGACGGTGCGCGGCTCGGCGATGAACCCGGTAGACCACCCGCACGGCGGCGGCGAGGGCAAGCAGGGCCGCGGCCTCCGGCGCGCGAAGTCCCTCTGGGGCAAGCCGACCGGCAAGGGGCAGAAGACCCGCACGCCGAAGAAGTACTCCAATGTCTTCATCGTCTCCCGCCGCCACGCCGGCAAGCGCAAGAAGGGCTAATCAATCTTTTGAAGAAACCCGCCGGCGGCGGGTTTCTTCTTGCGCTATACTCCCGGCATGAATCTGGCGGAGCTCAAGAGGGAGGGCCGGCTCTATGTGAAATATCCGGAGGAACTGCGCGCCGGGGTCGAGGAGGCCGTCGAGGCTTGGAGGAGATTCTGCGCGCTCTCGCGGGAACAAAAGCTCAAGTTCCCATATGCGGGCGACACCAACGTCTCGGGCAACGGCTACGAGCTCAAGGAGGGCGAGGCGATCGACCTCAAGGAGAACTTCCATCTGCGCGCCTCGGGCAAAGACGAGCTCGCGCGCAAAGCGGAGCGCGTGGACGACTTCATCACGCCTGCCTTCGTCAAGAAGGCGACCGCGCTCCCTGCGCTCATGGCACCTCTCTTGCAGGAATTCGGGCGCCAGGTGGAAGAGGAGCTCGGCGTCGAGGGCTTCGAGGAGGATCTGATGAGCATGCAAGAGAATTGGCTCGTGCGCTTCCTCCATTATTTCCCCGCACGCAGCGCAGGCGAGGAGATCGCCGCGCCGCACAACGATAAAGGCGGCTTCACCCTCCACCTCTACGAGAGCCATCCGGGCGTCGAGCGGCTCACCTTCGATACTAAGGAGTGGGTGCCGATGGATTTGGACCCTGGCGAGACCGTCATCTTCGCGGGCAATGGGCTCCAGCATCGTTCTAAGAATCAACTGCGCGCGCTCTCGCATCGCGTCCTCGCGACGCCCGAGACCGCTACGGAGGGCCGCTACTCGGCAGTCTGCTTCTTCTCCTTCAAGAACGCGAAATATTTCGACAAGTCGCGCTTCGGCTCCCAGCAGCTCTATCCGCCGGGCTCCTTCTACGACATGCCCTTCGAGAAGTTCGACGAGTTCTTCATCTCCTAAAGAAAAAGGCCGCCCGAGAGGGCGGCCTTTGCAGTGAATTCTCAAAGAGAATTCTTCGGGACGATGAAGTGATAGACCGCAAGAGCTCGTATAGTTCCGTCAGAGAAACGGACCTTGAGCTTCGGTTGTTCGATCGCGGAGCGCAGATCGTAGAGCATATCCGGCGCCGTCGGCTTCGCTCTGTCGACAAAAGTAAGCAGCCGACATTCCTGGCCCGCGTACTTCTTGCAGAAGTCGCTCTTCTCGCGGTTGTCTCCGCTATAGACGGTTGCCTCGAGTGGCGGATCAAAGAGCAGAACAGTTCCCGCGCGTAGGGTAATCTCGCACCGAATTACGAGCCGTTCCGGCGGGACCAGGCCGCCCACAAGGCGCTCCGTATCCTCTTCGCGTGACGCACGCGTCTCGTCGAGAATGCGTAGCCCGCGCTCGAACTCCTCTTCGTTTGAAGAAGGATTCATCTGAGGCCTCCACCTCTTCCGCTTCTGCGTACATCCCAACACAAATTGACAAACATACGCAAAGATAGTATTTAAGTTGCAGAAACTAAAAGAAAGGAGCCTTAGCGTGCTCTCGATCTTTATAGGAACGGGGAAACGTCAGATCATAACTCTAGACGGCGCAGGGATGACGGTACGCCCCTTGCTCGTACGCGTTGGAGGTAAAGTTTCTTGTCTCGAAGATGCCGAACTCGACGAAATCGACGAGGTGGAATTCATATACCGCTCTAGACTTCTCGGGCTCGGCAGAGTTCTTGCGCTGCCGAAGCCGGTGCTTGTCGGCGTGAGCGAATTCCTTCGGCGATACCACACCCAACCAGACTTGTTCTTCGACTGCTACGCATTCGTATGCATGGTGTACGGGATCCAACCGCACGCCAAATACGATCTTGCCCACCACTGGACCGCGAAGAAGTTTCGCCGCAAACGCCGCGGCGACGTTGTTCTGCTAGATACCAAGCAGATGGACGACACAGCTCTCCTGCATCACGTCGCAGTTTACATTGGTCGCGGCTTGTATCTCTCGGTATATGGCGTGGGCGGGTATATCGAGGTGACTAGTCTCGAAGAAATGATGGCCGATTACGGGGCCGAGTCTGTAATCTGTCTGACTCCCCGCAAAAGATAAGGCCGCCGAGAAATTGGCGGCCTTTTCGTATTTAGTGATGATGGACGGGCGGGGGGAAGAGATAGCGGAGTACTCGATCAATCCCGGGGAAGCGCGAATAGCGCGGGCATCCGCAATCGAGGAGTCTGCGCACCTTGGCGCTCGCTTTCTCCAGATCGGCTTTGATCAGAGAATGCAGCCGATCTCGAATTTCTCTGTCGCGCGCCTCCTTTTCGGGCGAGCGCGTGCGCTGCGGTTCGATGCAATATTCGCACATGTCTGAACTCCTTTCCGCCCGCACTCTAGCATAGAAAAAGGCCGCTAGGGGTAGCCCGCCTTGAGGCCGGTCACTTGGGAAAGGGGGATGTCGAGCTCGATGGTGCCGGCAGCATAAGGTGCGACGGCGTAGGGAGGGAAAAGGAGCACGAGGTCGCCGTTCGCGAGATAGAACCATTGGAAGTTGGCGGCGTCCGGCGCCGTACCCTCGTCGAGCATCTGCGAGTCAACCTCGTCGGGCGATACGCCCTCATGCGCGGCGATGACAGCGGGAAGATTTGCTCGGGCGTAGGCGCTCAAGAACCCCACATAGTTCGTGCTGATGGTGAAGAGGTCCGAGAGCGAGAGCGGCGCGCCGGTTTTAGCATCGAAGGTGTAGGTGAGGTAGGTGCCGTTCCCGTGCGCGCCGAGCGTATCCGCGTAGAGCGAGAAGATATAGGAGACGGTCGTCGGCGAGGAGGTCGCCTCATATGAAACGTCGAAGGTGTATTTGCGACCATCTTGCCCGAGCCCTATATACGCGGCGTCCGCCGGGATGATGGAGCCGTAGTCCGTGTCGCTCTTGAACTGCGCGACGGCGTTTTGGACTCCGGCGGCCATGAGCGCGACGGCCGCCTTGTCCGCGGCCGCCCCCGCAGAGGCCTTAAGGGACGTGGTGGCCGGCCACTTTGCGTCTATCGAGAAATAGGGGCTCTCCTCAGTAATCGCCGAGGTGCCGGGTGCCGCCACCGGGGCAGGGCGCAAGAGGGCATAGGTGGCGATGCCGCTCACGATGACCACGAGGGCGATGGTGCCGATGAGGGTGTGTTTCATCTCCCTAGGATAGCAGGGGGGCGGCCGGATTTGACGATTATCCGCCTCTCCTGTATCTTTCATGCATCCCGCTTCGCGGGCTTTTCATTGCTTTATGGCGCGATCGCTCAAGAAGGGACCCTATGTGGATGCAAAACTCCTCAAGAAGGTCGCCAAACAGCCCTCCCGCGCCGCGGGAGTGATCAACACGTGGGCGCGCGGGAGCCAGATCAGCCCCGAGATGGTCGGCTATACCTTCGGCGTCCACAACGGCAAGCAGCATGTCGAGGTCCTGGTCTCCGAGGAGATGGTGGGGCACCGCTTGGGCGAGTTCTCGCCGACCAAGAAGTTCACCCGCCACGGCGGCAAGATGCAGAAGGAGCTCGAGCAGAAGCAGCAGGAGTCCGCTATCGCCGCCGCCAAGGCCGCGAGCGCCGCAGGGGAGAAGAAATAGACCATGAAAGCCACCCTCGATAGCTACAATCAATCCCCGCGCAAGGTCCGCCTCGTGGCAGGGCTCGTCAAGGGAAAGCGGGTCGAGGAGGCGCTTGCCGCGCTCTCCTTCCTGCCCAAGCGCGCC
The DNA here is from genome assembly GCA_035547315.1 of Minisyncoccota bacterium. GTDB lineage: Bacteria > Patescibacteriota > Minisyncoccia > Phycocordibacterales > Phycocordibacteraceae > C7867-001. The sequence continues at coordinate 52,968 of DASZVH010000001.1, forward strand.
TCGATGCCGGTCGCCAAGCTCATCAAGAGCGCCGCCGCCAACGCCAAGGACCGCGGCGAGAAGGCCGCGAGCCTCACGATCAAGAACATCACGGTCGAGAGCGCCGGGATGGCCAAGCGCTGGATGCCCCGCGCCATGGGCCGCGCGACCCCGATACGCCGCAAGAAGAGCCGCGTGATCGTCGAGCTGTCTTCCTAGCATCTGAAGCCTGCGCCATGACTCACACCGTACATCCCTACGCGCATCGCCTCGGCATCATCCGGGACTGGAAGAGCCGCTGGTTCGCCGCCGACAAGAAGAGCTACCGCGAGAACATCCGCGTGGACGAGGCTATCCGCGCCTTCCTCAAAAAGCGCCTCAAGGGCACCTACACCAGCAACGTCGAGATCGAGCGCTCCGCCGCCGAGCTGCGGGTCATCGCCACCACGGCGCGCCCCGGCCTCGTTATCGGCCGCTCGGGTGAGAACGCCGCCAAGCTGCGCAAGGAACTCACCGCGGTGATCCGCGCCGCGGCGCCGGCCGACCGCCGCGCGGTCAAGCTCGATATCGTCGAGATCCGCCAGCCCGAGCTCGACGCGGCGGTGGTCGCTTTCATGGTGGTCGAGGGGCTGGAGAAGCGCATGCCCTTCCGCCGCGTTCTCAAGCAGACCGCGGAGAAAGTGAAGGCGGTCCGCGAAGTCGAGGGCGTGCGCATCGTGATCTCCGGCCGCCTCGGCGGCGCGGACATGAGCCGCAAGGAGGAGGTCAAGCGCGGCCGCATCCCGCTCCAGACCTTCCGCGCGGATATCGACTTCGCGCACGAGGAGGCACTCCTGCCCTACGGCATCATCGGGGTGAAGGTCTGGATCTATAAGGGCAACGTCTACGGAGCTAAGGCGACCGCTCGCCCCTAATATCTGCCGCCATGCTTTTCCCTAAGAAAGTCAAACACCGCAAGTGGCAGACGCACCGCAAGAGCCCGGCGCGGCTCGCGCGCCCCGATACGCGCGGCACCACCGTCGCCTTCGGCAGCTGGGCGCTCAAGGCGACCACGCCCGCGCGCATCACCAGCAACCAGATCGAGAGCGCCCGCAAGGTGCTCACCCGCGCCACCGCCAAGGGCGGCAAGCTGTGGATCCGCATCTTCCCGGATCGCCCCGTGACCGCCAAGCCGGCGGAGGTCGGCATGGGCAGCGGCAAGGGCGACCCGGCGAAATACGTCTTCGAGGTGCGCCCCGGGCGTGTCCTCTTCGAGCTCGATGGCGTCGCGGAGGCCTCCGCCAAGGAGCACCTGCGCCAGGCGGGCATGAAGCTGCCGGTCAAGACCGCGATCGTCACCCGCTAGCTATTTCATACGAAATATGGCAAAACGTAAGACTATGCGCAGCGAGATCAAGAAGGCGTCCGACGCCGAGCTCCGGACGCTCCTCGTCGAGGAGCGCGGGCGGCTGCGCGAGGAGCGCTTCGCCGCGGCCGGGAGCCGGCCCAAGGACACCAACGCGCCGGCCAAGCACCGCCGGCAGATCGCGCGCATCCTGACCGAGCAGCGCGCGCGTTCGCTCCGCTCAGCATCTTCGACCGACTAAATTATGGAAACCAGGCACCCCCGGCCCCAGACTTTCCGCGGCGTCGTCGTCAAGACGGCGATGAAGGACACGGCGACCGTCCGCGTCGACCGCTACGTCAAGCACCCTAAATACAAGAAGTACTTCACTCGCTCCAAGAAGTACCTGGTCCACGACCCGGGCAACACCGCCCAAGTGGGGGAGCGCGTGACCATCGCCGCCACGCGGCCGATCAGCAAGCGCAAGCGTTTCGCTCTCGTCGCGAACGCCTCGGCGCCTTCGCGCCCGAGCGCCGCGGAATAACTATGTTGCAGGCCCAATCCATCGTGCGCGTTGCGGACAACTCCGGCGGTGCCATCGCGCGGGTCTTCAAGGTGCCGGGCGGCTCTAAGCGCCGCTACGCCGCCATCGGCGACACCGTCATCGTCTCGATCCAGGTCGCCGAGCCCCGCAAGCAGGTGAAGAAGAAGGAGATCTACCGCGCGGTCGTCGTGCGGCAGAAGCAGCCCTTCGCCCGCAAGGACGGCTCCTACATCCGCTTCGACGAGAACGCGGTCGTACTGGTCGAGAAGCAGGGCAAGGAGATGGCTCCGAAGGGCAACCGCGTCTTCGGGCCGGTGCCGCGCGAGCTCACCGAGCGGGGCTGGCACGCGATCGCCTCGCTCGCGCCCGAGGTCGTATGACGAGACGACAGAACACAATTATGAAACTCCACGTTAAAAAAGGCGACAAGGTGAAGGTCCTCTCCGGCAAGGATAAGGGGAAGGTGGGCGTGATCGCGCGCGCGCTCCCCAAGGAGGGCAAAGTGGTGGTCGAGGGCGTCGCTATCGCCAAGCGTTCGATCCGCTCGCGCGTCTCCGGGCAGTCGGGCCGCATCGTGGAGACGGAGCGCCCTATCGACGCCTCGAACGTGGCTAAGGTTGCCTAACATCTAGAACCTAACCGCTAACACCCGCCCTTATGATGTTGACCAAAGCCCGCCAGCAGACCGCCTATGAAGCTCTCTCGCCGAGCTTCGGCTATACCTCGCGCATGCAGGCGCCGCGCGTTCTCAAGGTCGTGATCTCCTCGGGCGTCGGCAAGAAGCGGGACCAGAAGCAGGTCGCGCTCATCACCGAGCGCCTCGCGCGCATCACGGGCCAGGCGCCCGCGCCGCGCGCCGCCAAGCAGTCGATCGCCTCCTTCAAGGTGCGCGCGGGCGACACCGTCGGGCTCCAAGTCACGCTGCGCGGAGGGCGGATGTTCGACTTCCTCGATAAGCTCGTTCATATCGCGCTGCCCCGCACGCGCGACTTCCGCGGCCTCGCGGCCTCCGCCGTCGACGACATGGGCAACCTCACGATCGGCATCAAGGAGCACACTATCTTCCCGGAGACCTCGGATGAGGACTTGAAGGACGTCTTCGGCCTCGCGATCACGATCGTCACGACCGCCAAGAACAAGGCGGAGGCCGAGGCCTTCTTCCGCCACCTGGGCTTCCCGCTCCGCTCCGCCGAGAGCAAGAAATAATCGCTGTAACAAAAACGAGTGCGGCTCTGCGAGCTTGGTTGTAGTCCTTCGAATTGCTATAATCGCTCTGATGGTTTCGCAAAAGGACAAAACGGAAGCGGAAGCGCGCAAAAAGGAGATTCAGGCCTTTGCGCGTGATTTTATTCGCCGCTATAGGCCTTGTTTCGAAGCGCTGGCGAAGAAATAATTTCGTTCAAACGAATAGCACGGCGCCGGAGGCGCCGCGTTGCGTTTAGCGGGGGGAAGGCATAGGATTATCGCCGGATACCAAGGAGCCGAACCAATGCCGCAGTCGAAACTCGCAGGACTCGAGAAAGAGAACCTGCAGAAAATATGCCGCTCGGTCATCAGGCCGTATGCGGAGCTCGCCGTCCATGTGAGCAAGATGATACGGACGAGCCATTTCTCCGCCGACCCCGCAAGTAAGGTCGAGCGGTTGATGGAGAAATTCCGCACCGCCTGGCTGCCCGAAATCTTCGCGAAGGCGATCACGGGCTCGATGGTGGCAGATGTCGTCACCGACATCCCCGCGAACGAACCGATCCGCGAGGAGGTCGAGATGCTCCTCGAGGGCACCGGCTTCGTCGTGAAGGAATTTGGACAATATCATCTGCACCCCAAGTTTGCCGTCCATCGTCTCACCATCTCCTGGTTGGTAGCCGGCTAGTGAATAATCGGCCCCGCCTCGTGCGGGGCCTTCTTTTGGGCTGGTTTGACGCCTGAATGCCCAGGTGATACATTGTTTTCACGCTCTTCGGAGCTTTTTATTTATGGCGAAAAAGTCCCAGCTTGCCCGACAAGCCAAGCGCGAGCGCTTGGTCAAGAAGTACGCCGCCAAGCGCGCGGCGTTTAAGGCTGCGGGCGACTCCGAGGGTCTCCAGAAGCTCCCCAAGAACTCCTCGCCGGTCCGCCTCAAGAACCGCTCCGCGATCTCCGGCCGCTCGCGCGGCTATATGCGCGCCTTCGGCGTCTCGCGCATCGACTTCCGCGAGCTCGCGCGGCAGGGCAAGATCCCGGGGGTCAAGAAGGCTTCGTGGTAAGCATTTCTATACTATGACCAGCGACCGCGTCGGCGACTTCATCACTCGGCTCGTGAACGCGAGCGCGATCGGCAAGCGCGCCGTCGAGCTGCCGTACGCCAAGCATCTGGAGGCGATCGCCCGCAAGCTCTCGGCGCTCGGTTTCGTCGGCTCGGTCTCGGTGCAAGGGGAGGCTCCCAAGAAGGCGCTTGCGGTCGAGCTCCTCTACGCGCCCTCCGGCGAGCCCAAGATCCGCGGCGTCAAGCGCCTCTCCAAGCCCGGCCGCCGTCTCTACGCGCCCCACACCGAGGCGCACCGGGTCGCCGGCGGCACCGGCGCGCGGCTCTTCTCGACCTCCAAGGGCATCCTCGCGGACGCCGAGGCGCGCCGCGACCGCGCCGGCGGGGAGGCGCTCTTCGAGATCTGGTAATGCCATGAGCCGCCTCGCCAAAAAGCCGATCGCTCCAGGGAAAGCCGAGGTCTCGGTCGCGGCCGGCACCTTGACCGTCAAGGGCCCCAAGGCGACGCTCACCAAGCGCGTCCACCCGGCGGTCGCGATCACGGTCGGGAGCGAGGGCGTCTCGGTCGCCGCCAAGGACAATTCGCGGCTGGCCAAGGCGCTGGTCGGCACCTACGCCTCCCACCTCAAGAACATGGTCGCGGGCGTCTCGAAGCCCTTTGTCCGCAAGCTCATTCTCGAGGGCGTCGGCTACAAGGTCGAAGTCAAGGGTAAAGAGCTCAATTTCCAGGTCGGGAAGTCGCACCCGGTCAAGCTCGCTATACCCGAGGGGGTTGCGGCCGCGGTGGAGAAGAATGCGATCACGCTTGAGAGCGCGGACAAGGAGACGGTCGGGCAGTTCGCCGCGAACATCCGCCGCGTGAAGCCGCCCGAGCCGTATCTGGGCAAAGGCATCCGCTACGAGGGCGAGGTTATCCGACGCAAGCAAGGCAAAAAGGCGGTTTAATAGGCGCGAGGATTCCAGGCACCAGCTATGAAAAATCAACCTGCAACCAAGAACGCGAAACGGCAGCGCCGCCATCGGCGCCTGCGCGCGCGCGTATCCGGCACCGCCGCGCGCCCGCGCCTCGCGGTTTTCAAGAGCAACCGTTTCCTCTCTGCCCAGCTTATCGACGACGCGGCGGGGAAGACGCTCGCCGCGGCGCACGGGCGCACCGCGGGCGGCCCGCCCGGCAAACAGGCGGCCTATGTCGGCGAGGCGATCGCTCAGGCAGCCAAGAAGCAGGGCATCGAGAGGGCCGTCTTCGATCGCGGGGGCTACCGTTACGCCGCGCAGATCAAAGCGCTCGCGGAGGCGGCGCGCGCGGGCGGCTTGCGCTTTTAAGCCATGACTGATACCACCACTACCATGCCCGAGGGGACCAAGCAGGAGGCGCCGCGCGCGCCGGAGGCCCGCGCGG
>DASZVH010000002.1:0-2068 GCA_035547315.1 Minisyncoccota bacterium
CCAGTTTGCCGCTTCGTGCGCGATCTGCGCGACGGCGCGCTCGTCGTGCCTACTCATGGCGGTACGTTCTGAGTTCCAGCGAAGAACTCATAGCTCGACGATCGCGAAAGCGACCAGCTCGTCGCCCGGGGCGGCGTCTGCCTTGCTCTCGAGCTCGGCGCCGAACTCCGCGCCCTCGCCGGCGATCTCCTTGATATCCGCGCGCGCCTGCTGCAAATTGCCGATCTCGCCGCGCGCGACCTCCGCGCCCGCGCGCAGTATCTTCACCTCTTGCGAGAGCTTGAGGGTCCCCGAAAGAAGCCGCGCCCCGACCACCTGGCGCTTCGCTCCGCTCGAGAAGGTCTTGAGAATCTTCGCGCGCCCGAGCTCGAGCACCTGCGAAACCTTCGGTGCGCGCGCCGCGAGCATCTCGCGCACCTTTTCGGCGAGCTCGTAGATGATGGTGAAACTCTCGACAAGGACGCCGTCGCGCATCGAAAGCTCGCGTGCTTGGACATCCTGCCCGACATGGAACGCGATCACGGCTCCGCCGGCCGCCGCAGCCGTCCTCACGTCTTTCTCCGACACGTCGCCCACGCCCGTGTCGAGGACGCTCACCGCCGCGCGCTCATGCGTGATCTTCGCGAGCTCGTGCCTGATCGCGTCGATCGAGCCCTGCGCGTCCGCCTTGATGACGAGCGGGAGCGCCGCGATTCCTTCGGGGAGCGCGACTTTCTCCGCGCCGCCCGCCTTAGCTGCGGCGCTCGCCGCGCGCTCCGCCTCCTTCTTGCTCGAAGCCGTGGAGAAGGGCTCGCCGGCGGAGGGGAGCTTCGAGAATCCGGCGATGACCGCGGGCTCCGAGGGCCCCGCCTCCTTCACGCGCGCGCCGCGGAAATCCTCGATGAATCGCACGGGCGCGAAGGCGTCTCCCGCGACGGCGAAGTCGCCCACCTTGAGCGTCCCCTCTTTGACGATCAAGGTCGCCGAGGCGCCGCGTTTGGCGTCCATCGAAGACTCGAGGACGAAGCCCTCCGCGGGAGCGTCGGGGTCCGCCGAGAGCTCGACCAGGTCGGCGGCGAGCAGGACGAGGTCGAGGAGCTCGGGAACGCCCTCGCCGGTCTTCGAGGAAACGGGCGCGTAGGGGATCTCGCCGCCGAGCCCCTCGAGATAGAGGCCGTGTTCGAGCAGGGAGCTCTTGGCGCGCTCGATGTCGGCGTTATTCTTGTCTATCTTGGTGAGCGCGACCACGAAGGGGATCTTGGCCTCGGTGATCGCGGCGAGCGCGTCCTCGGTCTGCGGCATCACGCCTTCGTCCGCCGCGACGACGAGGATGGCGATGTCGGCGGTCGCAGCACCCCGCGCGCGGATAGCTTTGAACGCCTCGTGCCCGGGAGTATCGAGGAAGGTGACGCGCCTGCCGTTATGCTCCGCGACGTAGGCGGCGACGTGCTGGGTGATGCCGCCCGCCTCGCCGGCGACGACGTTCGCCTTGCGGATATAGTCCAAGAGGGAAGACTTCCCGTGATCTATGTGGCCCATCACCGCGATGACGGGCGGCCGCGCCGCTCGTGCCATAGTTGTGCCATTTCATCATAAAATGCCGCTCTCTGCAATCGGTTAAAATCGGAAGATGTTTTGGAAGAAACGAATCTATCTTGATGCCGCGGCGGGGAGGGAGGCGAGCGCGTCGAGTACGCATGCGGAAGGCCGGGCAATGAAAGAGCGTCTCGAGGATGCGCGAGAGAAGGTTGCAAGATTGGTGGAGTGTAAGGCGGATGACGTCGTTTTCACGAGCGGCGCGACGGAGGCCAACGCGCTCGCGATTTTGGGGTTGGCCAAAAGGGGAGCGCACATGCTCTATCTGCCCTCCGCGCACCCCTCGATTATCGAGAACATGAAGCTCGCGGCGGAGCGCTATGGCGCGCGGGTCGAGCCTTTGAAGATCCGCGATGGGCAAGTGGATATCGAAGCGCTCAAGACGCAGCTGCGGCCCGAGACGGTACTCGTTTCTATGGAGGCCGTTTGCGGCGAGACCGGCACGATCTGGAATACGCGCGAGGTCGCGCTCGCTCTTACGGAAGTGGGGCGG
>DASZVH010000003.1:0-46653 GCA_035547315.1 Minisyncoccota bacterium
CGACTTCCGTATTTACGGAAGTCGGACTTCCGTAGAGCGGGGCTGCATGTGGATGCAAGTCAGGCGCCATTTACGGAGAAGCTCTCGCGCTCGCACTACGGTGCGGACATGCTGACGCTCGACGGCAACAAGGTTGGCGCACGCGGCGCGGGATGCCTTGTCGCGCACCGCACCATCCCGCTCGCGCCGCTCTACGCCGGAGGCGGGCAGGAGCGGGGGCTCCGGAGCGGGACGGAGAATGTGGAAGCGATCGAGGAATTCGCGGTCTCGCTTGGCGAGGCCGCGAAGAAAAGGGAGGAGTTCAAGGCGCGCGCCGCCGCGCGGCGCGCGGAACTGGTCGCTACGCTTTCCGGCATCACCGGCCTCTCCATAAACGAAGGTCGCGCCGCCGCGCCGCATATCGTGAACCTCTCGCTTCCCGGCCGCGACACCGATTATCTCTGCACCCTGCTCGACGCCGCGGGCTTCGCCGTCTCGACCAAGAGCGCCTGCGAAAGCGGCGACGGCGAGGGCTCGCGCGCCGTCCTCGCGCTCACCGGCGACCCCGCGCGCGCCGCTGCCACGCTCCGGATCTCCTTCGACGCCTCGATTCCGCCGGGCGAGCTCGCCCGCTTTGCCCGCGCGCTCGCGGGCGCAGCCGCCTTCATTGACAGTACTGCGAGCGGGGCGCATGATTAAGGCATGAATCTCGAGGAACTCTCCAAACCGCAGCTCATCCTCCTCACCATCCTGGTGAACTTCGTGACCTCGGTCGCGACCGGCATTCTCACCGTTTCCCTCCTCGACCAGGCGCCCCCGGTGGTAACCAGGACCGTCAACCAGATCGTCGACCATACTATCGAGACGGTAGCCGCCGCCGCGCCCGTAGTCGCGCCGCCGGCAGTCTCCGCGCCCGCGCCCTCCACGGAGGATCTGGTCACGAGCGCGCTCGCGGCCGCGCAGCAGCGGACGGTCTCCATATATCCGGCGAGCGGCACCACTTCGCCCGCGATCGCCGTGGGCACGTACCTGCCCGCTTCGCGCGCGGTTGCGACCGCCGCGCTCGACGCCCTGCCCGCGCAGGCGATCATCGTTTTCGCGGGCGGGACCACTTCGCCCGCCTCGCTCGCGCATGAGGGCGGCGGCATCGCCATCTACGGCTTCGGCGACTCCGCTGAACTCCCCGCAGCGCCGGTCCCCGCGCTCGTCTCTCCCGACACGCTCAAGCTCGGCGAGACCGTCCTCGCGATCGACACCGACGGCTCGGCGGCGACCGGCATCGTTTCCTCCGTAGGCAAGTCCGCGATCGGCACCACGCTCGGCGGCATCGGCACCGGCGTCGCCGCAGTGGACCTCTCCGGCAACATCGTCGGGCTCGCTTCCGGCGCCGCGGCCGGCCAGCTGATCAGCGCGCAGGGCATCTTCTCGCTGCTCTCGGCCTCCTCGAGTGCAACATCATCGGCCGCTCATTCGTAATACTCTATACCTAAGCCATGCCGCCGTTGAACAACTTCACCACTAAAGCAAAAGAGGCGATCCGCCGCGCGCACGAGCTCGCCATAGAGCGGGGGCAGAACCACGTTTCTCCCCTCCACCTCCTCGCCGCGCTCGTCTTGCAGGAGGAATCGCTCGTCTTCTCCATCCTGGACCGCATGGAGATCGATACCGTGCTGCTTTCCGACAATATCCTCGAGTCTCTCGAGGCGCCCGAGAGCGCCTCGACCCTCTCGCCCTCCTACCAGATTTATCTTACGCCAGACCTCGCCGCCGCGCTCGAGGCCTCGGCCAAGATCGCCGCGCGCTTGAACGATCCTTTCGTCGGCACGGAGCATCTCTTCCTCGCGGTGATCGAGCACCCGGGTGCCGCCAGCGAGGTCCTCGCGCGCTTCCGGATCACGCGCGACGCGGCGCTGCCGATCCTCAAGGAGCTGCGCGCCTCGCGCGAGGCGGGCGGCGAGCCCAAGCGCCTGCGCGCGCTCTCCAAGTACGCACGCAATCTCACCAAACTCGCGGTGGAAAACAAACTCGACCCGGTCATAGGCCGCGACGCCGAGATCAACCGCGTCATCCAGATTCTCGCGCGTCGCACCAAGAACAACCCGGTGCTGATCGGCGAGGCGGGCGTGGGGAAGACGGCGATCGCCGAAGGGCTCGCGCAGCGCGTCGCCGCCTCCGACGTTCCCGAATCCTTGAAAGGCAAGGAATTGCTCTCCCTCGATCTCGGGCTCCTTATCGCCGGCACCAAGTATCGCGGCGAGTTCGAGGAGCGCCTCAAGACGGTGATGAAGGAGGTCGAGCGCGCCGAGGGCCGCGTGATCCTCTTCGTCGACGAGCTCCACACGCTCATCGGCGCCGGCGCCGCCGAGGGCGCGATGGACGCGAGCAACATGCTCAAGCCCGCGCTTGCGCGCGGCGAGATGCGCATCATCGGCGCGACGACTTTGAAGGAATACCAGAAACATATCGAGAAGGACGCCGCGCTCACGCGCCGCTTCCAGCCCGTCTTCGTCAATGAGCCCTCGGTTGAGGACGCCGTGGCGATCCTGCGGGGGCTGCGCGACCGCTACGAGCTCTTCCACGGCGTGCGCATCACCGACGGCGCGATCGTCGCCGCGGTCGAGCTCTCGAGCCGCTACATCACGGACCGCTATCTCCCGGACAAGGCGATCGACCTGGTCGACGAGGCCGCGAGCGGACTGCGCATCGCGCTCGAGAACAAGCCGCCCGCGCTTGAGGAGACCGACCGCAAGATCCGCCGGCTCGAGATCGAGCGCGCCGCCCTCAAGAAGGACGAGGAGGCCGGCGGCGAGCGCGACCGCGTCAAGGAGATCAAAGAGCGCCTCGCCGCTATCGATGCCGAAGCTGCGGATCTGCGCGAGAAGACGAGCGAGCTCGAGCTCAAGTGGAAGAACGAGAAAGAGACGCTTGAGGGCATCCGCGCCGACAAGGCCGAGATGGAGAAGCTCAAGAACACGGCGGACAATGCCGAGGCGGCGGCCGACCTCGGCACCGTCGCGGAGATCCGCTACGGCAAACTCCCGCACCTGCAGAAGGACCTCGAGCGCAAGCTCTCGCGCCTCAAGGCGCTGCAGAAGTCGCGCCGCGTGCTCCACGAGGAGGTGAGCGAGCAGGAGATCGCCGAGGTCGTCGCGCGCTGGACTGGCGTGCCCGTCTATAAGATGCTTGAGGAGGAGCAGGCGAAGCTCGCGCGCATGGAGGAGGAACTGCGGCGCGTGATCATCGGCCAGGACGAGGCGGTGAAGAAGGTCGCGGACGCCGTGAAGCGCTCGCGCGTGGGCATCTCCGACCCGAACCGCCCGATCGGCTCCTTCCTCTTCCTGGGGCCGACCGGCGTGGGCAAGACCGAGCTCACCCGCGAGCTCGCGGAGTTCATGTTCAACGACTCGGAGGCCCTGGTGCGGGTGGATATGAGCGAGTTCATGGAGAAGCACTCGGTCGCCAAGCTCCTCGGCGCCCCGCCCGGCTATGTCGGCTATGAGGAAGCGGGGACGCTGACCGAGCGAATCCGCCACCGCCCCTATGCGGTCGTCCTCTTCGACGAGATTGAGAAGGCGCACCCGGAGGTCTTCAACATCCTGCTCCAGGTCCTCGACTCCGGCCACCTCACCGACGGCAAGGGCCGCAAAGTTAATTTCAAGAACACTATCATCATCCTCACGAGCAATATCGGCGGGGAATTCATCGATCGGCTCGCGCATATCGGCTTCGGCACGTCTTCGGCGAGCGACGCCGCGCGCTACGAGGAGGTCAAGGAGCGCGTGATGGGCGCCTTGAAGGAGCATTTCCGCCCCGAGTTCCTCAACCGGCTCGACGACATCGTCATCTTCGATCAGCTCTCCAAGGCGGCGCTGGCTCAGATCGTGGAGAAGCAGGTCGCCGAGGTGGTGGAGCGCCTCGCGCTTAAGCGCATCGCGCTCACGCTCGACGACGGGGTGAAGCAGTACCTGGCGGAAAAAGGCTACAACCCGCAATACGGCGCCCGGCCCTTGAAGCGCGTCATCCAGGACAAGATCCTGAACCCGGTCGCGAGCGCGATGCTCGCCGAGGGGGTCAAGGAGGGCGGGGCGGTCCTGGTCACCATGAAGGGCGGCGAGCCGCACTTCGAGGTCAGGAAGCGCGTGCCGCGGGCGCGCAAGGCCGTGGCGTCTCTCGCGTAGCTCGCGGACTGGGGTTGCGGAGGGCGTCCCCGCGTGCTATTTTCCTCGCATGTCTCAAGACCGGCTCATCAAGCTCAAGTCCACGAAATCCGGGCATATCATCTGGACGAGCAAAAATAAGAAAGGCGTCGAGCGCAAGATAGAACTCATGAAATTCGACCCGACGCTCCGCAAGCGCGTCCTCTACAAGGAGGCGAAGAAATAACCGCTCCGACCGCCCCTCCGGGGGCGGTTTTGCGGTATGCTAAAGCTACTTGCATGCTCGTCATCCTCATCGCCTCCGCGGCCTTCCTCGCCACGCTTATCGGCGGGGCCTTCGCGCTCAAGTTCCGCGATCACCTGCACCTGATCCTCGGTTTCTCTGCCGGGGCGGTCGCGGGCGTCGCGCTCTTCGACCTTCTGCCCGAGGCGATCGGCTTGGGGACCGAGTACCACGCGCCGGCGGAGGTGGCGCTCTTTATCGCCTTAGGCCTCTTCGGCTACCTTATTCTCGACCGGCTCATCCTTCTTCACACGCACGATGAAGAAGGCCACGCCGAGCATGAGAACGTGCGCCGCGGAGCGCTTGGCGCGCTCACGCTCTCGGGGCACAGCTTCCTCGACGGCGTCGCCATCGGCGTCGGCTTCCAGGCCTCGGCCGCGATCGGCATCGTGATCACGGCCGCGGTCCTCACGCACGACTTCTCCGACGGCATCAACACCGTCAATATGGTGCTTCGCAACGGCGGGAGCTGGAGGCGCGCGTTCCGTTGGCTCCTCGTGGACGCGCTGGCGCCGGTCGCGGGCGCCGCCTCGACGCTCCTCTTCAAGATCCCCGAGCAAGCGCTCGGGCTCGTGCTCGCGATCTTCGTCGGCACCTTCCTCTATCTCTCCGCTGCCGACCTTATCCCGGAGAGCCATCACCGCCACCCGCGCGTGGTGACGACCCTCATGACCTTGCTCGGCGCGGCCGTGCTCTATATCGTCGTCGGGCTTGCGGGCTGATGCTCACGAGAAAATCGGGCGGGGCTGGTAGTATCTAAGAATATGGAAACCATACAACTTGAAGCGAGCGGCTCGGCGATGCGCGCCTACGCGGGGCGCCCTGCAGAGCCCGCGAAGAAGGGCATAATCGTCGTGCAGGAGGCCTTCGGCGTTACCGAGCACATCAAGCATGTCGCGGAGCATTTCGCGCAAGAGGGATTCCTCGCGCTTGCGCCCGAGCTCTTCCACCGCACCGCCGAAGCGGGGCGCGTCTTCGAGACCAGCGACTACGCGAGCGGCGTCTTGAAGGAGCACTTCGAGGCAATCACCAACGAGGGCCTCATGGCTGATGTCGGCGCGGCGCGCGACTGGCTCCTCAAAGAGGGAATCCCTGCGGATAAAATCGCTATAATCGGCTTCTGCCTCGGCGGGCGCACGGCCTTCCTCGCGGACGCCACCTATCCCTTGGCGGCGGCCGTCTCCTTCTACGGCGGCGGCATCGACCAGATGCTCGACAAAGTTCCGGAGCTCAAAGCCCCGATCTATTTCTTCTGGGGCGGCAAGGACCAGGGCATCACGGCAGAAAAGCGCCAGGCCGTCATCGACGCGATGAGCGCCTCCGGCAAGCCCTTCGAATACAAGGTCTTCGAGGAGGCGGATCACGCCTTCATGCGCGACATCGACCCCACGCACTACCACGAAGCCTCCGCGCGCGAGGCGTGGTCTCTCGTCGACGCCTTCCTTTCCGAGCACCTTAAGTAAAATCAAAGCCCCGCGCCAAATTGCGCGGGGCCATATCGTAACTCGGGCCGATTAGTGAGCAGGGGCGAGATTGAAGATTCTGCCTCCGCTCTTTTCGTCAATGATGGTGATCAGGAGCGATGAATGTTTGCCGTCAGCAAGCAGCAGTTCCTTATCGTGGCCTTTTTCAGCTTCCGCGCTAATAAGCGCACAGAAGTGGCGCAGGCCGCTCAATGAAAACCGCCCCAAGCTCAGGTGCACCTCTTTCGAGGTGGTCGTCAGCGTTACGCCATCGCATCGAGTGCGATAGACACGCGCAGCGGTCTCCAGACTCTCGATTTCGGCGGTAAGAGCTTTTGCATGTTCCGCGAAGGGGAGCTGCGCAAGAGCCTTCAAGTCGACTGTATGCATGACACTACCTTTCCGTGGGATCCGCGGCACGTCGCCACCCGCATACCCATCAAGAGAAAGATCAAGCGACGTGCACGTAGAATAGCTCAAGGATATGACTTTGTCAAGTAGCCGCGGCGCCGAAGGCGCGGCGGGAGCATGCTAGGATTTAAGGCATGAGACTCTTTCTTCATTGGATCATCGCGGCTATCGCGATAGGCGTAGCGGCGTATGTCGTGCCGGGCTCCTCCGTCACTATCGCGGGCGCGCTGATCGCGGCCGTCGTCATCGGCATCCTGAACCTGCTCATCAAGCCGATCCTGGTGGTGCTCACGCTCCCGATCAATATCATCACCCTGGGGCTCTTCACGCTCGTCATCAACGCGCTCCTGGTCTGGGCCGCCTCCGCGGTCGTGCCCGGCTTCGTCATCGCCGGCTTCTGGACGGCGCTCCTCTTCGCGATCGTGCTCACGCTCATCAACTGGATCTTCCACTTCTGGTCGCGCTAGTACTATGATTGATCCAGAACTTGCTGCGCGACTCGATGCTCTCGAGGCAAAAGTGGAGGCGGCCTACAAGGCCGCCGAGCAGGTGCGCAAGTGGATGTTCTGGACCGGCGTCGTCACCGTGGCGCTCATCGTCCTGCCTTTGATCGGGCTCATCTTCGCTATCCCGACCTTCCTCAACTACTACGCGCAGATCGGCAATTACAGCAGCTTCATCCAGTAATTAGAACGCGCGCTCGCCGCGCACGAGATTCCAGAGGATAGGCAGGAAGGAGAGCACGATGATGCCAAGCGAGATAAAGAGGACGTAGTGTTCGCTCCCGGGCAGCACGGCGCCGAGGAAATACCCGAGCGCAACCATGCCTGCGCCCCAGGCGGAGCCGCCGAGCGCGTTATAGGCGAGGAAGCGCTTGTAGCGCATGTGCGCGACGCCCGCGAGGATAGGCGCGAGCGTGCGGACCGCAGGGACGAAGCGCGCGAGGACGACGGCGCGCGCGCCGTATTTTTTATAAAACTTCTGCGTGCGCTCGATATACGCCCGCTTCACGAGCCAGGTGTCCTTGCGCGCGAGGAAGCGGCTGCCGACCTCATGGCCGAACCAATAACCCGCGGAGTCGCCGAGGATCGCCGCGACGACCACCACGACCGCGAGCGCGCCCGGATCGAGGAGGCCGCTCGCGGAGAGGAGCCCGGCGGCAAAGAGGAGCGAATCGCCCGGGAGGAAGATTCCGATCAGGAGGCCCGACTCGGCGAAGACGAGCACTGCGAGCCCGAGATAGCCGCCCGCCTCTACGATCGCGAGCGGATTCAAATGCACGCACGCGAGGAGGAAGTTGAGCATTTCGCCTAGTATATACTGAGAGTGATGGAATCTTTGCCCAAACCCGGCGATCCGGAGGAGGAGCTCGCGATGCTCCGCGCGCAAGTCTCCGCCAAGGAGGCCCTGCTCCGCCAAGGCTCCGCAGGGCAGGCCGCGCGCGCGATCGAGCAAGAACGGCCGCGTATCATCTCGGAACAGATCGCGGCGCATCGGGCGGCGCCCGCCGAGGCGGTGCTCGCAGGCGGCTACGCGATGAACCGCCACGATCTCGGCAATATCGCGCAGGACATCCTCCTCTCCTTCGAGCTCAAGGGAGACGAAGCCGCGCTCGCCGCGCTCGTCAAGACGGTCGAGGAAAAGGGCGTCAAGAACGCGCTTAGCGCCGTGGAGAAGCTCGGCAGCCCGCGCGTGGAGGATCTCTTCCACGACTTCCTCGTGCGCTACATCGCCTCGGGCATGCGCCCGGCCGGCGCGGCCGAGCGCGGGCCTCGCTTCAAGGCGCTCCACATGACGCTCTACGAGATCATGTTGCCGGAGAAGAAGGATCAGGATCAGCGGGGGCGCGAGAGGCCGCTCAAGGAACTCCTCTCCGCGATGGAGCAGCTCTACGCGGGGATGCTCTCGGTGGGAAGCGCCGCGGAGGGCGAGCCGGAGTACTTCGCCTTCGAGCTCGGGGTCGCCGCGGCGAGCCCGGAGCTCAAGTTTTATGCCGCGATACCCAACCACAAGCGCGACCTTTTCGAGAAGCAGCTGCTCGCGATCTACCCGGGCGCGCAGATCGCGCCCAAGGAGAACGATTACACCGTCTTCGCCGAGGGCGCGTCCGTCGCGGGCGCCGCCGCCTCTCTCGCGCATAATCCCGTCCTCCCGCTTAAGGATTACGCCGACTTCGACTACGATCCCCTCAACGCGATCACCAACGCCTTCGCCAAAATCGAGAAGGAGGGCGAGGGCGCCGCGCTCCAGGTGATCATCGAGCCGCGCGGCGAGCGCCACGTTGAGCACTATAAGAAGATCCTCCAGGCGCTGCGGAAGGGAGAAAAGCGCGCGAGCGCTTTCTCTCTGCCGGAGAGCGCGTTCGGCGAGATCGCGCGCGACCTCGGCAAGACGCTCTTCTCCGCCAAGCCCAAAGACGAACAGAAGGCGAAAGAGGCCGAGACGCGCCAGATCGAGGAGAATAAAGCCCACGTCGAGCAGGTGGAGAAGAAGCTCGCCGCCCCGATCGCGGGCGTAACGATCCGCATCGTCGCCGCGGCCAAGGACCCCGCCAAGGCCGACCAGGTCGTGAGCGAGCTCGAGGCCGCGTTCAACCAGTTCGCCAACACCCAAGGCAACTCGCTCGCGTTCACCCACGCCACCGCCCGGCGCGCGCAGGAGTTCTTCGAGGAGTTCTCCTTCCGCCTGCCGGGCGAGGCGATGCCCCTCTCGCTGCGCGAACTCACCGCGCTCTACCACTTCCCGCCCCAGGGATTGGAGTCTTCGCCGCATCTGGCCCAGGCGCGCTTCAAAGACGCGCCCGCGCCCGCCGCTCTCCCGCAGCAAGGCGCGCTCCTCGGCGTCAACCGCTACCGCGGCGCCGAGAGCAAAGCCTATCTCGAGGGCGAGGACCGGCTCCGGCATCTCTATGTGGTCGGCCAGACCGGTACCGGCAAATCCACGCTCTTGCAGAATCTCATCGCGCAGGACATCAAGGCGGGGGAGGGCTGCTGCTATATCGATCCGCATGGCGGCGACATCCTCGACATTCTCGCCGCCGTGCCCCCCGAGCGCTATGAAGACGTCATCTACTTCGACCCGGCGGAGCTCTCACGGCCCTTCGGCTTGAACTTCCTCGAGTACGATCCGGCGAAACCCGAGCAGAAGACCTTCATCGTCAACGAGCTCCTCATGATCTTCCGCCGGCTCTACGGCGACGTGCCGGAGTCCTTGGGGCCCGCCTTCGAGCAGTATTTCCGCAACGCGACCCAGCTCGTGATGGAAGATCCCGCTTCGGGCTCCACCGTCCTCGACATCGCGCGCGTGCTCTCCAACTCAAATTTCCGCAAGCAAAAGCTAGCGGCCTCGAAGAATCCGATCGTCAACCAGTTCTGGCAGGAGATCGCGACTAAAGCGGGTGGGGAGGCGAGCCTCGAGAACATCGTTCCCTACATCACCAACAAGTTCGACGACTTCACGGCGAACGACTTCATCCGCCCTATCGTCGGGCAGCAGGAGAGCTCCTTCAATTTCCGCCGCGTGATGGACGAGAAGAAGATCCTGCTCGTCAATCTCTCCAAGGGCCGCCTCGGCGAGAAGAACGCCAACCTCCTCGGCCTCATCATCGTCGGCAAGCTCTTCATGGCGGCGCTCTCGCGCGCCGACAACCCGAAGAGCCCGTATCCGCCCTTCTATCTCTATATAGACGAGTTCCAGAACGTCACCACCGATTCGGTGCCGGGCATTCTCTCCGAGGCGCGCAAGTACAAGCTCTCGCTCACGATCGCGCACCAGTTCCTCGCGCAGATCGAGGAGAAGTTCCGCGACGCGATCTTCGGCAACGTCGGCAACATGGCGGTCTTCCGGGTGGGGCAGGAGGACGGAGAGGTCTTCGAGAAGCTCTATGCGCCCGTCTTCTCCGCCTCCGACTTCACCAACATCGAGAACCGGAATGCGTACGTGAAGATCCTCGCCAATGGCGTCCCCCAAAAGCCCTTCAACATCGCGACGATGCCGCCGCCCGCGGGCAACGAGGCGCAGATCGCCGACCTTATCCAGCTCTCCGCGTTGACCTACGGCCGCGATAGAGCGACAATAGAAGAGACGATACGAGAGCGTTATCTCGCCTAGTATGTCGGAGAAAATCCCGCCCGATCCTCAAGATGACGCGCACAGTGGCGACGCGGACCTCGTCCGCGCTCTTGATGCCTGGCGGCTCAGCGAGGAGGGAGCCCCGCTCCATCCCTCCGAGATCTCTCCCGCGGAGCATAAAGAGACTCTCGCGGAGCTTCTCGCCCAGTTCGGCCAGGAAGGGCTCGAGCCTGCGGCTCCCGACGCGCCGGTTGAGGAGCCCGCGCCGGAGCGCGAGCCTCCTGCGCCCCCGGCTCCTGCCCCGGCAGATGCGGGCGCGCCAGAGGCCGCTCCGGCTCCCGCCGCGCCGGCACGCGCTCCGGAAGAGCCAAAACCCGCCGATCCCGAAGGCGATCCGGCGGGGCGGAAACTCGGCTGGCTGCGCCGCCGGAGCGAAGAGCTGAGCCAGCTCGGCGCCAAGGCGGGCAGGGGCGTCGAGAATCTGCTCCGCCAGCGCGGAGAGTGGTACAACAAACAGAAGACGCTCGACAAGATCGTGCTCGGCGCCGCGCTCACCGGCATCTTCACCGTCTCGGCGCTCGGCGCGGCGGCCTCTCTGCCCTATGCCGCGACCGTCGCGGCCCTGGCCGGCGGCGCGATCGGGCTGCAGCGGCTCGTCGGCATCATCGGGATCTACGACAAGCTCGAGAAGCATCAGGTCAAAACCTATGAGGGGAACCGCGAGGGCTTCTTCGCGGGAAAGAAGAGCTATCAGTGGTTCGCCGCGCTGCCGGAGAAGCGGCGCAAGGCCTGCACGCTCGGCATCGCGCTCCTCTACACGGCCGCCGTGGGAACGGTCTTGGGCGAGGCGGTCCATCTGGCCGCGGGCGAGGAAGTCATCGGCGCGCTCGGGCATCTCCTCGGGCATATCGACCCGCATGCGGAGCATCTTGTGCAAGAGGCGCGCGCCGACCTTGCGCCGGCCGCTCCGAGCGAGAGCGTGCACCTGCCCCCGGGCGCGGCGACGCCCCAGGCGCACTTTGCTCCGGAGGTGAGCACGGGCCAGGCCGCCGCCGCTGCGGGCGCGCATCTCACCGCAGACGCTCCTGCGCACGCCCCCGTGCTCCACATGAGCGCGGCCGCCGAGGCGGCCGCGCGCGACCACCTCGAGACCGAGGCGCTCAACCAATGGCAGCTCGACCACGGCGGGACGCCGGACACTGCTGCCGCGATACCGCCGCACGACTATATCGAGAGCTATATCCGCGCGCATATGCCGCGCGGCGCGGAGCACCACGCGCTCCACGCGGTACGCGCGCGGCTCGGGCTCAGCAATCCGCCCGCTCCCGAGGCGAGCGCTCCTGCCGCCGAGGCGGCCGGCGCGCCTTTCCATACCGGCGAAGCGCAGATCCCGCAGGACATCCCGTATCACGCCGCGCCGCCGCAGGCGAGCATCCCGGAGGTCCCCGCCGCGACGCCGTATCATGTGCCGGCTGCGGCCGAGGCTGCCTCGGCCGCCTACGCCCCCGTGCCCGGCGAGGCCGCCACCGCGCCCCCCGCGCCGCTTGAGCATCCCGCGCCCGCCGCACAGGAGAATCTCAATCCCCCCTTTCATCAGGCGGAGTCCTCTTCCGCCCACCCGATTTCTAATCCGATTCTTGCTCTCGAGCAGGGTCAGCCGTTCACCAATCCGCATGATATTCTTGTCGAGCCGGCGCACCCCGCGGCATATGGCTATAGTCATAACGGCCAACGGGTCGTCTTTGTCTCCGGAGGAGGGACAGGCGAGAGCGGATTCCAATCGCGGATGGATTTCATCCAGAAGCGCGTGGCGCTCGACAAGCGCTTTTGGGGGATGAAGATATACTTCGATGCTTCCGAATCCGGTCAAAATGGCGCTTCGATCCCCGATGTGGGCCAGTTCGTCATTGATAAGAACGGCGTGGTGAATATCGGGCAGCCGACGGTTTGGGACACCCTCTTTTCTCGCAAGATGCCCCTGCCGGATCCGCATGACTTCGACCAGCGGTACGACATTAAGAGTTAACTCTCGTGTTATGATGACGCCCATGGACCAGATGCAGCAGATGATCGCGAAAGACCTCGGCCTCGAGGCGCTCGCGCCCGAGCAGCAGCGGCAGATCATCACCGCCTTCGGCGAGGTCGCGCTCAAGGCCGCCACGCTCGCGATCGCGGAGAAGCTCCCGGAAGGGAAGCGCGATCAGTTCGCCGCGCTCGCGGAGGGAGGCGACCCCGCCGCGCTGCAAAAGTTCCTGGACCTCGAGGTGCCCGACCACGACGCGATCGCCAAGGACGCGGTCGCCCGGGAGGTCGTAGCCTTCAAGGCGGCGGCATAAGGTATAATCCACGCTATGAATATCACCACCACGGGCATCGCCGTCGCGGTCGCGCTTACGGTCGTCGCGGTCTTCTTTATTTTCCCGGGCCTCTCGCCCTTCGCCGCCGCGCCCTCGGCCGCGGGCGGCGCTCCGGCCGATTTATCCGTAACGCAGCCGGCAGGAGCCGGCAGCGCAAGCAGCACTACCATGACTACCGCCGACGGGCTCCAGATTACCGATGACGTCGTGGGCACCGGCCCCACGCTCGCGCCCGGCGACACCGTCCAGATCAAATACATCGGCATGCTCGCCGACGGCACCGTCTTCGATTCGAGCGACGCGCACGGCGGCGCGCCGCTGACGCTCATCGTCGCTCCCGACGGCTCGCTCCGCACGTCCGATGGCAGCGGACTCATTCCCGGCTGGAGCGAGGGCGTCGCCGGCATGAAGGAAGGCGGGACGCGCACGCTCGTCATCCCGCCTGCGCTGGGCTACGGCGCGCAGGGCGTTCCCGGCGTCATCCCGGCAAACGCGACGCTGACCTTCCAGGTGCAGCTCGTGAGTATCGCGGGGAAGTAGTATTTATCAGGATATAAAAAGATCGCCGAGCGGGGGTGCCGCTCGGCGATTTCTCTGCGGTTCAGCCGCTCGACCCTGAGAGGGACGGATTAGGATTCCGTCCGCCTGAAGGGTCCGATGGCGCGCCTGGGCCGCTCGGCATGGGAATGCCGTTCGGATCGACCGCGTCGGTATCGGGAATAACCCCGATACCATAGAGCGCGTCGTCGTCCTGCGCCCAGTTGATCTGGAGCGCCATGCACTGGCCGCTCGCGTAGCGGACGGCCTCGTCATGGCGGTCGATGCCGTAGGCGCCGCCGTTGCCGGCGCCCGGGCCTGCTCCGTATCCGCCGGAACGGAGAAAGTTCATGCCCGGGAAGGAAAGGCTTCCGAGAGCAGAACCGATTCCATCTCCGAGCGCATAGAGGGCGCTCTCCTTGCCGAGCGTCTTGGCGCCCGTCCCGTCAAGTTGCGGGCCGAGATCTTCGACGCAGTCATGCCACAGCTGTTGCAGCTGGCGGTACTGGACTCGCGTCCAGATTGCCGGCCTGGAGTTTTTGACTCCGTAGAGATGCCCGTGCTTGTGGGTCAAGAGATAATCTTTCCCCACCGGGGCCTGCAACGCTTCGGCCGGCGTATATTTTTGAACGCCTGAGGCGCAGCCTGCAGCCGAGATGGCCGCACACAATACGATCCCCAGCACTTTCAATTTTCCGCACATATCACACCTCCTGTTTTCTTTCTGGTGCAGCTCGACCATCGAGCCGCCGGAACGTTATCCGGGTGCATGATACATGCACAATATGAGATGTCAAGAGTGTCCAGGAACGACGCCTTCAGCTAGGGTAAGGAGAATGGGAGCCATCGATTTCCAGATTCTGAAGCGCGCGCCCGGCAGTCGGGCGCGCGCGGGCTCGCTCAAGACGCCCCACGGGCCCATCTCGACGCCCGCGTTCGTCCCGGTCGGCACCAAGGCGGACGTCAAAGGCATCATGCCCGAACAGTTGAGGGCCACCGGCGCGCAGGTAGTGCTCGCCAATACCTACCATCTCTATCTGCAGCCCGGGGAGAAGCTCGTGAAGGACGCGGGCGGCCTCGCCGCGTTTATGAACTGGAGCGGCCCCACCATGACCGACTCGGGCGGCTTTCAGGTTTTTTCCTTGGGCGCGGCGTTCGGGCGAACTATTTCCAAATTCACTAAAGGCGAGGCGGAAGATAAAGAAGAGCAGCTCGCGGTCTACGACGACTCGCTCGCGAGCCAGCACGGCCAGCTCGCGGTGATAGACGACGAGGGCGTTACCTTCACGAGCCACCACGACGGCTCTCTGCACCGCTTCACTCCCGAGCGCTCTATCGAGATCCAGCACGCGCTTGGCGCGGATATGTTCTTCGCCTTTGATGAATGCACCTCGCCCACCGAGCCCTACGAGTATCAGCGCGAGGCGATGGAGCGCACCCACAAGTGGGCGGCGCGCTCCTTGAAGGCGCACCGGCAGAATATCGACGCGAATAAAAAGCAGGCCATCTTCGGCATCGTGCAGGGCGGCCGGCACGAGGATCTTCGGCGCGAATCCGCGCGCGAGATCGCCTCGCTCGGCTTCGACGGCATCGGCATCGGTGGCTCCTTCTCCAAGGAAGACATGCGCGGCGCTTTGCAGGCCGCGGTAGGAGAACTGCCGGAAGAGTTGCCGCGCCATTTCCTCGGCATAGGCGAGCCTGGCGACCTGCTCGAAGGCATCGCCAACGGTATGGATCTCTTCGACTGCGTGGCGCCGACCCGCATCGGCCGCCACGGCTCTCTCTACACCAAGCGCGGCATCATCCATATCCGGGGAGAGAAATATCAGAGCGACTTTGGCCCGCTCGATCCCGAGACGATAATCCCGGGCACCGAAGGATTCACTCGCGCATACGTCTCCCACCTCATCCGCTCCAAGGAGTTCCTCGGTTCGGTCATCTGTTCGCTCCATAATGTCGGCTTCATCGTGAAGCTCGTCGCCGACGCCCGCGCCGCCATCCTTGATGGACGCTTCGACGATTTTCGTGCAGAATTCATTCGCGATTACTATGGCTGATTTCAAACTCCACTTGCCCTTCAAGCCCGCGGGGGACCAGCCGCAGGCGATTAGAAAATTGGAGGAGGGACTCGAGAAGGGGATGCGGCATCAGACGCTGCTTGGCGTCACGGGTTCGGGCAAGACCTTCACCATCGCGAATGTCATCGCCAAGCACGACAAGCCCACGCTCGTGCTCGCGCATAACAAGACCTTGGCCGCGCAGCTCGCGCAGGAGTATCGCGAGTTCTTCCCCGAGAACGCCGTGCACTATTTCGTCTCCTATTACGACTACTACCAGCCCGAGGCTTATATAGCGCACTCGGACACCTACATCGAGAAGGAGGCGCAGATCAATGCCGAGATAGATCGCCTGCGCCACGCCGCAACCCAAGCGCTCCTCACCCGCAGGGATGTGATCATCGTCGCCTCCGTTTCCGCTATTTACGGCCTCGGCTCGCCGGAGGAGTATGAGAAGGTGCGCGTGCGTATCGACCTGGGCAAGCCGATCGAGGGCGGCCGCGCGGGGCTCATTCGCAAATTGATCGGCATCTACTTCGAGCGGACCAACGCCGACCTCGAGCCCGGGCACTTGCGCGCGGTGGGGAACGCGGTCGAGTTCATGCCGACCAACGAGCGCGCGATCTACCGCATCTCCTTCGAGGGCGACACGGTTGCGCATATAGACGAGCTCGACCCGGTCTCGCGGGAGAAGAAGGGCGAGCCCAAGGCGGTGTTCGTCTTCCCGGCCAAGCACTTCGTCACGAGCGAGGAGGAGCGCAATCGCGCGATCGAGGACATCAAGCTCGAACTCGAGGGGCAGCTCGCCAAATT
The DNA here is from genome assembly GCA_035547315.1 of Minisyncoccota bacterium. Taxonomy (GTDB): domain Bacteria; phylum Patescibacteriota; class Minisyncoccia; order Phycocordibacterales; family Phycocordibacteraceae; genus C7867-001. The sequence goes on from DASZVH010000003.1 coordinate 16,129, forward strand.
CAAGCGGGAGGAGAAGCCCTTGGAGGCCGAGCGCCTGAAGCGCCGCACGATGCATGACCTTGCGCTCATCCGCGAGATCGGCTACACGAGCGGCATAGAGAACTACTCTCGCCACTTCGACGGCCGCGCGCCCGGCGCGCCGCCCTCGACGCTTCTCTCCTATTTTCCGCATCACAATGACGGCTCCGCGGATTTCCTCACCGTTATAGATGAGTCGCATGTCACCGTCCCGCAGATCGGCGGGATGTACGCGGGCGACCGCTCGCGCAAAGATGCTCTGATCGAGCATGGCTTCCGCCTCCCCTCCGCGCGGGACAACCGGCCGCTCCAGTTCGAGGAGTTCGAGGAGCGCGTAGGAGAGACTATCTACACCTCGGCGACGCCGGGGCCCTACGAGAAGCAGCACAGCGAGCAGGTGGTCGAGCAGATAATCCGCCCGACTGGCCTCGTAGACCCGGAGCTCGTGATACGACCCGTGACGGATGGGGCGAAGTGCCTGAGTCCCGAGGAAAGCGGAGAAGGCGCCGCGTCTTTCGAGCATTCCGCAGGGAGCTCAGGCGCGGAGCCCTACCGCGGCCAGGTGCAGGACTTCATCGTGGAAGCGGAGAAGACCATCAAGAACGGCGGCCGCGCGCTCGCGACCACGCTCACCAAGCAGATGGCCGAGGACCTCGCCGACTTCCTCAAAGAGCGCGGCATCAAGGCGGAGTATCTCCACAGCGATGTGAAGACCATCGAGCGCATCGAGATCCTGACCAATTTCCGCAGAGGGCTCTTTGATATATTGGTGGGCGTCAACCTGCTGCGCGAGGGGCTCGACCTGCCCGAGGTGGAGCTCGTCGGCATCTTGGACGCCGACAAAGAAGGGTTCCTCCGTTCCGAGACCTCGCTGATCCAGACTATCGGCCGCGCGGCGCGCAACGTGCTCGGCCGCGTCATCCTCTATGCCGACCAGATGACCGGCTCCTTGGAGAATGCGATCGGGGAGACCAACCGCCGCCGCGAGCTCCAGCTCGCCTACAACAAAGCGCACGGGATCACGCCGCAGACTATCAAGAAGGAAATACGCGACATCGCCGAGAGCATGCGCACCGAGCACGACTGCACGATCTCCGACATGCTCGCGCTCGACGAGAAGCTTTATCGCGAGGACCCGGCCGCCTTCATCAAGCGCAAACGCCAGGAAATGAGCGAGGCGGTGGAAGAACTCGACTTCGAGACCGCCGCCATCATCCGCGACGAGATCTACAAGCTCGAGGGCAATGGCCCCGCCAAGAAACCGCGCAAGAAAAAGCCGCTCTCGAGAAGGTAGCCGTGCTAGCATTGAAGCATGCCTCTGGGGGGTTTTCTCGCGATCTTCTTTCTCCTCCTCGCGGCCGCCTCGGGCGGCGCGCTCTGGTATTACTCGACGCACGCCCTCGCCGCGGTGCTCTCGGGCGCGGCGTACCTCTTCGCAGTGGGGAAGAGTCTCGCGCTCGCCGCCTTTATCCTTGCGGCGGTCGCGATCATCTTCTTCATCATCGCGCGGCTCTTGGCCGCGCCGCTCAAGCGCATCACCCGCGCGATGCAGGCCTTCGCCGACAAAGGCATCCGTGCGCCGATACGGGTCCCCCGGCTCGCGCCGCGCGAGGTGCGCGAGCTTATCGGCGAGTTCGCCAAGATGTCGGCCTCGGTGGAGGCGGCACAGGCGCATGACAAAGAGGTCGCGCGGGTCAAGAGCGATTTCATCTCCACCGCCGCGCATCAGCTGCGCACGCCCTTGACCGCCGTGCGCTGGGCGCTCGAGGCGCTCTCGGCTACGCCGCTCTCGGAGGACCAGCGCTCCCTGGTAGAGAACGCGACGGCAAAGTCAAAGGACCTGGTCGCCATCGTTGGCACGCTCCTCGATATCTCCTTGATCGAGAGCGGCAAATATAAATACCAGTTCGCCCCGCTCGACCTCGCCGCCCTGCTCGAGAACGCGCTCGCCGACTTCATCCCTCTGGCGGGGGAGCACGGAGTACACCTCGCGCTCGCCCCCGGTGCCGCGGCGCCGCCCGTCCGCGCCGACGCCGAGCGGATCAAGTGGGTGCTCAACAACCTGATCGAGAACGCGATCCGCTATACGCCCTCGGGCGGCTCGGTCACGCTCTCGCTCGCGGTCGCCGCCGGCGTCGCCTTCCTCCGGGTGCGCGACACGGGGATCGGCATCCTTCCGCAGGACCGAGGCAACATCTTCGAGCGGTTCTTTCGCGGCGGCAACGCGCTCTCCAAAGAGAGCGAGGGCAACGGCCTCGGCCTCTATATCGCCCGGCAGATCGCGCGAGATCATGGCGGGGACATCTCCTTCGCCGCTAACGAGAACGGGCCGGGCACCACCTTCACTCTCGCCCTGCCTGTGGCTTAGGCCCGCTCGGGCCTTCGCGGGAGTGGTATCATAGCGACATGGACACCAAACTTATCCTCGTCGCCGAAGACGATCCCGTGCTCAAGAATCTCCTCGGCCACACCTTCGCCGGCAAGTATCAGACCCTCTACGCCAGGGACGGTGCGGAGGCGCTCGCCCTCTTCGAGAAATATAAGCCCGCGCTCCTCATGCTCGACCTCCTCATGCCGGGTGTCGACGGCTTCGCCGTCCTCGAGAAGATCCGCGGCCGGCAGGACGAGTTCAAGAGCGTGCCTATCATCATCGTCTCCAACCTCGGCGCCGAGAAGGACAAGCAGCGTGCGCGAGAGCTCGGCGCTACCGACTACCTGGTCAAAGCGGAGAATTCTATCGACGAGATCGTCGCCCGCATCGCGAAGGCTCTCGGAGAGTAGCCGCGCCCCGCCTATGGCGAGGCGTGCTATACTCGCTGGGTACCTGCCCCGCCACGGGCAGGACATTTCCGTAATGGCCCCCAAGAAACCAAGCGCCAAAGAAGAGCACGCGCCCCGCCAAAGGCAGGGCGAACACAAGCACGGCAGCGACTGGCTCTCGGTGCGCGGCGCGCGCACCCACAATCTGAAGAACATCGCGGTCGATATCCCGCGCGGGGCGATGTCGGTCATTACCGGCCTCTCCGGAAGCGGCAAGTCCTCGCTCGCCTTCGATACCATCTTCGCCGAAGGGCAGCGGCGGTATGTCGAGAGCCTCTCGGCCTACGCGCGCCAGTTCCTCAATCAGATGGCCAAGCCGGACGTGGACGAGATCAGCGGGCTCTCGCCGGCGATCTCGATTGACCAGAAGAGCCGCTCCAACAACCCCCGTTCGACGGTCGCGACGGTGACCGAGATCTACGACTACCTGCGGGTCCTCTACGCGCGCGCCGGCCAGCCCTACTGCGTCAACCACGACGTCCCGATCGTGCGGCTCTCCAAGGAGGAGATGATCAAGATGATCCTCAAGAGAGTGGAAGACCGGCGGCAGAAAACGGGCGGCCGCGTGATGGGCGTCTCGATCGACAAGTCCGCGGTCACCGTCTACGCGCCGGTGGTGGTCGGCCGCAAAGGAGAGTATTACCAGCTCCTCTACGACCTGCTCGGCCGCGGCTTCGAGAAGGTGGTGATCGACGGCAAGCCGCACTCCCTGCGGGAAAAGATAGCCCTCGACCGGCAGAAGCGCCACGATATTGACGCCGTGGTGGATACCATTTTCGTCTCCGAGTTCGCGCGCTCGACCGCAGGCAGCCGCGAACGCCTCTCCGAGGCGCTCGAGCTCGCGCTCAAGGAGGCGGACGGCCTGGTCAAGATCAGGCACGCGGACGGCACGGCGGAGACGCTCTCCTCCAAATTCATCTGCCCGGAAGACGGCGCCTCCTTCCCGGAGGTCGAGCCGCGGCTCTTTTCCTTCAACTCGCCCTACGGCGCGTGTCCCGAGTGCAATGGGCTTGGGACCGAGTCGCTTTTTTCCGAGGAGCCCTGCCCGGTCTGCGGCGGGAAGCGCTTGCGGCCCGAGGCGCTTCGGGTCTATCTCCAGAGCGCGGACGGCAAGGGGCTCGGTATCAACATCGTCGACTTCGCGAGCATGTCCATCGGCGACGCCAAAACGTTCGTGGACTCCATCCACCTCTCCGAAATGAAAAAGGATATCGCCGCGCCGATCCTCAAGGAAATCAACAGCCGGCTCACCTTCATGCTCGACGTCGGGCTCGACTACCTCACGCTCGATCGCTCGGCGGCGACGCTCTCAGGCGGGGAAGCGCAGCGGATCCGCCTCGCGAGCCAGCTCGGGAGCGGGCTTACCGGCGCGCTCTATGTCCTCGACGAGCCGACCATCGGCCTCCACCAGCGCGACAACGACCGCCTTATCAAGACGCTGCTCACCCTCAAGGACCTCGGCAACACCATCGTGGTCGTGGAGCACGACGAGGACACCATCTTCGCCTCCGATTATCTCGTGGACATCGGGCCGGGCGCGGGCGTCCACGGCGGCCGCGTGGTGGCGCAAGGCTGGCTCGGCGAGCTCCTCGCGGCTAAGGAGGCCGAGGGCGGCTCGAAGACGCTCCGCTACGTGCGCGGCGAGGAGGAGATAGCGCTCCCGGAGGAGCGTCGCACGAGCGAAAAGGGCAAGATCCAGATACGCGGCGCCACCCTCCATAATCTCAAGAATCAGAACGTCGACGTCCCTCTCGGGAAGCTCGTCTGCATCACCGGCGTCTCGGGCTCGGGCAAGTCCACCTTCCTCTACGACATCCTGCATAAGAACGTCGCGGCCCGTTTCGCAAGGCGCGAGGGCAAGCTCTCGCATATCTCCTCGCTCGCCGGTACCGAGTACCTCGGGCGCGCCGTGCTCATCGACCAGTCGCCTATAGGCCGCACGCCGCGCTCCAACCCCGCGACCTACACCGGCGCGATGAGCCATATCCGCGACCTCTTCGCGGCGACCGCCGAGGCGCGCGCGCGCGGCTGGCGGCCCGGGCGCTTCTCCTTCAACCGCCCGGGCGGGCGTTGCGAGGCTTGCCAGGGCAACGGCCAGATCGCGGTGGAGATGCACTTCCTGCCGACCGTCTATGTGCTCTGCGACGTCTGCGAGGGCAAGCGATTCATGAAGGAGACGCTCGAGGTCACGTATCGCGGCAAGAACATCTATGAGGTGCTGCAGATGACGGTCGAGGAGGCGCTCAAGTTCTTCGGCGATATTCCGGCTATCGCGGACCGACTCGAGTCTTTGCGGGCGACCGGCCTCGAGTATCTCACGCTCGGCCAGTCCGCCACGACGCTCTCGGGCGGCGAGGCGCAGCGGGTCAAGATCGCCTCCGAGCTCTACCGCCCGATCACCATGAAAACGCTCTATCTTCTCGACGAGCCGACGGTCGGTCTCCACTACGAAGACGTGAAGAAGCTTATCGAGATACTTCAGGAGCTCGTGCGGCGCGGCAACACGGTCGTGGTGATCGAGCACAATCTCGACCTTATCAAGTGCGCCGACTGGCTGATCGACTTCGGCCCCGAGGGCGGCGCGGGCGGCGGCAAGGTTGTGGCGAAGGGTACGCCCGAGGAGGTGGCCGATAGCGAGGCGTCCTACACCGGCCGATATCTCGCCAAGGCGCTTGGCAAGCGCGCGAAGAAATAAGAAAATGAAGACCGGGCCGGAGCAAAAGCTCCGGCCCGGATTCGTTTACGATGCGATCCTCAGCGGGGAAGTCAGCGCCGATCCCGACTTGAGGAATGAGCGCAAGCGGGCGGAAAAAGCCTTCGCCTTTGCCGCGCCCCGCTTCATCTCCTTGAGTTCCTCGAGTTTTGTGCGCAGGAAAGGAAGATCCTTCCGGCGCATATCGCGCATGGCCTGCGCTTCGCTGATACCGACCTCGTTCACGACGTCGACCTCGGCGAGGATCGCTTTCATAACGGCAAGCTTCGTGTCATAGAGCCGCTTCATATGTGCTTCTCCGTTTACAGCCGTATAGAAACATACGCTATTTGCGCACTAAAGTCAATTTGCATAATTGCCGTACTCGAGTGGTATCATTAGTCCTTTAGAAGCTCTCTGGAGGATTCTCCGTGCATGTTCCAATCGCATCCTCGCTCGATGAGTTGCATAGAAGACTCGAGCCCGAGATGATCGTCTCTATGATCCGCAAGTTCTACGAGCTTGAGGACGGCATCGGCAGGATAAGCGAACAGCGCTTGTTCCTGCATGCGCTACGCGACTATTATCATGCGAGCAAAGGGTACGAGACGCAGGCGCAAGAGGCGTACCTCGACTATTGCTTGATGCGGCGCGTTCGCTTCGAGATCGCGCGCTGTTTGCTTCCGGGCAAGGTCGAGTCGCCTAAATAAGCGGGCGCGTCCAGAGGACGCGCCCGCCTGCTTTGCGCCGGGAGGACCGCCCGCGTAGGATGGCGGCATGGAGCGCGCAGACCTCAAGAAGCTCGAGCTGCCGGACGTCCCGGGCGTGTATCTCTTCAAGCAGGGCAGGAAAGTGCTCTACGTAGGGAAGGCGACCTCGCTCCGGGACCGGGTCCGGAGCTACTTCGATGACGACCTGATCGCGACTCGCGGCCCGCGCATCGTGGACATGGTCACGCGCGCGGATCACGTGAGCTATGAGGCTGCGCCGACCGTGCTCGAGGCTTTGGTGTGCGAGGCCGCGCTTATCCGCAAGCATCGGCCGCCAGCCAACGTCGAGGGCAAAGACGACAAGACCTTCCTCTACGCGTGCATCACCAAAGAGGAGATCCCGCGCGTGCTCGCGATCCGCGGCAAGGATATCGACTTCAAGAATAAGAGGGGAGAAGGCTGGAAGCTCGCGAAAATATACGGCCCGTTCCCCTCGGGCTACCAATTGCGCGAGGGTTTGCGGCTCATCCGGCGCATCTTTCCCTTCTACGACACGCCCAAGCCCGTGGGAGCCGCGGGCAAGCACCACCGCGCGCGCGAGGAGTTCTACCGCCAAGTAGGGCAGTATCCGCGCGGCCTTGGCCGCGCGGAGTATCTGCGCAATATCCGCAGCGTCTCGCTCTTCCTTGCAGGCTCGACCAAAGAGCTGCGGCGCGGCCTCGAGCGGCAGATGAAAGCCGCGGCAAAGCAGGAACGTTTCGAAGAGGCCGCGGAGGCGCGGCGGCAGCTCTTCGCGCTCGACCACATCCAGGACGTCTCGCTCATCAAGGACGAGAATCTGGAAGAAGCGCGCGCGTCGTCCGCCGGCGCGCGCATCGAGGCCTACGACACCGCGCACCTCGCCGGCACCAATGCGATCGGCGTGATGGTCGTGATCGAGGACGGCCGGCCGAAGAAGAGTGCGTATCGCACCTTCCGCATCCGCGGATTCAAAAAGAACGATGACGTCGGCTCCTTGAGGGAGATCCTCTCGCGCAGGCTCAACCATCCGGAATGGGAGTATCCGCGCGCGATCGTGGTAGACGGCGGCAAGCCGCAAAAGAGAGCGGCAGAAGAGGTCTTGAAAGCGGCCGGCTTCGCTATTCCAGTGGCGGCGGTGGTCAAAGACGAACGCCACCGCCCGCGCGAGGTGATCGGTGCCGCGCGTGCCGGCGTGAACGTCGCCGACGCCGTCCTCGCGAACGCCGAGGCGCACCGCTTCTCCCTTTCCCGCCACCGCCGCGCCCGCTCGCGCGCTATACTGGGCTGATGGAAGGCACCGTCGTCGGCGTCTTGCGCGGGGGGCCCTCGCGCGAGCACGAGGTCTCGCTTAAAAGCGGCGCGACTTTCCTCGCCAATCTCCCCGAGCCGCGCTATACCGCGCGCGATATCTACATAGACAAGGCGGGGGAATGGCATCTCTTCGGCAGGCCGATCAGCCCCGAGCGCGCGCTGCGGCAGGTAGACGTCGCGCTCCTCGCGCTCCACGGCGACTATGGCGAGGACGGGGAAGTGCAGAAGCTCCTTGAGCGCTTCGGCGTGCCGTATGCGGGCGCGGACTCCTTCGGCTCCTTCATCGCGATGCATAAAGTCCTGGCGAAGGAGAAGGCGAAGGAGGTCGGGCTCAAGACCGCCGAGTATTATCTGGTCGAGGACGCCGCACGCGCCGCGGAGGCGGCGCGCCAGATCATCCGCCGCTTCGCCCAACCGGTGGTGGTGAAGCCGGTGGGCTGGGGCTCTTCTATTGGCGTGTCGATCGTGGGCGGCTATGCGCCGGTCCACCAGGCGATTGAGGGGCTCTTTGTCGAAGGTGCGCGCAGCGTCTTGGTAGAGGAGCTCATTCGCGGGCGCGAGGTCACGGTGGGGGTGGTAGAGAATCTGCGTAGCGACCCCTTGTATGTGCTCCCTGCGGTCGAGATTGTCCCTCCCGAGGGCGACTTCTTCTCCTATAGCGCAAAATATTCCGGCGCCTCCCGCGAGATCTGCCCGGCTCTCCTGCCGCGCAAGGTCAATGACGCGCTCGCCAAGGCCGCGCGCGCGGCGCACCAGGCGCTCGGGCTGCGGCATTATTCCCGCAGCGATTTCATCGTCGCGCCCTCGGGCGATGTCTACTATCTCGAGACCAATACCTTGCCGGGCATGACAAGCGAGTCGCTTATGCCCAAGGCCCTCGCGGCGGTCGGCATCACTATCCCACTCTTCCTCGACCATCTGGTCAACCTCGTGCTCGCGCGCTAGGGTAAGGAATCGAGGGCCCTTAGCTCAGTTGGTAGAGCGCCTCATTTGCAATGAGGAGGTCACCGGTCCGAATCCGGTAGGGTCCACCCGTGGTAGCATGGGTGCGTAACCATAAACCCGTATGAATCCCGAACAACCCTCGCAACCCGCGCCAGCAGCGGCGCCGGTGACGGCCGCCAAGAAGAATACCGGCATGGCCATGCTCGCTTATTTCTCGGTGCTGGTCATCGTCTCGTATCTCGCCGCCAAAGAGGACACCTTCGTCAAATATCACGTCAAGCAGGGGCTCGTGCTCTTCGCGCTCGAGATCGCCGTCTGGCTCGTCTCGCACTTCGTCTTCTTCTATCCGCTCTGGGCGCTTCTGGAGCTCGTCAATCTCGGCATCCTGATCCTCGCGATCGTCGGCATCGTCAACGCCGCTAAAGGAGAGGAGAAGCCCCTGCCTCTGGTCGGGCACTTCGCCGACTCCTTCTCGATCTAACTCATCGGGCCGCTGGGAATCGAACCCAGTCTACACGCACCCGAAGCGTGCGTACTACCGGCATACTCCGGCCCGTCTGATGCACCTTATCACGAACCCGCGCCCGGGAGAATCTTCTCGAAGTGCTGCCAGTCCTTATGGCTCTCCCAATCGCCGCCCCAGTTCCAGCCGCGGCTCTTGAAGACTTCCGCGACGGAGGGGATAACCGTGCCGCGCGCGATAGGCTCGTAGCGGGCGCCCGGCGGGAGCACGAGGCCGTCTGCGGCGCGCTCATAGAGATTCTGGCGCGGGTTGATGTCTATCGCGCAGCCATACGCATGATTGGAGAGCCGCGCCGTGCCCGCGATCGGGCGGTAGTTGAAGGCCGAGGTATTGTTGTCCGCCATCGAGGCATCGTCGTCCCAGCCGTAGGCAACGATAGGGCGCATCTTGTCGATAGGGAAGCTGCGGCCGCGCAGGATCGCGAATATCTCCTTAACCTCCTCGGCGAGCGAGCGGTGCAGCACGAGACGGCCTCTCAGGTCCTGCCGGTCGAAGCTTAAGTAGGGGATCTCGACGAGCGCGAGCGTCTTCCGGACATCCTCCGGGATCTCCTTGCCTGCAATGGCTTCGTCTAACGTCATAGCTTAAGCTTATCAGGTCATGTGGTCACGGATAATTTGCTCGCCATCGCCTGCAAATTTCCGCGACCCCGGCTTGCGGCTCTCGCTGCTGCTCGGGCATCGCTGCGCCCCGCACTAAAGCGCAAAGCCTCCCGCAGGGGAGGCTTTGCGCTTTAGTGCGCTCTACAGGACTCGAACCTGTGACCCTACCCGTGTGAAGGGTATGCTCTACCAACTGAGCTAAGAGCGCGTAGGGAAACCATAGCAGAAAGCGCCCCTTCGAGCTATAAAGAAAGAAACGGGCCGTATGGCGGCATACGGCCCGTTCGCTCGGCGACAGACCGATAGGGTACTATCAGTCTGTGCCTCGCTCTCGGGCCGTAGTATACCGGTAGTACGCATGCATGGGGTGCATGTAGACCGGGTTCGATTCCCGGCGGCCCGACCATGAACACACAACTATTCAAAAGGATTGTTGGCGTCTTCCTCATCGTTATCGGTGTTATTGCGCTCCTTACCCCCTTCACGCCCGGCTCCTGGCTCGCGATCATAGGTCTTGAGCTCCTCGGTTTTGAGCTCGTGTACACCAAGCGCTTTGCCGCCTTTCTTGAGCGATTCCACGAGGAGCGCCCCTGGCTCCTTGCCTCGATTGCGTTTGTCGCGCCCTTTGTCGCCGGGGCCGTGGGTGCCCACTTCACGACAAGCCAGATCCCGAGCTGGTATGTGGGGCTTGTTAAGCCCTCGTGGACCCCGCCCGCCTTCGTCTTTGGCCCCGCATGGACCACGCTCTATCTCCTCATGGGCATTGCGGCCGTGCTTATTGCCCGCAAGCAGCTTAAGGAGGTCGTGCGCCCGCTCGGAATCTATTTTACCCAGCTGGTCTTAAATGCCGGCTGGCCGCTCACCTTCTTTGGCATGCACGCGCCCGTGCTTGCGCTCGGGGTCATTTTCGCGCTTTGGAGCCTCATCCTTTGGCTTATCATCGAGGCGCGGCGTCTCTCTCGGCCGGCTGCTTGGCTCCTCGCGCCGTATCTCCTCTGGGTTACCTACGCCGCCTCGCTTAATCTTGGCGTCGTCTGGCTCAATTGAACGCGGGCGCGTTTGTGTTAAAATCGCACGCACGGGCCCTTAGCTCAGCTGGTAGAGCGCGTCATTCGCATTGACGAGGCCACCGGTTCAAATCCGGTAGGGTCCACCGGGGTTAGAAGAGCGAGGCGATTGCCGCGACGCCCGAGAGCGCCATGAGCCCGGTGATGAACCAGCCCATTGCAGTCGTGAGCGGGCGGTTGGGATGGTGCTTCATCCGGCTCGAGATCCGCACGATGAAGAAGAGCACCACCGGCGCGATAAGGCCGTTGGCGACCGCGGCGTAGATGAGACCCTTGATGGGGTCGAGGCCTAGGGCGTCGGCCGCCACCGCCACCAGCATCGAGACGATGATGACGCCGTAGAAGGCGTAGGCCTGGGTGAGCTTGTGGTAGAGGCCGCGCTGCCAGCCGAAGCTCTCCGCGATGGCGTAGGCCGAGGAGCCCGCGAGGACGGGGACGGCCAGCAGGCCGGTGCCGACGATGCCGAAAGAGAAGAAGAAGTAGGTGAGCTCACCGCCGAAGGGGCGTATCGCGCGCGCGGCCTCGGCCGCGGTGGCGATGGTGGTGATGCCATGCGCATAGAGCGTCGCGGCGCAGGCCGCGATGATAAAGAACATCACGAGATTGGAGAGGAACATGCCACTCCAGACGTCGATACGCATCCGCCGCAGCTCGGAGCGCAGGACGCCCTCGTCGTGCACCTCCTCCTGGATCCGGGCGACGTGCTCGGGGCCGTTCTTGCGATGCTGCTCCTCGACTTCCTGCGAGGTCTGCCAAAAGAAGAGATAGGGCGAGATGGTGGTGCCGAGGATCGCGCAGAGGAGGAAAAGTTGCGCGCGGGAGAAAGTGAGCGTCGGCACGAGGGTGTGGGCAAGTGCGCTGTGCCAATCCAAATGCACCGCGAAGGCGCTAAAGACGTAGGAGAGCAGCGCGAGACTCATCCACTTGAGTATCCGCGCGTAGCGCGCGTAGGTAGTGTAGATCTGCAACAGCATCGAGAAGATCGCGAAGCCGACCACCAGGAGTAGCAGATTGCCGCTGGGGAAGAGCAGCCGCGTGCTCGCGGCCATGGCGCCGAGGTCTGCCGCGATGTTGAGCGTGTTGGCGAGGAAGAGGAGGCCGCAGACGACGTAGAGCACGCCGGGCGAGTAATGTCGGCGGATGTTGGCGGCGAGCCCGTGGCCTGAAACGAGCCCGATCCGCGCACACATCTCCTGAACGATCGCCATGAAGGGGAAGGTGAAGAGCGAGAGCCAGAGCAACTGGAAGCCGTAGCGTGCGCCCGTCTGCGAGTAGGTCCCGATGCCGGAGGGATCGTCGTCGGCCGCGCCGGTGGTGAGCCCGGGCCCGAGATTATGGAAATATTCTTCGGCGAGCCGGAGCGGCGCCTTGTTGAAGAACTTGTGCTCGCCACGGCGCGTCGAGTCGATCGTGCGGCCAAGGAGCTCTGCGGGCGACTCGAAGAATCTCCGTAGCCAGCGTTTGGGGTCGAACATGTGTTCATGGTAGCAGCCCTTGAGGCGCACCGGGAAGGAGGGTAGAGTGGAGAAGCGCGGGCTCGTAGCTCAGCTGGTAGAGCACCTCCATGGCATGGAGGGGGTCAGGGGTTCAAGTCCCCTCGAGTCCACAAAGAGAAACCCCCGCGCAGACTTTGCCTGCGCGGGGGTTTCTTCGAGCGCCGATTACTTAACGTGCTTAGAGACCTTACCGGTCATCTGGAGCATGTCGATGGAGTCGGTGGTGCCGAGGACGGCGCCGAGCTTGGCGTCCGGATGAATGATGCGGCCCTTCTCCTTGTCCTGGAGGCCGTTGCCTTTGATGTACTCCCAGAGCTTCTTGGTGATCTGGCCGCGGGGCATCGGGCCCTTGCCTACGACCGCCTCGAGCTCCGGCGAGATCTCGCGCGGGGCGAGCAGGGCGGGATTTGCTTTTCTCGGCATGAATCTGTGATTTTACGTTATTAGTATGGACTCGGCCAGTATACCTTGCATCCTCGGCGAGTCTAGGCCCCGCGATACCTCGTTGTGGTTATCCCCAATTCTTTGCTTTTTGGTCAAAAAGGTATTGCATTCCTGCGCGGAGGCCCTATATTGCAGAAAGTTTGTAAGCACGAAGCCCAAGCCGAAAGCAGAAGCAGAGTGCCCTTTCGTTAACCGCGCTTCGCGGCGCTCTTAATCATGGGGTCAAATATGGCAAAACTCGCGTTTGTTGCGGCTGGGCGGGGGCGGGTGCCTCGCGGCGTCCGACCTCCTGTTGCGGCTGCACTGCTTACCCCTGCGGCTGAAGAGCCGAAGGACCACTTCATCACCCGCAACGGCCAGACCTATGCGGGCAGCCACCTGATCATCGACCTGTGGGAAGCCGAAGGGCTCGGTGACCGCGATCGTATCGAACAGGCGCTGATCGACGCAGTGAAGGCGGCCGGGGCGACTTTGCTCCACATCCACCTGCACACGTTCTCGGATGGCGGCGGGGTCTCCGGTGTGGCGGTGCTGGCGGAAAGCCACATCAGCGTCCACACCTGGCCGGAAAAGGGCTATGCGGCCTTCGACGTCTTCATGTGCGGCGATGCTGAGCCCGGGAAGGCGCTGTCGGTATTCAAGGCAGCCTTCAATCCCGGCCGCATTGTGGTCAGCGAACATAAACGCGGAGTCCTGTAAAGCCCTCCCAGGCTCCGCGCGAAGGGGCCGTACCCGAAAGGGTACGGCCTTTTTCATTTTCCGCGGCGATTTTGCTATACTCTGCACGATGCATTCAGGCATTTCGGTCATCCTTGCGGCGGAGCGCGTAGGCTCCGTTTTCGGTTTTCCTGTCACCAACGGCCTCCTCATGAGCTGGCTCCTCATGGCGCTCCTCATCATCGCCGCCTTCTTCATCGGCCGTTCCTTGAAGCTCTCGCCCGGCCGTTTTCAGGCCGCGCTCGAGTGGGCTTTCGAGGGCGCCTTCGATTACATCGCGCAGACCCTGGGGAGCAGGGAGTGGGCGCGGCGCTTCTTTCCGCTCCTGGCGACCGTATTCATCTTCATCCTCGCAGGCAACGAGCTCGAGTTCTTCCCTGGGATCGGTTCGATCGGGCTCACGCACGGCTCGCTCTTCGTTCCTCTCCTACGGACGCCGGCGACGGATCTCAACTTCACCCTCGCCTTGGCGATCATCTGCTTCCTCGTGATCGAGGCGACCGGCGTCGCCGCCATCGGCGCGTTGAAGTATGCAGGCCGATATATTAATCTGAGGTCACCGCTCGGGTTCGCCGTGGGCTTGATCGAGCTCATGAGCACGCTCGGGCGGTTGATCTCGTTCTCGTTTCGTCTCTTCGGCAATATCTTCGCGGGCGAGGTGATGGTGCTGGTGGCCGGCTATTTCTTGCCGTACCTCCTGCCCGTGCCGCTCGAGGGCTTCGAGATGTTCATCGGCGTCGTGCAGGCGCTCGTGTTCTCGATGCTCACGCTCTTCTTCGTCAAGCTGGCTATCGCGGAGCCCGAGATGGCACATTAATTACTCAGTTAACCCACTTTCTATGGATCTCGCATCAGCACAGAATATCGGCATGGCGCTTGCGGCGGGCTTGGGCGTCATCGGGCCGGGCATCGGCATCGGCCTCATCGGCGGGGGCGCCATGCAGGCGATCGGCCGCAATCCGGAGGCCGCGGGCACGATCGTCTCGAACATGATCCTCGCGATCGTCTTCACCGAGGCGCTCGGCATCCTCGCGCTCGTGGTCGCCTTCATCATCAAGTTCGTCGGCTGATCTTTCGTTCCCGGGATCTACGACATGAACGCGCTCTTCGCCGCCTTCGGCCTCGATTGGAAGCTCCTCATCGCGCAGGGGGTCAACTTCGCGATCCTGCTTCTCGCGCTCTGGTACTTCCTCTACAAGCCGGTGCTGCGGATGATTGACGAGCGCAAGCGCTTGGTGACGAAGGGCGTCGAGGACGCGGCGAAGGCCGCGGCGGAGCTGGCAAGCGCGAGCGGCAAGGCCTCGGGCATCGTCGCGGGCGCCGAGGGCGAAGCGGAGGCGATCGTGAAGCAGGCGCGCAGCTCGGCCAACGAGGAGAAGGCAAAGATCATGAGCGAGGCTTCGGCGCGCGCGATGCAGGTGGAGAGGGATGCCGAGGCGCGCGCGGCGGAGAGTGCCGCGCGCGCCAAGCGCGAGAGTGAGAAGGAGATCGCGCGCCTCGCCATCCTCGCCGCAGAGAAGGTGCTCGCAGAAAAAGCATGAGCATCACCTTCGACCAATTGCGGGCGCATCTCGAGCGCACGGGGCGCATGAAACTCCTGCCCCAGATTCTCCGGGAGCTGAAGCAGCGGAAGGCGCGTGCGCGGCTCACGGCGCCGCGCAGGGAGAGCGCTGCAGAGCGGCCGGAGCTTATCTCGGGGAGCCGCCAGATCGCGGAGGGCATTCTCGTCGACACGACCGGCAAGCGCGCGCTCTTCGAGATTTATAAGAATGTCACCCGATAGCTATGGATATCATCGAGAAGATCGAGCGCGAGATCGCCGCCTGGGAGCCAAAAGGCGGCTCCGAGGAGGTCGGCATCGTGCGCGCGGCGGGCGACGGCATCGCGGAGATAGACGGCCTCAAAGGCGCGCTCCTCTCCGAGATGGTGCTCTTCGATCCGACCTTCGACCGCACGCTCGCGGAGGCGCTCAAGGATCCGGCACCGATCTACGGCCTCGTGCTGAATCTCGAGGAGGGGCAGGTGCGCGCGGTGATCTTGGGCGACGCGAGCAAGATCTACGAGGGCATGCTGGTCCGCCGCACGAAGCGCCTTCTCTCGATTCCGGTCGGCGGGGGGCTCGTCGGCCGCGTGGTGGATTCCTTGGGCGCGCCGGTAGACGGTAAGGGTCCGATCAAAGTGGCGGAAGATCGGCCTATCGAGCGCCAGGCGTACGGCGTTATCGACCGCGCGCCGGTCAACACCCCACTCCATACCGGCATCAAAGCGATCGACGCGATGATCCCGATCGGCCGCGGCCAGCGCGAGCTTATCATCGGCGATAGAGGCACCGGCAAGACGGCGATCGCTATAGACGCCATTTTGAACCAGAAGAGCGAGCCGGAAAACTCGCGGCCGATCTGCATCTATGTCGCGATCGGCCAGAAGGAATCCAAGACGGCGAAGCTCGTCGCGGAGCTCTCGGAGAAAGGCGCGATGGAGTACAGCATTGTCGTTACCGCTCCTGCGTCTGCTCCTGCTGCCTTGCAATTTTTAGCGCCCTTCGCGGGCGCCACCATCGGCGAGTATTTTATGGAGCAGGGCAAGGACGCCTTGGCGGTCTACGACGATCTCTCCAAGCAGGCGGTCGCGTATCGCCAAATGTCGCTCTTGCTTCGCCGCCCGCCAGGCCGCGAGGCATATCCGGGCGACATCTTCTACCTCCACTCGCGCCTCCTTGAGCGCGCGGCCAAGCTCTCTAAGGAGAAAGGCGGCGGCTCCTTGACTGCGCTCCCGATCATCGAGACGCAGGAAAATGATGTCTCGGCATACATCCCGACCAATGTGATCTCGATCACCGACGGCCAGATCTTCCTCGAGAGCAACCTCTTCAACCAGGGCCAGCGCCCCGCGATCAATGTCGGCCTCTCGGTCTCGCGCGTGGGCTCCGCGGCGCAGACCAAGGCGATGAAGAAGGTCTCCGGCAAGATCAAGCTGGAGCTCGCGCAGTTCCGCGAGCTCGAGGCCTTCATGCAGTTCGCCTCCGACCTCGACGAAGCGACTAAGAAGCAGATCGACAGCGGCCGCCGCATGACCGAGGTGCTCAAGCAGAAGAATGGCGAGCCTTTGCCTTTCGAGATGGAGGCGGCGGTGATCTACGCGGCCACCAATGGCTCCTTCGACCGCTTCGCGCCCGAGCAGGCAGCCGAGGCGGAGCGGAAGCTCCAGGATTTCCTGCTTCGCGAGGGCAAAGACGCGCTCGCGGCCATCCGCGAGTCCAAGAACATCGATGGTGACGCCGAAGCGCTCCTCAAAATCGCCCTCGACGCCTTTGCCGAGCGGGTGAAATAACCAATTAACTGCCATGCCTCTTATTCGAATGGATTTTGACAAGAAAAGAGTGAACCCCACCGATGCGGAACTTCTCTCGCAAGCGATTCGGCAGATTGTTTCTGAAGTGACCGGCATCCAGGACGTATTCGTCTACGCCAATGATTCGGAGATCAAAATTCAAACCGCACCAATTGAGATTTTCGTCGAGATGAGCGCTCACAAAATCAAGAGCGCAGACGAACTCATCGCTACACTCAAAGAACGTCTCTCCCATTGGAAAAAAGAAAACAATTTCGCTCACTCCATAAATCTCACGCTTATTCCTATGGAGTGGAAGGTGGAAATCGGTATCTAAAATGGCGCTTAAAGACATCAAGAACAAGATCAAGGCGACCGAGCGGACCAACAAGGTCACGCGCGCGATGGAGGCTGTCTCAGCAGTGAAGATGAGGAAGACCCAGGGAGCGGCGATCGCGGATAGGGCCTACGCGCGCGCGGCGCTCTCGATACTCGCCCGGCTCGCAGGCGCCAAAGAGCTCGCCGCGCATCCGCTTATTGTCGAGCGAGAGGTCAAGAAGACCGCGCTCGTGGTCATAACGAGCGACAAGGGCCTCGCAGGAGCCCTGAATTCGGGCGTCCTTCGCGAGGCTGAGGCCGCACTCCGCTCAAGAGCTCCGGCGGGCCAAGCGCGCGACTCTGTCCGCGTTTTTGCGTACGGCCGCAAAGGGCTCGAGCACTTCGAGCATCGCGGCTACGAGATCGCGCGGGCGATCGCCAACAAGAGCGACGACGTCGAGCTCGCCGCAGTCGAAGGGCTTGCAGAGGAGCTCGCGCGCGGATTTGGGGCGGGGGAATACGACCAGGTCATCGCGGTCTACAGCAACTTTAAGTCCACCTTCGAGCAATCGCCCACCGCGCGGCGTCTCTTGCCGCTCTCGCTGCCGGTCTTGCGCGAGCTCGTTGCCGACATCGTGCCCGAGAAAGGGAAGTTCTCGGAGCTGGGAGAGATTGAGGCGCCTGCGGCGTATACCGTCGAACCCGAGGAGGCGGACTTGATCGGCGAAATCGCGCCGCGGCTGGTCGCCGTCGCGCTCTACCACATGCTCCTTGAAGGCAAGGCGGCGGAGCACTCCGCGCGCATGGTCGCAATGAAAAACGCGAGCGATAAGAGCAAGGAGGTCGCGCACGAGCTCACGCGCCGCTTCAACAAGATCCGCCAAGCCGCCATCACGCGCGAGGTCAGCGAGATCGTGGGTGGACGGGAAGCCTTAGCTGCGTAATATTTACTAACAATCTTTTATGAACGGAACTATCACAGAGGTAATCGGGCCGGTCGTTGATGTGCATTTCCCGCAGAAGCGGCCGGAGATCATGGACGCGCTCGTGGTCGAAGGGACCAAAGAGCACGACCGCATCGTGCTTGAGGTCGCCTCCCACCTGGGGCTTGACCGCGTCCGGGCTATCTCGATGAACGAGACGGCGGGCCTCTCCCGCGGCGAGGAGGCGAAGGCTACCGGCGCACCGATCTCGGTCCCGGTCGGTGAGGCATCTTTGGGCCGCCTCTTCAACGTGCTTGGCGATACGATCGACGGCAAGGAGCCGGTCGAGAAGGGCGCGCCGCGCCTCCCGATCCACCGCGACCCGCCCTCCTTCGACCAGCAGACCACCAAGGCGGAGATCTTTGAGACCGGCATCAAGGCTATCGACCTCGTCATCCCGTTCCTCAAAGGCGGCAAGGTCGGGCTCTTCGGCGGCGCGGGCGTCGGCAAAACGGTCGTGATTCAGGAGCTCATCCACAACGTGGCGAGCAACCACGGCGGCTACTCGGTCTTCGCGGGCGTGGGCGAGCGCGTACGCGAGGGCAACGACCTTTATCATGAAATGGCCGATTCCGGCGTCCTCAATAAGACCGCGCTCGTTTTCGGCCAGATGAACGAAGTCCCGGGCGCCCGCGCCCGCGTCGCGCTCACCGGCCTCACCCAGGCGGAATACTTCCGCGACGAAGGCGGCAAGGACGTGCTCTTCTTCATGGACAACGTCTTCCGCTTCATCCAGGCGGGCTCGGAGGTCTCTTCGCTCCTCGGGCGCGTCCCCTCGGCGGTGGGCTATCAGCCGACCTTGGCGGAGGAGATGGGCAAGCTCCAGGAGCGCATCACTTCGACCACCAAGGGCTCTATCACCTCAGTGCAGGCGGTGTACGTCCCTGCCGACGACCTCACCGACCCCGCGCCAGCGACCACCTTTGCCCACTTGGACGGCACCGTCGTGCTCTCGCGCCAGCTCGCCTCGCTCGGCATATATCCGGCGATCGACCCTTTGGCCTCGAGCTCGGGCGCTCTGACTCCGGAGGTCGTGGGCGAGGAGCACTATCGCGTCGCCAACAAAGTGAAGCAGACCCTGCAACGCTATCAAGACCTGCAGGACATCATCGCGATCCTCGGCATCGAGGAGCTCTCTGAGGAGGACAAGCAGGTGGTGTATCGCGCGCGCAAGCTCCAGCGTTTCCTCTCGCAGCCCTTCAATGTCGCTGAGGTCTTCACCGGCGTCAAAGGCAAGTACGTCACGCGCGAGGAGACCGTGCGCGGCTTCGGCGAGATCGTGGACGGCAAGCATGACGATAAGCCCGAGAGCGCCTTCTACATGAAGGGCACGATCGACGAGGTCAACAAGGTTTAACCTTGAGACCGATTCCGAAGGTTAAACCTTGTTGACTATGGCGACTTTCCACCTCACGATCGCGCGGCTCGGCGAGCGCCTCTACGACGGCGAGGTCAAGAGCGTCGTCTTGCCCGGCAGGGAGGGTGTTTTCACCGTGCTTGCGCGGCACGAGCCTATGGTCGCGGAGCTCCGGGCAGGGAAGGTGCGGCTCGAGGACGCCGCGGGCGCTCGGCAAGAATTCGAGCTATCCTCGGGAGGCCTTGCCGAGGTCTCCGGCAATCAGGCGACCATCCTCTTATAGCGCATTTCCTTATGAGCAAGGCTTAGCCTTGCTCAAGATATTGCGGGCCCACCAGGATTCGAACCTGGATTAGCGGTTTTGGAGACCGCCGTTCTACCATTGAACTATAGGCCCTATCGGGGCAACGATAGCAGGAAAGAGGATGGGGGAAAAGTCCCGCGCGCCGCATAGCGGCGCGCTATCATAGGCGCATGCGACGCTATGCGCCCGCCCTCATCGCCGCAGCAAGCGGCGTGCTTCTCCTTGCGCCCCTCCTCGCACATGCGGCGGGAATCCCGTTCTGGGGACCGATCATTCCGACGGCTGAGAACCTATGCCCGGGCAATTGGGCATTATTAATCACGGTCATCAACAATGTCATCGAGCTCGCGCTCACGATCGCGATTATTTTCTTCGCTCCGCTGATGATCGCCTACGCGGGCTTCCTCTATCTCACCTCCGGCGCTTCGCCCGGCAACCGCAGCCAGGCCAACAGCATCCTCACCAACACCATCGTCGGCATCACCGTGGCGCTCGCGGCATGGATTATCGTCGATGCGGTGATGGCCGCGCTTTACAATCCGAACGCCGGCGCGGGCGCGTGGTATAGCATCGTGAGCTCCGGCGGCGGCTCGGCCTGTTTGCCGATTCAGTCCGCGCTCAATAGCGCGACTTTGCCTAACGGGCAGAGTGCGGGCGTAACCGGTGTCGGTCCAGGCGGAACCCAGTTGACCGGCGGTACCGGTGCGTGCGACCCGGCGGCGCTCCAGCAGGCCGATCCCGGCATTAGCCAGCAAGAGGCTCAGATTCTTGCATGTATTGCAAAGCCCGAGAGCTCGTGTGGCACAGACACCGGGGGCGCGACTACGCCAGGGGGCCAGTCGACTAGCGCCTCAGGCCCATTCCAGATCGTTTTCGGAGCCGGGAATGACTCTTGCCACAATCTCAACGTCCCGCAGTGCGAGGCGCTCAACGGCGGTCAGCCTCTCAATTGCTATCAGCATTTTAGCGGTGGCAAAGCCAAACCGAACGATCCGATGGCGCAATCGTGTATCGCCGCCGCGAACAATCTTTCCTGCGCGACCGCAGCGGCTGATTGTCTCGTTCAAGCCGACCATGGTTACAGCGCCTGGACCGCCGACCCGCGCTCAAGCGCACAGAAAGCGTGCATTACTGGCGGCTAATATTTTCCTATGACTCCGTGGAAATTCTCTCTCCTCATCGGCTCACTCCTCGTTATCATCGTGGGAGCGACTCTTGCATTCTTCTATCCCTCGTCGTCCCCCGGCCAGCAGGCCGGCGGTATGATCGGTTTTCCGACTGCGAGTTCCACGGCTCCGGCGGGCGGCAGTGGCAGCGCTCCGGGTAGCTCGGAGACGGGCGGAGGTAGCACCCAAGGCGCGAGCGGCACTCCGGGAATGGCGCTCGCCGCCAATGGCGGCGGCACGGTGACGGTGGATGATTTCATCCACAACGGCGTGACGATCGCAGATCCGCAAAACGCCGGCCAATATTATCTTGCGGGCAGCCTCGGCTATTGTCTGCCTGACGGCTCATGCCCCGCTGCCGCGTCAAGCACCGACTTCCGTATCGTATATGACGACACGAAACAGAGCTTCACCATCGCGCTCTTGACCGAGCCTATCGGCCGCGCGCGTCTTGAAGTGGAACAATTTCTTGAGTCGACGCTTGGTATCGGCGAGAACCAGATGTGCGCGCTTACGTATTACGTCGGCACTTCCTATCGTGTGAACGAATTCTACGACGACCGGAATCTCGGATTCAGCTTCTGCCCGGGGGCGACGGCGCTGCCGCAATAGATTCATCGCGGAGCTTGCGCAGCCACGCGTACTGGCGGCGCGCATACTGCCAGAGCTTGGCCGAGAGCGCGGGGAGGAGGGATTCTTCAGAGCGTTTTTTGCGCAAGTACTCGCCGACGATGCGGTACTCGAGGCCGAGCTCGTCGAGGCGAGCATCGCCGACCGCTTCGCGCACGCGTTTCACTTCCTCGACGAGCCCGCGAGGGAATTTGCTCGCCTCGCGCTCCGCAAGGCGCTTGCGCAGGCGCTTCGGGTCGGGCTCGAGGATGGTCCACTCGACCTCGTAGCGGGCGCTCCGCGCGCGCGGCGGCACGCTGCCGTAGGCCTTGATGAGTTCCAAGGCGCGGATAAGCCGGCGGCGGTTCGCAGGGTCGAGCGCCGCCGCGCGCGCGGAATCGGCTGCGCGGACTCGCTCCAAAAGTTCTTCGTTCGAGAGTTTCTCGAGCTCCAAACGCAGTTTCTCATCCACGGGTGCCTGGGGGAGCGGATTGAGGAGCGCGTCGAAGTAGAAATGCGTGCCGCCCGCGAGGATGGGGAGCTTGCCTCGCCGGGATATCTCCTCAATAAGCCTCCCGGCATCCTCGGCGAATTGCCCGGCGGAGTATTTTTCGGAAGGATCGAGGACGTCGATCAGGTGGTGGGGGACGCCGCGCATCTCCTCCTTTGTTATTTTCTCGGTCCCGATGTCGAGGCCGCGGTAGACTTGGCGGCTGTCGACCGAGATTACCTCGCCCTGCCTACCGGCAGGCAGGCGCCCGCGCGCAATTGCCTCCGCAACCGCCCGCGAAGACTTACCGGAGGCCGTGGGGCCCGCAATGATGAGTATTTTTCGCACCGGTGTATACTAGGCGGATATGAAGGAAATGAAAAGCAACTACTGCGAGCACTGCGGCGAGTTCCACGACGAGGCGCATGAATACCCGAGCCAGGTCAAAGTGGGGGAGGCGGTGCCGGATCTCGCCTTCGAGGCGTATCATCGCGGGCGCGTGGAGGCGCTCACGCTCTCGGCTCTGCGCGGCTCCTGGCTCGCGCTCGTCTTCTATCCGGCCGATTTCTCGAGCGTGTGCCCGACCGAGCTCGCGGAACTTGCCGCGCTCTACCTGCGTTTTAAGCGGTTGGGCGCCGAGATCGTGAGCGTCTCGAGCGACACGGTCTACGCGCATAAGGCCTGGCAGGAGGCCGACCCGCAGATCGCGCAGATCGAGTATCCGATGGCCGCCGACCCCTCCGGCAAGCTCGCCTACGCCTTCGGCGTGCTCATCGAGGGCGGCGAGCCGATGCTCACCGAGAACGAGGGCCTCGCGCAGCGCGGGACTTTCCTCATCGACCCTGCGGGGGTGCTGCGCGCCATGGAGATCTCCGATAGCGCCGTCGGCCGCTCGGCTGCGGAGACGCTCCGCAAGCTCGAGGCGCTCCAGTATGTCGAGAGCCATAAGGGCGCGACCTGCCCGGCCTCCTGGGAGCCGGGCGAAAAAGCCATCGAGCCCGCCCGCAAAGGCAAATGAAAAAACCGGCGGCCGAAAGGCCGCCGGTGATTTTTCATTCGTAGCTCGCGTTCAAGGTCGCCCAACCACTCTCCTTGGGCCGCACCGGCTCGACGAGTTCGGCGCCGTCGGGCGTGAAGGGATTCTCCCCGCGAGCCCAGTCGGGCATCGGGCGATTCACGAGTGCAAGGACGCGGCGCCCGGGAATGGACGCGCGGTCGCCGTAGGGGCTCGCGTGCGCCGAACGGTTGCAGAAGACCGGCACCTCGGGGACGACCTCGCAGTCCGGCACGGCCCTGCGCACCGCCTCCTCCAGCTTTTTCAACGAGAGGCCCGTCGTGAGGACGTCTTCGCAAAGCATGATTTTCGAGCCCCGTCTCGGTCTGGAACCTTGCCTGGCAAGACCCCACAAGGACCGTTTGGGAGATTTTAGTATAGCAACCCGACGCGTCCCAGTCAGGGGTAAAAATGGACAAATCGGACACAAGAACCGGACAGTCGACTGTCCGATTTTGAGATCAGAATGTTACAAATGTTACAGTATTTTGGCGTTTTCGGACTGTAACATTCGAGGCAAAACCGAACAAAACGAACACGAAAACAGGGTATTTTGAGTGTTCGGTTTCTGTTCGGAAATGAGACAAATGAGACACTATTTGCGGGTTTTTGACTGTCTCATTCCCAAAATACCCTTATTTTGCAAGCTCTTTACAACTTGACAAATTCATTGTGTGGGTATACACTGTCTCTGGTTCCCAGTTCACCAACACCGCCTAGCGCGGTATACAACCGAAAGGGTACGACCATGACGACCAAGACCTTCGCTCTCGGCGATGTTCTGAGCATCACCACCGGGCGGTTGCTGTCCTCGCGCCATATCGACGGCGTGTACGATATCCTGAACTTCATGACCGGCGACAACCTGTTCACGCACCAGCTTCCGCGGGCAGGCGACGAATGCAAGCCTCACCTGCTGGAACAGTTTCCCCAGCTCAAGGACGTGGACGCCTCCGGCGTGAACAAGGACAACTGGAAGCAGTGGCTCGCCGAGCAGATCGCCAAGTACGGCGACGAGTTCAAGGTGGCCCCGCTGCCGAAGGACGCTCACGAGTTCATCGACCCGTTGTCGGAGTTGGCCGAAAAGGTCCATCCCGACAAAATCATCACTGTCAACGTCGGCTGAATTGAATCGGCCAACCGCGACAACGAACCCTGCACCACGTGTGCGGGGTTCTTTGTTTTTAAAGTTACCAACTCACGGGTCCTGGACTCCTATAACCGTTGCGTCATCCCTTAGGGTATATGAGAAATCATTACAGCAAGGACTATGTCCGGCCCCAATTACCAGCAGCTCCGGTCGCTCCCGCTAAGTATTGTTTGTATGCCCGCAAGAGCACCGAGGAAGAAGACCGCCAGGCGCTCTCCATCGATTCGCAGGTGCGCGAAATGACGCAGTTAGCCGAACGCGAGGGTTTGCAAATCGCCGAGATCAAGCGCGAGGCGCACTCATCCAAAGAGGTCGGCCAGCGTGCCGTGTACAACGAACTGCTCTCTGAAATCCGGCAAGGAAAATTTAATGGGATCTTGACTTGGGCGCCAGACAGACTCTCGCGCAACGCAGGCGACCTTGGCGCGGTCGTGGATTTGATAGACCAAGGCAAATTGCTGGAGATACGTACCTACACTCAAAAGTTCACCAACAACCCGAACGAGAAGTTTATGCTCATGATTCTCGGGAGCCAGGCGAAGCTTGAGAACGATCAAAAAGTCATCAACGTAAAAAGAGGCCTCCGAGCCCGTTGCGAACTCGGATGGCGTCCCGGCCCTGCGCCAACCGGCTACCTCAACGAAAATCATCTCGACCGGCGCGGGCAGATACGCATAGACCCCAAGCGCTCAGTGACGGTACGGCAGATATTCGAGAAAGTGGGCAATGACAACTGGAGCGGGCGACAGGTATATAAGTGGCTAAGAAAAATCGGCTTCAAGACCAAGAATGGCAAGGGGTTAGTATTGGCGAATGTGTATCTGCTCCTGCGGAATCCCTTCTACTCCGGCGAGTTTGAGTATCCGGCCGGGAGCGGCACTTGGTACCAGGGCAAGCATCAGCCAATCGTTGCTAAGGAGCTGTTTGAGAAAGTCCAGGCGAGTATCCAAGATCACTACATACCCAAGACCGAGAGCAAAGAGTTTGCCTTTACCAAACTCATCAAATGCGGCTACTGCGAGAGCGGCATTACCGCCGATGAAAAGTTCAAGCGGCTCAAGGACGGCGGCACTAACCGCCATGTCTACTATATGTGCACCAGAGGCAAGGGCGTGGAGTGCAAAAATCCTGCGGTCAATGAGAAAGACCTTATCGAGTCACTCTCAAATCTCCTCGACACGCTCGACCTCGACGAGCTGGGCATGCAGGAGAAAATCCACGACGAAATATCCCGCTACAATCGATTTCGCATGGGTGTACTTGGTATGAAAACCAAGGAGCGCAATAGCGACATCGACCCGTGCGACTACGCCAAATACCTCCTGCGCGAGGGTACCATTACCGAGAAGCGCGAGCTGCTGGCGTGTCTCAAAAGCCGGTTGGTGTTGAAAGACAGGAAAATCTCACTCGGTTCCGCCGATTAAATCCGCGACGTGTTCGAGGTAATTTTGAATTGCATAGAAATCCTTTTCGGGCGATATGGTGAACTCCGTGGATGGTGATACTTGGTCTGCCCACCGCTGAATTTCAATGTTGCCAGCAATATCGAGACTAAGCGGTCGATGGGCATAAGAGCCCGCACCATTGAAAGTTGGGTGTTTGACGGCATCATTCGCCACATCAACAATGTCTTTAATCTTGTTTCGGTAGTAATCGCCGACGTCTTTTTTAAGAACAACTGCATTTATTTTTCTGACTGCATCTACGGTCGTCCTCAACAGGGCGTACATAGCGTACGCATCCGACCAAGCGCGATATAGATATGAATCTATCTCCGCATTTTGTTCTGGCCGCGCCTTGTACATATCGTTTGTCACCGTGCAAAAGTCGAGCATTCGGTAGTACGCGAATTCGTAGTAAAGACATGCGGTGTACAGCGCGAATCTTAATTCTGCGTCTGGCTGTATATCTTCGTGGCTTGCAAGTGCCTCAAATTTTTTGATTTGGTATTTTGGATGATCAATCATGGGTTTGACGCGAGACATTATATACGACCCAATATGGGACGCGTCCCAGTCTCTCGACTTAGCATCGTTTTGTGCCGGGCTCGGGAATCGTCCGGCGGAAGACGAAGCTTCCGTCAGGCGATTTCTCCGCATAGGCCGCGAAACAGTCGAGCCCCTCCGCCAGTCGGCCCGAGAGCCTGATCGCCCCCATCGCGGGCCCGACGCAGTAATGCGGCCGTTTGTCGTCGCGCGGCAGGAAAGAACCGCGGACGATAGCCGCGAGCGAGGCGCAGGCCTCGCCAAAGAGTCGCGAGTGCTTTTGCACGATCTCGCCGTTGAAGACCTGCTTGCTTATGCGCCCCGAAGTAAGGAGCGCGTTGGGCCGCAGGAGGTTGCCGTCATGCCTCCAGATCGCGCCGATACGCTCGAACTCACGCTCCCAATCCGTCCCTAGGAATTCATCCATCGGGGTCTCCTTTCGAGTTTCAGGTCCGCGTTGGAAAATAGCACAAAGGAGAAGATAAAAAACCGCGCGGCGGAGGCCGCCGCGCGGAGCTGTTATGTTCGGGCCGCCTGCGCCCGCAGGTCGCCCATGATGCGCGAGACGGCGGCGTGGCGGTCCTCCGCCGTCGAGATCGGACGCCCGATGACCAGGATATCCCCGCCAAGCGCCGCGGCCTCGAGGTGCGTGAGCGGATACCGCTGATCGTCTCGCCAGATCCGCGCCTCGGGGAAAGGGCGCACCCCTACCACGAGCGTCTTGAGCGCGGGGAAGCGGGTTTTCAAAGGCTCGAGGAATCCCGCCGGCACTACCGCGCCGTCGAATCCGACGTTGCCCATCATCTCGGCATTGCGCAGGAGTCTGGCTTCGAACTCGGCGCGCCGGATGGAGATCGAGGAGAGCTCGGTCACCCCGAAGATGATCGGCCGCTCAAGCGGGCGCTCGCCGCTCTTGTGCGGCTCGGCGCGGCTGAGCATCTGCTCATAGCTCCGGTTGCGCTCCGCGACGATCTCGCGGAGCGTCTGCGGGCTCATCTCTTCGCTCAGCCGGGCCGTAAAGCCCGTCACCTTGAGCGCGACGATGATACGCACCGCTCCGAGCACCTGGTCGCGCAGGTCGCAGATCTTGGCGTCATGGATGCTCGGCGCGCCCGCCGTGCGGCTCATCTCCATGACGGAAGTACCGACCGTCCCCGCCAGGAGGGCGGTAAGGCCCGCCTTGGAACCCATACCCTCCGCTCCGGCATGTTTTAGAAAGTCGGTATCTTCTTGCGTTTTGCGCGGGATGTCCCACGCATGTACTACCAATGGCATCTTGCCCATGGCCTTTCTCCTTCTGATCCGTGCGGAGGATAGCATGGCGAAGCACGAGCAGACAAACGACGCGGAGTGCGCCCTTCCCGGCTCCCTGACTTAGTGTTGGTGCCGGGAGAGAGACTCGAACTCTCATGACTCGCGTCGAGGGGTTTTGAATCCCTTGCGTCTACCAATTCCGCCATCCCGGCCTGCTCGGCACTCTACCATCTTTCACTCCGTGCTAAAATATCCGCGATGGCCGACTACATCCCGACCAAATACGATTCCGTCTTCTGGATCGAGATCGACAAGATCAAGCCTAATCCCTACCAGCCGCGGCGCGAGTTCGACGAGGAGCGCTTGCGAGCGCTCGCCGAGAGCATCCGCCAATACGGCGTGCTGCAGCCCTTGGTGGTCACCCGCAAGGAGGTGGAAAAGGCCGGAGGCCTCTCGAGCGAGTACGAGCTCATCGCGGGCGAGCGCCGGTTGCGCGCCGCCAAGCTCGCCGGGCTCGCCTCGGTCCCCGCGGTGATCCGCGCGGGGGAGAACAATCTCACCAAGCTCGAGCTCGCCATCATCGAGAACCTCCAGCGCGAGGACCTCAACGCGATCGACCGCGCCAAAGCGCTCGCCAAGCTCGTCGACGAATTCGGCATCTCGCACGCGGAGGTGGGCGCCAAGATCGGCAAGAGCCGCGAGTATGTCTCCAACTCAATCCGCCTCCTCTCCTTGCCGGAGCACATGCAGCAGGCGGTGGTAGGGAAGGAGATCAGCGAGGGCCACGCGCGCACGCTGCTCGCCTTGAACGACCGCCCCGAGGAGCGCGAGACGCTCTTCAAGGAGATCGTGCTCAAGAAACTGCCCGTGCGCGCGGCCGAGCGCATCGCGCGTTCTATCGCGCAGGAGCGCGTGCGGAAGCACCACAAAAAGACGCCGGAGATGATGGAGCTCGAAAAATCGCTCACCGAGAGCCTCGGCACACGCGTTATCATCGAGGCCAACGAGCAGGGCGGTCGGCTCACGATCGACTTCTTTTCTGCCGAGGACCTCTCCGCGATCGTCTCCTCGCTCGCGATCCGTCCCGAGCCGGGCTTCCCTGCGGCGGAGCCGCCCGACGCGGCGAGCGTGACCCCTGTCGAGCCGCCGATCTTCCCGAACACGACCCAGCTCGCCGTGCCCGCCGAAGCCTCTGGCGAAGGCCGGGATCCCGTCCCGCCCGCCGCTTCCGAGGAGAGGGGCGAGGACGACCTCTACTCGATCAAGAACTTCTCGCTTTAGTACGCGGCTTGCGCTCCTTCTTGGGCGCCGGGTTCTGCTCGTTCATGCCGAGCGCGGCGCGGATGCGTTTGCGCGCGAGCGAGGTCTTAGCGAGCTCGAGCCACTTGGGCGAGGGGTGCGCGGCGTCGCGCCGCATGATCTCGACGACATCGCCATTGCCCAGAATGGTCTCGAAGGACTGCAGCTTGCCGTTGACCTTGGCGCCCTGCGCATGGTCGCCGAGGTCGCCGTGTATCGCGTAGGCGAAGTCGATCGGCGTGGCGCCCGAGGGCAGGTCGATAACGTCGCCTTTAGGGGTGAAAACGAACACCCGATGGGAGAAGAAATCCTCCTTGAGCCCCTCGACGAATTCTTTGGTCCCCGCGACCTCGGCGTGCGCCTCGCGCAGCTCCTCGAGCCAGCGGGGCGGCGGCGGCGCGCTCGGCGCCGGGCTCTGCGGCTTGGAGCGCATCAGGGAGGGGATCAGCGAGCGCACCCAGGAAAAGGAGAGATAGGAGTAGGAACTTTTGCTCGCCTCTTTGCCGAGTTCTTTGTAGGACATGTGCGAGGCGATGCCGTATTGCGCGGCGCGGTGCATCTCCTCGGTGCGGACCTGGATCTCGACGATGCCCGCCTCCTTGGTGAGCACGGTGGTGTGCAGCGACTGGTACCCGTTGGGCTTGGGGAAGGCGATGTAATCCTTGAACTCGCCCGGCAAGGGCTTGTAGAGCGCGTGGATGGCCCCGAGCGCGGCGTAGCAGTCGGTCTCGCTCTTGACTACCACCCGCAGCGCCGCGATATCGTGGATCTTGGTGATATCGTCGCCCTTGCGCGCCAGCTTCTGGTGGAGGGACCAGAGCCCCTTGATGCGCAGGTCGGTGTGGAAATCGGCGATGCCCCGCTTGGCGAACTCGCGGCGCAGCTCCTTCTGCACCTTCGCGAGCCCCGCCTCGCTCTCTTTGGTCTTGAGCTTGCGCAGCTCCTGGACATGCGCGAAGGCGTCCGGGTCGACATAGGGGAAGGCGAGATCCTCGAGCTCGCGCTTGAGCCGGCCGATCCCGAGGCGGTCGGCGATAGGCGCGTAGATCGAGAGCGTCTCGAGCGCGATCCGGCGGCGCTTCTCCGCCGGGACGGCGTCGAGCGTGCTCATGTTGTGGTAGCGGTCCGCGAGCTTGATGATAAGCACGCGGATATCGGAGGCGGTCGCGACCAGGAGCCGCCGCAAACTCTCGGCGTGCCGCTCCGCGCCGCGGTACTTGTGCTTGCCGAGCTTGGTCACGCCCTCGACGAGGAAGTGGACCTCCGCGCCGAACTCCCGCTCGACCTCTTCGCCGCTGGCCAGCCCGTCTTCGACCGTGTCGTGGAGGAGCCCGGCGGCGACGGTGGCCGGGTCCATGCCGTATTGCGCGAGCACCTTCGCTACCGCGGCCGGATGGACGAAGTAGGGCTCGCCGGAGTAGCGCGCGTGGCCCTCATGCGCTTTCTTGGAGAATTCGTAGGCCCTCTCGACCAGCTGTTTGTCCGCGTCGGAGCTCTCATGCATCTCCCCAACGATCTCCTTGACGCCTACCATCTCTGCAGTATACTCTCGCCCTAAGCGTCTGCCAACCGTTTTCATGAAGGGAACGGCCCGCAGCAGATGCGAGGGAGGCATTATGTCCAGATTATTCGAGCGCGGGGGTTCCATCGATCTCTCATCGCGCTCCGCTCCCGACTATTCGGGGGAGAATCCCGTGGATCTAATGATCCACCTTGAGGGCGGCGCGACCGACGAGGACATGAAGCGTCTTCGCGCGCGCGAAGCGAAAAGACTCAAGGCGGGAGAAGACCCGAGCCCATTCCCCCAGACCGAGGGATGAGCGACGGATTGACTGCGGCGGCGGCACCCTGGTGCCGCCG
>DASZVH010000004.1:0-143222 GCA_035547315.1 Minisyncoccota bacterium
CGCGCGCCTCTATTTGCCTCTTTATGCGACCGGCTTCGCGAGGCGAGCGAAGGACTCCGGGTGGTTGGCGGCGAGGTCGGCGAGGACCTTGCGGTCGAGGGCGATACCGCCCTTCTTAAGCTTGTTGATGAAGGTCGAGTAGGACTTATGGCCATTCCCGCGGACCGCGGCGTTCAAGCGGACGATCCAGAGCTGGCGGAACTCGTTCTTCTTCTCGCGGCGGTCGTTGAAGGAGTACTTCGCCGCGTGCAAGAGCGCTTCGTGCGCATAGCGCTCCTTCTTGGAGCGGAGCCCGCGATAGCCCTTCGCGCGCTTGAGGATATTCTTACGGCGCTTCTGCGCCATCATGCCGCCTTTGACTCGTGCCATACGTTACGTGATTAGTGAAATTAACCAAGCGAGAGATAGCGCTGGCGGATATCCTTCGGCAAGGAAAGCGAGACCTGCGCACGCTTGCCGCGACGCTTGGCGCCGGAGGCCTTTGCGTTGAAGTGGTTCTGGCCCTTCGCGCGAGCGATGAGCTTGCCGTTCTTGGTGACGCGGATGCGCTTCTTGTAAGCTTTGTTGGTTTTCATAAAGTTATTTTTGCCGTTCGATCACGGCGGCGAACCCCTTCGGGCTCTTGGCGATCGGCTCCGCGATCCGGTGAGGGTGCGGGATCCGCTCGATGAACTTGGCGAGCCGTTCCGAAAGGAAGGCCGGCTCCATGCCCTTGTAGCGCCCTTTGAGGAACAGCTCGGCGCGCACGCGATGACCCTCGGCGAGCCACTCCGCGGCCTTTTTGGCCTTGAGGAGCATGTCGTTTTCGCCGGTGCCGACCTTGATCTGGACCTCCTTGGTCTCAGAGGTCTTGGCCTTCGCTTTGACGGCCTTTTCCTTCTTGCTGCGCTCGTACTCGAATTTACCATAATCCGAGATTCGCGCAACGGGCGGGACGGCCTGGGCCGTGATCTCGATCAGATCGAGCCCGGCCTCCCGGGCAGCCGCCAAAGCCTCGCGCAGCCCCATCACGCCCAGGTTCTCCCCCTGTGCGCCGATTACCCGCAGCTCGCGGGCCGTGATCTCGGTGTTGATGCGTGCGCGTTGCTCCAAAGGTAGGGCGACTATAGCACACTAGCTCGAGATCTGGGAAGGGTCGCTGAGGACCATCTCAGCCTGGCCTTGATAGGCGGTGATCTTTCCGGTGAGGGTGACCGACGTGCCCGCATACTTGGAGAGATTGCCGAAGGCTTTGGCGTCGTCCGCAAACACGACCGCGGAGAAGGGGCAATTCTTATAATCTTGGCAGAAGTCGAGGAAGACGGTGCCGCTCGAGCTCGTGTACGCGTCAATCAACTTGCCGGTGATGCGCGCGTATTCGCCGATATGCTCGCTCGCGGCGGTGTACGGGTAGGTGCCGGTCGGGGCCGTATCGACCGCGTCCTCGCCGCCCGTGCCGGTGGGGGAGCCGGGTGGCGCGCTCGCGTACTCATCTATAAGGTCCTTCAGGATCTTGGTATAGGTCGCGACCAGATCCGGCGAGGTGCCGATCTCGAGGAGTTCGTCGTTCTCGATCGTGGCGGAGCTCGTCCAGTTGTAGCTCCCCATCGCGTAGGCGCTCTCGGTAGCGAGCGCTTTGATATGCATGATGCCGTTGCCGTCTGGGTGATGCTCGACGGTCACCGGGATGCCCGCCGCTTTCATCCTGGCTATGAGTGGAGCATCGTAGGAGCTCGCGGCCTCGCCGGCGTCTACGAGGCCTTCTACATCAACTCCGCGCCGCTTCGCGGCGATCAGGGCGTCGACGACGTCGCTCAAGGTGAACTCGTAGATGGCAAAGTAGATATGCGCCTGGGCCGCATTGATGAGCGCGATCAGCTCTTGGTCGTTTTGCTTCGCGTCGAGAGAATAGAGCACGCGCGTCGTGCCTGCTGCGGGCGCGGCGACTTCCGCGCTTTGGGGCGCGGCCCCGGCTGCCGGGGCCGCGGAGCCGGCAAGGTAGCCGCCGCCTGCCGCGGCGAGCGCGAGCACGAGCGCACCGAGGGTCCTCTTGGCGAGCTGCGAGCTCATTGACCATCAGTATACCGCGCCAATTATCCCCAGCTCGCCCGCTCCGGGCGGGGGAGTAGGATTAAGGCCTATGAACATCATCGCCTTTTCTGGATCGTTGCGCAGAGATTCTTATAACGCCGCGCTCCTGCGCGAGCTCAAAGCGCTCGCGCGCCCCGAGCACGAGATCGAAATCGCCGAGATACGCGACTTCCCGCTCTACGACCAGGACCTCGAGCAGTCGGCATACCCCGCGGTCGCGCAGGCACTCAAGGAGAAGATCAAGGCAGCCGACGGCGTCGTCCTGGTGACGCCGGAGTACAACCGCTCGGTCCCGGGCGTGCTCAAGAACGCGCTCGACTGGGTCTCGCGCCCCTACGGCACGAACCCCTTCGCGCAGAAGCCGGTCCTCATCATGGGCGTCTCGGGCGGCAAGATCGGCACCGCGATCGCGCAATCGCACCTGCGCGAGAGCTTGGAATATCTCGACGCCGACACGGTCGGCCAGCCGGAGCTCTATCTCGGCCCCGCCAAGGAGCTCTTCACCGACGACCTCGCGCTCAAGGATGACTCGACCAAGGAGCTCCTCACCAAGGGCCTTGCCGCGCTTTCGCACCGCAAGGAGCGGAGAGTATAGTGGCAGGATGAACGAACCGCGCGCCGAACGCGAGCTCACCGACCTCTTCGATCTCGCCCTGTTCCTCAAGGCGCTCGGCGGCGCCTTCGAGATCCTGGGCGGGATCGCGATCGCCT
The DNA here is from genome assembly GCA_035547315.1 of Minisyncoccota bacterium. Lineage (GTDB taxonomy): Bacteria > Patescibacteriota > Minisyncoccia > Phycocordibacterales > Phycocordibacteraceae > C7867-001. The sequence goes on from DASZVH010000004.1 coordinate 2,782, forward strand.
TCGTCCCAAGCGCATTCGTGGTGCGGGTGGCGGACCTGGTGACCGCGGGCGAGCTCTCCGGCGACCCGGACGACTTCGTCGCGACGCATGTCCGGCTCCTCGCGCGCGCCTACGCGCTCCACGCGCACGACCTGCTCGGCCTCCTGCTCGCGATCGACGGCGCGCTCAAGATCGTCGTGGTCGCGCTCGTGCTCAAGGGGTACCGCTTCGCCTATCCGCTCCTTATCCTCGCGCTCGGCGCGATCGGCAGCTACGAGGCGTACCGCGCGGTCGCGACCAGCAACGTCCTCCTGGCCGCCGCGGTGGTGCTCGATCTCTCTTTGATCGTGCTCGCGCGGCACGAGTACCGCCTGCGCTACTCCTCCCAGGTGTAGGCCGCGATGAGCGCCCTATTTCTCCACCACGCGGCGAGAAAAGCGCCCGGCCCGACCGCGCGCGCGCCGCGCGCGCGATTCTCGCTCCCGATCTCGAAGGCGGTGCGGAACTGGTAGAACTGGTCGCGCCAGGCGCCCGCGAGCGTCGCGCGCGCGTCCCAGATATGGGTCATCTCGGAGTCCGCGCCGTTGACCTCGAGGATGCGGAAGCCCTCGCCCCGCTTGAGCGCCTCGAGCGAGGCGAAACGCACGTCGAACCGGCCGAAATGGAAGCCAGGAATCTCTCGCGCGATGGCGTCGAAGGCGGTTTCCATCTGCGGCGTGATCTCTGCGGCGCCGTTCTTGAAGACGGCGCCTTTGCAGTGATTGCCGACCGAGATGAGCCGCACCTCCTCGCCCTCGGGGACCGCGCGGTCGAGGCGCGCGCCGTGCCGTTTGAAATAGAGATGTTTGATCCGGCGCGCGCGCGGGTCGGCCTCGATCAGCTCGCGCAGCGTCCGCCCGCCTGCGCCCCGCACGCGGGGGAAGAATTTGAGCGTGAGCGAGACGATGCGCCCGCGCTCCTCGTGCGGGTAGCGGACATAGAAGACGCCGGCCTCGCCCTCCTCCTCGATATATTTCTGCACGATGACCCGCCCTCCGCGGGGGAAGGCGGCCAGATAGCGTAGAAGCGCGGCCTCGTCGGGCACGATGCGGACACCCGCCCCGTTTTGCCCGATATCGGGCTTGGCGACCAGGGGGTAGGAGATCCCCGCGCGCGCTACCGCGCGCGCGGCGCGCGCGCGGTCCTCCGCCGGGTCCTCCGCCTGGCTCGCGGCGAAGACGGCGTAGGGCGCGACCCGCGCGCGGCCCTGCGGGCCGAGCAGGTCGAGCGCGGCGCTCTTGGACTCGCCGAGGTAGCCCGAAAGCGCGGGGGGCAGGTTGGCGATGGTGGGGAGCGTCAGCGAACGGTGGCGCAGCGAGAGCCACAGCCAGTAGAAGAAGACGGGCGCATAGAAAAGCGCGTCCGGCCAGCGCTCGAAGGCGGAGAAGAGTCGCTCGCTAGGCATGCGGTTGCTCTATGGTACCGCTCTCCTCCATTACTTGTTTCCAATGCCGGCGCCCCGCGAAGATGAGCACCGCCACCGCCGCGAGCGCGATCGGCCAGCGCCAGATGCCGAGCCAGTCGAGCGTGTAGTAGCCGAAGAGGTAGGCCGCGCCGAAGAGGAGCGGTACCCAGATCAGGGTGCCGACGACGACCGCGGTGGCGAAGCGCTTGAAGGGCAGCGCGAAGAAGCCGCACGCCAGGTAGGTTGGCAGCCGCATCCCGGGCAGGAAGCGCGTCGCGGTTACGACCGAGAAGAGTTTGTCGTCGAGCCAGCCCCTCAAGGGCTGGACGCGCTCGTGCTCGACCCAGCGGCGGATGCGCGGATGGGTGATCGCGAGGCGGCCCATGCCGTAGAGCCAGAAGTCGCCGAGCGCGATGCCGATCCACAGCGCGGCGAGGCCGACTGGCACCGAGACGACGCCGTCGGCCGCCAGGACGCCGGTCCCCACCATCGCCGCGTCCTCGAGGATGAAGGTGGAGAGGATGATCGCGAGCGGGGCCAGCCAGGGCGTGGCGGCGGCGCCCTGGATCAGGGAGAGGATATCCGCGTATGGAGACATGCAGTCCTGCCATTTTATACTACTTTCAGGCGTAGTAGAATATGCGGCCATGCCGCCCGAGCCCACCGACGAGGAGGTCGCACGCCGCGCGCTCGGGGATAAGGAGGAATTCGCGCTCCTGATCGCCCGCTACGAGGCCAAGCTCGGCCGCTATCTCGAGCGGCTCGGCGTCGCGGGGCGCGAGGATCGCGAGGACATCCTGCAAAACGCGTTCATCAAGGCGTACCGCAACCTCGCCTCCTTCGACCCGGAGCTCTCGTTCTCCTCGTGGATGTACCGCATAGCGCACAACGAGACGATGACCTTCTTTCGCGCGCGGCGCGCCCGCCCCACGGTCGAGCTCGACGAGGAGGGCACCTCGCTCATCAGCGAGATCCGCGACGAGCGCGCCGATACCGCCGCCGCCGCCGCGCTGCGGCTCTCGGCGCGGGAGCTCGGCGCCGCGCTCGAGCGCCTGCCGCAGAAGTATCGCGACGCGCTCACGCTCCGCTTCTTCGAGGAGCGCTCTTACGCCGAGATGTCTGATATCTTGGAAATGCCGGTAGGGACGGTCTCGACCCTGATCCACCGCGCCAAGAAGGCGCTCCGGGAGATGCTTGCCGGCCGCATCGATATATGACCACCGACCACCAATCCGGCTCCCTCGCCAAACGAGTCCTCGACCGCATCGAGGGCGAGCGGGTGCGCCCGCGCCCGCGTTGGGAGTTCCTCGCGCGCGACTGGTTCTTTTGGCTTCTCGGCGGCGTCTCGGTGGCGCTCGGCGCGGTGGCTATCGCGGCGGCGCTCTTCGAGGTGGCGAACGCGGATTGGCGCTTCTGGGCGGCGACGCACGGCGATTTCATGAACTTTTTTCTCTCGGCGGCGCCCTTCCTCTGGATACTCGCGCTGGCGCTCTTTATCCTGGTGGGCTACGTCAATATCCGCCGGACTCGCCGCGGCTACCGCTACCCCTTCTGGCTCATCGCGCTCGGGGCGGTCCTCACCTCGGCGGTCCTGGGCGGCGCGCTCTTCGCCGCCGGGCTCGGCGAGCCCATCGAGGAGGCTGTGGGGGACCACCCGCCCTTTTACCGCCCGATCGAGGCGGCGGAGCGCGCCTGGTGGCTCTCGCCCGAGCACGGGCTCCTCGGGGGGACAGTGGTCGGCGTCTCCTCGACGAGCGACGCCTTCACGCTGCGGAGCTTCGACGGCTCGCTCTGGCAGGTCGGTGCCGACGCGCTCTCGACCACCTCCGCCGCCGTGGTCGAGCGGGGCGGGGAGGTGCGGATCGTCGGCGTCCCTTCCAAGGCGACCTCCACCTTCGAGGGCTGCTACGTCTTCGCCTGGCAGGTGGAGGGCGCGCGCCGGGCGCCCCCGCCTGCGGCCCCCTTCGCGCTGCGGCTCAAGGCCGGCGCGCCTTCCGGGACGACCGCGGTGGCGGTCGCGGCGCCGGCGGGGGCGCCCGGCGTCCCGCGTGTTGAAACATTCTCCGTCACCGCGCGTAGCAATCCCTGTACGGGCGTCAGCCCGTACGGATCGCCTCGTGCGATCAGCGGAGACTAACGGGCGACCTGCCGTTGCGAGCCGGCGGTCGCCCGCTCCGTTTTCCATGCGCAAGGCCCTTTTCACCCGGGCGCGTTTCGAGGAGGTCGCGGGCGAGGAGTTCGACCGCGTTCCCGAGCGCTTCAAGCGTCGTCTGGACAATGTCGTCCTCCTGGTCGAGGAGGACTCGCCGGGCGGGGAGCTGCTCGGCGAGTACCACGGCGTCCCCCAGACCGCGCGGGGCGAGTTCTACAGCGGCGCGCTCCCGGACACTATCACGCTCTATTTCCGCCCCCTCCTCGAGGAGGCGCAGTTCCTGCTCGAAGAGCGGCGCGCGCAAACGTATGAGGAGGCCGTCCGGCTCGCCATCCGCGAGACGCTCTGGCACGAGATCGGGCACTACTTCGGCCTCTCGGACCCGGAGATCCACGAGCGCGAGGACGAAGGCACGAACGAATTCCGTTAGTCCTTCATAATTGCTAAATCAGTCGTATTGTTATACTGTCTTGCTATATATGGAAAAGGAATACAAAAGGGGCATTCTATTCGCTGGCATTGCGGTTTCCGAGAGCGAGAAAGCTCGGGTTATAGAAGAGCTTGAAGAGGTTGGTCCTTTGACCTTCACGATGCATTACAGCGAGGAAGGTTGGACTGCAACCTGCGATCAAATTCCCTCGATTATCGCAGGCAATACGAATCCCAAACCGAACGATATAGAAATCCAGTCTGAGATTCGCTCTGCGATTTTCGCAGCGCTCGACGTTCAATTCCAGAAACCGGAGGTCGAGAGCCCCTATACCAATTCATTTGCCTATTCCGTAGCGGAATAGTATAGAATCATGGCTCGCAAGAAGATTGAACGGAAGAATCTGTTCGATCAGCTTGGGGTCATAAAGCGACAGAGCCAGTGGCTGAAAGTTGCCGAGGCTCTTGGATTTCGTGTAACTCATGGAGGAAAGCATCCATACGTGATTCGCGACCCAGCGAATTTAAACGACGCTGATTTCCGAAGCTCGGTAACGACTATACCTTCACATTTGCATCGAGTGATGAATCAACATGTCTTTCGCCAGATTTTTGAATCGCCGATCTCTGAGCGCATGAATATAAGTGAGGATGACATTTGGCGGGCACTCGATTTACTCTGATGAGAAAAGCCACCCGGAGGTGGCTTTGGTTTACGGCGCGGCAGGAGGAGAGAAGGCGGGAGTGGGGGCGGAGAAGGAAGAAGATGAGGCGTGGGAGGCGATATCTCCTGCAGCGGTAAGAGCGGTTTGCGAGTTCTCGAGAAAGACGACGAGCGTCTGCGAGAGCTCGCTGAAGACGGCGGGCAAGAGGAGGGCGAGCGTGATCAAGAAGATCGCGAAGCCCAAAGCGCGGAAGATTCCCATAGCAATGAAGTGATGGGTAAGCTGGCTGCGCAGGCAACCAACGAGATCGCGTGATCTCTGGTGTTCCGCACCGATGCTCTTGCTGGGCGTCTCAAGGGGCTGTCCGTATATGAGAACGCGCCTGGAGGCGCAGAAGTTACGCCTTCGGGTGCGTGGCGAGGAGATCAGCGAACTGCTCCTGCACCTTCTCGAGCTTCGGGGCGATGATGAGCTGGCAGTAGCCCTGATGCGTATTCCTCGCGTAGTAATCCTTGTGGTAGTCCTCGGCCGGGGAGAATGTCGCGCCCTCCTCGACGGTGGTGACTATAGGGTCGCCCTTCGTGGCGGATGCGTTCAGCTGCGCGATGAACGCGCGCGCTTCCTGCGCCTGCGCTGGGGTGGTGGGGAAGATCGCGGAGCGATACTGCGTGCCGACGTCGTTGCCTTGGCGGTTGAGTTGCGTCGCGTCGTGGCTGCCGAAGAAGACCGTCATCAGGTCCCGATACGAGATCTGCGCGGGGTCGAACTCGATACGTATAACTTCTGCGTGGCCGGTCGCGCCGGTGCAGACTTGCTCGTAGGTCGGCTTCGCGGCTTTCCCGCCGGCATATCCGGGCTCGACTTTGGAGACTCCCTTGAGCATCTTGAAAACCGCCTCGGTGCACCAGAAACAGCCCCCGCCGAACATTGCGACCTCGGTCATTTGTGCTTGCCTTCTTTCTCGAACTCGAGGCAGACGGAGTTGATGCAGTAGCGCCTGCCGCCCGCCTCGGCAGGGCCGTCGTCGAAGACGTGGCCCAGGTGGCTGCCGCAGTGCTTGCAGTAGACCTCGGTGCGCGCCATTCCATGGGAGTCGTCCGGGCGCGTGCCGACATTTTCCGCGACCGCCGGATCGGTGAAGGAGGGCCAGCCCGTCCCGCTGTCGAACTTCTGCGCGCTCGTGAAGAGCACGTTTCCGCAGACCTTGCAGCGATAGACGCCCGCCTCGTGATTGTCGACATATTTGCCCGAGAAAGGCGCCTCCGTGCCGTTCTCCCGCAGGACCTCGTACTCCTCGCGCGAGAGCTGCTTCTTGATTTCTTCCTCGTTCATGGGCCCATCCATACGCCTACTATACCACCATTGCACAAACGCTCCGCCCTAGGTACGATGCGGGCAATGGTTCGGCACCCTCGCCATATATGAAACGCGCCGCCCTTTGGCTCATCCTGCTGGTCGCCTTCTGCGGCATCGCCAACTCGAGCTATATCGCGCGCAGCGAGGCGACCGGCACCCCGCTTATCTGCAATATCACGGGCCTCTCCGGCTGCAATATCGTCGCCCAAAGCCCCTACTCGCACCTCTTCGGCATCTCGCTCGCGGAGTACGGCATCGCCTACTTCGGCCTGCTTTTCATCCTTGCCGCCGCCGAGCTCGTGGCGGCGAATCGGCCGCTGCGCCGGCTGATCCAGGCGCTCGGCGTCCTCGGCCTCGTCGCCTCGATCGTTTTCGAGGCGATCCAGTTCTTCCTCATCGGGGCGCTCTGCGTCTACTGCGCGGCCTCGGCGGTGCTCGCGCTCTTGGCCTTCGTTTTTGCCTGCTTCATCGAGCCGGTGCGCCGCTCGTACTCGCCGCCGCCCACCGCGGCCTAAGCCCTATGCGTCTTGCGACCCCCATCCTCGCGCTCCTCCTGGCCGGGAGCGCATGCCTTCCGGCAAGCACGGCGCTCGCCGCGCCCGCCGCGACCTCCACCTTCGCCTTCGGGCGCGATCTGGCGCTCGCGAGTTCGACCAAGACCAACGCCTACTACGCCGCCGGCTCGCTCGCGCTCTCGGGCGCAAGCGCGGGCGACCTCACCGCGCTCGCCGGCACCATGAACGTTGCGGCGGCGGTGGGCGGCGATGCGCTCCTCGCCGGCGGCATCATCGCGCTCAAAGCGCCGGTCGCCGGCGACCTGCGCGCGGCCGGCGGGCGCGTCGCGCTCTCCGCGCCGGTCGCCGGCGACCTCGTCGCGCTCGCCGGCTCCTTCGCGGACTCGGCCGGCGGAGCGCGCGATGCTTTCATCGTTGCGGGCTCAGCCGCGCTCACGGGCGGCGCTGCGGGCCCGGTCACCGTCTACGCCAACAACGTCTCGCTCGGAGGCGAGTTCGCGGGCGACGTGACCATCGTCGCCTCGGGCAAGGTCGCGCTCGCGCCGGGGACCGTCATCAAGGGCGCGCTCGAGTATAAAGCGCCGCAGCAGGCCTCAATCCCGAGCTCGGCGAGCGTTGCGGGCGGCGTCTTCTACGGCGGCGCCTCGTATCTCTCCACGGACTCGCAGTCGCGCGCTATCGCGCTCGCGGGCGTCGGCGTCTTCCTTTTGGTCAAGATATTGGGGGCGCTGATCCTCGCCGGCCTCTTCGCCGGCCTCTTCCCCCGGCTGGCGGAGCATGTCGCCTTCGAGGCCTTCGCGCGCTCGCGCCGGGTCGTGCTCACCGCGCTGCTGGGCTTCGCCATCCTGGTCGCGGCGCCTGCGCTCCTGCTCCTTTTGGCGCTCACGTTCGTGGGGCTGGGGCTCGCGGCGGTGCTGGGCGCGGGGTATCTCCTCTTCGCCCTGCTCTCGCTGGTCTATGCGGGCATCACGCTCGGCGCCGTGCTCGCCCGCACGATATGGAAGCGCGAGAGCATCCTCTGGCACGATGCCGCGTTCGGCATGCTCGTGCTCTACCTGCTCACCATCATCCCTATCGCCGGGCTGCTCCTGGTCGGCGTTCTCGCCTCCTTCTCTGCGGGCGCCTTGGCGCGCATTTTCTATCACTTCGCTTTCCCGCGCGAGGAATCAACCGACCCTTTGCTATAATCGGAGGATGACGATGCCCAAAGCAGGGGAGCAGGCGCCGGAGTTTTCCCTGCAAGACCAGGAGGGGAAGGAGCACGCGCTTGCGGACTACCGCGGGAAGTGGGTGCTCCTCTATTTTTATCCCAAAGACGATACGCCCGGCTGCACGATCGAGGCGTGCACGATCCGCGACCAGTTCAAGGATTTCAAGAAGATCGGCGCGGTCGTGCTCGGCGTCTCTACCGACTCTGTGGAAAGCCACAAGAAGTTCGCTGCCGCCTACGAGCTTCCCTTCACTCTTCTTTCAGATCCGAATAAAGAAGTGGTCGGGCGATACGGCGTCTTCGGCGAGAAGAAGTTCATGGGCCGCACGTATATGGGCACGCTGCGCACCTCCTTCCTCATCGACCCCTCGGGGAAAATCGCGAAAGTGTACGAGAAAGTGAAGCCGCCGGAGCACGCGGCAGAGGTGCTCAAGGACTTGAGAGGAATCGGCAAATAGGGTATAATGATGTTCGGAGATTTGAGGGAGGAAGGACATGGCCGTCAATGGCGATTGGCTGCCGCTCTCGGCAGGAATATACGTCGAGGAGCAGCTGAAGGAGCAATTCTCAACGCCGGATTATCTGAAGATTCTCGGGCTTGTCGAAGCCTGGGATGCCTATCTGCATCGCGGCACCAAGGGGCTCGGAGATATCCGCTCGCGCGGTGCCGCTGAGATCGTGCGGGGCTGGATCAAGTACCTCGAACCGCACTACGGCAAGCGAGACTGGCACGAAGCGCAGATCCGCATCCTGCGGGTGCTTGCGCTCGAGCTGGCCTTCCAAATCGGAGGCCATATCCGGAAAATGCGCCTCTGACGATAGACGGCCCTCGCGACGAGGGCCGTCTTTTGCTATATGCTGCGCGCATGACGGCGACCAAGCGGCAGGCGCGCGAGGCACGCCGCGACCAAGCTCGGCGCGCGCGCGCGGAGAAGCTCGTAAGGTATCTGAAGAGGGCGTACCCGGCGCCCAAGACCGAGCTCCTCTATGAGCACCCCATGCAGCTCGTCGCCGCGGTGATGCTCTCCGCGCAGGCGACCGATAAGCAGGTTAATAAGGTCACCGCGCCGCTCTGGAAGAAATACAAGAGCGTCAGCGATTTTGCGCATGTAGACCCTAAGACGTTCACTAAGGAAATCTCCTCGCTCTCCTTCTTCCGCAACAAAACCAAGGCGGTCATCGCGGCGGCCAAGAAGATGCAGGACGACTTCGGCGGGGAAGTGCCGCGGGCGGAGGCGGAGCTCGTCTCGCTCCCTGGCGTGGGCTATAAGACCGCGCATGTGATCGCGGGTGAGCTCTACGGCATCTTCGAAGGCATCCCCACCGACACGCACGTGAAGCGCTTCGCCAAGAAGTTCGATCTCGTGGACAGCAACGACCTCAAGAAAATCTCCAAAGAGCTCGAAGCGCTCATACCCAAGAAGGATTGGAAGTATGTGAATAACGGCCTCGTCCTCTACGGCCGCTATATCTGCCCCGCGCGCCCGCACGCTTGCCGCGATCATCCTCTCACCAAGCTCTGGCCCAAGGCCGCAAAGCGCTGGCCCAAAACGGGGTAGGATAGGGGTATGGAAAAGCAGCTGGCCGGAGGCGCTGGGGAACGCCGAAGCGTGGCGGTGTTCGACATCGACGGGACGGTATTCCGCTCCTCGCTCCTCATAGAGCTCGTCGAGCATTTGATCGAGCGGGGCATCTTCCCGCCCGAGGCCCGGCAGGAATATGAAGAGGAGCGCCGCAAGTGGCTCGATAGGAAGGGAGATTACCCGGCCTACATCGAGAAGGTCGTGCAAGTCTTCGCGAAGCAAGTGAAGGGCAAGCCCTATGAGGAAGTGGCGAACTTGGCGGGCGAGGTCATCGAGGAGAAGCGCGATAGGGTATATCGCTACACCCGCGATCTGATCAAGAAGTTGAAGCGCGAGGGGTACTTTTTGCTCGCGATCTCGCACTCGCCCAAATTCATCGCGGACGGCTTCGCCTACGAGCAAGGCTTCGACAAGACCTACGGCACCTTCTACACTTCGGGCGCCTCGGGCAACTTCACGGGGAAGATCGAGGACGAGGAGCTTATCTTCAACAAAGCGGCAGTGCTCACGCGCGCGGCGCGCAAAGAGGAGCTCTCGCTCGAGGAGGCGATCGCGGTGGGGGACACCGAGAGCGACATCCCGATGCTCGAGATGGTGGCGAGGCCTATCGCCTTCAACCCGAACGCCGCGCTCTATGCGCACGCCAAGAAGCGCGGCTGGGAGATCGTCGTCGAGCGCAAGGATGTTATATATAAATTCTAATATGGAGCCTCGACATCTTGCGAGTGCCGCTAAGATATTAGAAGAAATTCATTACCTTACGATCGCGACCGTGTGTGAAGACGGGCAGCCATGGAACTCTCCGGTCTCGGCTACCTCGACGGATGATTTAGTTTTCGAATGGGGTTCAAGTCCAGAAAATGTTCACTCGCGTAACATTCGCCGAGATGGCCGCGCTTTTGCGGTAGTTTACGACTCAAAGGCTCCGGAAGGTACGGGTGAAGGAATATATATGCGCGGCCAAGCGGAAGAGATTGGTGCAGAAAATCACGCGGTCAATAAGTACCGATTTACTCCCGAAGAGGTTTGGATTAATGATGAGGCGAAACGGGGAAATGGTAGCTATAAGCACGATATCCGGGTCGCGCTTGATTTGGAGGCTCTCAGGAAAGCCCTGCGGGCATGACTCAGTCAGAGTTCAAACGAGTCGTTTGGAGATATTACAAAAACTACGGCCGGCATGAGTTGCCGTGGCGGAAGACGAAGGACCCGTACAAGATTTTGGTGAGCGAGGTGATGCTGCAGCAGACGCAGGTAGAACGGGTAATCCCATTCTACGCCGAGTTTACGAGGCGTTTCCCGACGGCACGCAAACTCGCAGCAGCACCCTTGGGCGAGGTGCTCGCCACTTGGCAGGGCCTGGGCTACAACAGGAGAGCGAAGATGCTCCGGCAGGCGGCCAAAGAAATCGTGGAGAAGCACGGCGGCAGATTCCCGAGGTCGGCAGCGGAGCTTGAAGAGTTGCCCGGGATCGGGCACTACACGGCAAACGCGGTAGCGGCTTTTGCCTTCAATAAAGACGCGGTATTTGTCGAGACCAATATCCGCACGGCGATCTTGCACGGCTTTTTCTCGACCCGCACCTCGACCGGGCCCCCGACTCGGGGCGCTCCGGCCGCTAGGCCAATTCTACCCCTCGCTGGTGGCCCGGCCTCGATGCGGGTCTCCGATCGCGAGATTCTGCAGGTGCTCAAAAGGATGCTACCGAGAGGGAAGAGCCGGCAGTGGAACCTCGCGCTCATGGACTATGGCGCGCACCTCAAAAAAAGCGGCGTGAAGCTGAACGCCAAGAGCAAGCACTACGCGAAGCAATCAAAGTTCGCGGGCTCCAATCGGCAAGCGCGCGGGGCGATACTGAAAGAGCTCGCACGCGGCTCGGCTGCCGAGCCGCGCGTGCTCGGACTCTTGGGCGACAATCGCCGCGCGCAGCTCGCGAGCGCGCTCACGGCGCTCCAAAAAGAGGGCCTCATACAAAAACGCGGCAAGGTTTTCACCTTGCCGCGTTGAACCCGAGAGAGCTTAAACGAATTTCAGGAAGCCCGCATGAAGGGATGCGTCCCAAAACATAAATACACGGCGTGGGCTGTGGTCCCACATATCCTGGAAACTCCTTTCTCTGTCCGGCTTAATTTTTGAGGCGAGGCCTTCGATGTTCCATTGGTCGCGACCTTTTTCTTTGGACTGCACGCTGGTAACTCCCACGTCCCATTCAGACCGGTCATCGTCCGCAAGCTCGATATGTATCGGTGGGCAATTCTTCTCGCGTCGCCCAAACAAAGCGCAGGCCAGAGTTACCAGATCGGGACCTTTTATCACTACATAGTGAACGTTATCTCGGGCGGCCATTTCCACCTACTTTGTTGAGACCTTTGTTTAGGGACAAAGACCAAGAAACCCGGCGACCATCCTAACACAAAACCGCCGCGGCCGGAGGCCGCGGCGGTTTTATTGCTTTCTCGGATTACATCCCGATGAGGACGGGGATGACCATCGGCGCCTTGTTGGTCCGCTGGAAGAGAAAGCCCGCCATCGTGTCGGAGAGGTTGTCCTTCACGTAGTCGAGGTCGATCGGGTTCATGTTCCGGGTCGAGTCCTCGATGCTTTTCTTGATGAGAACGCGCGCCTCGTTGAGGAGATTCTGGCTCTCGCGCAGGTAGACGAAGCCGCGCGAGATGATGTCCGGCGACTTGCGCAGCTTGCCCGTCTTCATGTTGACGTTCGCGATGATGACGAACATGCCGTCCTTGGCGAGCGCCTGGCGGTCGCGCATCACGACCTCCTGGAGGTCGCCGATCGAGAAGCCGTCCACCACCAGGGGCGCCGCGGGCACCTTCTGCTTGTGGACCTCGAGCCGCTCGCCGTCCACGATATCGATGACGCTGCCATTGTCGCCGAGCACGATCGACTCGCGCGGCCGGCCCGCCTGCTCGACCGCCTTGGCGTGCGAGTAGGTCATCGAGTAGTAGCCGTACCCGGGCATGAAGAACTTGCTATTGATCTGCTTGTTCATCCAGACCAGCTCGCCCGTATTGCCGTGGCCGGTCGAGTGGACGTCCGAGGAGCGGTAGTGGATGACCGCCACCTTGTTGCGATAGAGATTGTCCTTGAGCTTCTGCACCGAGATCTCGTTGCCGGGGATGACCGAAGAGGAGAGGACGATGGTGTCGCGCTCGGTGAACTGGATGTATTTGTGCTGCTTGGTCGCGATGCGCATCAAAGCGGCGAACTCCTCGCCCTGCGCGCCGGTCGCGAGCACGAGGATCTTCTCGGGCGGGTAGTTGCCGATCTCCTGCGTCGGGATGAAGACGCCCTTCTCGACCTCGAGGAGGCCCGCCTTCTGCGCGATCTCGATGTTGGTCTTGATAGAGCGGCCCTCGGTGACCACTTTCTTGCCGTATTTCTCCGCGGCTTTGATGATGGCGACCATGCGCTCGAATTGGGAAGCGAACGTACCGATGATGAGGCGGCCCTTGACCGTCTTGATGATCTCTTCCAAGGTCTCCTGCACCCGCTTCTCCGGCATGGAGAAGCCGTCGCGCTCGGCGTTGGTCGAGTCGGCGACGAAGAAGAGGTTCTTGTCCGCGCCGAGGGCGCCCCACGTCGCCACTTCCCGCGGAGTGGGCACGCCGTCCTCGTGCTCGAGCTTGAGATCGCCCGAGATGACGACATTGCCGTAGGCCGTCTCAAGCGAGATGCCCATCGAGTCGGGGATCGAGTGCGTGACCTGGAAAAACTTGACCTTGGTGTTGCCGATCGTCATGCGCTGGCCGATCTCGACGACGTTGAGGATCGGCTTGGGGATGTCGGGATATTCCTCCTGGCGCTTGGCGATCATGATCGCGCTCGTCTTCATCGTGTAGATGGGCGGATTGCCGATGCGCGGAAGGATGAAGGGCAGGCCGCCGATATGGTCGAGGTGGCCGTGCGTGATGAAGATGCCCTTGATGCGTTCCTTGTTGTGCTCCAAGTATTTGGAATTGGGGAGCGTATAGTCGGCGCCCGGCGCGTCGCCCTCCTCCTTGAAGTGGAAGCCGACGTCGGAGACGAAGATGTCGCCGTTGAGGTCGACCGCGAGCATGTTGCGGCCGACCTCCTCGACGCCGCCCAAGGGGACGATGCGCACGACGTTTTCGGCGGGCGCCGCGGGGTAGTACTCGGCTTGCTGCTGCTTGCGCGGGTTGGCGCCGGGGCGGCGCAGGATGCGCTGGATCTTGCGGGTCGCGGCGCCCGGGCGGCGCCCGCCCCGGCCGCGCCCGCCACGGCGCTCGCGCTCGGGCCGCGAGCGGTCGCGACCGCCGGAGCCGGGGCCGAAGGGCCGCGGGCCGGGCGTGCGCGAGGGCGCCGCCGAGGGGCGCGGCGCGGGAGCGGGTGCTGGAGCGGGTGCGGGAGTCATAAACAGTCGTAAGTTAGAAGTTGTAAGTTATGAGTCGTTAGTTCATTTGGAAGATGTCGCCAGAAACGGCCAAACGGCTTCCGTACGTAAATACCAATCGGCGGCGGAGGCGAAGCGGTCCGCGGGCACCGAGATCTGCGGCAGCGCGACCCCCTCGAGGCGCGCGGGCACCGCGTAGAGGAACTCGGGCGCGTAGACGAAGGCGGCGGGGTAGGCGGCGGCGATGCGGCTCTCGATCTGCGCCAGGTCGTCGAGCCGCTGCTGCGCGTCGTCGTTGCTGCGAGCGTCTTCGAGCAGGGCGTCGGTGGTCGAGTCGGCGTAGTCGGCGATGTTGAGGCCCGGGTCGCTCTTCTGCGTCGAGTCCCAGAAGGGGTAGAGGTCGTCGCCGCTGCCGATCACCATGCCGAAGAGGAGCGCGTCATATTTGCGGGGCTTGATGACGTTCTGGGTGAGGTCGCCCGGCTCGTAGAGCTCGACGTCGGTCGCGATGCCGAGCTTCTCCCACTCGCTCTCCACCGCGACCGCGACGCTCTTCAGCTCCGGGACGTTCGAGGTCTTGATCGCGAGCGCGCCGAGCGTGAGCTTGGCCGCGGCGTTCACCCACTCGCGCCGATCGCCGTCGTAGCTCCAGCCCGCCCGCGCGAGCACCTGCGCCGCCGCGGCTATCGGGTCCGCCGTTTGCGGCACCGGCGTCTCCGCGATGCCGGAGCCCGGCGGGACGGGGCCCATGATGGCGGTCGCGTAGCCTCCGAGCGAGTCCGCGACGATCGCCGAGCGGTCGAGCGCGAGCGAGAGCGCCTCGCGCACTTCCGGCCGCGCGAGCACGGCGTTGTCGCCGGGATTGAAGAAGACGCCGAAGACGCGCGAGTAGGGGGCGGTGAGGGTCTTCCCGCCCGCGTCGGCGGCCGGGATGCCGTACGCGCTCTCGACGGCGCCCGCGGCGAGCGCTCGCGCGAGGTCCTCTTGCTGGTCGTAGAAGACGAAGCGGATCGAGTCGAGATACGGGCGGCCGAGGACGTAGTCCGGATTCGCCACCAGCGTATAGCTCTGGATCAGCCCCGAGGCGTTGCGCACCACCCGGCCGACCTTGAAGGGCCCCGCCGCGACCGGCTGTATCGCCAGGTTGGAGAAGGGGAATTGCGCGTCCGAGACGCCCTGCCAGAGGCGCGCCGGCAGGATGCCGAGCGTCGTGTCCTCGAGGAAGGGCGCGTAGGGCTTGGCGAGCGTGAAGGAGACCGTATGCGCGTCGAGTGCGGCCGCCGCCACGCCCGACCAATCCGCGTACTCGGGAGACTTCAGCGCCGGATCCTGCGCCTTCTCCACCGTAAAGACGACGTCCTGCGCAGTCACCGGCGTCCCGTCGGAGAAGGTCGCGTCCGGCCGCAAGGTGAAGGTGTAGGTCTTGCCGTCGGGCGAGACCGTGTAGCTTGAGGCGAGGACCGGCACGAGGTCGCCGGATCCATTGCGGCCCATGAGGCCCGCGTAGGTGAGCGCGGCGAGGTCGCGGTCGGCGTCGGAGACCGCCAACAGCGGGTTGACGAACTGCGGCGAGCCGAGCTCGCCCTCAGTGAGCGTTCCGCCCTCGGCGGGAACGCGCACCAGGAGCCGCGCCTCGAGGGCGTGGAAGGCGAGAATGGCCGCCGCGGCGACCAGGGCGAGCAGGCAGTAGCCGACGAGCTTATCGCCCGGCGGCAGGGCTTTCAAAGAACGCTCGAAACGCTCGAAGACGGCGACCGCGCGGGAGCGCGTCAGCTTCTCCCACAGCGACGCCGGGTCCGTCACGATCCTAAAAGAAGGAAGTTCGCGATAGCGGCAAGGACGAGAAGTAGGGCGACGGCTATGGTCGCGTTGAACAGGAACTTCTCCGCGCCGCGGCGCTTGTAGAAGGTAGAGGCGAAGTTGTCTCCCCCGAACGCTCCCCCGAGAGTCGCGCCGCGCTGCTGGAGCACGACACCGAGGATGAGCAGGAAGGAGAAGACGATCTCCGCGTACGGCAATGCCGATACGAGTGCTTCCATCTTTAGTCCCGAGCTTACCACGGCGGTGGTCGGCGATGCAAGATGCTAAGTTCAAAGAGCCATTTGAGAAAAGCCGCCAGAGATTTGTTCTGGCGGCCTTCCCAACATTCTCCCTCGTACGAGCGCGAGGGCGAAGCCAACTGTCCCTCCAGCATACTCCCGCTGCATGAATAGTCAATGAGCGCCGTGCATAAAGAAAACCGGCGCGGCAGGGGTTGGCCTGCGCGCGCCGGTGGGGGTCATTTCTCGATGATTCCGAGTTCTCGCGCTCGATCGACGATCAAGGCAAGTTGCGGCATGAATTGCCAGATCAGTCCGGCGGCATCTTCAATGTCCGTTGTTATGTACGCGAGGTCCCCCTCAGTTTTGGCTAATGCCAAGGCTTTTTTGAGAGCGACGATGTCGTCCTCTTCATTATCGGACGACATCCAAGGCAAGAAAGCTTTTCTGACTTTGCTCGACGCATCTTTGTGATAGGGATTCATTCCCAATCTCCATATGGAACCCAAACGCACAATATCTTACATAGGCTCTAGTGTCAAGTTGTCGGCGGCTTCATGATTCCGTATAGTGGCGGCACTATGGCAAAAGAAAATAATAATAAGAAGCTTTCGATCAGGCCGCTCGGCGACCGGGTCGTCGTGAAGCCGGATGAAAAAGAGGGAGAGAAGAAGCTCGCCTCGGGCATCATCATCCCCGAGACCGCGGATAAGGAGAAACCGATGACGGGGAAGGTGGTCGCGGTGGGCCCCGGCCGCTATGAGGACGGGAAATTGGTCCCGATGGGGGTGAAGACGGGCGACGAAGTGCTCTTCGGGAAGTACTCGCACGAAGCGGTGAAGGTCGGCGGCGAGGAGTACTACCTCATCTCAGAGAACAACATTTTGGCGATTATCAACTGAAACCTGATCCCTAAAACCTAACCCTGTTATCTATGGCGAAGCAGATCATTTTCGGCGAGGAGGCGCGCGAGCGCATCGCGAGCGGCATCCGACAGGCGGCGCGCGCGGTGAAGGTCACGCTCGGCCCCAAGGGCCGCAACGTCGTGCTCGAGCGCTCATACGGCGGCCCGCGCATCACCAACGATGGCGTCTCGATCGCCAAGGAGATCTCCCTCAAGGACAAGTTCGAGAATCTCGGCGCCGAGATCGTGAAGGAGGTCGCCAATAAAACTAACGACAACGCAGGCGACGGCACCACGACTTCGGTCGTGCTCCTCGAGGCGCTTATCACCGAGGGGCTCTCCAAGGTCGCCAAGGGCGCCTCCGCGATGGCTATCCGCAAAGGCATGGAGGCCGCGCGCGACGCGGCCGTCGCCGAGATCAAGAAACTGGCCAAGCCGGTGGCGGGCAAGAGCGAGGTCAAGCAGGTCGCGAGCATCTCGGCCGAGAGCGAGGAACTCGGCGCCATCATCGCCGAAACGGTCGAGAAGGTGGGCGGCAACGGCGTCGTCACGGTCGAAGAGAGCCAGGGACTCGAGCTCTCGTACGAGATCGTCGAGGGCCTTGAGTTCGACAAGGGCTACGTCTCCGCCTACCTGGTGACCAACCCGGAGCGCATGGAGGCCGTGCTCAAGGACGCGCCCCTCCTGATCACCGACAAGAAGATCTCGACGATACAGGAGCTCCTCCCGCTCCTCGAGAAGGTCGCGCAGTCCGGCAAGCGCGAGCTCGTCATCATCGCCGACGACGTGGAGGGCGACGCCCTGACCACGCTCGTGGTCAACAAGCTCAAAGGCGCGTTCTCCGCGCTCGCCATCAAGGCGCCCGGCTACGGAGAGCAGAAGAAGGCGCTCCTCGCGGACCTCGCGATCGTCACGGGCGGCCAGGTGGTCTCTGAGGAGACGGGCACGACCTTCGAGAACGCGACATTGGCGACGCTCGGCAAGGCGGCCAAGGTCATCGCCACCAAGGACTCGACCACTATCGTGGGCGGAAAAGGCAAGAAGGCCGCGGTGGAGGCGCGCATCGCCGAGCTCAAGAGCCAGATGGAGGCGACCGATTCCAAATTCGACAAGGAGAAGCTCGCGGAGCGCGTCGCCAAGCTCGCCGGCGGCGTGGCGGTGATCTCGGTGGGCGCTGCCACCGAGACCGAGATGAAATATCTGAAGGACAAGATCGACGACGCGGTCAAAGCGACCAAAGCCGCGATGGAGGAGGGCATCGTCGCCGGCGGCGGCACCGCTTTCGCCAAAGTGGCGAAGAAGATCGCGGAGGCGGGCGGCAAGCTCGGCGAGGATGAGCGCGCCGGCTACGACCTGGTCGTGCGTGCGCTCGAGCAGCCCCTGCGCCAGATCGCGGAGAACGCCGGCAAGGAGGACGCCGCGATGCTCGTCGCCAAGGTGCAGATGGGGGAGAAGAACGCGGGCTACGATGCGGCCGCCGACGAGCTCGTCCCCGACATGCTGAAGGCGGGTATCGTCGACCCGGCCAAGATGCCGCGGCAGGCCCTCGAGAATGCGGTCTCGGCTGCGGCAATCCTCCTCACTACGGAGGCGGCGGTCGCCGAGCTCCCCGAGCCCAAGAAGGACTCCGGGGCCTCCGCTGCCGATATGGGCGGCATGGATTTCTAGGATACATACCGCAATAGCAGCGCGGCCCCCCGGGGGCCGCGCTGCTATACTGCCCGCATGAGCACCAAGGGCGCGGTGTGGGCGGGCCTTTTCATCGGCTCGACCGCCGGCGGCCTCCTCCCCTCGCTCTGGGGCGGAGGCGCCTTCGCCTCCATGCTCTGGTCGACGCTCGGCGCCGTCGCCGGCATCTGGGCGGGCTTCAAGCTCGCGCAAGGATAGCGGTTTGCTAAGATTGCCGGATGCAACCCGCCGCCATCGTCGGCCTCGCCTGGCTCGTGTTCATCGCGGTGTGGTTCGTCTCGGCGCTCTCCGCCAAGCGCACGCTCGTGCGCCACACGGTCGGCTGGTGGATCCGCATCGTCGTCATCGTCGCCGCGGTCGTGCTCGCATCGAATCTTGGCAGAGATTGGATGCGGCTCCTCTTCATCCCCTGGGCGAGCGCGCCCCTCGCCTGGCTCGGGGCGGCGCTCGCGGTCGCGGGCGTCGCGCTCGCGATCTGGGCGCGTGTCTACCTGGGGCGCAACTGGGGTATGCCGCAAGCGGTCAAAGAGGATCCGGAGCTGGTTACTACCGGGCCCTACGCGTTGGTCCGCCACCCCATCTACACGGGTATGCTCCTCGCGATGACGGGCTCGGCGCTCTCGGCCGGCCTCTGGTGGGCGATCGTGCTCGTCGGGGCGGGCTCCTACTTCATCCTGAGCGCACACAAAGAGGAGGCGCTTATGCTCGCGACCTTTCCCGACGCCTACCGCGCCTACCGCGCCCGCACCAAGATGCTCGTACCGTTTATTTTCTGATCGGAGCGGAAGGGGAGGGATTCGAACCCTCGATACGGCTATTACCCCGTATAGCGGATTAGCAATCCGCCGCTTTCAGCCACTCAGCCACCCTTCCAATGTGAAGCACCTTAGCAGATTTAATGGGCGAGCGCGATGGCGAGGATGCGCGCGGCGCCGGCGGCACGGAGCGCCGAGGTGGCGGCGCGGAGGGTGGCGCCGGTGGTGAGGACGTCGTCTACTACTATATATAAGAGGGCGGGATCGGGCGCGGCGTTTTCCGCACAGCGAAAGGCGCCGCGCATGTTCTGCTTGCGCCTCCAGCGGGGGAGCGAGACCTGCGAGCGCGTCTCGCGGGTGCGCGCGAGGAGCGCCGTCTCAAGCGGGATGGTAAGCGCCTGGCCAGCCCGTCGCGCCACTTCCTCCGCCTGGTTGTAGCCGCGCTCCCTGCGCCGCGCTTTCCCGAGCGGCAGGGGCAGGAGCCGCGCTCTCTTGAGCGGCTCGTCGCGCAGGTATTCGGCGAGCGCCTCGGCGAGGAGCGAGAAGGCGCGTTCGCTCCCGCGATACTTCGCCTCGTGGATGGCGGCGCGCACGCGCGAGTCCGCGTAGCGCATCAAGACGACCGCGCTCTCGCCCCCGCCGAGCGGCGCGAGCTCCGGCTCGAGCAGGGGGAGCAGCCCTTCCGCGGGGAGTCCGCGCAGCGCGCGTTCGTCGTCGCGCGCGGGGAAGAGGAGATCGAGGAGGCGCGCGAGCATGTCTCGATATTCTAGCGCTCCGGCTGACCGCCTGCTGCTATACTCTATTTCATGGCGTTCTTCTCCGGCATCTTCGGCGGCGGCGAGAAAAAGGGCGGCAGCGTGCTCGGCGTCGATATCGGCTCCTCCTCGCTCAAGGTGGTGCAGCTGCGGCAGGCCGCCGGCAAGGCCGTGCTCGAGACCTACGGCGAGCTCGCGCTCGGCCCCTATGCCGGCAAAGCGGTCGGGCTCGCGACCGAACTCTCCGCCGACGCGGTCGCCGCGACGCTCAAGGACCTGGTGCGCGAGGCCTCCGTTACCACCAAGGAGTGCGGCGTCTCGATACCCTTCGCCCGTTCGCTCCTGACCTTGGTCGAGCTTCCCAAGGGCAAGAACCGCGAGGAGCAGAAGACCATCATCGAGCTCGAGGCGCGCAAGTATATCCCGGTGCCGATCAACGAGGTGCAGCTCGACTGGTTCGTCGTGCCCGAGGAGGGGCGCAGGGGCGCGGCGGAGAACAACCGGGTAGAGGTGCTCCTCGTCGCGGTGCACAACGACGAACTCAAGCTCCTCGACGCGGCGGTCAAGGGCGCGGATCTCCACGCCAAGTTCTTCGAGATCGAGATATTCTCGACCATCCGCGCGGTCGTAGACGAGCCGGTCAAGCCGGTCATGGTGCTCGATATCGGCGCCGCGACCACCAAAGCCTACGTCGTCGAGCACGGCGTCGTCGCGCTCTCGCATACGATCCCGCACGGCGGGCAGGACGCGACCCGCGCGATCGCGACCGAGTCGGGAGTGCCGCTCGCGCGCGCCGAGCAGCTCAAGAAGGAGGCCGGGCTCGGCGACGGGCAGGGCGTGAAGCAATCGCTCGAGCTCATCTTCTCGGGCATCTTCGCCGAGGCGAAGCGCGTGTTCCTCCAATACGAGACGCAGCGCAGCAAGACGATCGCGCGCGTGGTGCTCACCGGCGGCGGCGGCGTGACCAAGGCGCTCGAGCAATACGCGCAAGGGCTCTTCGAGGTGCCGGTCAAAGTCGCCGACCCCTTCGCCAAGACGGAGACGCCCGCTTTCATGCGGCCGGTCTTGGAGGCCATCGGGCCCGAGTTCGCGGTCGCGGTAGGGATCGCGCTGCGCCTCCTCGAGGAGAGCCGCTAGCCCGCGAGGTTGTACACAGCGCGCGGCCGCTCCCGCGCGCCGCGCCTGTATACTGTCTAATGAAATGGCTCTCCCGCCGACCATACCGACCTCGTTCGTGCCCCGGCCCGGCGCCGCGCCGCGCGCCGCGCGCGGCGGCGGCCTCTCAAGCGCGTTCCTCTTCCTCTCGCTCGCCGTCTTCGTCCTCGCTCTCGTGCTGGCGGCAGGCGTCTTCCTCGATGGCCGGTATCTGGCGGGGCAGGTCGCGAGCAAGGACGTCGCGCTCAAGACCGCGCAGGCGCAGATCGACCAGACCACGGTCGCGAGCTTCATCGCCCTGCAGCAGCAGCTCATCCAGGGCGAGACGCTCCTTGACGACCACACCGCCCTCTCCCAGTTCCTCGACGCGCTCGGGCTGCTCACGATACAGGACGTCCGCTTCAGTCAGCTCTCGGTGACGGTCAACGACGACCACTCCGCGACCGTTTCGCTCGCCGGCACGGCCGCCTCCTTCAACGCGCTCGCGGCCGAGAGCGCGGCGCTTGCGACCGAGTCGCGCATCAAGGACGCCGTCTTCTCCGGCATCGCCATCAATAAGAACGGCGTCGGCTTCTCGCTCTCGGCGACGCTCGACCCGTCTTTGGTCGAGATGCCGGCGACGGGCTTCTCCGCCGCCGATGCGCCCGCGCCCGCGCCCGCGCAGAGCTCGGGCGGCGAGAGCGCGACGAGCACCGCCACCACCACGCCATGACCCGCCTTCTCCCGCTGATCCTTCTCGCCGCCGCCGCCGGTATCTTCTTCGGCTATGTGAGCCCGCAGTACGAGGGCCCGATCGCCGCGGCCAAGAGCACCATCGCCGCCGACAACCAGGCGCTCGCCGCCGCCGCCGCCTATACCGCCAAGGAGAACCAGCTCGCCGCGGCGCGCGACCAGATCGCGCCGGACGATCTCGCGCGGCTCACCGCGCTCCTGCCCACCTCGGTCAACAACGTCCAGGCTATCCTCGACCTCGACAACCTCGCGGTGCGTTCCGGCTTCCCGCTTGCCGCCATCAACGTGGTCTCGGGCGGCAGCGCGGGCACGGTGCAGGGCATCACGGAAGACCAGAGTGTCGGCTCGGTCGATCTCTCGATCTCCGGCAGCGGGAGCTATGCCGTCTTCCGCACCTTCCTCGCGGGGGTCGAGCGGAGCGTCCGCCTCCTCGATGTCCGCACGCTCTCGATCACGAGCGCGGACTCGGGCATCTACTCCTACTCCATGACGCTGCGCCTCTACTGGCTCAAATCCTAACGCCATGAACCTCTTTTCCAAAGGCAACCTCAAGAACACGCTCGGCGCGGTCGGCGTGCTCGTGATCCTCGGCGTCCTCTATTGGTACTTCTTCGGCGGCTCCTCTACGCCCCCGCCGCCGGTCTCCGAGACGCTGCCGGCGAGCGACGCCGCACAGGAGTTCCTCGACCTGGCGGGCGAGCTCGCCACGGTCTCCTTCGACCCGACGATCTTCTCCGACCCGCGCTTTTCCTCGCTCGTCGACATCTCGACGGCGGTTATCCCCGAGGCCGAGGGCCGGCCCGACCCCTTCGCGCCGCTCTAAGCCTCGGCGCGCTCTCCCGATGAACCTCCTCGCGCTGCTCTTCGAAGAGGGAAAGCTCTCCGCGGCCGACCGCCTCGCGATCGAGCGCAGCATGGCCGAGGAGAAGAAGCCGCTCTCCGCCGCGCTCGCCGAGCACGGGCTCTCGCTCGAGGACGCGCTCGCCGCCGCCGGCACGCAGTACGGGCTCCCGGCGCGTACGCTCGGCGACGCGCCGATCGACGAGGCGGGGCTCGCCTATATCCCCGAGGAGAGCGCCCGGCACTACAAGTTCGCTCCGCTCGGGGTGGAGGAAGGCGCGCTCGCGGTCGGCATCGTCGACCCGGACAACATCGAGGCGCTGGACGCGCTGCAGTTCATCAGCGGCAAGATCGGCATGCCCTACAAGGCCTATCTGATCGCGCCGGAGGATTTCGCCAAGGTGCTCGAGGCCTACCGCAACCTCTCGGGCGAGGTCGGCAAGGCGCTGACCGAGTTCGAGACCACGGCCGAGCGCGAGCCCGCGCAGCGCGCCGTGCTGCCGCTCATCGACTCGGCGACCGCCGTCGATCTCGGCCCCGAGACGATGAAAGAGGACGCCCCCGTCACCAAGATCGTCTCCACGATCCTGCGCTACGCGATCGAGGGCGGCGCCTCCGACATCCATATCGAGCCGACGCCCGGCAAGACGCGCGTGCGCTTCCGCATGGACGGCGACCTTCACACTTCGCTCGAGCTGCCCGCCAAGGTACACGACGCCATCGTCGCGCGCATCAAGGTGCTCGCGCAGCTGCGGCTCGACGAGCGCCGCAAGCCCCAGGACGGCCGCTTCAGCGCCGTGGTGGAGAAGCGGCGGATCGATTTCCGCGTCTCGACCTTTCCGACCGAGTACGGCGAGAAGGTGGTGATGCGCATCCTCGACCGCTCCAAGCAGGCGGCGACCCTCGAGACAATCGGCCTCTCATCCGAGCAGCTCGCTGGCATCCGCGAGATGCTCAAGGCGCCCTACGGCATCGTGCTCATCGCGGGCCCCACGGGGAGCGGCAAGTCGACGACGCTCTTCGCGATGCTCTCGGAGCTCGACCGCGAGGCGCAGAACGTGGTCTCGCTCGAGGACCCGGTCGAGTACGAGATCGAGGGTGTCGCGCAGAGCCAGGTGCGGCCCGAGATCGGCTACGACTTCGCGAGCGGGCTGCGTTCGATTCTGCGCCAGGACCCGGATGTCATCATGGTCGGCGAGATCCGCGACAAGGAGACCGCCGCGCTCGCGGTCCAGGCCGCGCTCACCGGCCACCTCGTTTTCTCCACCATCCACACGAACACAGCGGCGGGCGCCATCCCGCGGCTCGTGGACATGCAGGTCGACCCCTACCTCATCGCGCCGACCTTGATCGCCGTCATCGGCCAGCGCCTCGTGCGCAAGCTCTGCCCGGGCGGCGGGCAGGAGTTCGCGGTGACCGAGAGCCTCAAGGGGCTGCTCGACACGGAATTCGCCGATCTGCCGGCCGAGTATCGCAAAGCGCTGCCGCCGTTTACCACGCTGTACCACGCGATCCCCACGCCCGAGTGCCCCAACGGCACGCGCGGCCGCATGGGTGTCTTCGAGATACTCAAGATGAGCAAGTCGATCGAGCACACGCTGCTCACGCACCCGGTCGAGGAGGAGATCTACGCCGACGCGCGCAAGGAGGGCATGTTCACCATGCGCGAGGATGCTATCATTAAGGCGCTCTCGGGGCAGATACCCTTCGAGGAGGTCGGCACTCTCGGCGGGGCGTTCGCCTCGGAAGAATCCTAACCATGGCCCGCATCTACCTCACCGACGACGACCGCTTCCTGCTCGATCTCTACGCGCTCAAGTTCAAGAACGCGGGGCACGACGTCTCCACCTTCTCCTCCGGCGAAGAGCTTATCGACGCCCTGGGGAAGAAGGGCGCGCCCGACGCGCTGCTGCTCGACGTCATCATGCCCGGGCTCTCGGGCTTCGAGACCCTGGAGAAGATCCGCCAGGAAAAGCTCGCCGGGAGCGCCAAGATAATCATCCTTACCAACCAGGCGCAGGGCGCCGATGTCGAGAAGGCAAAGAGCCTCGGGACCGCGGGCTATATCGTCAAGGCCTCCGCGATACCCTCCGAGGTCCTGGCCGAGACCGAGCGCATCCTCGCCGGCTCGAACGCCCCCTCCCTAATCCCCGCACCATGATCGACCCGGCTCTTTCCAAACTCTTCGACGCGCTCGTCTCCGAGAACGGCTCCGACCTCCACCTCTCGCCCGGCGTCCCGCCCATCATCCGGGTCTCGGGCTCTCTGCTGCCCCTGGTGCAGGAAGGCGTGCTCACGCCTGCCAAGACGGCCGCGATGCTCAAGTCCATAGCGCCGGAGAATCGCTGGGCCGACTTCGAGCATAATCAGACGCTCGACTTCTCCTACGCGCACGGCGAGGGCGCGCGGTTGCGCGTCAACGGCTATGTCGTCGGCGGCAGCGTGGTCGCCGCGATGCGGCTCATCCCGCGCGAGATACGCACCTTCGCCGAGCTCAACCTGCCGCCCGTGCTCGAGACCTTCGCGGGCCGCGAGCAGGGCTTTTTCCTCGCGGTGGGGCCGGTGGGGCAGGGCAAGTCGACCACGCTCGCCGCGATGATCGACCGCATCAACGAGAGCCGCGCCGAGCATATCCTTACGATCGAGGACCCCGTCGAGTACCTCTTCACTCCCAAGAAGTCGCTCATCCACCAGCGCGAGGTGCACGTGGACACGCCCTCGTTCTCCGCGGCGCTCGCCTCGGCCTTCCGCGAGGACGTAGACGTCATCATGGTCGGCGAGATGCGCGACTACGAGACCATCAGCAACGCGGTGACCGCCGCCGAGACCGGGCACTTGGTGCTCTCCACGCTCCACACCAACTCCGCCGCGCAGACCATCGACCGCATCATCGACATGTTCCCTGCCGAGCAGCAGGCGCAGGTGCGGGTGCAGCTCTCGGGATCGCTCGCGGGCATCTTCTCCCAGCGGCTCATCCCGCGCATCTCGGGCGGCCTCATCCCCGCGTATGAGCTCCTCATCAACAACAACGCGGTCGCCAACCTCATCCGCGCCTCCCGCACCCACGAGATCGCAGCGGTGGTGCAGACCAGCTCGCAAGAGGGGATGATCGACATGGACCGCTCCCTGGCCGAGCTCGTTCGCCGCGGCGAGGTGACCACCGAGGCCGCCTATGAGCACGCCAACGACCCCAAGACCTTCGAGCGCTACCTGTGAACAGGCGTCAGGGATCAGGTTTCAGGTGTTAGGATTAAGCTGACCCCTGACTCCTATGTTATTCACCTACCGAGCGATCGACCAGGACGGCCACGAGCGCGAGGGCACCATCGAAGCGCTCTCGCAGGACGCGGCGGTCTCCGAGCTGCAGCGCCGCGCGCTGGTCATCACCGCCCTGAGCGAGGCCAAGGCCGCGGGCTCTATCCTCGAGCTCGAGATACCGCTCTTCGACAGAATCAGCAACCGCGACATCGTCATCCTCTCGCGCCAGATCGCGACCCTTTTCGAGGCGCAGGTCAACGCGCTGCGAGTCTTCCGCCTGCTTGCGGCCGAGGTCGAGGGCAAGAGCTTGGCGCGCACGCTCTCGCAGGTCGCCGACGACCTGCAGGGCGGCAGCCCCATCAGCAAGGCGCTCGCCAAGCACCCCAAGGCCTTCAGCGCCTTCTACGTCAACATGGTCCGCGCCGGCGAGGAGAGCGGGAAGCTCTCGCAGACGTTCGGCTATCTCGCCGACTACCTCGACCGCACGTACGACATCATCTCCAAGGCGGAGAACGCGCTCATCTACCCGGCCTTCGTCATCGCGGTCTTTATCGGCGTGATGGCCCTCATGCTCACCGTCGTCATCCCCAAGATCGCGGCGACCCTGCTCGACGCGGGGCAGCAGCTCCCGATCTACACCCGTATCGTCATCGGGGTCTCCGAATTCTTCGTCAACTACGGCTTCTTCGTCCTGCTCGCGCTCATCGCGCTCGGCTTCTATGTCTGGCGGCTTTCCAAGAGCTCCTCCGGCCGCGCGGTGCTCGATGGCGCGAAGCTCTCGGTGCCCTATATCGGCGACCTCTACAAGAAGCTCTATCTCGCGCGCATCGCGGACAACCTCTCGACCATGTTCGTCTCGGGCGTCGCGGTGGTCGAGGGCATCAGCATCACCGCCAACGTGGTCGAGAACGAAATCTACGCCGAGGCGCTCCGCGAGACCGCCGAGGCGGTCAGGGGCGGCTCCTCGATCTCGGAGGCGCTCGGCGCGCACCCGCAGATCCCGGGCATCATGGTCGCGATGGTCAAGGTGGGCGAGGAGACGGGCGAGCTCGGCAAGATCCTCGAGACGCTCGCCAAGTTCTACGAGCGCGAGGTCTCCAACGCGGTGGATACGCTGGTCGGCCTTATCGAGCCGGTGATGATCGTGCTCCTCGGCGCCGGCGTGGGCGTCTTGATCGCGGCGGTCCTCCTGCCGATCTACAACCTCGCCGGCGCCATCTAGTTATCCACAGATGGCGCGCGGTCGCGCCCAACACGGCGTATACTATCCCCATTAACCCCGATAATTTATTTATGTACAAACTTCGCTCTCGCGGCTTTACGCTCATCGAGCTCCTCGTCGTGATCGCCATCATCGGCATCCTCTCGGCGGTCGTGCTCGCCTCGCTCTCCACGGCCCGCACCAAAGGCCAAGATGCGGCTATCCAGTCCGACCTCAACTCGATCCAGACCGAGGCCGAGATTTACTACAACGGTACCGGCGCCAATACCTATGGCAGCACCGTCGCCACATGTACGGGCGGCATGTTTGCTGGAGATACTTCTATCAAGAATGCACTCACGGGCATCGCAAGCAACAACGGCGGCTCGGGCAATCAAGCGTGCGATAGCAGCGGCCAAGCATACGCGGTAAAAGCGAAATCTGCCACCAACTCGAGCTCGGTGTTCTATTGCGTCGATTCGACCGGGTTCTCCGGCACGACGACCACCATGACTGCCGCTACGAATTGCTAAAGTACGCTAGAAACCGCTCATCGTCCGGATGAACGCGGAAAACGGCCCCGGAGGGGGCCGTTTTCCGTTTCTCCACAGGCGCCGATTTCTCCGGCGATTCCCGTGCTAGAATTAATAAAGTATGCGTACTTCATTCCAAAGAGGCTTCACCTTGATCGAGCTCCTCGTCGTCATTGCAATAATCGGTATCCTTTCGGCGGTCGTGCTCGCCTCGCTCAGTACCGCCCGCAGTAAGGGCAAGGACGCGGCCGCGATGCAGGCGCTCGAGGGCGCCCGCGCCCAGGCCGAGCTCTATTACTACGCCAACGGCAACAGCTACAATAACGTCTGCGGCCAGACCGCCGTCGGCGGGGTCAAGACGGTCGGCGCTCAGGTGCTCTCCGCCGCGCGGGCCGAGGGCTATGCCTTCGACAATTCCGTCAACGGCTCCGGCGACTGGAACAATCACCAGGTAAACAACACCAACAAGCCCGTAACCTGCAACGACAGCGGCCAGTCGAGCCCCAAGAACCCCAACGCCTGGGCGGCGGCTATCTATCTCTCCAACGGCACCTTCTTCTGCACCGACTCGACCGGGCTCGCGACCACGACCACGACCTCGGCCTATCAGATCACGGACAATCACGACAACGATTGCTCGCCCTAACGTCCCCGAATGACGCCCCTCCTCTGCGCGCTCTTCTTCTGCCTCGGGGCGCTCCTCGCGAGCTTTGCTGGACTCCTCGCCGCGCGCCTCTACACCGGAGAGCCGATCGCGGCCGGCCGCTCGCGCTGCGACGCGTGCGGCGCGGCTCTCTCGGCGCCCGCGCTCGTCCCGCTCGCCGGCTGGGCGCTCTCGGCCGGCCGCGCGCGCTGCTGCGGCGCGCGCATCTCCGCCGCCTCCGCCGTCGGCGAGCTCGCACTTGGAACCCTCTTCCTCTTCTCTTATCTCAAGCTCGGGCTCTCCTGGCCGCTCACGCTCCTGCTGCCGGCGCTCGTCCTCCTCTACGCGCTCGTGCGGTACGACCTCGCGCACCAGATATTGCCGCCCGTGCTGCTCGCTCCCTTGGGCGCGCTGTCGCTCGGCTACGCCGCGCTTGCCGCGCCCTCGGCCGCCGCATTCCTCTCCGCGCTCATCGTCGCCGCGGCGGAGGGCGTGCTGCTCCTCGCGCTCTCCCTTCTCTCCCGCGGGCGGCTGATGGGTCTCGCCGACGCGCCGCTGATCGCCGCGCTCGCGCTCGTGGCCGCCCCGCGCGCACTCGCGGGCTTTGCCTTCTCTTTCTGGATCGGCGCCCTCATCGGGATAATCCTCGTGCTCGCGGGGCGGGGAAGGGTTAGAATGAAGAGCGAGGTGCCGCTTGCCCCCTTCCTCGCCGCCGGCTTCCTCCTCGCTTATTTCATCCCATGGGACCCCTTCGCCGCGCTCATCGCCCTGATCGGCTAGCCGTCGCGCGCGCGCGCGGCTTCACGCTGATCGAGATGCTCGTCTCGCTCGCCATCCTGACCATCATCGCGGTCATCGTGCTCACGAGCCATGCCTCCTTTACCAACTCGCTCATCGTGACCAACGCTGCCTACGACGTCGCGCTCTCGCTGCGCCAGGCCGAAAGCTTCGGCGTCTCGAGCCGCAACTCCGGCGCCATCGCCAACGCCGGCTACGGCATCGACTTCTCCACCGCCAACCTCTCTTCCTATGTACTTTTCGTGGACAATCACCCAAACAACTGCGGCCCCGGCTCGCTCCCCAGCTGCAAGCCCGGTAACGGCGTCTATAACGCGGGCGCCGATGGCCTCGTCTCTACCTA
Organism: Minisyncoccota bacterium; assembly: GCA_035547315.1. Classification (GTDB taxonomy): domain Bacteria; phylum Patescibacteriota; class Minisyncoccia; order Phycocordibacterales; family Phycocordibacteraceae; genus C7867-001. The sequence continues at coordinate 32,132 of DASZVH010000004.1, forward strand.
CACCATCAACGCGGGCATCGGCGTTTCCAAGCTCTGCGTCTACCGCGGCGGGAGCTCGTATTGCTCGGGCGGCGGGAGCAACCTCTTCGCGCTCGATATCGTCTTCACGCGCCCCAACACCGCCGCCAACATCGCTTTCCTCAAGAATGCCGCGCTCTATCCAGGCGACCAGGGCCCCGGCGACCCGCTCACGGGCGCCTGCATCACGCTCTCAACGCCCGACGGCACGAGCCAGCGCGGCATCTCCGTCTCTTCGGTGGGGCAGGTGAGCCCGGTCGCTTCCTGCCCATGACCAAGCCTTCCGCCGCCGGCTTCACCCTGATCGAGATGCTCGTCTCGCTTGCGCTCTTCGCGCTCGTGATGCTCATGGTCTCCTCCGCCTACCTCATCATTATCGCGGCCAATCGCCAGGCGCAGGCGGTGGCCTCCGCCACCAATAACCTCGCCTTCGCACTCGAGACCATGACCCGCGAGATCCGGACCGGCGGCGGCTACAATTGCGGCAGCAGCACGGGCGGAGATTGTCCAAGCCCCAAGCCGAGCTTCTATTTCACCGACGCGGGCGACAACTACGTCTCCTACGGCCTCGTCTCCACAGGCTCGGGCACCCACGGGCTCGCCGAGTGCGTGAGCCAGAGCGACTTCTGCGCCCCGGCCACACTGCTTACCGACTCCTCCGTCAACATCACGGCGCTCCAGTTCTCCGTCCAGGGCACCCGCACCTACTCGGGCTCCGGAGACATCATCCAGCCGCAGGTGCTCATGACACTCTCCGGCACCGTCTCGGCGGGAGCGCAAAAGACGGTGCCCTTCACCGTCGAGACGGGCGCGACCATGCGCGGCACCGACCTATGAACATGAAAGAAGTCATACGATATGAGTCGGAAGAGGCAAGGAATCGACGCGCCGCGTACGACGCATCGCGTACGGCTGGATTCACGCTCGTCGAGACCATGGTCGCGATCGCGATACTCACCGTCGCGATCGCGGGGCCACTGCTCACGGCCGAGCGCGCAGCCGCCGCCGCCTATGCCGCCAAGAACGAGCTCATCGCCTCCTATCTCGCCCAGGAGGGGATCGAGTATGTGCGGGCGATGCGCGACGACACCTATCTGGCCGATTACGCCTCTGAGTCAACGGAACCGGGGCTCTCGGAGCTCGCCTGGAGCGATTTCCTCTCGAGCAACGCCAATACCTCGATCAAGCAGTGCGCCGCCAACGGCAAGGGCTGCGCCTACGATCCAGAGGGCGTGGGCATGTGCACCGGCAACCTCCTCAACTGCTCGATGATCGCCTGCAGCAAGAAGTACTGCACCGACTACCCGCTCTACCTCACCGCAGGCGGTTTCTATACCCCGCAGGGCACGAGCATCGGCGCTGCACTGACCCCCTTCTCCCGCCAGATCACCTTCCGGGCCGCGGACCCCCAGTCTGAGGAGGTGGTATCGACCGTCGCTTGGAGCACGGACGGCGTGCCCTATACGGTAACCGTCACCGACACCCTTACGCCATGGCAATAACCATACGCGGCAGGCGGCAGGAAGAGGGGAGCAGGGGGTTCACGCTGCTCATTGCAATGATTTTCGTCGGGGTGGTGCTCGCCTTCGCCGCGACGCTCGGCGCGCTCGGCTACAAGCAGTCGATCCTCGCCGGCAACGCCATCCAGTCGCAGTACGCCTTCTATGCCGCGGACGCCGGGCTCGAGTGTCTCCTTTACAATGACCAAGGCCCGAGCCAGGATCTCTTCGACTACGCCAACGCCGGGACGCAGGACGTCTCCGCCTCCTGCAACGGCACTTCCTACACCTACACCGTGCTCGCGTATACGCCGACCTACTGGGCGCTCGAGGCGGCTCAGGTCGCCGCCGCCACGAGCACCAGCTGCGCCGACCTCACGGTCTATAAATACGCCTCCACGCAGAGCGACGGCAAGACGACGTATCTTTTCTCCCAGGGCTACAACCTCCCCTGCGGCGCGGTTACGGCCGGCAACGGGCGCCTCGTCGCGCGCGGGCTCGAGGCGGCCTATTGAGCTATAGTAGGCGCATGAAGGCGCCCAAGGCCGCGAGCGAACGGGCGAAAAAGCTGCGCGCGGCTATCACGCGCGTCCGCGAGGCGCAGAACACCGAAGATCGCTCGCTGATCTCGGCGGAGGCGCAGGACTCGCTCAAATACGAGCTCGCGAAGCTCGAGGAGCGCTACCCGGAGCTCGTCACGCCGGACTCACCCACTCAGGTGGTCGCGGGCAAGCCTTTGCCGGAGCTCAAGAAGGCCCGCCACCGGGTGCGGCAATGGTCCTTCAACGACGCGTTCACCAGGGAGGATATCGAGGCCTTCGACTCGCGCATCGAGAAAGCGGTGGGGAAGCATTCCTATGACCTCGAGCTCAAGATAGACGGCTTGAAGACCATCTACACCTACGAGAAGGGCGAGCTCGTTACGGCGGCCACCCGCGGCGACGGCGCGGTGGGGGAGGACGTCACGCACAATATCCGCACGATCAAGGGCTTCCCGCAGCAGCTTACGCGCCCGGTGGATTGCATCGTCGAGGGCGAGGTGTATCTCACGCGGAGCGGTTTGAAAAAGCTCAACGCCCTGCGAAAGGCGCGGGGCGAAGCGGAATTCGCCAATCCGCGTAATGCCGCCGCGGGCTCGATCCGCCAGCTCGACCCGGCTATCGCCGCCGCCCGCCCCCTCGCCGTCTTCATCTACGACCTCGACACGACCTCAGAGCGGCTCCCGCCCACGCAGAGCGATGAGCTCGAGTATCTCAAAGGCCTGGGCTTCCCGGTCAACCCGGAGCATCGGCATGTCGAGACGCTGCCGGAGGTCTTCGCGTATTGGCAGCATTGGCAGGGCGCGGCGCGCGAGAAGCTGGACTACCAGCTCGACGGCATTGTGCTCAAGCTCGAGGAGCGCGCCAAACAGGAGGCGATGGGCTACACGGGAAAGGCGCCGCGGTGGGCCATCGCCTATAAGTTTCCGCCCGAGCAGGTGGAGACGGTAATCGAGGACATAGTGCTCTCGGTAGGGCGCACGGGAGCGCTCACGCCCGTGGCGCATCTGCGGCCGGTCGCGGTCGCGGGCACCACGGTCGCCCGCGCCACCCTGCACAACGCCGATTTTATCAAGGAGAAGGACATTCGCATCGGCGACACCGTCATCCTCAAGAAGGCGGGTGACATCATCCCCGAGGTGGTGGCGGTGATCAAGGAGCTCCGGCCGAAGTCGGCGAGGGTGTGGCAGATGCCGGACGTGAAGCCCGACACCTATGAGGTGCAGAAGCGCAAACTAATCCATTTCGTGGGGAAGTCTTCGCTCGATATCGAGGGCTTCGGCAAGGAGACGGTCGCACAGCTGATGGAGGCCAAGCTCCTCTACGACTTCGACGATGTCTTCGAGCTCACCAAAGATGAGCTGTTGGCGCTGCCGGGCTTCGAAGAGACGAAAGCGGCGAACTTGCTGCGCGCCATCGAGGCGGGAGAGAAGGTCTCCTTCGGTCGCTTCCTGACCGGGCTTTCGATACCGCATGTGGGCGAGGAGAATGCGCGGCTCCTCGCGGAGCACTGGCAGACCATCGCGAAATTGGAGAAGGCGAGCGAGGCGGAGCTCGCGCGCGTCGAGGGCATCGGCGGCGTCATCGCGAAGGCAGTTGCCGAGTGGTTCTCGCATAAGGCCAACCGCGAGCTTTTGCGAAGGCTCGAAAAGCATTTGAAGATACAAAAGGTAGCGGTTCCCGCGGGCGGGGCGCTCTCGAGCAAGTCGGTCGTCATCACCGGCACGCTGCCGACCCTCTCGCGCGAGGAGGCAGAGGAGGCGGTGCGCAAGGCGGGCGGCAAAGCCGCAGGCTCGGTCTCCTCGAAGACCGCCTTTGTGGTCGCGGGCGAGAATCCGGGCAGCAAGTACGAAAAAGCGCGAAAACTCGGCGTCGAAATTCTCGACGAAGCCTCCTTCCTCAAACGCATCGGGAAGTGATAGAGTGAGCGGCATGGCGACGAAGGATGAGGTCAAGAAACTCGCGGCCTTGGCGCGGGTGGAGGTCAAAGAGGAGGATCTCGACACATTCGTCGAGGGGTTCGACGCCATTCTCGCGTATGTCGGCCAGCTCGACTCGCTCGAGCTCCCGGCCGATTTGAAGGGCGAGGCGCCGAAGCTCCGCAACGTTTTCCGCGCCGACGAGAACCCGACTCCGTCCGGCACGTACACCGAGAGGCTCGTGGCGGCATTTCCCGAGAAAGAGGGGGACTACTTGAAGGTCAAGCAGATCATCGCGCATGACTGACTCCAGCCGGCATATTGCTTGCAGCATGCGCTCCGGGCCGCTCGGCCGAGTCTTACGTGCTGCGCGCAACATGCCGGCTTCCGTATGAAACTCAACGAACTCACGATCGCGGAAGCGGGGCGCAAATTGCGCACGAAGGAGATTGGCGTCCGCGAGCTCTGGGACGCCTGCGCAGCGGCGGCAAAGGAGAAGAACGGGGAGCTGAACGCTTACCTCGAGATTTTCCCGCGCGATGATGCGGCGATCGAGGCGGCGCAAAAGCGCATCGATGCGGGCGACGCGCCGCCCTTGTGCGGCATCCCGCTCGCGATCAAGGACAACATCTTGATAGAGGGCAAGATCGCGAGCGCGGCCTCGAAGATGCTCGAGAATTATCGCGCGAGCTACGACGCGACGATCATCAGGAAGCTTAAAGAGGCCGGCGCGCTCTTCCTCGGCCGCACCAACATGGACGAGTTCGCGATGGGCTCCTCAACCGAGCACTCGGCCTACGGTGCGGTCAAGAATCCGCTCGACCCGGCGCGCACCCCGGGCGGCTCCTCGGGCGGTTCCGCAGCAGCGGTTGCGGCCCACATGGCGCTCGGTGCGCTCGGCTCCGACACAGGCGGCTCCATCCGCCAGCCCGCCGCGCACACTGGCCTCGCGGGCCTCAAGCCCACCTATGGCGCGGTCTCGCGCGCGGGGCTCATCGCGCTCGGCTCCTCACTCGACCAGATCGGCCCCCTCGCCAAGAGCGTCGAAGACGCGCGGCTCATCCACGAGGCAATCGCGGGGCATGATCCGATGGATTCGACGACGCTCCCCGAGGGTTTATATAAGAATGAGAAAGTCAGCGGGAAGTTCCGCGTCGGCGTCCCCCGGCATCTCCTCAAAGAGGGTATCGAGCCGGACGTGCTCGCCGCCTTCGATGCGACCATGGAGAAGTTGAGGGCGGCGGGACACGAAGTCGTCGAGGTGGAGCTCCCGACCTCGCCGTACGCGCTCGCGGCGTATTACGTCGTCATGCCCGCCGAGGCCTCGACCAACCTCGCGCGTCTCGACGGCATCCGCTATGGCCGCGCCGCGCGCGGAGCGACGCTCCTCGAGGACTATGTAAAAAGCCGCACCGAGGGCTTCGGCGCAGAGACTATCCGGCGCATATTGCTCGGCACCTTCGTGCTCTCGGCTGGCTACATAGACGCCTACTACCGCAAAGCGCAGGGCGCGCGCGAGCTCTTGCGGAGGGAATACGACGCGGCGTTCGCCGCATGCGACGTGGTCGCCTTCCCGACTACGCCCGCGCCCGCCTTCAAGGCGGGGGAGAAGAGCGGAGACCCGGTCGTGATGTATCTCGAAGATATCTTCACGGTCACGGCCGATCTTACCGGCATGCCGGCAATCTCCGTGCCGATGGGGCAAGTCGAGCGTGAAGGGAAGGCGCTTCCGGTCGGCATCCACTTCACCGCGCCCATGCAGGCGGAGGAGCGCTTGTTCACAATCGGGCAGGCGGTAGAGAAAGCGCGCTAAGATACGCGCATGGGGACGTCGCCTAACCAGGTCAACGTCGAGTATTTCTTCCGCCTCGTCTACGAGTGCTTTACCGGCGCGTGCACCGTCGGCGGTACCGCGGGGCTCTTGGCCTTTTTCGCGCACCTCTGGCTCTGGATCACGATCCTCGGCTACTTGGCCGCGTTCGTCGGCCTCGGCTTCGTGATCTATTGCAGCATGCGGATCTTCCAGCTCCGGCGCGCCGAGGAGGAGAAGTACGCCCCCTTCAACCTCGCGCCCGAGGACGAGCTCGCCAACCCGCGCTTCGCGCGCATCCAGGAGCTCCTTGCCGGCCCGAGCCAGAGCCAGTGGCGCGAGGCGATCCTCGAGGCGGACATCATGCTCTCCGATGCGCTCTCGCGCAAGGGCTTCGGCGGCGCCTCGATCGCCGACCAGCTGCAGCAGCTCGACGGGCGCGACTTCGCCTCGTTGAATGACGCCTGGGAGGCGCACCGGGTCCGCAACGCCATCGCGCACCAGGGCTCCGCCTTCGACCTCTCGCACACGCTCGCCAAGCGCACGCTCGACCGCTACGAACGCGCCCTCGAAGAGTTCGGCGCGCTCTAAGCTTCCTTTCCGGGCAGACCGCGCGCGAGAAGCCGATGACTTTGCGCGCTTTTGCGGAAAGGTATATGCTCGGAGAGCGGGGTAGAGTAATGGTAATTCGCGAGGCTCATAACCTCGAGATGCGGGTTCAAGTCCCGCCCCCGCAACACGAGTGGACACCTTGAAAGTGTCCGGCCCCCTCAAAACTGGATGCGCCGCGCCGCTCTCCCTTTTCCCTACCTTGCTTTGCCCATCTACGCGATAGCATTGACGCACGTCATCTAGCGGTTGAATCCCTAGGCGGTGCTATACTTGCGGCTATGTACGATGAGAACGGCCCAGGCACGCCGCCTCTTGGCCACCTCCCGCACTACTACGGTGACCGGGTCCGCGAACTCTTTGTCGCGGGCGCCCTCATCTCGTTTATCGCCATACCCATCTGGGGCAATATCCTGCCCTTTGGCGTAGGCACCCAGATCGGGGCGGGGCTCCTCCTCGTCATCCTTGCTGGTCTCACCGACCCAAAGAACAAAGGCGTCATGCTCCTCAATGCGCTCTACGCCGGCATAAGCGTGCTCCTCCTTGAGTCGGCCGCTATCGGGATGCAGGCTGCCGAGTCTTGGCAGCTTTTTCTCGTGCGCGAGGTCTCCGCGCTTGTGCTCCTTATCGCGCTCTACTTTGCGATCAAGACCGCGCGAGCGATGTCCTTGGGCGAGATCCCTCCCGAGTCGAAGTCTTGACACACCGCTGAGCTTGCACCCTGATTTGTGCGTCTGTATGATGGATGCATGAAGAGTCGCTCTCTCCCCATCATGCTTCCTGAGATCGCGGCCGAAGCGGCCGCGCATCTGCTGCCGCCTCCGGCGCGCACGCTCCGCTATGTGGGCTCGGTTACTCGGCAGGCGAGCGAGCGAGCCCTCAAAGAGATAGAAAAACTTATAGCCAAGGATCCGCTCGCGGAGGTCGGCCTCTTTATTTCTTCGCCCGGCGGTACCACGGGCGCGGCGATGAGCTTCTTCGACACGGTGCGGCAGGTGCTCAAGCCTGCGCTCGTGACGATCGGCTCGGGCGACGTCGACTCCTCGGGCGTGATCATCCTCCTCGCGGGCGATCGGCGCTATCTTACCAAGAACACGACCATGCTCTTGCATTCGGCTGGCCGCTATTTCAGCAACCAGCGCTACACCGTCAAAGAGATGGAGGCGATGCTCGCCGAGGACCGCCTGAAGGACGCCCAATACGCGGCGCTCCTCGCGGAACGCTCGCGCGGGGGGCTCTCTACAGAGAAAGCGCTCGCGCTTATGGAGGCGCAGACAGTACTCTCTCCTGCGCGTGCGGTCGAACTCGGGCTCGCCGACGCCGTCTTGCGTTGACGCGCTTAACTAGGCCTTAACGGGCGCGCGCCTATACTCGGCTTCGGTCGAGATTACGAGCAGCGTAACGCAATCGTATGGCGAGCAACAGCAACGACGGGCGCGGATTCGCCGGCATGGATCCGGATCGGCAGCGGCAGATCGCCTCCAAGGGCGGCAAGGCCGCGCACGAGAAGGGCACCGCGCACGAGTTCGACTCGCGCGAGGCCGCGGAAGCCGGCCGCAGGGGCGGCAAAGCATCGCACAGCTCGGATGGCCGGAACAACCGCGCCTCGGGTCGCGAGCGCGACAATCAAGGCCGCTTCGAGTAGCGGAGGCGGGAGGGGGAGTCGCCGGGCCGCGCGCCCGGGGCTCCCTTCCCCTGTTCTCCAGAGGGGCGAGAATGGCCGTTTTTCTTGCTGCCGCGCTTGAAAATCTCCGCGCGCGGGTCATAAAGTCGCTATCCACTTCCCCCGCATGGACGGAGGAGTAGAATGGGGAGACCCCTTTACCAACCCGCTCGCTAAGCCGCCTCCGCCATGCTCGAAATCAAGAAAAGAAACGGTACGATCGTCTCCTTCGACCCCGCGAAGATACCGGCGGCGATGGAGAAAGCGTTTATCGCCTCTTCTTGGCCGTATTCCCCTGAGCTCCTCGAGCGAATGACCAAGGAGATCGTGCGGCGGCTCGACGAGCGCTTCACGGAGCAGATACCGACGGTGGAGAACGTCCAGGATTTCGTCGAGCTCGAGCTCATGGGCAACGGCTTCCTCGAGGTCGCGAAACACTATATCGTCTACCGCTACGAGCACGCCAAGATCCGCCAGGAGGAGAAGCAGGAATTCCTCGAGAAGGCGCAGATCGAGGGCTTCTCCATCACCACCAAGAGCGGCAAGAAGGAGCGCTTCGACGAGGCGAAGGTTCGCGAGACGCTGGCGCACCACGCGCGCGGGTTCGAGAGCGTCATCGACCTCAACGCCGCTCTGGAGGAGCTCAAGTTCAATCTCTATGAGGGCATCACTACCGAAGAAGTCGCGCGCGCGATGATTCTCGTCGTGCGTGCGGGCATCGAGCGCGATCCGGCCTACTCCAAAGTCGCCGCGCGTATGCTGCGCGCCAAGCTCTATCGCGACGTCTTCGGCGAGAACTACGACCCGAAGAAGCTCAAAGAGGAGCATGCGCGCGTCTTCGCGCGCAACATCAAGGACGCGGTCGAGCGCGAGCTCCTCGATGCGCGGATGCTCGACTTCGATCTCCCCGCGCTCGCCGCCGCCTTCGCCCTCGAGAACGACGACCTCTTTGAGTACATGGGCCTCGAGATCCTCATCTCGCGCTACATGCTGGAGGATCCGGCGACCCACAAGCCGCTCGAGACTCCGCAGATGTTCTGGATGCGCATCGCGATGGGCCTCTCGCTCAACGAGCCGGCGGCCACGCGCGATCGGGTCGCGCGCGAATTCTACGACGTGCTCTCCAATTTCTATTACACGCCCGGCGGCCGCACGCTCTTCCAGGCCGGAGCCAAGAAGGCGCAGCTCTCCAACTGCTTCCTCAACACCGTCCCCGACTCCCTCGACGGCATCTTCAAGGCCATCTCAGACAACGCGCAATACCTCAAGTGGTCGGGCGGCACGGGGACCGACTGGACCCCGCTTAGGGCCACGGGCGCGATGATCAAGGGCACCGGCGTCCCCAGCCAGGGCATCGTCCCCTTCCTCAAGATCGCCAACGACGTGAACCTCGCGATCAACCGCTCGGGGAAGCGCCGCGGCGCCGGCTGCGTCTACCTCGAGACCTGGCACATGGATATCGAGGATTTCCTCGAGCTCCGGAAGAACACGGGCGACGAGCGACGCCGCACCCACGACATCAACACCGCCAACTGGATCCCGGACCTCTTCATGAAGCGGGTGCGCGAGGGCGGGGCATGGACGCTCTTCTCTCCGGACGAGGTGCCCGATCTCCACGAGATCTACGGCGCGGCCTTCGAGAAGAAGTATCTCGAGTACGAGAAGATGGCGGACGAGGGGAAGATCTCGCTCTATAAGCGCGTCAGCGCCGCCGACCTCTGGAAGAAGATGCTCGCGATGCTCTTTGAGACGGGGCATCCGTGGATCACCTGGAAGGATCCGAGCAACGTCCGCAGCCCGCAGGATCATGCCGGCGTCATCCACAACAGCAATCTCTGCACCGAGATCACCCTCAACACCGGCCCGGGCGAGACCGCCGTGTGCACGATCGGCTCCTTGAACTTCGCCAAGTTCGTCGTCGAGGAGGGCGGCGGCGTCCGGTTCGACGCGGAGCTCGTGGGGCGGGTGACCAAGGTTGCGATGCGCATGCTCGACAACGTCATCGACCTCAACTACTATCCGACCGAAGACGCCAAGCGCGGCAACCTGCGCCACCGCCCCGTGGGGCTCGGCATCCGCGGCTACCACGACGCGCTCTACCGCCTCGGCATCCACTTCGACTCCAAAGAGGCGCTCGACTTCGCCGACGAGTCCATGGAGATCGTCGCGTACAACGCCATCCTCGCCTCAAGCGAGCTCGCCAAGGAGAAGGGCACCTACGAGACCTACAAAGGCAGCAAGTGGGAGCGCGGCATCTTCCCGCAAGACACGATCAAGCTCCTCGAGGCCGAGCGCGGCGAGGAGGTCGCCGTGCCCGCGGAGGGCAAGCTCGACTGGGCGCCGGTCCGCGCGCACGTGAAGCAGTACGGCATGAGGAACAGCAACACCATGGCGATCGCGCCCACCGCCTCGACCGCCAATCTGGTCGGCTGCATCCCCTGCGTCGAGCCCATCTATAAGAACATCTACGTGAAGAGCAACAAGGAAGGCGAATACGTCGTCCTCAATAAGTATTTGGTCGAGGATCTGAAAAAGCTCGGCCTCTGGGACGCCGGCATGCTCAACAAGCTCAAGTATTATGACGGGAGCGTCCAAGAAATCGGCAATATCCCGCAGGAGCTGAAACGCAAATACAAGGAGGTGTTCGAAATCGACGGCCGCTGGCTCATCGAGGCCGCCGCGCGCCGCGGCCGCTGGATGGACCAGTCGCAGTCCCTCAATATCTTCTATTCCGGCACCTCCGGCCGCGAGCTCTCGGAGCTCTACTTTCTCGCCTGGGAGCGCGGCCTCAAGACCACCTACTACCTGCGCACCCTGGGCGCCTCCCAGGTAGAGAAGGCCTCGGTTTCGACCAGCGAGTTCGGCGCCACCCACCAGCGCGAGAGAGGCGGCGTGATCGAGGAGGCCGTTACCGTGAGCGAGGTCGTGGCCGAGGCGGTACCGGCCATGGCCGCCGCGCCGGCCGCCGCCGCCGCGGGCAAGTTCGACGACGCCTACCTCGCCCGGGTCGCCGCCGGCGAGGAGGTCGGCATTTGCGAGAGCTGCGAGGCGTAATCCAAGCGCGTATGCCCATCAATAAAGGAGCCTCGTTCGTAGACATCAACAAGCGCCGCATCATCAACGGCGGCGACGCCGACGTGATGCAGCTCTACCCGATGCGGCACACCTTCGCCTGGGAGGCCTATAACGTCGGCAACGCCAATCACTGGCTCCCGACCGAGATCTCGATGCAGCGCGACATCGAGCAGTGGAAGAGCTCCTCCGTGCTCTCCGCCGACGAGCGCAAAGCCTTCGAGACGGTGCTCGGCTTCTTCACCACCGCGGACTCCATCGCGGCTAATAATGTGGTGCTCGCCCTCTACAAGCACATCACGAGCCCCGAGTGCCGCATGTATCTCCTGCGCCAGGGCTACGAGGAGGCCGTGCACACGCACGCCTATCAATACATCGTCGAGTCCTTGGGCATGGACGAGTCGCGCATCTTCAATATGTATCGCGAGGTGGACGCCATCTACCAGAAGGACAACCTCGTCCTCTCGCTTAACGAGGGCATCTTCGACCCCAATTTCAAGACTGGCACCCTGGAGAACGACCAGAAATTCCTCGAGAACCTCTGCGTCTTCTCGCTCATCATGGAGGGCATCTTCTTCTACTCCTCCTTCGCGGTCATGTTCGGCTTCCAAAGGCAGAATAAGCTCACCGGCAGCGCCGAGCAGATCCAGTACATCATGCGCGACGAGTCGCAGCACCTCAACTTCGGCATCAATATGATCAACGCGATCAAGGAGGAGCAGCCGGAATTGTGGACCAAGGAGTTCCAAGAGCGGATCATCGGCCTCGTGAAGCGCGCGGTCAATCTCGAGTACACCTTCGCCACCACCGTCTTCCCGCGCGGCATCTTCGGCATGAACGCCGCGGGCTTCAGGCAGTATATCGAGCACATCGCGGATCGGCGCCTCGAGCGCGTCGGGCTTCCGCTCCAGTACAAGGTGGAGAATCCCTTCCCCTGGATGAGCGAGGCCGTAGACCTCAACAAGGAGAAGAATTTCTTCGAGACGCGGGTCACCGAGTATAAGACCGGCGGCACCCTCTCCTGGTAGTGGTAGCGCTCGGGCTTAACGCGGCGTTCATAGCGCGCGCGCTATCGTGCGCGCATGGCACCTACCACACGCAGGAACAGGAAGAAAAGCGGCCGCGGCTTCGCCGCGATGGACCCGGAACGCCAGCGGCAGATCGCCTCGATGGGCGGCAAGAGTCAGGGACAGCGCAATAACCCGGGCAATTTCGCTAATAACCCTGAGCGCGCCGCGGCCGCCGGCCGCAAGGGCGGCCGCGCATAGGCACCCCAGCCTTCATGTGGTATGATTACCCCACATGAGCGTTGCAGCGCCTCCCGCCAAGCGGAAGACGGTAGTTTCAAGTTCGCCCACATCGGTCGCACGCTTCTTTAGGCGCCTCTCCACTTATCGAAGCGAAGATTGGTCGCGCGTCGAGCGGGCGAGTCGCGTATCTCTTTTCAAGCGAATGGCCGAGGAGGTGCCCGCATATCGGGCATTTCTCCGTACTCATGCGGTGAAGCCTGATCACATCCATACGTCCGATGACCTCTCGCTCGTACCGGCAGTCACGAAGACGAACTACCTGCGTATCAACGAGCTCAAGGACCTTTCCTGGAAAGGCTCGACCCGCGCACCTTCCGTGCTGACTTCTACTTCAGGGTCGACAGGCAAGCCGACCTATTTCGCGCGGTCGCATATGGTCGATGAGCATTCCTCATACATCCACGAGATGCTCTTCCGCGCCAGTTCCCTGAAGGCGACCGAATCAACATTGGTCATCGTCTGCTTCGGCATGGGCGTTTGGATCGGCGGCCTCATCACCTATCAGGCCTTCGAGCTGATGGCGCGCCGCGGGTATCCCTTCTCTATTATTACGCCCGGCATCAATAAGGCGGAGATCATAAAGGCGCTTAAGGATCTCGCGCCGCAATACGAGCAGCTTATCCTCACTGGCTATCCGCCGTTCCTCAAAGACGTGATTGACGAGGCGGTCGCGCAGGGGATCTCCTTCGACCGGCATCGGGTGAAGCTTCTCTTCGCCGCGGAGGCGTTCACCGAGCATTTTCGCGAGCATGTGGGGAAGCGGGCCAATGTCGGCAATCTCCTCACCGACGCGATCAACATCTATGGCAGCGCCGACTTGGGCACCATGGCCTTCGAGACGCCGCTCTCGATACTCGCGCGCCGGCTGGCAACGAGGAATACGAAGCTCTTTGCAGATCTTTTCCGCGGCACGACCAAAACGCCGACTCTGGCGCAGTTTATCCCCGATTTCGTATCATTCGAGGCTCCTAACGGCGAGATCCTCGTTACGGGCGAGAGCTCGCTCCCCCTGATGCGCTACTCGATCGGCGATCATGGCGGCGTTTATACCTTTACCGAACTCCTCGAGCGCTTCGCAGCGCACGGTATCGACCTCAAGAAAGAGGCAAAAGCGGCAGGCCTCGGCCCCTCTATCTATGAGCTCCCCTTCGTCTATGTCTACGAGCGCATTGACCTCTCGACCACGCTCTACGGCCTCCAGATCTATCCGGAGACGGTTAAGGAGGTTTTATTCGACAAGCGCTTCTCTCCTCACCTTACCGGTAAGCTCACGCTCATCACCAAGTTCGACGAGAACCACGACCAATACCTCGAGATCAATATCGAGAAAAAGCCCAAGGCTGAGGTCAACAAGGTTTTCACCGCAGAACTCACCGCCGAGATCGTGAAGAACTTGCGCGAGAAAAACTCCGAGTTCCACGAGCTCTCCGACTTCCTGGGGAAGCGTGCGGAGCCCCAGCTCGTCTTCTGGAACTACGAGGACCCGCTCTATTTCCGCCCCGGCATCAAGCAGCCCTGGGTCGTGCGCCCCGCCACGTAAGCGCGTGCTAAACTTTGCGTAATGTTCGGCTCCGCCGCTGAGTTTCTCGCTGCGTTTCCTTTTGAAGAGCCGCTTGGCGAACAGGTGAGCGCGCTCCTTGCGGGCGCGACGCGGGCGCCCTCCACCCACAACAGCCAGCCCTGGCGCTTTAAGATAGAGGCGCAGAGCGTGCGCATCTTTCGCGATACGAGCGTAAAGCTGCCGTACTCCGACCCGGTGAGCCGCTATGCGCATGTAAGCATCGGCTTCCTGCTCCAGCATCTTGCGGTGCTCGCGGATGCGCTCGGCATGGAGCCGCGCTTTGAGCTCGTGTGCCGCGAGGAGGAGATCGCGCGCGTCACCCTTGCTCCCGCAAAAGAGGGCAGCGCGCTCTCGCCGCTTGCCGAGGCCATCTTCACCCGCAGGAACCGCCGCGGCGTCTTCACTGCCGCGAGCATCCCTGCGGAAATACTCGAGGCTGCGCAGGCAAACGACGCCTCGGCTCGCCTCGGGGTGGCGCCGGAGCTTCACGTCGAGAGCGACAGCGCGAAAGCTCGCGAGATAGGCGAGCTCACTTTCAAGAACATGGTGGCAGTCTATGAGCGGCCGGAATTCCGCGCGGAAATGTCCCGTTGGATCGCGCCTACCGGCTCGGGCCGCCTTACGGGCCTTCCCGGCTACTCGCTTAACCTGCCGATGCCGCTCACTTGGCTCTTGCCGCCCCTCATCAAGCACTTCAATATGGGAAAGCTTCCGGGCGCCGGCTCACGCGCGGCCATAGCCTCCGCCCCCGCGCTCTTTGGCTTTGCGAGCGCGGAGGAGCCGCGCGGGTGGGTGGCGGTGGGCTACGCCGCTTCCTACGCTGCACTCACGCTCGTCTCGCACGGGTACGACTACTCGGTCTTCGTCGCGACGATCGAATACCCAGAGACACGCGCTCGGGTAGGTCAACTTCTCGGGCTCTCAATGCCGCTCCAATTCTTCTTCGTCGCAGGTAAACTCCCCGGTTCCGTTTCTTGGATGACGCCGCGGCTTCCGTTATCGGATAAAATAATGCCATGACTCTGCGACTCCTCGACCCGAATATTGCTGCCGATGCAGCTGAAATCGCAGACTTTCGAGCCGGAGGATGGTTTTTTGTCGATACATACGATGAACAGCTTGCCGAGCTGCGCCAGATTCGGGATCCGAAATCGATAGGGAAGGAATCTGCCCCGCTTGCCGCAGATCCAGGCGAGCGGATCGCTGTCTATGACTGGCGCAAGGCTCTTGTTCGGATCGTGGGCCCCGAGGCGTATCGAGAATTGCGAACTAATCGTAACCGCGACCTCCTCACGAGCGAGGAGCAAGAACGCTTCGGTGCTGCGCGAATCGGTTTCGCCGGGCTCAACGTCGGCAATCCGGGAGCAGTTGCAATTGCGCTCGAGGGCGGGGCCTCCTCGATGAAGCTCGCAGACTTCGATCCGCTCTCGCTCACCAATCTGAATCGTTTTCGCGCAGGCCTGCCCGACCTCGGCGTCAACAAAGCTACTCTTACCGCGCGCCAGATCCTCGAAGTGGACCCGTATTACGAGCTTGAGCTTTATGAAAAGGGGTTGGCACCTGATACCGTCGAGCCGTTCCTTACGGCGCCCAAACTCGACCTCCTGGTCGAAGAGATGGATGCGCTCCCGCTTAAGCTCTCGGTCCGTGAAGTGGCTAAGAAAGCAGGCATTCCGGTCATAATGGTGACGGGCAATAGCGAGGGCGTGCTGCTCGACGTCGAGCGCTACGACACAGAGCCCGACTTGCCGCTCTTGAATGGCCTTATGGAGGAGCGTGTCCTTAGCGCTATCCGCGAACCCAAAGGCCTGATGATTCCCGCGGAAAAGGTGGCGCTCGCGCGCGACTTCATGGGCATCAAGTATCTCGACTCGCGCCTTGTCGATTCCTTCGCTAAGTTCGGCACCGAGCTCGTAGGCATCCCCCAGCTCGCGGAATCTTCTTTCATGCGCGGTGCGGCGCTCTGCTTCGCCGCTAAAGCCATCATCCTCGGGCGGCCGCTCCCGTCTGGGCGATATAGCTTCTCCTTCGCCGAACAATTAAAGCCCGTATAGAGATGGAAGGCATACTCAACATTGATCTGCTTTGGGTCGGACTCGCGGTAGCGGGGGCGGGCACGCTCGGCTTCACCATCTACTTTTCCGACCAGGAGAGCGCGACCGCGAAGGCGTTCCTCCTTTTCACTTCAGCAAGCATCTTCTGGAGTATCGCCAACTTCGCGAGCGCGCGCGTGAGCGACCCGACGGCCGTATTGTGGCTCATCCGGCTCGTTCTTTTCTGCGCCTCTTGGCACGCGTTCTCGTTCTTCCTCCTCGCGTATCAATTTCCCGAGCGTGCGGCACGGATCAGCAAGCGCCTCTTCTTCGCGCTTCTTTCTTGGACCGCGGTCGTCTCGAT
Organism: Minisyncoccota bacterium; assembly: GCA_035547315.1. Taxonomy (GTDB): domain Bacteria; phylum Patescibacteriota; class Minisyncoccia; order Phycocordibacterales; family Phycocordibacteraceae; genus C7867-001. Next base: position 48,529 of record DASZVH010000004.1, read on the forward strand.
CGTCGTGCTTACGCCAGTCGTCTACGAGGCCGTCCTCGCCGTCTCGCCGTCCGTGAAAACGCAAACCGGCCCCGGCATCGCTCTATTCGGCCTTACAGTCCTCTCGTATATCGGCGCTGGTCTTTATCAGCTCACGCGAAAATTCTTCCGCTCCGGCGGAGCCGAACGGCACCAGATGGAGGCGGTACTTACCGGCACTGCGCTTACGTTCGTATTCCTTATCGTCTTCGATTTCCTCTTTCCGGCGTTCTTCGACATTCCGACTCTGGTTCCCTATGGCGGGCTCTTCCTTCTCCCGTTCATCATGGGGGTTTCTTATGCCATCCTCCATTATCGGCTCTTCAATCTGCGGGTCGCGCTCTTCGGTCTCCTGACCTTCCTTCTTGCGACCGCGACGTTCTTCGACATCCTTCTCTCCGATACCGCCTGGTTGGTGCTCTATCGCGTCGTCGAGCTCGGGCTCGTCCTTACCGCCGGCATCTGGCTTATCAAGAGCATGGTGCGCGAGTTCGAGCTCGAGCGAGAGCTCCAAGAGACCAACGCGCGGCAGGAGGGGCTTATCCACTTCATCGGGCATGAGGTGAAGGGCTTCCTCACCAAGGCGCAGGGCGTCTTCTCGCTCATGAGCGAGGGGGAGCTGGGGCCCGTGCCGGAGTCTATGCGTCCCTTCGTCGAGCGCGGGCTCGCGGATACCAAAGACGGCGTGGCGAGCGTCTCCGACATCCTCAAGGCGAGCAATTTGAAGAAGGGCACGGTGAATTATGAAAAAAAGCCCCTCGATCTCGCCGCACTCGTCAAAGAAACAGTAGAGAAAGAGAAGCCGACCGCAGAAAGGAAGAAGCTCGCGCTCCTCCTCGATATCGAGGGTGAAGGGTACCAGATGACCGGCGACGGCCCGCAAATAGCCGACCATGTGCTGCGGAATCTCATTGAGAACTCGATCAACTACACGCCCACAGGCTCGATCCACGTCTCGCTTAAGAAAGCGCCGGGTAAGTATGTCTTTGCGGTCTCGGACACCGGCATCGGTATAAGCGCGGAGGATAAAGCGCGGCTTTTCACCGAGGGCGGGCACGGCAAAGATTCGCAGAAGGTGAATGTCCACTCGACCGGCTACGGGCTCTTCATTGCCAAACAGATCGTCGAGGCGCACGGCGGCAGCATCTCCGCCTCATCCGAGGGCCCCGGCACGGGCTCGACCTTCACCGCCGAGTTCCCGGCGGGATAATCAGCCGAGGGCTCGTGCAAGCTCGGCAGGAGGGAGCTCTTTCTGCTCGCCAGTGGCAAGATCGCGCAGGACGACGACGCCTTTGGCGAAGTGCTCCTGCATCGCGATAAGCGCGTAGGGGAAGCCCTTTTTATTTGCGAAGGCGAGCTGCTTATCAAGCGGCTTCTCCTCGAGATAGATCTCGGCAGCGACCCCTGCGGCGCGCAACTCCTTTGCATAATTCAAATACTCCGCGAGGCGCTCGCGCTCTGCGGTGGTCACGAGTACTTTGGCGGGCGTCTGCGCCTTGGCCTCGACGATGCCGGCCTTGATAAGTCGGGCAAGGAGGCGGGAAACGCCTATGGAAATGCCGACGCCCGGGTACGCCTCTTTGGTGTAGGCGCTCGCGAGGCCATCGTAGCGGCCGCCCGAGGCGATCGAGCCAAGGTCAGGATGTTCATCGAGCGCAGTCTCGAAGACCGAACCGGTGTAGTAGGAGAGGCCGCGCGCGATCGAGAGGTCGATGGTGTAGCGCTCAGGCGGCACGCCCATGCTCTCTACGCCTTTGATGACCTCCTTCAGCTCCGCAAGCCCTTCTTTGCCTTCGTCGTCGAGCCCGGCGCCTTCGAGGAAGGCGAGCGTTTCGACTGCCGAGCGCTTAGCAGGGAGAAACTCGAGCAGCTCTTTTGCGCGCTCCTGCTGCATCCCGTGCGCGACAAGCGCGAGCGCGGTCTTCTCCTTGCCGGCCTTCTCCAAGCGGTCTATCGCGCGCATCAATTCCGGCATGGCGGCGTCTTCGCCGCCCATGTGGCGGATGATCGCCGCGAGCACCTTGCGGTTGTTGATGCGCACCGTGAAGGGGCCGAAGTCGAGCTCGGCGAAGATGCCGGCGATGACGGCGACCATCTCGGCGTCGTGGAGCAGCGAGAGCGCGCCGTGGCCGACCGCGTCGATGTCGGCCTGGAGGAACTCGCGATAGCGGCCGTCCTTCGCCCGCTCGCCGCGCAGCACCTTCCCGATGGCGGAGCGCCGGAAGGGGAAGGGGAGCTCGCGCGCGTGCGTCGCGACGTATCGCGCCAAGGGGACGGTGTGGTCGAAGCGCAGCGCCAAGTCCTTTTCATCCGAGGCGCCTTCTTCCGGATTCAAGAGCCGGAGGCCGTAGATCTGATTAGCGATCTCGCCTTCGTTCTTCGCAGCCAAGACTTCGGGCCGCTCGACGAGCGGGGTCTCGAGCGGGGCGTAGCCGGCCGCCGCAAAATGCTTGCGGATGACCGCGAGCATTCGCTCCTGCGCAATCGCCTCCGCCGGCCCCAGCGTGGGGAAGCCGCTTATGTCCTCGAGGAGGCGCTTAGGGAAATCAGCCATTGGTCTTTACTATAGCGTACGTTAGTCGGGGTATGGAGGCATACCCCTTCCTCGCTCGCTCACTTTGCAAAATCATGATAATTTTGCAAAGTTCACTCGCTCGTCGGGGTAGCTCAGTTGGTAAGAGCGTGGCATTCATAACGCCAAGGTCGTGGGTTCGACTCCCACCCTCGACACTGCAATTTTCCTCAGGATTTGGTAGGATGCGTTCACGCTTGCGGTAGTAAGCCCGCAGACGGGCTTGCTCCCGCTGCGTTCGGAAAAACCAGAAGCAAGCTTCTGATTTTCCTCACTTGCGGGAGTAAGTAGGCTTTCTCCCGCTGCGTTCGCTCGGAAAGAAAGAAAACGCCTTTCTTTCCTCACTCACTTGCGGGAGTAGCTCAATTGGTTAGAGCGCCGCCCTGTCACGGCGGAGGTTGCGGGTTCAAGTCCCGTCTCTCGCGCACCATAGGACGAATGGAGCGCAAAGCTTCATTTTGTCTTGCAGTTTCTTCGTTTATCTCCAGTTCTAACGAACGATACCGTTCTTCGATCGCGGGATAATCAGAAACCGTCTTCGTGTGCCAGTGCCTTTTCAATCAAGATTTTGACCCGCCGATCGTAATCCTTGGGAGGCTTCTTTTCCCGTCCAGTGGCTTGTCCGCGCATTACTGAGATTGTCTGTCATTCCTCGCCCTTAGGCAAACTCGCCCGGTTCGCGTAAAAAGCTAGCGCCAGCGCGAGTTTATGTTCAGGTCGCAGCTTTCCTCGACTTTTCGCCAAACTCGCGCCACCGACGAGCCGGTGCGACCTGGTGCGAGTAGGTTACTGCACTGGTGCAGTAAATCATCCAATTTTCCCAAATCGCGCGTCATTGATCATCTGTTCCCATGACGCGAAATAGAGCGGTGTGATGCGAGATGCAATCCCCATGCCACTCGTGAAGATCGAGAAGTGCTGGATCTTTGCCTGCCGCTCCCTCGCGCCTTGATTGTAGAGAACGTAGAGATGATCCACTCCATTGCCGACGCCTTTTTTCGAGTTCACACTCGTGATGTCGGCGAGCGGAATGTCGAGTACTTTTGTGCCGTCCTTTTTCTCAAACGATAGGCTCGTTCGCGTGAGCACTAAACTTCCGTTTTTGCGACGTAGAAAACCGCCGAGATAGGTGAGCTTATTCTCTTTCTTGAGTATCTGATCCGCCATAATTGCGTGTTAGTGAGTAAACACGGCGGGTACCACAAAACCCGCCACTAGGGTGGGGCTTGCGCCCCCATACCGGTTTCCCGATACGGCCAATCACGACGAGCCCTAATGACGGGTTTTCTGGTCGTGATTGGACTTCTGAACCATGCCAGCAACTCACGTCGCTGGTTTAGGCCCCGCTGCTTTCGCAGCTCTTTTATTCTACAGTGGTGGTTCCAGTCAAAGTGCCAGTATTGTCTTAAGGAAGGCCACCGAGTAATCGGCGGCCTTTATGCAACTTCGGCCATGCCGGTCCGGTACTATAAACATATGAATAAATTCACTGACCTAGTGCTGATTATCGGCTTCTTAGCGGTCGACTTCCTCTTTTTCCATGACCTCTTTAAGGCGGGGGAGATAATTACCTTGCCGCAGTACCTTACCGGCCTTCTCTCGATTATCGTGATCCTCCGCGCGCTCTGGTCGCTCTTTGGCGCTGAGTCCGCCGCGCGCCTCGCGTAACTCTTCCCCAACATCCGCTCATAGCGCCCCGCGTGCGGGGCACTGCGAGCTATACTAGAGAGCACGATGAACATCGGGCAGCAGCACATCCATGCGAGGCGGCGACTCTTCAAACATCTTGAGCCGTTCCCCTCCAAGCACTTTGGCAAGCGCATCCTCGACTACGTTATCTATGTTGCTGCGATCGCGCAGCCTCTTGCGCTTGTCCCGCAAGCGCTCCTGGTGCTTGACGACGGCAGCGCCTCGGGCGCCTCTCCGCTTACCTGGGGCCTTCTTGGCATTATCGGCATCATGTGGGTCTTCTACGGCATCGTGCATAAAGAGAAGCCGATTGTCCTCTCCAACACGCTCTCGGTTGTGCTCGACTTCACGATCGTCTACGGAATCCTCCGCCACTAGCGAGAGGGCGCGCGTGCATGTTAGTATCGCTTTTGCGCCGATCTAGCGCACATTTGTTGCCGATGTAGCTCAGTTGGTAGAGCAGCTCCATGGTAAGGAGCAGGTCGCCAGTTCGATCCTGGCCATCGGCTCACGAGTAAGGTATAAAAATCGTACGCCGGAGTAGCTCAGTTGGTAGAGCGAGGGTATCGTAAACCCTAGGTCGTCGGTTCAATCCCGACCTCCGGCTCATGGAGAAAGAGGCGCGACTGGCGGAATTGGAAGCGGCGATGGCCTCGCCGGAGTTCTGGAATGATAAAGAGGAGGCGCAAAAGCTCGTGCGCGAATATCAGCAGCTCAAGGAGGGCGCGGGCGGCGGGCACGAGGGCGGCGGCGCGACCTTGGCGATACTTGCGGGCGCGGGCGGCGACGACGCGGAGGACTTCGCCGCGATGCTCGCCAAGATGTACAAAGGCTACGCGGCCGCAAAAGGCTGGAGCTTGAAGCAGCTCGACGACACGCCCTCCTCGGCTGGGTACCGCAGCGTGCTTTTTGAGATAACCGGAGCGGGGGCGTACAGCCGGTTGAAGCACGAGGCCGGCGTCCACCGGCTGGTGCGCATCTCGCCTTTCAACGCGCAGGGGAAGCGGCAGACAAGCTTCGCGCTCGTGGAGGTGCTCCCCATACTCGCGCCCTCCGAGAAGATAGAGCTGAAGCCGGAGGAGCTCGACATACAATTCGCCAAAGCCGGCGGCGCGGGCGGCCAGAACGTTAATAAAAGAGAGACAGCGGTGCGCATCGTCCACAAGCCGACCAATATTTCGGTACATGTCTCCTCGGAGAGAAGCCAGGCGGCGAACAAGGAGAAAGCGCACGAGCTCCTCGCTGCGAAATTATTTGCGCAGCAGGAGGAAGAGGCGAAGGCCCTCAAGGAGGGGCGCAGCATCGCCAAGACGACCGCCAACGAGTGGGGCAGCCAGATCCGCTCCTATGTCCTCCACCCCTATAAAATGGTCAAGGATCACCGCACCGGCCACGAGTCCGGCAACCCCGAGAAGGTCCTCGCCGGCGACCTCGATGGCTTCATCGACGCCGCTGCGGCAGAGCGGGTATAATCAAGACACGATGGAGACCCGGATCGTCAATGGTCGCATTACGCTCGATTTGAAGCCCGCGCTCGGCAACCGCTCGCGCGGCGTGGAGGATGCCGCGATTCGGGAGAAGATCCGCTCGATCGTGGCGAAGGTAGTCGCATAGCTATGGCGGTCTCGCGCGAACGATGGTCGGCGATGACGCTCGAGGAGCAGCTCGGCAATATCGGGAGCGAGGTCGGCCGTGCGGCGAAGTGGCAGGGGAAAGACGACGCGGCATTCTGGGGCGCGGTCACACGCGCGCTCGAGCTTCTCTGCCTCACGCAGCTTGACGCGCGCTGGCGCGCGCGCCGCGCGGAGCTCAATCGCGCGCAGGAGGCCTTTTGCGACGCCGTCCTCGGCGGCGCGCACTATCGGAGCACGCTCCCGGATCTCGAACGGTATTACGCGCAATTCGCGCTCCTTGCGCGCGCGCACTAAGAAAACCGGCGCTCGCGAGGAGCGCCGGTTGTCAGCGGCGGGCGAAGCGGCGAATAAACGCCTCCCGGCCCATCCATGCGTCGGTGAGCGGGCGGTAGCGCGTGAAAAGCTGCCGCACGCCCTGCCGATGGTAGAGGATGATGTACCCTTCCTGAAAGAATTGGAAGAGCCACGCGTGGAGCCGGGAGCCGCGCCCCTCGCGGAAGGGCCGCAGCGAGAAGCCGAGCCCCGCGATCTCCTCCTCGAGGATAGTCTGGCAGCGGACGGCCGCCAGCTCGGGGCGCTCGGCGAGCCATGCGGCGATCGCGTGCAGATCCCGGACGATCCGCGGCGCGAAGAGGCCGCCGCCGCGCCCGCGCCGCGCGAGCCGCGCGCTCGCGATGTGTACCTCGAGGATGAGCGCCCCGGGCGCGAGCCGCACTCCATCGAGCGGGAGCGCGGGGCCCGCGTAGCGCGCGCAGTCGCCCTGGACGAGCCCCGCGCGCGTCGGCGGCGCTTCCCAGCCGCGCGCGCGGGCGCGCAGGCGGGTGAGCGCGCGCTCGGCCGAGCCGTAAGCGAGCCAGGTCGCCCAGGTGAGCGGATAGAGCGCCCAGAGTCCGAGCCAGGCGGCGCGCCGGAGCAGCGAGGGCGTCGCCCGCGCCATAACGGCTTGTGTTGCCATGCTGTTTCTCCGATACGTTCGTTTCCGTTCGTGAAAATACCGCTTTCCTCCGCGGCGGTCAAACGGGGCTAGGTATGCAAATCCCACTATCCAGTCGATTGCCTCGACACCGCGCGAGCCCTCGGGGTACAATAGCTCCCGTTGTGATTTATTTCGACAAGGTGGCGAAACGATATGGCGAGGCGGCAGCGCTCGAGGACATCACCCTCTCTATCGCCCCCAAGGAGTTCGTCTCTATCGTCGGCCACTCGGGCGCCGGCAAGACCACGCTCTTGAAGCTCCTCCTGGCCGAAGAGCGCCCATCCGAGGGCTCCGTCTTCTTCGAGTCGATCGATATCAACGACCTGCCGCTCTCCGCGCTCCACCACTACCGCCGCAAGATTGGCATGGTCTTCCAGGACTTCAAGCTCATTCCCAACAAGACCGCCTATGAGAACATCGCCTTCGCGATGGAGGCGGCCGGCCGCACCGACGGCGAGATCGCCTCGGACGTCCCCTATATCCTCGAGCTGGTGAATCTCGCCGAGAAGGCGCACAACTTCCCCGATCAGCTCTCGGGCGGGGAGAAGCAGCGCGTCGCTATAGGCCGGGCGATCATCAACCAGCCGGAGATCATCGTCGCCGACGAGCCCACCGGCAACCTCGACCCGATCAACACCTTCGAGGTCGTCGAGATCTTGAAGAAGATCAACCAGCTCGGCACCACGGTGGTGATCACCTCGCACAACCGCGGCGTGGTCGAGGCGGTCGGCGGCCGCGTGGTGACCATGGACCGCGGCCGGATCGTCCGCGACGACGCGGGCGGCGAATACATGCTTTAATCGGCGTATGGACGCGATGACGATCAGAAGGATGCTGGCCTCGGGAGCGAAGAATTTCGCCCGCGGCGGGGCCGTCTCGGTGGCGACCGTCCTCATCATGACCGTGACGCTCGCGATCATCGGCGTGCTCATCTTCGTCTCCGCGCTGCTCAACTACTCGCTCGCCGCCATCAGGGACAAAGTGGACGTCTCCGTCTACTTCGTCACCACCGCCTCGGACTCCGACATCCAATCCTTCGTGAACAAGGTCGAGGCGCTCCCGCAGGTCGCCTCCACTACGTACACCACCCGCGACGAGGCGCTCGTGCAGTTCCAGGCCCGCCACGCCTCCGACGAGCTCACGCTCCAGGCGCTCTCCGAGCTGGGGGAGAACCCGCTCGACGCCTCGCTCGAGATCGAGGCCAAAGACCCCTCGCAGTATGAAAACATCGTCACCACGCTCGAGGACACTCCGGCGCTTTCGGCCGCGGGCTCCTCGATCATCGACCGCATCAACTATCAGGAGAACAAGCAGGTCATCGACAAGCTCTCGGGCGCGATCGACGCCACCAAGGAGATCGGCTTCGCGGTGGTGCTTGTCTTCGCCATCGCCTCCATCCTGATCGCCTTCGCCACCATCCGGCTCGCGATCTACACCGCCAAGGACGAGATCGGCGTCATGCGGCTGGTGGGCGCGAGCAACGCCTATATCCGCGGGCCGTTCGTCGTCGTGGGCGTGATCACCGGCATCCTCGCCGCGCTCATCGTGCTCCTCTTGCTGTACCCGGCGGCCTGGTACGCGGCGCATCTCTCGCGCGCGTGGCTCGGGGGCTTCGACCTCTTCTCCTACTACGGCAGCCACTTTATCGAGATCTTCTGCATCATCGTGGGCTCGGGCATCGTGCTCGGGGGCGCGGCATCGGTGCTCGCTATCCGACGCTATCTCAAGATCTAGTATGGCCAAGGAAGGACACAAATATATATTCGTCTTGGGCGGGGTGATGAGCGGCGTGGGGAAGGGCGTCGTCACCTCTTCGATCGGGCTCTTGCTCCAGCAGAAGGGTTATCCGGTGAATCTCGTGAAAATCGACCCCTATTTGAACGTCGATGCCGGGACCATGAACCCGACCGAGCACGGCGAGGTGTTCGTGCTCACCTCCGGCCTCGAGACGGACCAGGACATGGGCAACTACGAGCGCTTCCTCGGCCGCGACCTCACCAACGAGGACTACATGACCTCGGGCATGGTCTACCAATCGGTCATCAACCGCGAGCGCAGCCTGGGCTACGGCGGCAAGTTCGTCGAGGCGATCCCGCACGTGCGCGACGAGATCATCGCGCGCATGGAGGCCGCGGCGGAGTACAACGGGAGCAAGATCTCGGTCCTCGAGATCGGCGGCACCGTGGGCGACTTCCAGAACGCGCTCTACATAGACGCGGCGCGCACGCTCAAGATGAAATATCCGGACGACGTCCTTTTCGTCATGGTCTCGTATCTCCCCGTGCCGGGCACCATCGGCGAGATGAAAACGCGCCCGACCCAGCACGCGGTGCGCGAATTGAACTCCTACGGCGTGCAGCCCGATTTCCTCATCGCGCGCTCGACCCACGCGCTCGACGACAAGCGCAAGGAGAAGCTCGCGATCTGGTGCAATATCCGCAAGGATCACGTGATCTCCGCGCCCGACATCGCGAGCATCTACGAGGCGCCCTTGAACTTCGAGAAGGATAAGCTCGGAGACATGCTGCTCGACGCCTTGAAGCTCCCCGAGAAGCGCAAGGCCTCGCTCGCCAAGTGGGCGAATTTCGTCAAGCGTGCGACCAACGGCAAGGCGCCGCCGGTCGACATCGCGATCGTCGGCAAATATTTCGATACGGGCGACTTCGTCCTCTCGGACGCCTATCTCTCCGTCATCGAGGCGATCAAGTTCTCCGCCGCGGCCCTCGGCCGCCGCGCGCGCATCACCTGGGTCAATTCCAAGGATTTCGAAAAGGGCAAGGCCAAAGTCGCGATGCTCGCGAAGTTCGACGGCATCATCGTGCCGGGCGGCTTCGGCGAGACGGGGATCGAGGGCAAGATCAAGGCGATCGAGTACGCGCGCGAGCACAAGATTCCCTACTTCGGCCTCTGCTACGGCATGCAGCTCATGGTGGTGGAATATGCGCGGCACGTGCTCGGCCGCAAGGAGGCGCACACCACCGAGATCAAGAAGGGCGCCAAGGACCCGGTCGTGGACGTCATGCTCGAGCAGAAACAGCACCTCGAGGGCGGCAAATACGGCGGCACGATGCGGCTCGGCACCTACCCGGCGCACTTGAAGAAGGGCTCGATCGCGCGCGGCGCTTACAAGGCCGAGATGGTGCAGGAGCGCCACCGCCACCGCTACGAGATCAATAACGCCTACGTGAAGCAGCTTGAGGAGGCGGGGCTCATCTTCTCCGGCACCTCGCCCGACCGCTCGCTTATGGAGATCGCGGAATTGCCCAAGAGCAAGCACCCCTTCATGCTCGGCACGCAGTTCCACCCCGAGCTCCAGGCGCGCCCGCTTGCCCCTCATCCTTTGTTCACCGCCTTCCTCGCGGCCGCTGTCAACAAGCACAAGCGCCGCTAATTCATTTCTTCTTCGAGCGTCTGCTATAGTATCCGCACTGTGGCGAATATGATCGAGGTGGGGAAGCTCGAGAAGAGCTTCGGCGAGTTTAAAGCCGTCAAAGGCATCTCTTTCTCGGTGCCGGAGGGCGGGATCTTCGCCTTCCTCGGCCCCAACGGCGCGGGCAAATCGACCACGATCAAGATGCTCACGACCCTGCTTCACCCCACGGGCGGCTCGATTAAGATCAACGGACACGATCCGGTCAAAGATGCCGACGCCGTGCGCCACTCCTTCGGCATCGTCTTCCAGGACCCATCGCTCGACGACGACCTCACCGCCTTCGAGAACATGGAGTTCCATGGCATCCTCTACGGCTTGCCGCGCGAGCTGCGCAGAAAGCGGATCGCCGAGCTGCTCGCGTTCGTCGAGCTTGAAGGGCGCAAGAATAATTACGTGCGCGAGTTCTCGGGCGGCATGAAGCGCCGGCTCGAGATCGCACGCGGGCTCCTGCACCACCCCAAGATCATCTTCCTCGACGAGCCGACCTTGGGGCTCGACCCGCAGACGCGCAATCACCTCTGGGAGTATTTGAAGAAGCTCAATAAAGACGAGGGGATCACTGTCTTCTTTACCACGCACTACATGGACGAGGCTGACAGGATCGCCGAGCGTATCGCTATTATCGATCACGGCGCTATCATCGCGGAGGGCTCTGGCGCGGAGCTCAAAGCGGAGACCGGGAAAGCGACCCTCGAAGAGGCTTTCCTTGCGCTTACGGGCCACAAAATCCGCGAGGAGGAGGCGGGCGCGGTTGATCAGCTGCGGCAGATGGGCCGGATCTGGGGCGGAGGTAACCGCCGATAACATTTCTATGAACGGCGTCTATATCATGTGGCTGCGGGAGGTGAAGAAGTTCATGCGGAGCAAGTCCCGCATCGTGGGCGCCTTGGGCCAGCCTATCTTCTACCTGCTCGCCTTGGGGTATGGCTTGGGCTCAGTCTTTCGGGCGGCGGGACAGGGCAACTATATCGAGTTCCTCGTGCCGGGCATTATCGGCATGACGCTTATCTTCACCTCCATATTCAACGGCATGTCGGTCATCTGGGATCGGCAGTTTGGCTTCCTCAAGGAGACGCTGGTCGCGCCCGTGTCGCGCATCTCGATCATGTTCGGCCGCACGGCGGGCGGCGCGACGGTGGCGATGGCGCAGGGAATCATCGTCTTGGCGCTCACCTTCGTCTTCGGCTTTACGCCCACCCACTGGCTCAATATCATCCCCGCGATCGGCGTGATGCTCCTGATCGGCCTCCTTTTCTCCTCGCTCGGCATCATGGTTGCCTCGCTCTTGAAAGACATGCAGGGTTTCCAGCTCATCATGAATTTCCTGGTTATGCCGATGTTCTTCCTTTCGGGCTCGCTCTTCCCGCTCACTGGCATCCCGTTCCTCCTCTCGTTTCTCGCGAAGATCGACCCCCTCTCCTACGGCATCGACGCAATGCGCGCGCTCCTTATCAATCAAGGGCACTTCGCACTCTCGCTTGACCTTGGCGTGCTGGCGGCACTCACGATCCTTTTCCTCGGGCTCGGCTCCTACTTCTTCTCCAAGATCGAGGCTTAGCCGAGCTTCTTCAACTCCTCGGTGAGCAGGTCTACGTATCTATAGAAATCGGGCGCGCGTGGGTCGCGCGGGCGGGGGAGCTCTATCGTGATCGTCTTCTTGACCTCGCCCGGATGCGCACTCATGAGCACGACCTCGTCTGAGAGCTCGACCGAATCCGGGATCAGATGATTGACCATCAAAATCGTCATGCCGTATTGCCGCCAGAGCTTCAGGAGGTCGTGCTTCAAGTCCTCGGCGGTAATCGTGTCGAGATTGGAGAACGGCTCGTCGAGGATGAGGAGGTCGGGCTCTATCGCCAAGGCGCGCGCGAGCCCGACGCGCTGCTTCTGCCCGCCCGAGAGCTCGGCGGGGTAGTGATGCTCCAGATGCGCGAGGCCGACCTCCGCGAGCTTCTCGCGCGCCTTCTTGAGCCGTGCGGCCCGCTCCACCCCGCTCATCTTGAGGCCGAAGGCGACGTTCTCGAGCGCGGTCGCCCAGGGGAAGAGCGCGTAGTTCTGGAAGACCATGCCGGGGCGAGAGAAGTTGCGCACGATATGCCCGCCGCGCGCGCGCATAAAGCCGAGCAACACGCGCAGCAGCGTCGACTTGCCCGCGCCCGAGGGGCCCGAGAGCGAGACGAAGGAACCCTTCGCTGCGCTCAGGGTGATATCGCGCAGCGCGAGCACGCTCTTATCGCGCTCGTCGTCGAAGCGCGCGGAGACGCGCGAGAGGGCGAAGGCGGTCGTAGCGTCGGCGCTCATATCACTCTGCATAATGCCTCGCGCTGTCGGAGAGCAGGGGCGCCCAGAGCAGGCGATTGGCGGCGAAGACGACCGCGAGGATGCCGAGGATCCCCGCAAAGAGCGCGGGCGTCACCCCCACCGAGCCCGCGGCATTGATGAAGCCGCCGATGCCGCCGACGCCCCCGATGATCTCGGCGCCGATCACGCTCTCCCAGCCTATCGCGAGCCCGACCACCGAGCCGGTGATGATGGCGGGGAAGGAGAGCGGCGCGAGATAGCTGCCGATGCGGCGCCAGCCGCGCGCGCCGAAAATGGTCGCCGCGTCGTTGAGATCCTCATGCGCGCTCTTGATCGCGGTCAGGACGGCGAAGAGGATCGGCCACATCACGCCGGTCGCGGTGAAGAGGATGATCATGAAGTCGCTGTAGCCCCAGAAGTAGACGAAGATCGGCAGAACCGCGAAGGAGGGGACATTCTGCAGCAGGTCGAAGAGGGGGAAGAGGCCGGAGGCGAGCTTGGTCCAGCCAATCCCAAGCGCGATGCCCGCGCCGAGCGCGAGGCCGATCACATAGCCGCCCGCAAGCCGGTACGTGCTTTGCCAGAGCCCGAGCGCGAGCGCCTGCCAGGCCACGCCGGCGAAGTAGCCGGCCGCGCCGAGGATAAGGGCGAGCGCGAGGAGCGTCAGGAGCAGGAGGGCGGAGTGCTTGGCGCGCCGCCGGTGCGCGTGGTGCCAGGCTCTCGTTGGGGTGTGGCCGACGCTGCGAATCATGCTGTTTTATAGTATAGTGCACCCGCGCCACGCTCCTGCGTGGCGCACCTTGCCGGGTCGTCTAATGGTAGGACAACAGACTCTGGATCTGTTTATCTTGGTTCGAGTCCAAGCCCGGCAGCCAATCAGGACATCGTACGGATGACCTAGAGGGGTCAATTCCTTTACTAAACCTTCTGGACATGTTTGCATTTAGCTATGAAGGAGAAATCTCTGCCTAAACCGAATACGCAGGCCCTAAGTTGGTTTTATGGTGAGAGCAAGAAAGGGAATCTTATACTTGATCCCAAGTACCAAAGGAATCCGATTTGGTCCATTGGCCAGAAGTGTTTTCTGATAGATAGCTTGATTTCCGGGTCGCCCATTCCACAGGTCTTTATTAACATTAAAACAAAGACTGTTAGTAAAGTCCGACAAACCGACTATGAAGTAGTTGATGGACAACAACGGCTGCGCGCGATTTTGGAGTTCATGGAAGATCAGTACCCTTTAATCAAAACAACTGCCAAGTCCTACCCCGTTTCCGGCATCTATGCGCCACACATTGGCAAAAAATATTCCGAGTTACCCTCCGAATTACAGGATGCGATTTGGAACTATCCTCTTGCTGTTCAAGAGTTACGAGATTGGACGGATGTCGAAATAAGAGCCCTTTTTAGACGGCTCAATTATGTTGTAGAAAAATTGAACAAACAGGAATTACGCCACTCTCAGTACTTTGGTGAATTTGTTATTGCGGCAGAAGAGTTAAGCAAGGATCCTTTTTGGGATGAAATTGATTTCTTTTCCCGCCATGATTCGCAACGAATGAAAGACGTGGAATTTGTTAGCGAGCTGCTCGTCCTTCTCATGGATGGCCCCCAAGAAGGGCAGTCTACTCTGGATAGATTTTATGCTGATTACGATGTTCTTTTTCCGAAGAAAAAGAATTATCTGTCAAAATTTCATCAAACCCTCCGCTCCTTAAAATCAATAGAGACGTACCTGGCCAGCAGTCGCTTTGTAAAGAAAGCGGACTTTTACGCTCTATTTGGGGCTGTGTCGAGTTTAAATGAGCTTGTCAAACAAGCAGTCAACCTTTCTTACGCTGAGAACGAGCTAAGCAAATTTGAAAATCAACTTTCAAAATCTCCCGAAAGTCTGACGGGAAAAGTATTGAAATATTACAATACTGTCATCGAAGGTCCTGCAAAGAAAGCTAAACGGGAAGAGCGCATCAAAATACTTTCAGGCTTGGTAGCTAAAGATTGAAATGGATGGCAACTACTACGGCAAAAAAAGTTGTCAACAAATTTACCAGCCGGCTCACTAAGGTTGGAGGATACTACGGCGAGCTGATATTAGCCGTTAACTTAAAGAGGCATCAGGCAGCTTTAGAGACTATGTTGGCTGAACAGTTCGTATTCAATATTGTGGTGTTTTGGGAGGTGTTTCTTAACGAACTTCTGCTCACTTATCTTGTTGCGTCTCCAAAAAGGTTTCTTTCCAATCTCAAAGACAGGATGGGCCAGTCTGTAAAAGAGCGATATGGAGGCGGGGCTGCCCAAATGCTCAAATTTAATTCTCCTAGATCAATCTCACTGGCAAAGGCCGCTGCACTTGCTGACCCAAAAGATTTTAATCTAACCGCAGAGTCTGCTGATCAGCTTACGAAACGAGCCAATGACTTGCTCGAAGCGAAATTCGCTAAACCCTTTACCCTAGATCCCGATGATGCTCAATTTTTGGATTATTTGGTTTGTCTTAGAAATTTTCTTGCACACAGAAGTACATCTTCTAGAAATAAATTGAGAATAGCAGTGTCTGCACTCCAAAATTCGAACAACGATCTGAACGGCTCCATTTCAAACATAGGAACTTATCTGAAGACCACTAACACGTCAAACAAGACCCGAGCCTTGATAATTTCAGAGCGTATGGTCCAAATAGCAAATAAGCTGGTTTAAGAGTCCAGTATGACTTTTTTGTTTATGAGTGTAAGCCGGCTTCTAAATGACTGCATTAACTCTCGCTTCTCCTCCAGTGAACCCTCCTTAAGAAGGTACTTCGCATAAGATCGTAAATCTGTTTTGCTCTGAGCATCGATTTGGTCTGCGCCGATGCCGAGCACTTTATTGCGGAAGTGATTGAAGCGCCCCATTTCTTTCTCAAGCTTCTGTTTAATGCCGAGAGTATTGAGATCCAACTTATCCACGATCTCTAAAAGCTGAGCAATCAACTCTTCTTCCCGTAGGTATGTGTTCTTGCAATTCTTGTCATAGAACCTCGTGCAGCCGTAGTAGATATACTTTGCTGTAGTCCCATCCGCCAGACCCTTGAACTTCTCTTCAGCTGTTACACCGGAATTGCACAATCCGCATTTCATCAAGCGTGTGAAGGCGAATTCTTTGTACATCTGGCCATGTGGTTTGTGCGAGTCCAATTTTTCCTGAACCTTCTTGTAAAGTTCTTGGCTGATCAAAGGCTCGTGCCGGCCCACGTACCACTTGCCACTTTTCTTTGGGTACTCAATGAGACCACAGTAGAACGGGTTACGTAAGACCGTATGGATATTGCTCAACGAGAAGGGCTTCCCATTTCGAGTTTGAAACTTCACCTCGTCCTTTAACCACCGAAAGAGGCGTCTGCCACTCCACTTTTCGTAGGCAACCTTTTCGAACATCAATCGGATAATGTGAGCCCGCTGCGGATCGAGAACAACGTGGCATTTCATTGTTCGATCCGGATGGTTGATATAGCCAGTGGGCGCTACGCTCGGCCATAGGCCCATTTCGATGCGGGTGCGGAGACCGCGCTTCACGTTCATGCTCTTGTTGTCGTTCTCGAGCTTCGCTTGCGAGCACAGGATCATCAGCAAGAATTTCTCACTGGGATTGTTTGTAAATTTCTGGCCGTATGTCCTCACCTCAACTAGTTTTTTCTGGTCCATCAAGTCAACGATCGAGCCAAGATCGCCGGCGTTTCTTGAAAGGCGATCCGGATGCCATGCGAGTATGGCGTTGAACTTGCCCTCCTTCAGTTCACGGATAAGCTCATTAAAAACTGGTCGTTGGGCAGTGTCCTTGGCCGAGTGAGATTCGCGCTTTATTTCGCTCACAGTCAACCCGTCTCTCTGGGCGAGAGTCAGCATCTCTTTTATTTGGGAGTCTATCGAGAGTGCCTGCTTTTCGTCGGATTCGGTCGATTTTCGTGCATACAGGCAGTATTTAAGGGGAACGACCTCTACAGGCGCTTGGGCGCCCGTTTGGCCTGCGTATAGTCCCACTTCCGGCATACAGCACACATACAGCCCGGAAGCCGTTCAGAAGTCTAGTGCCCTGAAAGGGGATAACTACACCCCACTTATCTCGCAATAGCCATAGAGACCGATTTGCGATAGTCTTGGATTAATGCCTAAGAAGAAAAGGACTAGGAGACTGCGTGGAAGTGATTTCTTGATGAGATGGTCTCAGGGAGCATGGAGCGAGGACCAACTCGTGGATGCAGTAAACGCGACCCAAAAGTTTTTTGCGTTGCCGTATGGTCCTAGCGGTACAGCGCCAGACGATGATCCGGTGGCCTATGAGAAATACTTTGAAAGATTAGACGCAGCCGGTCTTGGTTCGATCAAGCGACCAGACCTCCTTATTTTCCCGGAGTCGGCTCGCAGCAAGGTTAATAGTATGGTTGAGCCTCTTGGTGGTGTCGCGGAACTGCCTTTTCACACGGAAGATGAGGAGCACATAAAAGCACTCCTTTCTTTGGCAATCATGGCAGTCGAATGCGAGAACAGCTTATGGAAGGCGAAACAGATGCCGAACTACACCTACACCCTCAAGCCACAGAAGAGGCTTGGAGGTAAGCCCGGTTTAGCTAAAAATGCAGTGCTTCCTACGATCATCATGAAAGACGAGGATAGAGGCCCGCTCACAGAATGGCAAAAACGAAATCCGAAACTCCCGCTCCATATTTGGCATGCGTTTTTTGACGAAGCATACGGCATTTCGTTTGCCGATATGAATCGGCTTATTGACGATGGGACCATCGAGCCTTCTGTTCAAGAGTTTTCAAACGCAGGACAGCCCTCGACAAAGAAAACTCTATACAAAGCGCATTATTACCTTGGCTATCCGCTCGCGACCTCAACGCAGGACCCGGCGCTAAAAGCTCAAACTATAGTGGATAAGAATGGCCACATTTACCCTTACGTTACCTTCTCTGGAGGCAAGATGGCTCTCCGGGATGATGCTGTGAGGGTTTTGGAGAGTCTGTAGGAGGAAGGTAAAATAAAGGGGTGAAAACCCGAGAACAATTAAGAGAGAAGGGACAATTCTGGACGCCGAACTGGATAGCTCAGAGCATGGTTAGTTATGCTTTGGGGAATGGCTCGAATCAACTTTTTGATCCCGCTCATGGGCTTGGTGCGTTTTTTGTCGCAGCAAAGGAACTGAGCAAGAAGTTTAAAAGAAGAATAACCTTCTTTGGTACTGACATAGACTCTGATCTAGTGTCTGAAATTAAAGAACAAGGGATTCTTGAAGCCAAGGATTTAAAGAATCTACGAGTTGCTGACTTTGTAGATATTGCTTCCCAAAAGAAATACAAGTCCATAGTCGTAAATCCTCCATATATCCGCCATCACCGCATTCCTCTTGAAAAGAAACTGGCTCTGAAGAGAATCGCTCTACAACATCTTGGTCGTGAATTAGATGGCAGAGCAGGCCTCCATGTGTACTTTTTAATACTAAGTCTACTTGCACTTGAAAAAGACGGAAGGTTATCTTTCATTGTTTCCTCTGATATATGCGAAGGGGTATTTGCGAATCCACTTTGGCAGTGGATCGGAAAGAACTATCAAATAGAAGCAGTTCTGACTTTCAGTGGTAAAGCTAGTCCATTTCCGGGTGTAGATACAAACCCAATTATTTTCTTCATTAGAAACGCAAAACCAAAAGCAGTTCTTTCGTGGGCTCGAGCGAATGGAATAAATCCCGAGTCTATCAATAAATGGGTTGATTCTGGTTTTAAAACATCTCTAGCGGATGGATCAGATTTATTAGTGTTTGAACGTTCACTGAATGAGGCGCTTACCACGGGCCTTTCTCGACTTCCACAGACCGAAGAACACAAATTCACTCTAGGAGATTTTGTGTATGCGATGCGAGGCATTGCTACTGGGAATAATGAATTCTTTTTGCTGGATCAAGAGACCGTTGATAGATTCGGAATTCCTCAAACGTATTTAGTTCCAGCAATTGCTCGAACACGAGATGTCGCAGGAGATATGGTTGATGAGTCTACTTTTACAGCTATTGTCGAAAAAGGAAGACCACATTACCTACTTTATATTGATGCTGACAGCCTAGATGGCCTTCCAAAACCGATAAGAAATTATATTGCCCACGGAGAAGAACTTGGAGTACACAAGACCGCACTAATCTCTGCCCGAAGGGTCTGGTTCAAAATGGAAAAAAGAAATCCACCGCCGATCCTTTTTGCCTACTTAGGAAGGAGAAGTTCAAGATTTATCGTCAACAAAGCCGGAGCGCTGCCTCTCAATGGTTTTCTCTGCATCTATCCTAAGGACACTGAAGCATCATACTTAAATAAACTAATACAGATAATTAATCGCGAAGAGGTATTAAAGAACCTGTTCCTGGTCGGCAAATCATACGGATCCGATGCAGTAAAAGTAGAGCCTCGTGCGATAGAGCGATTGCCCATTCCGGAGAAGCTTCTCAAGGAAGTAGGACTTATACCCCCTAGGAAGGGTCAGCTAGCTTTAGTTTGATTTAGAGAAAATAGCCAACGCTTTTACTGTAGAGCTTTGCGAGTTTATTGAGCCAGATGGCCTCTACTCGCAATTCTCCAAGTTCGATTTTTGAAACCCAGGACTGGGAGCACCCGAGCTTTTCAGCCACCTCTGCCTGTGTCAGCCCGGCTTCTATCCGAGCTTTCTTTAGCCGCTTCACAAACCCAGCTCGTTCATCGGTATGAATAGATTTCTTCATACCTATAAGGCTGTATTCCGTTATGGGATATTCCAAAGTGGAATATTTATGCTACGATAGGGCCACTTAGTCCATAAGGGGACAACCGACTACGAGGAAGTCCAGGACGAAGGTAAGTTATAGAAGTTTTATTTATAAGATAACGAAATATATGGCTCGTAAACCAAAGCCTCAGTGCCCAAATTGTAAGCAGTACAGGTTGGACGAAAAGCGTGGTATCTGGCTGCTACTCGCATCAGGGTGCTTTTTCGGTCCGCTCATGGTCGCCAGTGTCTTGTTTATTACAATCATCGGTATCCCGATTGCCTTGTTCTTTCTGGGTCTCTACATCATCACGATCCCACTCGGCATTATTGCTATAATCGTGGCGTTTCGTACTCACGGCTACCGGTGTAGAAATTGCCACTGGGTTGGCGATAACCCAATCATTGAATCGGCATGAGGCATGGCAATTCTGTCGTCACAAAGCGCTCGTGAGCTTCAAAGAATAATCAAAGAGGCTACGGAGCGCGATGTGTCGCTCGGAGAAGCCTATGCGATTTGGGGATACCTAATCAAACTCCTGCAGTTGTTGTGGAAGGTAGAACACCGCGATGAGGTACCCATACCGCCACAACAGATGTCATTGTTTGGTCGGTTCGGAAACGCAAGTGCGGATCACAGGAGTCGTAAAAGATATTCTCGGAGTTAGGGATAGAGAATGCTTCTTTGGTTTTGCCTTCTCGATCCCATCGTTCTTTAAATTCAAGCAAGGTCTCTTCTGGGTCCGTGGGATGTTCGAGTTCGTGCATTTCTTTCAGCTCCCTATTTTCATTCTTGACTTTAGCAAGCAGGTCAACGATATCTCTGAGGTGGAAAAGGCCCTCGGTTTGTTCCGGTTCAGGAAGATTGAGTACCAGAAAACGGATATCGTTCGGGTGAAGAAGGAGCCGAGGTTTCTCAACCTCCTGTTCTTTTGGAAAATTATGAAAATACTGCAGCCACAACTTCTGGCTTGCCGAATTACCTTGCACCGCACTACGCAAAATACTTTCAATTACGAAGCTGGTCTTTTCGAAAGCCCACTCTTTTCGTAAGGCTGTCACGCGAGACTGGAAGTCGGAGCGTTTTTTCCAGGCAGTTGGCGTGTTAATGCTGATTCCGTAGTATTCAGAAAATTGCTGCTGGGTTTCAATCCCGAGCCGGTGACGCTCGGAAGGGGGCATGGAGGTCCAGAGGATAAACTCCTCATAGACGCCATCTTTTTTCACACCTCGATTTTCACGGTTGTTCATGGTTGTGATCTGCTTAATCCCTTGAGAATCGCTTGGGATTAAGCGGTATCTTCAATATTACTCCCGGAAATACCTGTTGTGAGGCCCTCTCTCTGTGGACCAACGAAAACCCGACCTAGACGGGTCGAGATCTTGGTCGGATAGGCGGTAGAATAGCCTTACGACACCTCACATTACTTCGCACCGAACCAAAGTAGCCAGCAGTCTAGAAAAGTATCGAAGGACCTATACGGGTCAATAAATAAGCCATCGCGAAAATTAGTTCGAGATTTCTAGACCCATACCCGTCTAGGAAATCGAACTTCTAGAAAATGTGTAAAGGGCCGACCCGGTTGGATCGGCCCTTTGCGCGTCATGCGCTCGCCATCGCTTTCGGCACCATCGCGCCCAGCTCATCGGGACTCATGCCGAGTTCCTCGGCGAGCTTGAGCGCGTTGACGAGCATCTTGGTAGTCGCGATACGAAGGTTCTCTTCGTTCATCGCGCCGCCGTGATCCTGCGCCTCCGTCTCTGTCGCGATCTTGCCAGCCGACTTGCTGATGTGCTTCAGGCTGTGCGAGACGGCGAAGGCACGAACCTTCTCCGGAGTGCTCAGATCGACGTTCGGATAGTGCTGATTCGTGAAGGTGTACCTCGCGCCGATGAAGGCCATCAGGGAAGCGAGATTCGGTTCAGGCGTTCCGGTCATAATGACCTCCATGGTTGAGGGTGAACTTTAGCCTGACACATTCATACCTCAATTTGCCCGACCTGTCTAAGGCTAGAACTCTTCCACATAGAGAATCCTGATATTCTAAGCCCTGTTCGGGGTTATTCTGCTCGCGCTTGCGGCCGGCATAGGCTTTCTCTGGGGTGACAAGCATGCACTCGATAAACTCACTATCGTTGAGATAACGCCCGATCAAATGGTACAAGCCATGAGTGCTGATAACTTCTATGGTTTCTGGCGCGAGAGTACTTTAGTCGCGTCGGGGACCGTGGCCGGCATCTCCCAACAAAATGGCGAAACGCTTATCCAACTCACAACCGAGCCCGGAAAGTCGCTTTAGATGAGTAGCTGAACAAGTGAAAGCGCGGGGTCCTTCGCCGCGTATAATAAATACTAGCGGCCTTCATGAAAAAAGCTCTCCTTTCTTTTGGACTCATTCTCGTATCAGGGGCATACGCCCTCTATCATGCAATGGGTGGCGCGGCAACAAATCCCGCTGTCACAGTACCCCCCGTGACATCTTCGCAGGTTCAGCCCATAACTATTACCAATACTTCTTCGCCAGCCGCCCCTCCACCACAAAACGCTACAGAAACGCCGATTCAAACGACCCAGACGGCTACACCTCCGCCGTCGGCCCCCACTCCGCAACCGCTCTCGGTACCCAAAGGTCAATATGCTGATGGTACGTACACCGGCAGCCCCGCCGACGCGTACTACGGCACCGTCGAAGTGCAAGCCGTTGTCTCGGGCGGCAAGCTTGCCGATGTTACTTTCCTTCAATACCCGAGCGACCGGAGCACGAGCCGCTATATCAATAGCCAAGCGATGCCACTCCTTATGCAGGAAGCCATTGCCGCGCAAAGCGCGAACGTGAGCGGCGTCTCGGGCGCGAGTGATACGAGCGCAGCGTTCCGCGAATCGCTCGCGAGTGCACTCGCACAGGCAAAAAACTAACATGCGTATCGAACGAATTATCATGGGCATGCCAGCGGCGATCGAACTCGTTGGTGCCGATTCTCGAGAACCGCACGACCGCATCTTCGCGTTATGGGACGCGATCGATGTACGATTTAGCACCTACAAGCCCGAGAGCGAGACGAGCCGCATCAACCGCGGCGAGATTAACGAACGCGATTATAGTCCCGAGATGCAGGAGATTATTGCTCTTACCGAAAAGACAAAGCGGGAGACGAATGGATACTTCGATGCGCGCCCCCATGACGGTTCGTTCGATCCCTCTGGCGTTGTGAAAGGATGGGCGCTTCGCGAGGCAGCGCACCGCGCAGAGGAACTTGGCTTTGATTCCTTCTATGTCGAAATCGGCGGCGACATTCAAACTCGCGGCAAGGATGCGGCAGGACGAGATTGGACAATTGGCATTCGCAACCCATTCAACTATGATGAGATCGTTAAGGTGCTCTGTCCGCGCGGCGCGGGCATCGCCACCTCGGGAAACGCTGCGCGTGGCGCGCATATCTACAATCCGCACGATTCGAAAGTCGCACCCGCAGAACTGGCAAGCATAACCGTCCTCGGTCCAGACATCTTCGAGGCCGATCGTTTCGCAACCGCGGCGTTCGCAATGGGTGAGAAGGGCATCTATTTTATTGAAAGCATGGACAGTTTCGAGGCGTACGCAATTGCCCCAAGTGGTGTTGCCACGATGACTTCCGGGCTCTTCCGTTATCTTGCATGATTCGTTTCGTCGACGACATCTTGAATAAGATCACGATGTACCGCTTGGTGCTCTACTACCTTGCGGCGCTCGCACTCCTCGCGTTCATACTTGGACTCTTCGGAATTGTCCCTGTCGATCCCACTGCGCTCGCGTTTTCAATACTCCTCGTGACGATCGTGTGTTTGGCGACGAACTGGGTCTTTGCGCGCGTTTTTTCTGCGGAAACCAACATCGAATCGGCATACATAACAGCCCTCATCCTTGTTCTCATTGTGCCGCCGGCCACCGCGGGCAATGTGGCGGGTGTCGGCCTTCTCGTCTTCGTCTCGGTCTGGGCGATGGCATCCAAATACATTTTTGCGATCGGCAAAAAGCACGTCTTCAATCCTGCAGCGATCGCGATCGCGATCGCTGCGCTCGCGCTCAACCAGCCCGCGACCTGGTGGGTGGGCGGCAATCTTTGGCTCGCGCCCGTCGTTATCCTCGGTGGCCTGCTTGTCGTGCGCAAGATTCAGCGCTTTGATCTCGTCCTCTCCTTTATGGCGGTCGCGATTGTTGCAACCCTTGCAACCGCCCCTTCCGCCGACTATGGGGGCCTGCTCTCGCAGACACTTCTGCATTCCTCATTCTTTTTCCTCGCGTTCGTGATGCTAACCGAGCCACTTACTACGCCGCCCAATCGCTTGCTCCGCATGGCATACGGCACATTAGTTGGGCTACTTTTTGCACCAAATATCCACCTCGGCTCCTTCTACCTTACGCCTGAGCTCGCGCTCCTCGCTGGCAACATTTTCTCCTACGCCGTGAGCCCGAAGGGCCGCTACACACTCACGTTGGTTCGGGTTGAGCAAGCCGCGCGCGATGCGTACGATTTCGTGTTTACCCCTGATCGTGCTTTTACCTTCAAGCCCGGTCAATACATGGAATGGACGCTTAGTCATAAATATCCGGACGACCGCGGTAATCGGCGGTATTTCACGCTCGCCTCCTCGCCGACTGCTTCTGAAGTCCGTCTCGGCGTGAAGTTCTACAACCCCTCGAGCACGTTTAAGCGTGCCCTTGCCGCACTCACCGAAAGCAAAACAATCTCTGTGTCGCACCTCGCGGGCGGTTTCGTGCTCCCGCGTAAGAAAGAGACCAAGCTTGTTTTCATCGCGGGTGGGATCGGCATAACGCCCTTTCGCAGCATGATCGAATACCTCCTCGACTCACGCGAACGGCGGGACATCGTGCTTCTCTATTCGAACAAAGCCGAAGCCGATATAGCCTACAAACCGCTTCTCGATCGCGCACGGGCAGAACTTGGTATCCGAACCGTTTATGTGACCGGTACACCAATCGACGCAGCACTCATTGCCTGCGAAATACCCGACTACCGCAATCGCTCGTTCTATATCTCGGGACCGCATGGGATGGTGGAGACATTCAAGGCCGCGCTGCGTCGTATGGGCGTGTCGTGGTTTAGAATAAAGAGTGATTTCTTCCCGGGCTTCGCCTAATGCTATGAGCACCTACGAAAAAGTCGCAACTGCCATCATTGTCATCCTCGTCGCTATCGGCGTTGCCTTCTCCTATCACGAAATTACCGAGCCGCATGAAAATAACGGCGGCCCAGACTTTGACCACAGCATCGGCCAGAATTTCGAAATCGGACCCTTCGACACCATCTTGAGCCGTCGATCCTCGGGCGGTATCGAACAGAATTGCGCGCCATTGCAGTCAGTGATCCTCGGAGCACTGCATGATGTAAAAGAAAAGCTCGAGGCCGCAGGCACGTATCAGCGAAGCGCGGATGTTTTCGAGGTCAATCAAGACACGTTGCAATTCTTCTGCAATGCGCAAGCAGAGGTGACACTCATTGATGACACTGGAACGAAACTCGTGCTTGATAAGCCGCCCTTTACGCGCGGCATTCCAGCGGGCGGTACAGCTACGGACGTAGGCACTGAGGTGCGTATCGACGCGACAATTGTGCGTCCCGGGACCGTACCACCAACCATGCCGACAGTTTCCGTTGAAGAACTCATTCCAGATCGGTATCTCGAAGGGGCAGTATCGTCGAGTACCGAAGTGATTGGGGAGTGATCGCATAGGAACGTCTTCGGGGCCCTCTCTGGACTCGAACCGACTTTCCAGAGAATTTAAGAATCCTCCTTGAGCGTCTAAGCTATAATTCCGACGAGGGTTCGATTCGTAGAAGGGCAGCCAAGTCGAGCGCAACACATGCGCACGAGTTCGTCAAGGGTCTCGTGCGCGAGAACCCCGCACGAGACGCATCGCGTTTTTAAGTAAAGAGAAAACCGCCGCATCGAGAGCGTGCCCAGCGGGCGGCTTCTCGTACGCGACGGTCAGTGTATTTGCTTGGGGCAGCCGATTGGCATGGACGCACCCTGGGCGTAGACGCGCAACCAGAGATTCGAAATGCCTTTCCCGCGCAATTGCGGGAGAACGCTGTTCTCGATCGCCTCGTTGAGCTTGAGGAGAATGTCACGGCACTGTGCAATGCGCCGATTATCCTTGCCGGGGCCGGTGTCGATTTCGACCGCCAGCCAACCTGAGTTGACGTCGAGCGGGCCTTGATTGCGCACCCGCAACTCGACATCCCGAAATTGCACCTTCAGGGAATATCGGCGCGGGCATCGCGATCGGGGTAGCGATAGGCGTCGCACTCGACGCCGGCGTGGCAAGGCGCCAGTAGCCGTTCTGAGCAAGGCTTAGCCTTGCTCAGGAAGAGGTCGGAGAAGATGCCGGGAATCGGCGGTGAAGGGGAGGCGGCGCTATACTGATGGCATGCAATTCCTCGCTTCGCTTTTTGCCGGCATCGCGGCGCTTGTCGGTTCTTGGTTCTCTCGCCCGGCGCCGCAGGCGCCCGTCGCGGTGCCGGCACCGCAAGAAGCGCCGGCGAGCACGAGCACGGAAGCGGGCGCGAAGACGAACGCACCGGGGAGCGCGGCGCCCGCAGCGGGCGCCGCGTCCTCGACCCCGGCACCGGCAGCCGACGCGCTCCCCGCGGGCTCCGCCTGGCTCTCCGCGCTGCCGCTCGGGGATTATCAGTATTCGACGAGCGGCCCCGCGGCGGGGAAGGTCTATCTCTGCCACATCGCTACCGGCGGCGGCGGCGCAAAGGGCAGCGCGAGCTGGATCTCGGGCGAGGAGTGGTACCCCGCCGAGAAAGTCGCGGTCGAGGGCGCGGCCTCCTGGCCGGACGCCTCCTACCATATGAGCATCTCCGGCTCGACCCGCACGATCACGAGCAACGGCGAGCCGACCGACCATGCGACCGGCATCTTCCCGATACGGAAGTCCGACCCCGCGTACCAATTCGACGCGAACCCGAACACGATCACGCCGCAGAGCTACGACTTCTCCTTCCCGGCATACCCCTCCTTCGCCAGTTCGCCGCAGTGCATCTTCGGGGAGGTCGGCATCATGAACGACGGCGTGCCGCTCTTCGACGGCTTCGACGCCGAGTATCGCGACGCGCTCGCGCACGAGACCCAGGACGCATGGGAGGGGCACCCGGACGAGAGCGGCGTCTACCACAATCACGGCTTCGAGGCCGGGCCGGTCAAGGAGCCGGTCTCCACCGTGGTCGGCTTCGCCTTCGACGGGTTCCCCATCACGGGCTCGCTCCTCCCGAGCGGCGCATACCTCCACACCGCCGACCTCGACGAGTGCCACGGCCTCACCTCGACCATCACCCTCGACGGCAAAGAGGTTACGACCTACCACTACGTGCTCACGCAGGATTTCCCCTACTCCGTCTCCTGCTTCCGCGGCGCTTCCCATGAGCCCAAGCCGGGAGGCGGGCAAGAGGGCGCGCAGCAGCGCCCCGGGCAGCCCCCGCCGCCGCGGTAGGGCCGGAGCCGTTTTGCTATACTGGGCGGGCTTATCGATAACTACACGCCTATGCAGAAGTTCATGGTGCTCTATCTCGCCCCGGCGGCCGGAATGGCCGAGTGGATGCAGAAGCCGGAAACGGAGCGCAAAGAAGAGGAGCGGAAGATGAAAGCCGAGTGGGACTCCTGGATGGCCGCGCACGCGGCGATGATCAAGGAGACCAGCGCGGCGGGTAAGACCACGCGCATCACCAAGCAAGGAGTGACGGACGCCGCCAACGACCTCATGCTCTACTCGATCGTCGAGGGCGACTCGGCCGAGAGCATCGCCGAGCTCTTCAAGAGCCACCCGCACTTCGGCATCCCGGGTGCCTCCATCGAGGTGATGCCGGTGCGCCCGATGTAGCCACGCGGCTCGCGCGGCCCTTATCGATCTCACTCATTACCTATGGCAGGTTTCGACTTCAACAAAGTGCCCAAGCTCATGGTCGACAGCGCGTCGATCAACTACACGCCGCAGCATTTCCTGCTCGCCTTCAGCTCCGGGCCGGCCGCGAGCGCGTATGTCCTCCCGCCGCCCTTGATGAAGGCGATGCTCGCCGCTTGGAGCGAGAAGGTCGCCGACTACGAGCGCCAGCACGGCCCGATCGACACCCGCGGCGCCGAGACCGGCATCCAGAGCCCGCTGCAGATGTAGCCGCGGCTCAGGCCGCGCGCAGCATCTTGGCCCCGATATCGGCGAAGCTGCCGCCGACCTTCTTGCCGGGGTTGAAGATGCCCCCCGGGTCGAATGTCTTCTTGGTCTCTTCAAAGAGCCGCATCATCTCCGGGCCGAAGAGCATCGGGAGATAGGGGGTGCGGATGATGCCGTCGTTGTGCTCGCCGGTGGTGGTGCCGCCATACTTGATCACGAGCGCGTAGACCTTGGGTGCGAGCTCGAGCACCACCTGCTTGGTCGCGGGGCTCGCGAGGTCCATGAGCGGGATGATATGGAAATTGCCGTTGCCGATATGCCCGGCGATCGTGTAGATCATCTTGCCTTCATACTGCGCGAGCAGGGCGTTAAGCTCGGGCAGGAACTGCGGGTACGAGGCCGGCGGCACGACGAAGTCGTCGATGAAGGGCGCGGCGTAGAGGCCGTGCAGGTTCTTGCGCAGGAGCGAGAAGGACTCGCGCCGGACCACCCAATACTTCTCGCTCTCTTTCTCATTCTTCTCTATCTTGAGGCGGATCGGCAGCCCCGCAAGCGCCTCCATTGCGCTTTGCGCCTTCTGGTCCGCCTCCGCGATCGTCTCCTCGGCGAACTCGGCCATGAGGATGAGCTTGGGGACGCCGCCCTCGGCGACCATGAGCGCCTCGGGGATAAAGTCGACCCCGAGGCGCGCCGCCTTCGCGAGGCCCATCTGCGCGAGCATCTGGGGGAGGAACTTGATCGCGAGGGTGAAGGTCTTGTCGTCGTAGCTCTCGAAGGACTCGGGCGCGAAGGGCAGCACCTTGGCGACGATCTCGGGCAGGGCCGAGAGGTCCTCGAGGAAGCCGACCAGCATCGCGCGGTGGGGCTTGGGGCGCACGAGGCCGAGTTTGGCCTTTGTCCAGAGCGCGAGCGTTCCTTGCGAGCCGCAGATGAGCTTGGCGAGATTCATCCCGCCCTCGGGAGTGCGGATATCCCAGAGGTAGTAGCCGGCGGAGTTCTTGGAGACCTTGGGCTTGCGCGCCTCGATCAGCGCGGCATTCTCGGCAAGCAGCGCGTCCATCGCGCGATAAATCTGCCCCTCGAAATCGTTTTTGACCTTCTTCATCTGGAGTTCGGAGGGCGAGAGCGCCTTGAAGGCGGCGATGCTGCCGTCGGCGAGCACGCACTCGAGCTCTTCGACGTACCGCTCCGTCTTGCCGTATTCGAGCGTGCGCTCGCCGCCGGAGTTGTTGGCGACGATGCCGCCCATCGCGCAGAGCTCGCGGCTCGCCGGATACGAGGGCAGGATCAATCCTCGTGCGAGCGTCGCCTTCTCGAAGTCGCGGTAGTAGACGCCGGGTTCGGTAACGGCGTAGTCGGCACCGACTTCGAGCACGCGATTCATATATTTGGTGAACTCCACGATCGTGCCCGTGTTAAGCGGCCCGCCAGACATGTCGGTGCCGGCGGCGCGCGCGGTGATAGAAACTTTCGCACCTCGCTGTCGCTCGGCACCTACGGACTTAACGAGCTCTGCGAGCTCGTTAACGTCCTTGGGCCAGGCGACCTCGCTCGGCATCACCTCGAAGAGGGAGGTGTCGCGGCTCGCCTTGGCGAGCTCGGCCTTGTCCGTAGAGATCTCCATGCCTCCAGTATACCGCCCGCTTTTTATGCACATGCAATTTTCATCGCCCAGCGGTAGTATGAGGGGTATGAGAAGCGGCGCTTGGGCGGTCCTTATCGTGCTTATCATCCTCGTGGCGCTGGTCGCCTGGTTCTTCTGGGGCCGCGGTGCAGCGGGCCCCACGGCCTCCTCGACGCCTCCGGCCGCGACCTCGAGCGAGCAGACCACCACAACCCCGCAGGGGCTCAGCTTCACCCTCCCGGCGGCCTTCGCGCTCGCGACGGGGCAGGAGCCCATCATGGTCCAGAGCTACATCCCGCCCTGCGACCAGGGTTATGACTATTGCCTTTACAAGAACGACGACGAGTTCGCGGGCACCAACTTCGAGAGCGCGGGCGTAAGCATCACTGATCGCGGCGACCTTGGCACCGAGCGCCTCTGCCTCGACACGCCGCCCGCCGGCTACGCGAGCACGATTACCCCGGACAACACCGTCTCGGGCGACACCTACTCCGCGAGCGTCTTCGCCGGCCTCGGCAACGCCGCCGCCGGCCACAGCGCGGTAGACAGCTACTACCGCCTCTACGACCGCAGCAACAGCACCTGCACCGAGCTTGACGCGCGGGTCGCAGAGAGCGCCTACGGCAACTACCCGGCCGGCACGATCGAGGAGTTCACCGCCGCCGACCAGGCGCAGGTCGAGAGCGAGCTCCAGTCCATCCTCAACGGCATGACCCTCGCCCCTTCCGGCACCCACATCAACTGGCCCAGCACCTCTTAAATCAAGGCTTCTCAGGAAAGAAAAAATTTCTCAATACTTTTCGTTAGAACATATGCAGTATTGGTTGATGAAGAGTGAGCCGGGGGAGTTTTCGATAAACGATTTGGAGAAAATTGGGGAGGAACCGTGGTCGGGAGTGCGGAGCTACCAGGCGCGCAAATATATGAGGGAGGAGATGCAGATTGGCGATAGGGTGCTCTTCTACCACTCCTCCTGCGAAGTGCCGGGGGTCTATGGGCTCGCGAGGGTGAGCCACCTGGCCGAGCCGGACCAGGCGCAGTTTGATACGAAGAGCAAATACTTTGAGCCGCGCGCGAAGCGCGCGGCGCCGATCTGGTATGGCGTGCGGGTGCGCTTTGTCAAAAAGCTCAAGCGGCCGGTGACGCTCGCGGCGATGCGGGCGGATACGCGGCTCAAGGGTTTATTCATCTTTAAGAACGGCCGCCTCTCGGTGGGGCCGGTGGGCGAGCGGGAGTATCGGCGCATCGTGAAGATGGCGGGGGAGTAACCAACCGCGGCCCCGGAGGGGCCGCGGTTGGTTTGCCTCCGCTCTAGGCTTATTGCACTACGACCGTCGTGGTCGCGAGCGGGAGGGTGGCGATGTCGCAGTGCGGATCGCTCCACATGCAGCCGATGTAGCCCTCCACCTGCGCGGTGTAGGTGCCGGGGCTCTGGTAGGTGTGCGCGGTGGTAAAGGAGCAGTTGGGCGCAAGCGTGAGCGCGCTCCCGGCCGAGGCCGAGGAGGCGACCGGCGTCGCCTGGCTGCACGCGGCGCTCATGGAGCCGGAGTTGGCGCCGTCGCCGTAGTCTATGACGAAGGGCCCGCTGCTCGAGAGGGCGAAGGCGGAGAAGGAGACCGCGAGCGGCGCCGCGCCCGAGGCGGGCGCTGCCGAGAGGCTCGCCTGGCGCGGCGGGTTCGCGGGCGGGGGCGAGGAGACGCCGCAGCCGAGCTTGGCGCGGGTCATCGGGCCGAAGAAGCCGGTCGAGGGCAGGCCGTTGGCGGCCTGGAGATTTTTCACCGCGGCGGCGGTCAGGGGGCCGAAGTAGCCGGTCGCCCCGGCGGAGAAGCCGGTCGAGCTCGCAAGATACTGCTGGAGCGCGACGACATTGGCGCCCGTGGCGCCTTGCGAGAGGTTAAGCGCGACCGGGCAGAGGAAGCGGCCGGCGCCCGCGGCGACGGAACCCGAGAGGCTCCCGCCGCCGGCGGGCGGGCTCGCGATGGCGGTGCCGTTGAGGCTCGCCTCCACCTGCGCGATCGTGCTCGCGCCCACCCCGAAGGAGGAGATGAGCGAGACGACCGCGTTTACCTGAGCGCTCGAGAGGCTCGCGGCCTCGGCGGGGACGGCCGCGAAAGAGAGCGCGAAGAGGGCGAACGCGAACGGGGCGAGGAATTTGGCGAAGTATGCGGCGAGACGGTTCATAGGGTGAGGTACGCTACAGGCGGATAAGGCTGCTCTCTTTAGAACGGCTCCCGGGCGGATTTCTTTCATCTGCCGATTCATCAACTCTTCACCCGGCTGTGAGGCATAGTAGAGCCATGCGCCGGCCGGCAGCGGCAGCGATCTTGCTCGGAGCGGCAGCCACCCTTGCCGCGGGGGCGGCGCATCTCTTCCTCTACGCGCCCGAGGCGGCGATCGCGCCGCCCGCCGCGCTCGCGGAGGCGGCGGCGCGGGTGAGCACCAGCACGCTCCCGGCGCGTCTCGCGATCCCCGCGATCGGGGTGGACGCGCCGATCGACCCGCTCGGCATCGTCGCCGGCGACCGCATGCAGGCGCCCGCCAATTTCACCGATGTGGGCTGGTATAAATACGGCGTCGTGCCCGGGAGCCCGGGCATCGCCGTCCTCTACGCGCATCTCGACAACGGGCTCGGGCTCAGCGGCGTCTTCAAGGATCTCGACCGGCTCAAGGCGGGCGACGAGCTGACGCTCACCCGCAAGGACGGCGCGACGCTCCGCTTCAAGGTAAGCGATGTCGAGACGTACCCCTACGACGCCGTGCCGCCCGCGGCTATAGGCGAATCCTCGCCCGGGCCGGGGCCCGCAGACCCCGCGCGGGTCGTGCTCATAACCTGCGCGGGGGAGCCGACGCACGACCCCTCGATGGGCTTTACCTACGACCACCGGCTCCTCGTGACCGCGACGCTCGAGCCGTAGTGCTTTACAAAACAAATGAGTAGTGTATTATAGAGCAAGTACGGCCTTTCAAGAGGGAGAGCAGAGTAATGAGCAAACATATTGTCGCGGCCGCGCTGGCCGCTCTGACGCTCGCCGGCTGCGCAAGCGCCGGGGGCCAGAACGACCCCTTCGAGGGGGTGAATCGAAAAGTGTTCGCCTTCAACGAACGCTTCGACGACCGCGTCGCCATCCCGGCGACGCACGCCTACCACAAGATCACGACGCCCGGCATCCGCGCGGCGCTGCACGATATCGTGCAGAACTTGCGCGAGCCGATCAACTTCTTCAATGACCTCGGCCAGGGGGACTTCTCCCAGGCGGGCGTCACGCTCGGCCGGATGGCGCTCAACAGCACCGCCGGACTCGGCGGCATCGGCGACCCGGCCGCCAAGGCGGGCCTGCCGTATCGCGAAGAGGACTTCGGCCAGACGCTCGCCGTCTGGGGCGCGCCGGAAGGGTCCTACCTGGTCCTGCCGCTCCTCGGGCCCTCGAGCCCGCGCGCGCTGGCGGGCAGAGCGGCGGACGCGGCGATGAACCCGTTCTCCTACGCGAGCTTCCCCGGCTCGCACGCCCTCCATTGGGTGCGCTACGGGGGCGGGACGCTCGATCAGGCGCAACGGCTCTCGGGCCTGCGCGGGATCGAGCGCGAATCGCTCGACGCCTACGCGACCGAGCGCAGTCTCTATCGCCAGAATCTGGCGCACGAGATCGCGAACGGCCATGAGCAGCCTCCCGACATCCCGCAGTAGCGGGAGTATGCGGGCCGGACCTTCGTGTCCGGCCCGCTTTTCTATATAATCGTAGGATGACGCAGCGCGAGGCGCTCGAGATACTCAAGACGGGCGCGAACGTCTTCCTCACCGGCGAGCCGGGGAGCGGCAAGAGCTACGTGGTGGGGAGCTATGTCGAGTGGCTGCGCGCGCGCGGGCTCGAGCCGGCGGTCACCGCCGCGACCGGGATCGCGGCCGCGCAGATCAGCGGGATGACGGTCCACTCTTGGAGCGGGATCGGCGTGCGCGAGCGGCTCTCGGCCGCCGAGGTCGACCAGATCGCAAGTAAGGAGCACGTCGCGCGCCGCGTGGCGCGCACCTCCACGCTCGTGGTCGACGAGGTCTCGATGCTTTCCGCCGCGCTCCTCGAGGCTCTCGACGCCGTCTGCAAGGAGATCCGTCGCTCGGAGCGGCCGTTCGGCGGTCTGCAGCTCGTGCTCGTGGGCGACTTCTTCCAGCTCCCGCCCGTGCTCCGCCGGAGCTCCGGCGGAGGCGAGCGGCAATCGCTCTTCTGCTACGACTCCGCCGCCTGGCGCGAGCTCAACCCGCTGATCTGCTATCTCGGCGAGCAGCACCGCCAGGAGGACAGGGAGTATCTCGAGGTCTTGAGCGCGATACGCCGCGGCGAGGTCGAGGAGCTGCACTACGAGCGGATCAACGCGCGCCGGATCGAGCCCGGGCAGGCACCGCGCCTGGGCGAGGCGCCGCGCCTCTACTCGCACAACGCGGACGTCGACCGGGAGAACGCCGCCGAGCTCGCCAAGCTCCCGGGGGCGCCGCGCGCCTTCCTCATGAGCGCGCGCGGCGCCCCCGCGCTCGTCGAGGGGTTGAAGCGCGGCTGTCTCTCGCCCGAGCGGCTCGAGCTCAAAGAGGGCGCGGCGGTCATGTTCACCAAGAACTCGCCGACCGGCCGCTACGTCAACGGCACGCTCGGCCGCGTGATCGGGTTTGACGCCGCCGGATTGCCGATAGTCGAGATGCGCAGCCCCTCGCCGGGCTCGGTGCGGCCGGCTCCGTATATCGCGGAGCCGGTCGAGTGGCAGGTGGAGGAGAACGGCAACGTGCGCGCCGCGATCAGTCAGCTGCCGCTGCGGCTCGCCTACGCGATGACGGTGCACAAGAGCCAGGGGCAGTCCCTGGACGCCGCGCTCGTCGACCTCTCGCGCGCCTTCGAATACGGCCAGGGCTATGTCGCGCTCTCGCGCGTGCGCACACTCGCGGGGCTCCACCTCGCGGGCATCAACGAGCGCGCGCTCCTGGTCCACCCGGAGGTGCTCGAGCGCGACCGCGATTTCCGCGCGGCCTCAAGCGCCGCGGCCGAGACCTTCGAGGCGATGGGCGCGCCGGAGCGCGAGACGCTGCAAAAGAACTTCGTCAAAGCCTCGGGAGGCGAGTGGAACGCGCGCGCCGCGCCCGCGCCCGCGCGGCGCGGCGGCGCGGCGGCGCGGCGGCAGGCGATGGAGGCCAAGCTCGCGCAGACGCTCGAGCGCGTGCGTGCGGCGCCCTCGCTCGCGGAGGCCGCGCGCACGCGCGGGCTCGCCGAGAGCACTATCCTGACGCATCTGGAAAAGCTCGCCGCCGCCGGCGCGCTCTCGCGGGAGGATTTCTCCCATCTCCTGCCCGCCGCGGGCGACCTCGCCAAGATCAGGCTCGCGCTCAAGGCCAAAGGCGGCGAGAAGCTCGCGCCCGCCTTCTACGCGCTCAAGGGCCGCTACCCCTACGAGGTTATCCGTCTGGCTCGCTTGGGGTATGATGGGGCGGATGCCTAAGGAGCGCAGGGAGGAGGGAAAGCCGCGCGCGGCCGCCGCGCGCGGCGCGCATATCTCGCTCGGCCTCGGCGGGCTCGTCCTGATCGGCGCGGGCGCTTACCTCGCGCTCTGGAGCAACCTCTTTTCGATCGAGTACACGCGCGCGGACGGCGCGAGCTCGACCCCGCGCTACAAGGCGATCGACCCGGCGCTCTACAACCTCGAGGAGCTCGCGCTCGCGCACATCGACCCCTCCTTGACCACCCTGCTCCAGCCGCAGAACGCCTCCTCGACCTTGCTGGCCGCGACCACCACCGCCTCGAGCTCGGTGGCGATAGCGGGGAAGGCCTGGCCCGCGCCCTCGCCCTACCCGGCGCCCGGCGCGCTCCTCCCCGCGCATCGCATCGTGGCCTACTACGGCAACTTCTATTCCACCGCGATGGGCGTGCTCGGCGAGTACCCCGCGGACCAGGTGCTCGCGATGCTCGCCTCCACGAGCGCCGAGTGGGAGGCGGCGGATCCGGCCACGCCGGTCATCCCGGCGATCGACTACATCGCGGTGACCGCGCAGGCCGCCGCCGGCGCCGACGGCAAGTACCGCGCGCGCATGCCGGCGAGCCAGATCGAGCAGGCGATCGCGATGGCCAGCCAGCTCCACGGCATCGTGATTCTCGACGTGCAGGTCGGGCTCTCCGACCTGCCGACCGAACTCCCGCTCTTGGCGCCCTATCTCTCGCTCCCCAACGTCAATCTCGCGATCGATCCCGAGTTCTCGATGCAGACCAGCGGAGCCCGGCCGGGAACCGTCATCGGCACGTATAGCGCCAAGGATATCGACTACGCGATCGACTACCTCGACTCCCTGGTGAAGCAAAACGATCTGCCGCCCAAGATCCTGGTGGTGCACCGCTTTACCGAGGACATGGTGACCAATTACCAAAACATCACGCCGCTCCCGGACGTGCAGGTGGTGATGGACATGGACGGCTGGGGCGACCAAGCCAAGAAGATCAACACCTACGAGCGCGTGATCGCGAGCGAGCCCGTTGAGTTCACCGGCTTCAAGCTTTTCTACAAGGCGGACTTGAAGCCGCCCTCGACCGGGCTTCTCGCGCCCGCGCAGGTATTGGCGCTCACGCCCGCGCCGATTTTCATCCAGTATCAATAAGATGCGCGCTCGCTTCGCGAGCGCGCATCTTGCGCACCGTTTATTTATCCCCGGGCGTGCGGCCTGCCTTGAGGGCGCGCGCCGCGCGCGGCTCGGACGCTAGCCGTGCACGAGGCGCTGATGCTCCTGCTGGCTCTCCATCGCCCCCCAGAAGCCCAGCACGAGGATGATGGCGCCCGTGATGACGAGCGTCCAGGTCAGCGTCGCCGCCGTGAGCGCGAGGAAGGGGATGACGATCACCCAGATGCCGAGGATAGCGTTGATCCAATGCTGCCAAGTACCCATATGTATGCGCGTTAGGCTGCTAAGTGCGCTATCCTCGCACGCACGCGGTGAATCACGGGTGAATCTCAGCGGCGTGGTACCATAGCCGGACTATGGCGCTCGCGCTTGAGATACGAAATCTGGAGAAGACCTACGCGAGCGGCACCAAAGCGCTGGCGGGCGTCTCGCTTGAGGTGGGAAAAGGCGACTTCTTCGCGCTCCTTGGCCCCAACGGGGCGGGGAAGACCACGCTCATCGGCATTGCCACCGGCCTTGTGGTGCCCACGGCGGGCTCTCTCTCGGTCTTCGGTATCGATGCCTTCACGCAGCCGGAGCTCGCCCGGAAAAGGATCGGCATCGTGCCGCAGAACTTCAACATGGACATCTTCGGCAAGATCGTGGATACGGTCGTGAATCAGGCCGGCTACTACGGCATCCCGCGCTCCGTCGCGCTTCCGCGCGCCAAGCAGATCCTTACCGACCTCGGCCTCGGCGACAAGCTCAATGCGACCGCGCGCGAGCTCTCGGGCGGCATGCAGCGCCGCCTCATGATCGCGCGCGCCTTGATCAACGAGCCGGAGCTCCTCTTCCTTGACGAGCCGACGGCGGGCGTCGACGTCGAGAGCCGCCGCTCGATGTGGAAGTATGTGCGCGGACTCTCGGAGAAAGGCGTCACCATCCTCCTCACGACGCACTACTTGGAGGAGGCCGAGCAGCTCGCGAGCCGGATCGCGATCATCAACAAGGGTACGATCGCCGCGCAAGGCACGCTCCAAGAGATCCTCGCTAAAGCGGGAGAGGAGCATCACTCCGGCGACGGCTTCCGCGGCGGCAAGCTCGAGGAGGCCTACCTCGCGCTCACCGGCAGCCAGGGTGACCACACCGACGCGCCATGACCGCCTACGAGAAATGGATCTCCTTCTATACGATCATCCGCAAGGATGTGGTGCGGGTCTTGCGCATCTGGCCGCAGACCTTCCTCCCGGCGATCGTTACCTCGACCTTGTACTTCGTCATCTTCGGCTCCTTCTTGGGCTCCCGGATCGGCTCGATACAAGGCGTCTCGTACATCCTCTTCGTCGTCCCGGGCCTCGTGATGCAGGCGGTGGTGATGGGCTCCTACATGAACACCTCCTTCACGATGTTCTCCTCCAAATTCTTCAACAGGAATATCGACGAGATCCTCGTCTCGCCGACGCCGCCCTGGGTACTCATCGCGGGCTTCACCTGCTCCGCGCTCTTGCGCGGCGTCATCACCGGCATTTTGGTTCTCCTCGTCGCGCTCCTCTTCACGCCGCTTCAGGTCCACTCGCTCTTCGTCATCGCGCTCTTCCTCGTGATCAGCTCGCTTGTCTTCGCCCTCGCCGGATTGGTCAACGGCGTCTACGCCAAATCCATAGACGGCATCAATATCATCCCGACGTTCGTCCTCACTCCGCTCGTCTATTTGGGCGGCGTCTTCTACTCCACGAGTTCCTTGCCGGGCTTCTGGGGCTCGCTCACCAAATTCGATCCGATCTTCTATCTCATCAACGGCTTCCGCTACGGGTTCCTCGGCATCACCGATGTCCCCGTCGCGCTCTCCTTCGGCATCTTGGCCGCGCTCGCGCTTGTCCTTCTCGGGCTCAACGTCTACCTCATCCGTATCGGCCTCGGTCTGAAGCAGTAGGGCGCATGCCCTTGGGGAGCGTGCGGAAGGTGATCGAGTACCGGAGCGCGCGGGTGGCGGCGACCGCGTGCTGCCACTCCCAGCGGATAGAATCCTGCATGACATACGCGGAGCGCGGCTCCATCTCCACGGAAAATACCTCGGCTGCCCGGCGCGAGACGCCGCGCGTTTTCATAGGGCGGAACTTCATCCGCGCCCAGCCGCCAAGCGAGATGCCGACGATATGCTCGAACTTCTCGTTGTCGCGGTGGAAGCCCAAAGCGGTGCCGGGCGCGTATTCGTTTACCAGCGCTTCGATCACCATGCCTCGCGGCCAGCCGCGCCACTTTTCGATCCGGTGCGCGAAGCGCGCTAAGAAGCGCGGGAGAGGCGGCCCGGGGATAATCGTGTCGCGTTTGTAATCGTACCCGGCGCCGAAGTCCGCGTGCCGGCGCTTGGCCTCATACTTGCCTGCGGGGCCCCCGCGCGCATGCTTGAGCCGGTGCGCGCGGATGAACTCGATCAAGAGCTCTTCCTCCTCGGGCGCGATGAACTCGGGCTTATAAACGAGGCCCGAAGGCAGCCGCGCCTCCGCGTCGAGGAGCTTTCCTTGGGTTCCGCTCCGTTTCATAGGGCTCCCCATTCTAGCAAGATGAAAGAAACGGCTCGGGAGAGCGCTCCTACTAAGGCTCGTGCTTACCATAATCCGCTTGCCATCCCTATGCCAAAGAAACTGCTTATCCCTATCCTCGGCGCGGCCGTCATCGGCGGCGCGGTCGCCAGCGTCGGCCTCACCGCGCTGGCCGCCGGGGGCTCGGCCGCGGGCACTACGGCGCTCTCGTATCGGAGATCGCGGTCACTTTCCCCACCGCCGCGTTCGTTCTATCTCCAGGCTGCTCGGTCGGCTTGCTATACTTGCCGCATGGCGCTCGAGTGGAACAGGGTCACGTGGTACTCCAAACTTCTCGCCGTGCTTCTTTTTCTCGCGACGTTCGCCGTGGCCTTCGCGCTCGGGCGGGAGTACGGCCTCCTCGAGGCGACGCCGAGCGCGTCCGTCGGCGCCAGCCTCCCGGCGGGGCAGGGCTCGCCGGAGAGCGGCGCGCCGGGCGCCGCCTCGAGCAGCCCGGCCGCGCCCGGCCCGGGCATGCGCACGCTCACCGAGGACGACCTCGGCGCGACGATCGCGCTCTCGCCGGGCGAGCGGTTCGCGCTCGCGCTCGGGAGCGGCCTCTCGTGGTCCGTGAGCTTCAAGCCGGAGGGCGTCGTCGTCCGCGTGCCGGGCGCGGACCCGGCTCCGGGCACGCAGGGCTTCTTCGAGGCGGCGGCCTCCGGCACGACCACGCTTTCGGCGAGCGGCCGGCCGATCTGCAGCCCCGGCGCCGCTTGCCCGCAATTTATCGAGCTTTTCCAGGCGACGATCGCGGTGCGCTAACGTTCACGCCGTGTTCACCCACGCGCGCATAGCATCGGCCGATGCGCATCGTCGGCACCGCGCTCTTCTTCCTCCTCGCGGCGGCGGGGCTCGTGCTCGCGGTACGGGACAACCTCAGCGCCGGCCTCCTCGCCGCACCCGCCGCCGCGCTTCCCGCTCCCCCGGTCGAGCTCGTCGGCACGATCGAGTACTACCCGGACAATCTCGGGACGCCGGTGCCGTATTTGGTCTACGCGCCGCAGCGGGACAAGGCGCTCCTCTTCGACAGCGCGAGCGCGTGCGTGACCGCCGCGGGCACCTACTCCTGCGCGCTCATCAGCCAGGCGCTCCACGCGTATTACCCCGGCAAGGTGGCGGCCGAGGGCGTCATCGAGGCCGAGCATTTGCGGGTCTCCCGCCTCGCTCCCGCGTGATATACTCGAGCCATAATCACCACCACTATGAAAATCTCGGAAGTACTCGGCTGGGGCGTGCTCGTGGTCATCATTCTCGCGCTCGGCGCCTACGCGCTCCTCTACACGACGCCGATGGGCAACCCGTATACCGCCTCCTCGACGACCGCGGCCGACGGCGGCGCGCTCGGCGCCGGCGGAGCAAGCGGCGCGGGAAGCGGCGGGAACGCCGGCGGCCCCGTCACCTTCTACTGCACGGAGGGCAGTTTCACCGCGACCTTCAGCGCCGACGCGGTGCAAATCGACCTCGACAACGGGCGCTACTTCGCCCTCCCGAGGGCCGCGAGCGGCTCGGGCATCCGCTACGAGGGCACGGTGAGCGGCAAGGACGAGCTCCTCACCAGCGAGGGCTCCTGGGCCGCGCTCTCGGAGGACGGCGAGGCCCTCTACAGCAACTGCATCGCCGCGCAGGTGAGCGAGTCAGGCGGCGCCAAGACTTTCATCGATGAGTCTGGGCTCTTCTCCTTCAAGTTCCCCGACGCTTTCTCGATCGTGGGCACCGAGCCCGGATACACGCAGAGCTGGATGGTGAACGCGACCACCTCGGGCATGCTGCTTGCGGAGGTGCAGCTCCCGGCGAGCGCGATGCCTAAGACCAACTTTGGCGGGGCCGACTTCACCGTCGGGGTCTCGAGCGACCCCTCCGCTATCGCGAGCTGCCTCTCCTACAACCCCACGGGCGCGCCCGGCAGCGGCCCCGTCACCGCCCTCATCAACGGCGTGACCTTCGACAAGTTCACCAGCCACGACATCGGCGCGGGCAACCTCTACGACACCACCTCCTACCGCCTGATCCGCGACGGCGAGTGCTACGCGCTCGAGTACACGATCCACTCCACGCAGATCGCCAACTACCCCAAGGGCACGGTGACCGCCTTCAATGCGCAGCAGATCACGAAGGAGCTCGACGGCATTGCGACCTCCTTCCAGTTCCTGCAGTAGCGCGCCATGGCGCAGCTCGTGATCGGGCTCGGCTCCGGCAGGTCCGGATCCGTCTCGCTCGCGCGCTTCCTGGATACGCAGCCGGGCGCCTTCTTCTGCCACGAGAGCGCCTACGCGCGGCCGCGCCTCCTGCGCTACACCTTCGGCGATATCCTGCCCTGGGAGCCGGACGAGCGCGCCTTCGGCGCGTGGCTCGCGGGGCTCGAGCGCGCGGCCGCGCCCGCGCTCTTCTATGGAGACGTCGCGCCCTATCTCCTGCCGTATACCGAGCGCATCCTCGCCGAGCGGCCGGCGGCGCGCTTCATCTGCGTCAAGCGCGAGCGCGCCGCGGTCGTGGCGAGCTTCCTGCGCCATAGCGCCGGCACCAACCCTTGGCAGGAGCACGACGGCCGCCGCTGGCTCCGGCGCTCCTGGGACCGCGCCTTCCCCACGTTCGCGGCGGCGAGCAAGGCCGAGGCGGCGGGGAAGTACTGGGATCTCTACTACGCCCGCGCCGCCGGATACGAGCGCCGCTACCCGGAGCGGTTCAGGCTCTTCGACTTCGCGCGGCTGAACGAGCGCGGCACGCAGGAGGCCATGCTCGACTTCGCCGGCTTCCCGCGCGCGGGCCGCGCATACGGCATGCGGCGCACCAACGGATCGCTCCCCGCCCCGCTCATGTTCTGCCTCATCCGGCTCGGCACCGCGCTCGGACTCGACCCGTAGGATTGCGGAGCGCCGATTCCTCTGGTATCGTGCGCGTATCGGCCGCACGGCCTCCGCCGCTGGCGGATTTAATTTTTTCATGGAAATCCGCAACATCGCCATCATCGCGCACGTCGACCACGGCAAGACGACGCTCACCGACGCGCTCTTGCGTTTTTGCGGCGCGGCGGGCGAGGGCGTCTCGATGGACAGCGACGCTCTGGAGCGCGAGCGCGGCATCACCATCTACGCCAAGAACGCGGCGGTGGAGTATAAGGGCACCAAGATCAATATCGTCGATACGCCCGGGCACGCGGATTTCGGCTCCGAGGTCGAGCGCGTGCTGCGTTCGATCGACTCCGTGCTGCTCATCGTGGACGCGGCGGAGGGCCCGATGCCGCAGACGCGCTTCGTCCTCAAGAAGTCGCTCGAGCTCGGGCTCAAGCCCATCGTCGTGCTCAACAAGATAGACAAGCCGGCCGCGGACCCGGCGCGCGCGCAGCTGCAGGTCCTGGAGCTCTTCCTCGAGCTCGGCGCGAGCGACGCGCAGAGCGATTTCCCGCTCCTCTACGCGATCGGCCGCGCGGGCGTCGCGATGCGGACGCTCGAGGAGGAGCGTCGCGACCTCGCGCCGCTCCTCGACACCATCCTCGAGAAGGTGCCGCCCGCCAACGCGCCGGGAGAGGAGGAAAAGCCGCTCCTCCTGCAGCCCTTCAATCTCGCCTATGATAATTTCCTCGGTCGGCTCGCGGTCGGGCGCATCTACGCGGGCACCGTGCGGCCCAATCAGAACGTGTTCATACGGAAGGCGGGCGGCGAGCTGCGCGCCGGCCGCACCACCAAAGTGTTCCTCTTCAAGGGGCTCGAGCGCGTCGAGGCGGAGTCCGCG
Organism: Minisyncoccota bacterium; assembly: GCA_035547315.1. Lineage (GTDB taxonomy): Bacteria > Patescibacteriota > Minisyncoccia > Phycocordibacterales > Phycocordibacteraceae > C7867-001. The sequence continues at coordinate 90,647 of DASZVH010000004.1, forward strand.
GGTGCGGGCGACATCTGCCTCGTCGCCGGGCTTCCGGACATCTATATCGGCGAGACGATTACCACCGACGAGGCCGCGGCGCCGCTGCCGGCGATCGCGGTCGACGAGCCCACGATCGCGCTCAATTTCCTGGTCAATAACTCGCCGTTCGCCGGCCGGGAGGGGAAGTACGTCACCAGCCGCCAGATCCGCGAGCGGCTCGAGAAGGAGCTCGAGGTTAACGTCGGCCTCAAGATCGACTTTACGAGCGCGGAGGCCTTCAAGGTCTCGGGCCGCGGCGAGCTCCATATCGCGGTCTTGCTCGAGAACATGCGGCGCGAGGGCTACGAGCTGCAGGTCTCCCAGCCGCAGGTCATCTTCCACGAGGAGAACGGCCAGATGCTCGAGCCCTTCGAGGAGGCGACGATCGACACGCCGAGCGCGTATCAAGGAGCCATCATCGAGAAGCTCGGCGCGCGGGCTTTCATCCTGCAGGACGTCGCGCGGCACGAGAATCAGGTGCGCCTCACCTTGCTCGGCCCCACCCGCGGGCTCCTCGGCTACCGCAACCAGTTCGTCATCGACACGCGCGGCGAGGGCATCCTCGCCTCGCGCGTGGTCGGCTTCAAGCCCTACGCGGGCGAGATCAAGAAGCGCCAGGTCGGCTCGATGATCTCGATGGCGAGCGGCAAATCGCTCGGCTACTCGCTGTGGACCCTCCAGGAGCGCGGCACGCTCTATATCACTCCCGCGGTGGAGGTCTACGAGGGCATGGTGGTCGGCAACACCGCCAAGGGCGAGGAGATGATGGTCAACCCGACCAAGAACAAGAACATGAGCAACGTCCGCTCCTCCGGCACCGACGAGGCGATCGTGCTCTTCCCGGCGTTCGAGCTCACTATCGAGCGCGGCCTCGAGGTCATGGCGGAGGACGAGTATCTCGAGATAACGCCCAAGAGCGTGCGTCTGCGCAAGCAATTCCTCACCGAGAACGACCGCGCCAAGGCGCGGCGCGGCGCGGCGCGCTAAGCGCGTCCTTCATAACGGCCTCATGCGCGGGCGGGTATGGTGGCGTTATTAGCCGCTAATCAAGCCATTACCCCGATGAAACGCAAGAAATTTCTCACGCTGGCCGGCCTCGCGCTCCTCGCCGCGCCGCTTGCCGCGAGCGCGCAGAGCTCCCTCGAGCTCGACGCGAACCTCTCGGCGGGCACCGGCACCGCGCTTGCGGCCGAGGCGGGCGCCTCGACGAGCGTCTCCGCCGCCGCCCCGGTGGCGATCACCGCGGCGGAGGCGGCGAACGGCTCGCCGACGCTTTCCTCGAGCGCGCAGGTGGCGAGCGAGGCCGACTTCGCCGCCTACGCGCGCGGCGCGATCAAGAGCAACGCCTCGATCAAGGAGGTAGACTCGAACGCGGACTCGGTTACGGTCCGCTTCTCCGAGCCGGCGCGGATCCTCGGGATCTTCCCGGTTACGCTGCGCTCCGCCGCGACCATCGCGGCGGACGGCTCCGTGCGGGTCGAACATCCTTGGTATTACTTCCTCGCCGCAAGCGACGCGGACGAGACGGGGCTCAAGACCGCGCTCGCCGAGGAGGCGACCGTCTTCAGCCGCGCGCCCTCGCCGGCCGCCGCCGGCGCGACCTCGACCGCGGGAGCGGAGGCGACGCTCTCCGCAAGCGAGAAGGCGCGCCTCCTCTCGGGCATGACCATGGCGCTTGGCAGCGCGCTCTCGAGCTCCGCGAGCGCCCGATGATATGCCGCGCGCGCGATCACGCCGGAGGCGCTACGGCACGGGGGCGAAGCGCACGGTGAAGAAGGTCATGCGCGAATACAAGCGCGGAAAATTAAAGAGCGGCAAGGGCCGCCATCCCAAGGTCAAGAGCCGCAAACAGGCGATCGCGATCGGCCTCTCCGAGGCGCGCCGGGTGGGGGAAAAGGTCCCGCCCCGCCGGCGCGGCACGAAGCGCTCGCGCCGCTAGGATTATCAATTTACGAAACTAGTATGCTTGTCGCCATCGCCGTCATCCTCTTCATCCTCTGGCTTCTCGGCATCGTCGGCCTCTACACGATCGGCTGGTTCGTGCATATCCTGCTGATCCTCGCGATCATCGCGATCTTGATCCGCATCATCTACGGGGAATACCCCTTCGGCCCGAATCCCTAGGCGCGCGGCCGTATTTCTTGACATAGAGCGAGAAGTGGGATATATTACCCGCGGAGCGGATCATTCCGTAATCATTCAGACAAGCGAAAAGGAGAGTGCGACGTGAACATGTCAGTCAATCCTCACGAGACCGATCGGCTCCGGCCGACCTATGACCCCGCGCCGAGCCTCGCGCGCGTACTTGCGCCCTTGGCCGCCAAGGCGGGCATACGCTTCAACGGCGCGGACCCGTGGGACATCCAAGTCTACGACCCGCGCTTCTACCGCCGGGTGCTCGCGGACCGTTCGCTCGGCCTCGGCGAGGCTTATATGGACGGTATGTGGGGCTCCGGAGCGGCGGATGAGACCATCTGCCGCATCGTGCGCGCCGACCTCGCGAGGGAGCTCACCCGGGCCCCGAGCCTCTCCCTCCTTTGGCAGGGAGCGGCGGCGCGGCTCACGAGCACGGTGACGAGGGAGCGCGCCCGCGAAGCGATCGCCGCGCATTATGACATCGGCAACGAGCTCTACGAGGCGATGCTCGACGCGCGCATGAACTACTCCTGCGCGTATTATCAGGGCCAGCCGCTTCCTCAGACGCTCGGACAGGCCCAGGAGGCCAAGCTCGACCTCGTCTGCCGGAAGATCGGCCTCCAGCCGGGCCAGCGCGTGCTCGACATCGGCTGCGGCTGGGGCTCCTTCGCGAAGTTCGCGGCGGAGCGCTATGGCGCGCGGGTGACCGGCGTCACGCTCTCGCGGGAGCAGAAGGCATGGGCGCAGAGGTCCTGCGGCGATCTCCCCGTGACCATCCGCCTGTGCGACTACCGCGACATCGAAGGGCGCTTCGATCGCATCGTCTCGATCGGTATGTTCGAGCATGTGGGGCCGGAGGAGTACCGCACGTTCTTCGAGCAGGCGGACCGTCTCTTGAAGCCGGGCGGCATACTCCTCCTGCACTGCATCGTGGGCAATCGCTCGAGACTGGTGGGCGAGGCCTGGATGTCGAAGTACGTCTTCAAGAAAGGCGTACTGCCTTCGTTCAAGCAGATCGCGGAAGCCTCGGAGGGCTTGTTCGCCCCCTGGGACGCGCACAACTTCGGCCCGGACTACGACCGTACGCTCATGGCCTGGTTTGAGAACTTCGACCGGGCGTACCGGGAGGGAAGGCTCGACCGCAAGAGGTACGACCAGCGCTTCTACCGCACGTGGAAGTACTACCTGCTCTCCTGCGCAGGGCTCTTCCGCGCCGGGGGCGCGCAGCTCGGCCAGTTCGTCTTCGCGCGGCCGGGCGAATTGCGCGGGTATCGTACCGCGCGTTGAATGACTGGAAATACGACGCGGCGGCCTCTACGGCCGCTGCGTTTTTTCTTATCTGATGACAAAACCGCCTCGGGCGGTTGTCATTTTGTGGAGGCGGGGGGAATTGAACCCCCGTCCGAATCCGGATTTGAGAGCGCTTCTACGACGCGTAGCTAGAGTTAGGCGCTAGGGCAGGATGCGAGGAACTCCAGCGAAACCATTCCTGCTTGATCCCTTTGTTTAATCCCGAGCCAGGGAATGGCGAAGGACGAGCCTATAGAAGATTCCGCCCCTCGCCGCGCTATAGGCGCCGGTGAGCGAGGGACGTCGCGCTAAGCGAAGGGAGCGAAACGCTCGACCTTACGCGTACGCGAACGCGAAGTTGCCCATACCGAAGTACGGAGACTTCACGCTTGCAAGAGTGTTCTTGGCAAGTTTGGCGCTCGAGAGGATTAGAGTGTCAGTCGAGCATGCACTGCGTCGCACGATTCTCAAAGAACGGACCGTCTAAGCCGGTCACCCCCGTTTCAAAACCCGCTCGGCTTCCCGCATCGCTTCGCGCTTCTTCAAGGTCTCGCGCTTGTCGCTCTTGCCCTTGCCGCGCACGATCGCGATGCGGATCTTCACCAAGCGGCTTTTACTATACACCTCAAGCGGGACTATTGTCAACCCTTTTCGATCTTCCGCGGCCGCGAGCTTGGCGATCTCTCGCTTCGTGAGGAGGAGGCGGCGCGAGCGCTCCGGGTCGTAGCGCTCGCCCGTATTCTTGGGCTGGTAGGGAGGGATCGTGGCGCCCGCGAGGAAGGCCTCGCCCGCGCGCGCCACCACGCGCGCACCTTCAAGGGAACCGCGCTTATCGCGCAGGCTCTTCACCTCGCTCCCGGTGAGCTCCAAGCCAGCCTCGAAGCTCTCGAGTATCGAATACTTGAGCCGCGCTTTCTTATATTCGACCAGAGTGGCCATAGCGCGACTATAGCATTAGCCGTTCATTTTTATTCCACCCCCTTTTCCTATATAGTATGGCTTCATGGCCGCAAACACGCCCGCGAGGCGCCCGAGAGGGAAGAAGCCCGCGCCCCCCGGCGGGGGGCGCGGAGGCTGGCGCAGTTTTTTCGGCGGCCCCTCCTTCTTCGGCAACCTGATCGCCACCGTGCTCGTCCTGCTCGTGCTTACGAGCGCGTATTCGCTCTTCGTCCAGTTCTCGAGCAAGCCGCAGGAGATCTCGCTGTCGCAGGCGGCGCGGGACGTCGCGGCGGGGAAGGTGAGCGGCATTGCCGAGAACGGGGACGCGCTCACGCTCACCTATACCGACGGCTCCGAGCTCTCCTCGACCAAGGACCCGGACGCCTCGCTCCCCGATACGCTCGCGACCTACGGCGTCACCGCGACCGAGCTGCAGAAGGTGTCGATCACGATCAAGGAGGAGACCGGCTTCGCGTATTGGTTCTCCCTGCTCGGGCCGACGGTGCTCACCTTCATCTTCATCGGCTTCCTGATCTGGTTCATCTCCCGGCAGATCCGCGGCGCGGGGGTGCAGGCCTTCACCTTCGGGCAGTCCAAGGCGCGGGTCATCGACCCGGCCGACTCGCGCCAGCGCGTCACCTTCGCCGACGTCGCGGGCGCCTCCGAGGCCAAGGAGGAGCTCATGGAGATCGTCGACTTCTTGAAGAACCCGAAGAAATTCCTGGATATCGGCGCGCGCATCCCCAAGGGCATCATCCTCATGGGCGCGCCGGGGACCGGCAAGACCCTGCTTGCGCGCGCGGTCGCGGGCGAGGCGGGCGTGCCGTTCTTCTCCATCAGCGGCTCGGAGTTCGTCGAGATGTTCGTCGGCGTGGGCGCCTCGCGGGTGCGCGACCTCTTCCAGATGGCCAAGCGCGCTGCGCCCGCGATCATCTTCGTGGACGAAATAGACGCGGTGGGTCGCACGCGCGGCGGCGGGGTAGGCGGCGGCAACGACGAGCGCGAGCAGACGCTGAACCAGATATTGGTGGAGATGGACGGCTTCGAGCCGGCGGAGAAGGTGATCGTCATGGCGGCGACCAACCGCCCGGACGTGCTCGATCCGGCACTCTTGCGCCCCGGCCGCTTCGACCGCCGCGTGGTCATCGACCTGCCGGACAGGAAAGAGCGCGAGGCGATCCTCAAGATCCACGCGCGGGAGAAGCCCTTCGGCCCGGACGTCAACCTCGCGGTGGTGGCCGAGCGCACGCCCGGCTTCTCCGGCGCGGAGCTTTATTCGCTCATGAACGAGGGCGCGATTCTCGCCGCGCGCGAAAATCGCAAGGAGATCACGCAGTATGATTTGATACGCAGCATCGAGAAGGTGATGCTCGGCCCGGAGCGCAAGTCGCACCTCCTCACCAGGAAGCAGAAGGAGCTCACCGCCTACCACGAGGCGGGGCACGCGCTCGTCTCCTCCGTGCTCGAGTTCGCGGATCCGGTGCACAAGATCTCGATCATCTCGCGCGGCCGCGCGGCAGGCTACACCTTGAAGCTCCCCTTCGAGGACAAGAAAATGCAGTCGCGGCGGCAGTTCCTCGACGACATCGCGGGGACCTTGGGCGGCTATGCCGCGGAGGAGATGGTCTTCGGCGACGTAACGACCGGGCCCTCGAACGACTTGGCCGTCATCACCGCGCTCGCGCGCGACATGGTCTCGCGTTTCGGCATGAGCGAGAAGCTGGGCCCGATCGCCTTCGGCGAGCGGCAGATGGGCCACGAGATATATTCCGAAGAGGTCGCGGGGAAAATAGACGAGGAAGTATCACGCATCATAGAGGACGCGCGCGCGCGCGCGAAGAAGGTGCTCGAGGATCACCGCAGCGCCTTGGACTCGATCGCCAAGGCCCTGATCGAGAAGGAGACGATCGAGCGCGAGGAGTTCGAGAAGCTTTTGGTATTGAACGGCATCAAGCCCAAGGAGCGCGAGGAGGAGCCCTTGCCGCCGGGCGTCGGCGTCATCGCACCCGGCACCGCAGGCGGCCACGCCGAGACGGCGTAGGGTTTTATAAAGCCTTATAAAAAAGATCGCCCCGGCGCTTTGGCCGGGGCAGTGATTCTCTGAACGCGAGGCTACGCGGCGACGCGGTATTTGCGCGTCTCGCCGCCCATGGCGACCCGCGCCTGGATCTTCCCCCAGTGGGGAGAATCGCGGCCGATCGTCATAGGGACTTCCCAGTCTTCGCGCGTGAGCTTGAGGACCGTCTGGGCCGGCGGGAGCTCGAAGGCCCTCCGAGCGTTTTCCGAAAGGAAGCCGCTCAGGTGTTGGAGACGGCCCCGCTCGGCAAAGCGCTCGACGACATACGAGATAGTCGCCTGGGGGATCTGCGTCTGGCCGCCAAGGACGATACCGTCCTTGTTGATCTTCACGCCGGTGGCGCGCGCCGTGTCGTCGACATGGCATGCGTCGTCGGCGCCGAAGTGCCAGAACGGCTCTCCTGAGACCATCGCGTCCTCGACCGCCTGTTGGTCGGAGGAGAGGCCGAAGATCGGCAAGCAGAAGGGATGTACATTGAGCGCGGTGCCGCCCTTGCCGTCCTCGAAGAGATCGTCGATGCAGTACTGGGTGTAGTGCGGCGCGATCTCGCCGAAGATGTTGTAGCCCTTCTTCCTCAGGTAGCGGATGATCTCGAGGGTCGAGGCGCGGGAGACATGGCAGATATTCACCCATGCCTCAGGCACGGCGTCGTAGATCTGCATCAGGTCCCGCTCGATCGACTCCGGCTCGCGCATAAGGAAATTGACGCGGCGCCCCGAGCGGTAATACTTCCGCTCGAAGTGGCCCATCAGCATGAAGTGCTGCTGGCTGTACACGCGGCGTCCCATATCGTTCATGGCTCGCACGAAGGGGATGATCTTACTGACATCGTCCACATCTCTGCCGTTGCTGTTGCTCGCGGCCTTGATGAAGACTTTCACTGCATCCACGGCCCGCCTTTCTTCAGGCTGATCGAACCCGGCGATGAGGTCGTTCGGATCGGTCTTCTCCGTGAGCAGGGGCGCGACCAGGATCTGGAGCGGCGCGCCCTCCGGCACGAACGACTGCCAGCGCTTCTTCTTTGCGCCGGCGAGCGCTGCGGTCGTGAGCGCCGTCGCGGTATTGCCCATGCCGATGATCGTCTCGAAGACTTTGGCGAAGCGCGGGACGAGCATTTCGGTGCGCCCGTCCTTGTCTTCGTCATCGTCGCGCGGATGCGTATGAGTATTGAAGATCCCCGGGATGGAGATCTCGGCAGGATAATGGGTCGCATCTGCGACCGGGTGGCCCAAGGACATGATTGCCCCCTTTCTGTATGGCCGTTGCGATAAGGACTGCGAATCCGGGCGGAATCTACCACGGGAACGGGCAAAAAGAAACGCCGCGGGGCAAGGCCCCGCGGCGCTGCATTCAATAGGATTTACCAGCCAACTCATGGCCGCGCTCGATGATAGAGCGCACGCGCCAGGGCCGGAGCATCGCGACCGTCGTGAAGAAGATCGAGTCGGCGCCTGCTTCGCGGATAAGATCCACGTCGCTTGGCCGCATGATCCCGCCACCGCCATTGATGTAGGTCGTGGCGTCGAGTGTGCGGAATCTCCGTATCCAATCCGCGACTAAAGGAGCGAGGCCGCTGCCCGAGAGACCGCCTTTCCCATAGTCGCGCTTCTCGAGCGGAGAGCCATTGGGATAGACCAAACTCCAGCTGATATCGTGCGGCATCTCGCCGAACGGGATCGTATTGGTGAGGCAGAGCCCAGCGCACTCATGCATCTGGGCGATCTCTGCCGCGGCCTCTGGAGCGACGGTGAGATTGATCTTCACCACGATGGGGATCCCGAGCTTTGCAAGGATGGGGAGAAGGCGTTTTGCCTTTTCCACAATCTTTGAGAGATCGGCACCGACGTTCGGACACGTGAGATTGAACTGCAGCGCCACAAAGCGGCTCTCGAAGCTCCGCAGCGCAATCTTAAGCTCGATCGCGAACTCCTCGGTCTCACGCTCTTGTTCCTCGTCCGTCTTGCCGATTGGCATGAAGGAGACGAAGAAGGGTTCGGCGATGTGCTGCCAGCGCTCCGTAGCGAGGAAGGCTTTGATTCCGGGATTCGAAAGGCCAACGGCATTGAGCGCACGTCCGCCAATCACGCGGGCATCGATACAGTCGGGGAAGAGTGCGTATGGCTGGTAATCCGCCGTAAGCAGCATGTTGCCTTTGTTTGGAAAGGCGGTAATCGTCTTTGCGACGAGCGTCGAGCCCTTGAAGGAGAGGTTCGGTACCAGCTTATGGAACCAATAGCCCTCTCCTGAAAAGCCGCGTACGCCGCAGCCGTCCCAGACGGGGCCGAAAATACGAAGATCCATCGGATGTCTCCTATGCACAATCCGCTCGCACGCTAGCACGGAAGCGGAGAGGGTGTAAAGTGAGTTCGTTCCCGCCCCTAGCTCAATGGTTAGAGCACCGAGCTTATACCTCGGCGGTTCTTGGTTCGAGTCCAAGGGGGCGGACTATGCCGCACTTCATCCTCGCGCAGTCGTATCTCCTCCTCGCGATCCTCGCCTTGCTCGAGGGGCCTTTCGTCGCCATCGCCTGCGGGGTGGGGGTGGGGCTCGGCTATTTCAATCCGCTCGCGGCCTACGGCATCTTGGTGGCCGGCAGCATCATCCCCGACTTCTTCTATTACTCGATCGGGCGCTATGCCCGGAGCATCCCGGCGGTCGAACGCTTCGCGCTGCGCACGCGCCTGATCCGCGAGGTCTACCTGCCGCTCAAGGAGCTCTGGCGCGAGAGCCCGCTCTTCATGCTCGCGCTCGGCAAGCTCGCCTACGGCATCACGCCGCCCATCACGATCACCTCCGGGCTCGCCGAGGTCCCGCTCCCGCGCTTCGCCTACGCCTCCTTCCTGGCGGGGACGATCCTCTACGGCGCGCTCGGCTGTCTCGGCTTCCTCCTCGCGCGCCTCTACGGCTTCGTCGACCTCAAGACGGGCGCCGCGCCCTATCTGGTCGGCGCCGCGGGCCTCGGCTGCTTCGCGCTGCTCGTGTTCCTCATGCGGGCGGCGCGGCGGCGCCTCGGCCGCGGCTAGGTGCGCGGGTCGCGTTTCGGCCACTCTTCGAGGCGGCCGGCCTTGAGTTCCATCGCGTCGGCGCGCCGCAGATACGCGCGCTCCTTGCCGGGCAGGAGCCGGTAGTGGGGGAGCGCGTTCAAGAGATCGTCGAGCTCCCAGAGGTCCTCCGCGCCCGCGAGCCAGTCGAGCTTCACGCGATCCAGATTGAGCGGCCGCGAGTAGCTCTCGAGCGTCTTCACGCCGCTCGTGTTGAGGAACCACTCGTGGAAATAGGAGAGCGCGAGCTCGCGCAGCGTCTTGTAGGCCGGGTCGCGGTAGCGGATGGTCGCGTGATTGGTCTTGGAGATCGCGCCCCAGCGCCCGCGGCGCTTATAGAGCGCGACGACGTGGTCCACGTCGCCCGCGCCCTCGACCGCGTAGAGGTCCATGATCAGAGGCGGTTTGCCGTGGCGCTTCAAGGCCGCGGCGGCGATGAGCGCGCCCTCGATGCAATGGGCTTTGCGCGCAGAGAGCGCCGCGAGGGCGCTCCGATGCGTCTCTCCCGACTTCTCCCAGTTCATCGGGAGGCGGTCGAGAAAGTCTTGTATCTTGGCGGGCGTGTCGAGCGTGTCGAGGAGCGCTAAGCCGGGCCGTGCCATGCCGCCAGCATAGCAGGCGGCATGGTCCGCCTCGATGAAGCTACCAGAACCGGCTCTGCAGCAGGCTCTTGGTCAGCGGCCCGACGGCGCCCACCGCGGCGAGGCCGTTGGCCTGCTGGAAGGCGGCGAGCGCGGACTCGGTGATCGAGCCGAAGTATCCCGTCACGCTCGTCTTGAAGTAGCCGAGCTTGGAGAGGATCTGCTGGAGCGTCATGACGTCCGCGCCGCTCGCGCCCATCGCGAGCCCGCGCGAGACGGGCAGGGCGGAGATCTGGTTCACCACGAAGCGCAGCGTGCCGTCCCAGTAGAGGTCTTCCGTGCCGGTGCCCGGGATGAAGCCCTGCGAGTCGAATTTGTTGAACATGCCGCCCTCCGCGGGATAGACGACGCCGTCGTAGGTGAGCGACTGCACGTAGAGGTTGATGTCGTGGCCGTCCTTGGTGTAGCCGTCGTTAATGAACTGGATGTCGACGGTCTGCGCGTCCGGATACGAGCCGGTGTAGGAGACGTCCTTCCACTGGTCTTGCGCGTGGTTCGCGGTCACGGTCTGGATGCCGCCGACCTGCGCGCCGTTCACGTAGACCTTGAACTGCGGGCTGTAGTCGCCCGAGACGTGGAAGGAGAAGGTATCCTGCGCCGCCGCCTTGATCGTCACCGTCGCGCTGCCGCTCGCCTGGCCGCCGGCGCCGGTGCAAGTGAGGGTGTAGGTCTGCGGGCTCGTGATGCCGTTGAAGGTCTGCGAGCCGCTTGTCGCCTTGGAGCCGTTCCAGTCGCCCGAGGCGATGCAGGAGTTCGCGTCGGTCGAGGACCAGCTGACCTTGCTCGAGCCGCCGGAGGAGACCTGGCTCGGATCGGCGGCGATGGTGACCGTAGGCGCCGCCGCCTGCGAGACCGTCACGGTCGCCGCGGCGTTCGCCGAGCCGTTCGAGCCGGTGCAGAGCACGGTGTAGGTGGTGGTCTGTGCCGGCGTCACGCTCGCGCTCCCGGAGACCGCGCCGCCAGTGGAGAAGCCGGTGCCGCTGCAGCTGTCGGCCCCCGTCGAGCTCCAGGTGAGCGTCGAGGATTGGCCGGCGGCGATCGAGCTCGGGTTGGCCGAGAGGGAGGCGGTGGGCGGCGGGGGCGCACTGCCGAGCGCGAGCGCGGCGATCTCGCTCGCCGAGAGCGCGCGGTTGTAGAGGCGCACGTCGTCGATCAGGCCATTGGCGTAGCCGTTCTTGACGCTGCCCGAGGCGCGGCCGATGTAGGCGCCGGCGTTCGTGTCGTAGTAGGCGACCGGCGCGCTCTGCGCCTGCGAGGTCTCGAGCTTGCCATCGAGGTAGAGCGCGACCGTCGAGCCGTCCCAGGCGAGCGTCGCGTAGTGCCAGGAGCCGTTCGGGATGATGCTCGGGCCGGTGAGGTACTGGTTCGTCCCCTTATTACTGACCTCGCCCATCAGGTGCATCGGGGAGCCGCCCGCTCCCTCATAGAGGACGAGGCGGACGCCGCCGTTGTCGCTACCGTTGCCGCTGTTGAGCTTGACGAAGATAGGCCAGACGCTGTCTTGGCCGGTGGCGGGCGTGCTGACGTAGAACCAGCCGCCGATCGTGCCGGCGCTCGTGAGATTGATGAGCGAGTTGCCCGGGAGGGAGACATAGCTCGAGCCTCCAAGCGAGACCGCCTGAGCGATCTCGCCGGCGCCGAAGGTCGGGCCGTTCACGCCCTGGCCGTTGATGCCGTTGCCCGAAGCGTCCGCGAATGAGCCGTCAAAGGGCCACTCGGCGACGGGGCCGGAGCCGCCCCCGCCGCTGCCCGAGGAGACGCTCACCGTCGTCTGCGCGCTCGCCTGGCCGCCCGCGCCCGTGCAGGTGACGGAATACGTCGTCGTCTGCGAAGGCGTGACGACCGCGCTTCCTGCAGCGGCGCCCCCGGTGGAGAAGCCGGTACCGGTGCAGGAGTCCGCGTTCGTGGAGCCCCACGTGAGCGTGGAAGACTGTCCGCTCGTGATCGAGCTCGGGTTGGCCGAGAGGGAGGCGGTGGGGGCGGCGGCGCCGGAGTATTCGACGAGGTAATCCTCGACGCTCCAGCCGTCGGGACTGTTGTCGTAGTCGATATCCCACCAGGTGTAGCCGTCGGCCGCGACGGGGCCGCCGATGACCGTGCCGAGCGCGCTCGGCGGCTGGGTGCCGAGCAGCGTGCCGGAGAGCGAGGGCGTCTGGCGGACGTTCAGCGTCTCCGTGGTCTCGACGCGCTCGCCGATCGTGAACTTGGTGCTGCCCGAGGAGACGCTCACCGTCGTCTGCGCGCTCGCCTGGCCGCCCGCGCCGGTGCAGTTCACCGTGTAGGTGGTGGTCTGGGCTGGCGTCACGCCTGTGCTCCCGGAGACCGCGCCGCCGGTCGAGAAGTTCGTACCCGCGCAGCTCGTCGCGTTGGTCGAGCTCCAAGTGAGGACGGCGGTCTGGCCCGCGGTAATCGAGGAAGGATTCGCCGAGAGGGAGGCGGTGGGGGGCGGAGTGCCGCCGCTGCCGGAAGGGATAATGTGGAACTTGAGCGCGCCGGCCAGATATGATGCTTGCATCGAGGCGAGATCCGGGAAGTTGGGGTGGAGCGGCAGGAGGGTGTTGTAGGCCTGGAGCGCGCTGGCGTTGCCGGTGGCGTTATACAGCTCAGCCTGCGCCATGAGGCCGAGCTGGCCGTAGTCGCAGTACTCGCAATTGGCGAGCGAGTCCGGCGGGTTCTGCGCGCCGACCTTCGACCAGCTCGCAGGCGTAGTGAAGGAGAGGTTGTAGTTGACTCCCGAGGCCGGCTGCATGCCCTGGCTGCTGTTGAGGAAGCGCCCGGCAGACCAGTTCGCGATCCAGTTGAGGACCGTCTTCGCGTCGTTATCGCCGAACAGCGCCGCCTGCGCAACGGCGGTCATGAGGTAATCCTGCTGCCAAGGCGCCATCACGACGTTCGGCGGGTTGCTGCCTTCATAATCGCCGGGGAGGTAACCATAGATCGAGCCCTCCTGGCTCTGCAGGGAGGAGAAGTTACTGATCCAGTTCTGGTAGTTGTTGTTGACGATTCCGGTCCAGTAGGACTTGTCGGCGCTTCCGTCCGGGTTGGCCCACATGGCCTCGTCGATCTGCCGCAGCGGCCAGGCTTGCCCGCGTACCTGATCGAGGAAGTTGATCATGAGCCCCTTGCCGTCGCCGCGATAGCCGTTCCAGGAAACGAGCTCGGAGAAGGTGGCTTGTGCGTTCAGCTGGTCGAGATCCCAGCGGCTGCCGGTGAGCAGGTACGGGACGAAGGAGAGATCCGGTTCGTGCGCATTGTCGAGGGTCCAGTCGGTTGCGCCGGTGAACTGCTTCAAGGTCGGGTTGCCGCGCGAGTCGGTCCAGAGCGTCGGATAATTCACGAGCGAAAGATAGTCGCCCGTGTTCGGGTCGAAGTAGTGCCAGGGCACGGTGCCGGCCGCGTCGGCTTGTGCGAGCGCGTACTTAGCGGCGGAGGCGTCTTGCGAGAGGAGCCAGTCGGCGTTCTGTGAGGTGGTGGGCCCGACATCAGGGCGGTCGCCGGTCGTGGGCATGTACTTGGCAATGCCGGCGGAGCTGAGCGGGCTGTAGCTCTCCGGAACGAAGCCCGAGGTATCGATCCCGTCGGCGATGTCGTAGTTGGGGATGGTGCCGGTCTTGATGAGGTACGCGACGTCGTGCTGGACGTTCACGCCCGGCGCGCCGTTGGTCCAAAATTCCTCGTGCCACTGCTGATATTGATACTCGGTGAGCGTGCCCGAGTAGACGGTCGAGCCGTTTTGCGTGACGGTCGCGGTGTAGGAGACAGTGCCGCCGCTGCCCCCGTGCGGATCGTTGGAGGACCACGCGTAGTCGTTATCGAACTGCACATCGGTGGAGTAGGTGCCGTCAGCGTACTCGGATATGTCGAAGACAAGGTGCATCGAGCTCGTGACCGGCGCGTCGACGCGCGCCTCGCTCACCACCGGCCCTTGCCGCCAGTAGGAAGCCTTGCCCGCGTTGAGCGCGGCGGCCAGGAGCGACGCCGCGTCGAAGTGATAGGTCTTGCCCGAGATGACGAGATCTACCGTGAAGCTGTAGCCCGGCATCGAGGAGAGGGAGATCGGGGTGCCGGCCGAGAGCGGGGAGAGCATCACCGGCGCGCTGCCGCTGATCGCCGGCGCGAGCACGGTCACGACGCCGAAGCGCGCGGAGCCGTCGGGATACTTGGTCTTGATATCCACCTGCGCGGGGACGGTGCTGCCGTTGACGGTCGCGGAGAGGCCGGAGTTCCCGGCGAGCGCGCCGTCGACGAAGGGCTGGCCGAATTCGACCTCGTGCGCGGGCAAGCTGCCGCCGTTGGGATTCTGGAAAATGAGGCCGACGATCTGGCCGGCGCCGGCCTGCGGCACCGAGGGCGGGTAGAGTATCGCGGCATGCGTGATCGCCGGGACGGCGAGAGCAAGCGCTGCGGCGGCGCTAATAAAAAAACGAAACGCGAGACGCGCTTGGTACATACGCGGGCAAATAGGGGTGGGTAATAAGCACGCCCTCATCATACCGGGCGGAAAGTCCCGCAACAGGGCGTTTTTCACTCGAGGTGGATAGTCGCGGCGGCGCCCCGCGCGAGACGCGCGAGGAGCGGGTAGCTGGCAAGCTCCGGATCCTTGGCAAGGAGGCGCTTGGCCTCGCTCCGGGCCGCCTCGACGAGGCGTAAATTACCCAATGATTCCATAGCGATGTCGGATACTCCCCACTGATTTCCGCCCATGAGCTCGCCCGCTCCCCGCAGCGCCAGATCCCGCTTGGCGAGCTCAAAGCCGTTCTTGGCCGTGATGAGCGCGGTGAGGCGGGCCCGCACGCTCGCGGCCTTCGATTCGGCGAGGAGGAAACAGTACGCTTGGCGGTCGGAGCGGATCACGCGGCCGCGCAGCTGGTGCAGCTGCGCGAGGCCGAAGCGTTCGGCACCCTCAATCAGAATCACGGTCGCGTTCGGCACGTTGACGCCCACTTCGACGACCGAGGTCGCGACCAGGATCTGCACCTCGCCCGCCGCGAACATGCGCATGGACTCCTCTTTCTCGGCTGGCGTCATCTTGGAGTGGAGGATACCGATGTCGAACTCGGGGAAGACCTCCTGGGCGAGCCGCGCGGCCTCCGCTTTTACCGAACGCATCTCACGCTTCTGGGGCTCGCCCGCGCCGCCGGCTTCTGCCGGGTCGATGCGCGGGCAGATAACGTATGCCTGGCGGCCCGCGGCGAGCTCCGCGCGCATGCGCTCGTATGCGGCCGCGCGCGCCGCGGGCGCGACGACCTCGGTGATCACCGGCCGCCGGCCTGCCGGCAGCTCGTCGAGCACGGAGAGATCCAGATCGCCGTAGAGCGTGAGCGCGAGCGTGCGCGGGATCGGCGTCGCCGTCATCGAAAGCAGATGCGGCGTCAACAAGGTTCGTCCTTGTTTCAAGGTCGAACCTTGTTTGGTGACGAGCTTCTGCCGGTGCGCGGTGCCGAAGCGATGCTGCTCTTCGATCACGGCGAGCGCGAGCCGCTTGAAAGAGAGCGTCTCCTGGATGAGCGCGTGCGTGCCGATGACGATCGGGATGAGGCCGTCGGCCACCCGCTTGCGGAAGGTCGCGCGCGAGAGCGCGGCGGACTCTTCGTAGGAGACGCGCGAGGGGAACACGCGCGTCTCGCTGCCCGTGATGAGGCCGATCGGGATCGGGTGCGCGCGGAAATAGGAGACGAAGGTGGAGAAGTGCTGCTTGGCGAGCACCTCGGTCGGGCACAGGTAGGCGACCTGCGCGCCCGCCGCCGCGGCCAGATACGCCGCCGCCGCCGCGACCGCCGTCTTGCCGCTCCCGACGTCGCCCTCCAGGAGGCGCAGCATCGGCACGGGGCGCGCGAGGTCGCGCGCGATCGCCGCGATAGCGCGCCGCTGCGCGCGCGTCGGCGGGAAGGGAAAACTCGCGACGAACGCTTCGAGGAGGCCGGCGCCAGGCGCGAGCTCGAGCGCGCGCGTCGCGCGCACGGTGCGGCGGCGCTCCTCGAGCGCGAGCGTGAGCGCGAGGATCTGCTCGAAGGCGAAGCGCTTGCGGGCCGCGGCGGCATCTCCGGCCCGCCGGGGCCGATGTATATATATGAGCGCGTTCTCGAACGCCGGGAGCCGGTAGCGGCGCAGGAGCTCGGGGGGCAGCGGGTCGGCGAGCGCGCCGGCGAGCGCCTTGAGCGTTTTCCCGATCGCGTGGAAGAACCAGAGCGAGCTGATGCCCTCGCTTTCGGGGTAGACGGGGAAGACGGCGGGAGCGGGCGCCGGGCCGGGAGCCGGAGAGAAGAGCGAGGCATGCGCCTCCTCGGGGTCGATCGGCGCGCGATCCACCTCGGGGTTCGCGAGATAGGCGCCGCTCCCGGATCCCGCCACCCTCCCGCTCACCTTAACCGCCATGCCTTCGCGCAGCGATTTGGCGATATACGGCTGGGAGAACCACATGAGCTTGATGCGTCCGCTCGCGTCCTCGAGCCAGGCCTCGGCCAGCGGGCGGCGGCTCTTCCAGCTCTTGCGTGCCTCGGGCTTGCGGATGACGCCGTAGAGCGTCGCGCTCGCGCCCGGCGCGACGCCCGCGATCGTCGCCGAGGGGCCGGCGGCCTCGTAGCGGGAGGGGAAGTGGTAGAGCAGGTCGTGCAGGGTCGCGATCTTGAGGCGCTTCAACGCGCGCCGCTGCTCCGGCTTGAGCTTGGGGAAGAGCTTCTCGAGCGGGTCGGCGGGAGCCACGAGCAAAGTATACGCGCCCGCGCATAGATAAGAAGCGGGCCCGCCAGCGCGATGCTGGCGGGCCCGGAAGTTCACGGCCGGTAGGTGAGCCGCGCGAGGATCAGGTCGGCGTCGGCCGGCCTCCCCCCGAAGCGCGCAACATCGAACGCGGCGACGTGCTCGTAGCGCAGGCCGCCGCCGACGTTGCCGCCCTGCGGCAGGAGGTCGAGATCGGCGCCCGCCACGAAGGCGGCGTGATCGCCGGCTCCCTGCGCCTCGCCGACGCCGCCGAAGGCGGCGACGGTGATGGTCTTGCCGGCAAGCGGGAAGCGGTAGCCTCCCCGTGCCGCGACGGCCTCGAGGCTGCGCAGCTCGGGGGCCGAGAAGCCCTCGGCCTGCAGCTCGCCGCCGATGCTCCAAGGGCCGAAGCCCTCCTCGAGCCCGATGCTGCCGCCGCCCGCGATCGCGGAGCCGGCGCCGACATTGATCGACGCCGTAGTGGCGAAGCCGTCGGCCATCGCGGAAGAGTACGACAATACAAGGGCCGCAGCGGCGGCCAAAGCGAACATTCTCATTCCAAACTCCTTTTTGGATCCGGCCGCCCGCTCACCATGAGAAGAGCAGCCGGGCACTAGAATAGCATGCCCTACCTGATAAGTCAAGCCCGCTCCGGGTTCCACCCGCGCACATAGCGCGAGCGCGTTATACTTCCCGCATGCGCCACAAGCGGCGACCCTCCTCGCTCTATCATTTCCTCATCACGTTCCCGGACCGGCTCTACCCGTTCCGCACTCGGATCGAGGGGCAGTGGGTGCGCGGCATCCGTTCCTATGACGCCGCGCTCGCGCGCGCTTTCCGCCGCTATGGCGCGGGCCGCTACGGCTACGGCCTCGCGCTCTACCGGCAGTGTTTCCACCTGGCCGGCTCGCTCCTTTTCATCTACGCCGCGACTTTGCTCGCCTTCGACCTCTTCGGCGGCGAGGCGGCGCTCGCGCTCCTGCTCGCGCTCGCGACCGCGTTCATCACCTATCAGGAGTTTTTTCTGCAGCCGCGCGTCTACCGCCAGCGCTGGCCCAAGGGCCTCGCGGATTGGTCGGTCTGGTGCCTCCCCATGGCGGCGTATCTCTTCCTCTTGCACTAGCCCTCGCGTCACCGGACGCCGCTTTTCATAATCGCCGCTGCGCGCGCAGGACGCGGTTGATCGAGTCGCGGATGGCGAGATAGCGGCCGAGCAAGAGGCCGGCGGCGAGCGCGAGCGAGATGGGGAGCACGAGCGCGGCGGCGAACCAGTGCCCGAGGATCCACTCGCGCGAGGCCGCGAAGGCGATATAGACGACGAGCGCGATCGTGCCGGCGGCGTCCGTCTCGCTGATCGCCTGCTCGTCGCTCTCATGCCAGCGGACCTTGAGCATCCGCCCCAGCGCGTAGCCGATGGGGAGCCCCGCAAGATACGCGCCGAGCACGTCGTACCAGGGCACTGCGCCGCGCGCGAGCTCGTAGAGGAGGAAGAGCGTGAGCAGGCTCGCGATGCCGAGGAAGAGCGTCTGGCGGACGGAAAGCCGGCGGCTTACGGAATTTGCCATGACGCTAGGGTACGCGGGCGTCCTGAGCCCCGGATGAAGGCGCGGGCCACGCGGCGAGCGCGAGCGTCAGGCAGGCGATCGAGATATCGCGGAAGAGGATCCCGATATCATTGAAGTCGAGTATCACGATCGCCGCGAGGATGAGCGTCATCAGCGCCGCGGGGATGCGGATCTTCCACCCCGAGAGGACCCAGAGCGCGAGGACGGCCTCGAGCGCGCCGAAGCCGTGCAGGAGATAGAGCGTGTCGACGGGGAGCGCGCGGACGAAGTGGGGGAAATAGCCCTCCCAGCTTACCGGGTCGGCGAGCGCCGCGAGCGGCGGATAGAGGAAGGCGAGTGCGGCGCCGAGCCGCAGCGCGAGGTGGGCGGCGTTCTCGCGCCGCATGCTAGAGCGAGACCTCGGCGGAGGTCGTTACGTCGGTGCTGCTCGCCGCCGCGGGGATCATCGGCGCGCTCTCGGTCGAGCTCGCGGCGAGGACCGTCACGCTGCCCTGCATGTCGTCGTCGGCATGGTTGTGGTAGCCCCAGGCGCCGACCTGGCCGAACGCGAAGCTCCATGAGCCGCCCGGCGCGATCATTGCGCAGGAGTCGAAGGGTACGGGCCCCTGATAGCCCGCCGCGCAGTGCTCGCTGCGGGTGGTGCCGTCGTAGCCGTCGTGGAGCGGGTGCGGGTCGCTCGCGACCCAGAGATTCTCGGAGCTGTCGTTGACCCACTCGACTGCCTCGCCCTGCTCCACCGTCACGGAACTCGGCGCGAAGCCCTGGTCGGTGTAGTGGACGACGGCTGCAGCCGGCGCGCTCGCGGCGGGGGTGCCGCCGCCCGCGGGCGCCCCGGCTCCGGGCCCGGCGAGGAAATACCACGCGCCGGCGACGATAAGGATGATGATGACGATAAGACCGATGATTCTGCCGCTCATAGGTTGTAAGTCGTAAGTGCTACGGAATGAGTAAGCGAGACGAGGGATATGGTATCATGCCGCCCATGACTATCCTCTATATCGTGCTTATCATCCTGGCCCTCCTGGTGGTCTGGGTCATCGCCGCCTTCAACCGCCTTATCGGCCTTACGAATCGCGCCAAGGAAGCCTGGGCCGACATAGACGTGCAGCTCAAGCGCCGCTACGATCTCATCCCCAACCTGGTCAATACCGTGAAGGGCTACGCCGCGCACGAGTCGGGCGTCTTCGAGCGGGTGACCGCCGCGCGCACCGCGGCGATGAGCGCGACGGGGAGCGCCAAAGCCGGCGCGGAGGATCAGCTCTCCGGCGCGCTCAAATCGCTCTTCGCCGTCGGCGAAGCATATCCCGATCTCAAGGCGAACCAAAACTTCCTCGAGCTCCAGCGCGAGCTCCAGGATACGGAGGACAAGATCCAGGCCGCGCGCCGCTTCTACAACACGACCGTCATGTCCTTGAACACCGCGATACAGACCTTCCCGAATAACGTCATCGCCGGCATGGCCAACTTCAAGCCGATGGACCTCTTCCAGCTCTCCTCCGCAGACGCCGCGGCCGCCGAGCCGGTCACGGTGCAGTTTTAAGCGTTTCCGCCGAGAAGGCGTATACTAGGAGCGGGAGCATTGTGGAGGGTGTTATGACCGACCTGCCTAAGCTGGTGCGGGACAAGGTCCCGCACGCTATCCGCCAAGAAGGCCTCGAGCCCGCGGTACGGACGCTTTCCGAGCATGAGCTGCACGTCCATGCGCTCAAGAAGCTCGTCGAGGAGGCAAACGAGGCGCAAGCCGCGCTCGGCGCGCGCGCGGCTCCTCGAGGAGCTTGCGGATCTCGCCGAGATCTTCGACTTCGCCTGCGGGCTCTTCGAGATCAAGCCTGCGGACCTCATCGCCGCGCGCAACAAGAAGCGGCGCGAGAAGGGCGGCTTCGAGAAGCGGCTCTTACTCATCGATATCAGCCAGAAGCAATGAATATCGCCCGGTTTCGCGAGAGCGAAACCGGGCGTTCCTTTATCGGGGCGTTTTGCTATCATGCCGCCATGGATCTCTACGCCGAGCGCTCCGCCAATATCCGCAAGACCTGGGCCTTGGTCACGGGCTTCCTGGTCGTCGTCATCGCGCTCGGCTGGCTGCTCTCCTCCTACTTCAACGACCAGATCATCCTCTATATCGCCGTTGCGCTCGCCGTCGGCACCAATATCTACGCCTACTGGGCTTCGGACAAGCTCGTGCTCTCGATGAACAAAGCGCGCCCGGCGACCCGCGAGGAATACTTCGACTTCTACACCGTCGCGGAGAATCTCTCGATAGCCGACGGCCTCCCGACGCCGAAGCTCTACGTGATAGACGACCCGGCCCCGAACGCCTTCTCCACCGGGCGGGACGAGAAGCACGCGGTCGTCTGCGCGACCACCGGCCTCCTCGCGATGATGGACCGCACCGAGCTCGAGGGCGTGATCGCGCACGAGCTCTCGCATATCAAGAATCGCGACATGCTCCTGATGACGCTCGCGGTGGTGCTCGCGGGCTTCGTGGCTATCGTCGCCAATATCTTCCTGCGCCTCTCCTTCTTCGGCGGCGGAGGCCGGCGCAACAACGACGCAGGCGCTCTCGTCATCGCCCTCGCGCTCGTGGGCATGATACTCGCGCCCGTGGCGGCCAACCTCATCAAGCTCGCGATCTCCCGCCGCCGCGAGTATCTCGCGGACGCCTCCGGCGCGCTCCTGACGCGCTACCCCGAGGGTCTCGCCGCGGCGCTGAGGAAGCTCGAGAGCTACCAGGCGCCGATGCGCCGAGCCAACCTCGCGACCGCGCACCTTTTCATCAACGACCCCTTCGGCGCCAAGGGCGGCGGCTCGAGCGGCTGGCTCGAGCGGCTCTTCTCCACGCACCCGCCGCTTGAGGCGCGCATAGAGGCTCTCCTGGGGAAATCGGCCTAGCGAACGCTCTCGGGCGTTATAATAAAGAAGGAAGCATCAGAGGGATGTGGCCATGATCGTGCACGGCCATCAGTTGCGTCCGCCGTATGTCGAAGGCGAAACCATGGAGGACTATGGAAAGAAACGCGGCGAATCTCGCGCGGACTGGATCAACCGGGCCGGCACGCGCCGCCGCAAGGCGGATTTGCGGCTGTGCGACGAGCTCGAGAGCCAGGACCTTTCACTACTGACCGGTCGCCAGAGCGCCGAAGCGAGGCCGCATCACCTGCGGCGCCCGCCGAGGACACACATCGATCTCACGAAAGGGAAGCGGCGCGCGTAAGCGCGCCGTTAGCCATTGTGGTATAAAAGCGGGAACGGAGGCGTCGCATAGTGGTCTAGTGCACCGCCTTGGAAAGGCGGCAGGCTCGAAAGGGCCTCGAGAGTTCGAATCTCTCCGCCTCCGCCCTTAGAAAAAAGTATCGGACAGACCCGAGTACCCAGAAATCGGGTCCCGAGCTAAAATGGGCATATGCAGACAAATGTCTTAATTTTCCACGGCACGGAAGGATATCCGGAGGAAAACTGGTTTCCTTGGATGAAAACCGAGATGGAGCAACGAGACTGCAAAGTGTTTGTGCCACAGTTCCCATCGCCGCCAGAGGTCGCTGCGAAAATCGGCGAGTGGTTTGACGTCCTGAAGGGGTACGAACAATATCTCGACGAGAACACGATCTTGATAGGTCATAGTTTGGGCGGAAAGTTTGCGCTGCGTCTTTTGGAAAAGTTGGAATGCCCAGTAAAAGCGGTTGCGTTCGTGGGTACGCCGATCGGAGTTCCGCCTATCGCAAATAACGAGCGCGACAATGCATTTACTGGGAATGATTTCGATTGGGATGCAATTCGGAAGAAGGCAAAACATTTCATGGTGTACCAGTCAGATACGGATCCATATGTTGGGCTTGATAATGGAAAGGAACTCGCGAGACAGCTCGGCGTCGAGCTTTCGTTCGTCCCGAACGCAGGGCACTTCAACGCAAAAGCTGGATATACGAAATTTGATGCGTTGCGCGATGACATCTTGAAAATCCTCTAACGACTTGCCATGAGCTCCTCGGACGACATTGAACTTTCGGAAGCCCAATTCAACGAGTTTTACGAGAACTTCGGCTCCAATTCCTTTCAACTGCAAGGACGTGTGCTTGAAGACTTAGGGACGAAGCAGCTCGACATATATTTCAAGTCGATAGGATTCGCGACAACCGTAATCGGTGTCGTTGGTTTGATAGCTGGATTCGGGTTTACAGCCCTCGACCATGTAGAAAGCATGGCGCTATTTTTCTTTGGCGAAGTTCTATTGCTTGGAGGACTTTTTTACGGACTCTTCTGGACTCAACAAAAATATCAGGCCGAATTTAAGTCGCTTGAGGAGGAGCGAAAGAAGCTCGCAGCTTTTTACGAGAAGAGGAATGGTAAATTTATGGAGCTTTACAACAAATGGATTTCCGAACGGAGAATAAGCCGCACAGCTTTCGTTGAGTTGAACGAGATAGACAAAGGCTCGATAGAGCTTTTTAGAACCGAAAAAGACAGACCGATCCCGTCAATCTATTCGCAGGCAATGTATATTCTCATGATCGCGGGTACGGTCGTCCTCCTCTCCTCCTTCTTCATTTGCCTAAATACAAAAAACAACCCGCGACCCGGAGGCCTCGATAATTTTTATTGGGGGCGGCTAAAATAGCCTTACAAGGATTGACCTCAAAAGTCTGAATCCCTCACCCTCCGCAGATAGAAACTTCGGACTCGGACAGAGCCGCGCCGCGAAGCGGCGCGGCAGAGTGGGCGGGCAGAAAATCCCGCCGCGAAGCGGCGAATTCAGACGGGGCGGCGGCGGAAAAATGCGGGGACTTGGCACGAACCGTAGGGTTCGTTCCGATTTTTTGTACAAACACGTCTGGCGGAGCTTCAACGTAAAACTCTTATTGAATCTACCGGATCAGGTGCTTGAGCCCAAAAGTCCGAACTGCTGACGGCCCGCACATGTTAGAATCGGGGCATTAGATAACCCGAGACTGCCTATGTACGGAGACCGGCCGAGAGTGACGCCCCACGAGTTCCAACACTACGTGCGCCCGGAGCTCTTGAACAAGGGATTCACCGAGCACCAGATCAACCAGGTCGAGACGGCGTTCCACGAATCCTTGGCGGGGAACCCGCACCTGCCCTCGTGGAAGCCGGGCGTAGACGCCGAGAATCTTGCGCAGACGATGCAATACATGCGCGCGCACCCGGGCGCGACGATGGTCGGCCCGCACCACTGGGACGCCGTCAACGAGGTGATGGAGAAATATATCCATGAGCGCCACTAGAGAGAGCCGC
The DNA here is from genome assembly GCA_035547315.1 of Minisyncoccota bacterium. GTDB lineage: Bacteria > Patescibacteriota > Minisyncoccia > Phycocordibacterales > Phycocordibacteraceae > C7867-001. The sequence continues at coordinate 114,309 of DASZVH010000004.1, forward strand.
TCCGATTATTTTTTCCTCGGGCTTCTTATCTTTGTACCGCTCTCCTTGTATACGGCGTGGCGTGGAATGCCGCCCTGGATGGTCTTTGCCGCCTCGCTCCTCGCGATCGTTCCGCTTGCCCGGTATATCTCGCTTGCGACCGAAGAGCTCGCGAGCCGCTCGGGCCCCGCGCTCGGCGGCTTGTTGAACGCGACCTTCGGCAACGCGCCCGAGCTCATCATTTCCGGCTTCGCGCTTGCGGCAGGGCTCGTCTCGGTGGTCAAGGCGGCCATCGTCGGCTCGATCCTCGGCAATCTGCTCCTCGTCTTGGGCACCGCGATCCTCGCCGGCGGCGTGACGCGCACCGCGCAGCGCTTCAATCTCACCGCCGCGCGCGCCAACGCTTCCGTGCTTCTCCTCGCCGTCGCCGCGCTCGTCATCCCGGCCGTCTTCTTCGCCACTTCGGCCGCCGTCTCGCCGCGCGCGGTCGAGGATCTCTCGCTCGCGATCGCGGGCCTCATGATGCTCGTCTACGGCGGCGTGCTCCTTTTCTCGCTCAAGACGCACAAGCACCTCTATGTGGAGGCCGAGGCCGAGGGCGACGGGCGCGGCTGGAGCCGGGTCGCGAGCGCGCTCGCCCTCCTGGCCGCGACCGCGGCGACCGCGGCGGTGAGCGAGGTCTTCGTCGGCTCGATCCGCCCGATCGTCGACTCTTTCGGCTGGACGGAAGGGTTCATCGGCGCGGTGGTGATCGCGATCGCGGGCAACGCCGCCGAGCACGCCTCGGCGGTCTCCGCGGCGCTCAAGGACCGCATGGACCTCGCGCTCGCGATCTCGGTAGGCTCGGCGACCCAGGTGTTGATGTTCGTCACGCCCGCCTTGGTCATTGCGGGCGCCTTGCTCGGTGCGCCCATGACGCTCGTCTTCTCCACCTTCTCCCTCGTGGCGCTCGTCTTCGGCATCTTCGTCGCCAATTCGATCATCGAAGACGGCGAGAGCAACTGGTTCGAGGGCCTGCAGCTCATCGCGCTCTACGGCATCGTCGCGGCCGCCTTCTTCTTCCACCCATGAGGGCGCTGGCGTTCGCCGCGCTCGCGCTCCTGTGTCTCATAGGCCTCGCTGTCGCGTATCGGACAGGAGCGGGGAGCCGCGCGAGCTTCGGTGGCGTGTCCTTGACGCTCGAGTATGCGACAACCACGGCCGAGCGCGAGCTCGGCCTCGGCGGCCGAGCCGATATTCCGAGCAACTACGGCATGCTCTTCGTCTTCCCGGACGACGAGCGCTGGGGCATCTGGATGAAAAGCATGCGGGTGCCGCTCGACCTCTTTTGGCTCGACGACGACCGGCGCGTGGTCTGGATAGAGCGGGAAGTGGCGACCGACACCTATCCGGATGTCTTTTATCCGCCCGTGCCGGCGCGCTATGTCCTTGAGACGGCCGCGGGCTTCGCCGCGACGCATCAGGTCGCGAGCGGTACGCCGCTCTTCCTGCCTGCTACGCCAAACGCCGCCTCTCATCGAGGCGGCGTTTGATTTTTTGGGGACCCGGCCGATAAGCCGAATTCTGTCTTGCTTCGCCGTAGCCCGGCGAGGCGAGGCGATCATTTATCTGTCTCGATTGTCGCCAACCGGATCAAGCGGCACCCCCGCCGCACCTCGCAGGTGGGCGGGTACGGCCTTGCACGCGGGTAAGGATTTAGCCGTTTCATCCCGTACCTTGCGGTACGGCTCGCCCCTCGGGATTACCCTCGGGGCGCTTGCACGCTTTCGCCGCAAGCGTCTCTGTTCGCACCTCGCGCCTCGCGGCGTGCGGGGATTACCCGCTACCTTGCTGCTCCCGAGGGAGCGCGTGTTCGGACTTTCCTCCCCGCCGAAAGCGGAGCGATCGCCTGGCCGGGTCCGCAGGTATTATACCACGGATCCGCGGGGAAAACCCCGCCTTGCGCCCGCTCGCGCGGGGTATACTGCATCCATTAATCTCTTAGCCGAAGAATCAATCATGCCTCCGCAAGCAACCGCCAAACGTCTTTCGCTCGAGACCGTCGTGGTCTGGGCTCTCCTCGCCGTCGTCATCGTCGCCGCTGTCGCGGTGACGCCATGGAACGCGGTGCCCTCCGCCGCGACCAAGGCGTTCGTCATCGGCGCCGGCGCCATTATCGCGCTCGCGCTCTACATTCTCGCCCGCCTCGGGCGCGGCAGCGTCGTGCTCCCGCCCGCGCTCCTGCTCGGCGCGCTCTGGCTCCCCGCGCTCGCGTACCTGCTCTCGGCCGCCTTCTCGGGCGCCGGCTTCTCCGCCGCGGCCTTCGGCGCGGCGCTCGACACCGACACCTTCGGCTTCATCCTCGCGGCGACGGTGCTTGGCTCGCTCTTCGCGCTTTCGCCGCGCCGCGCCGAGGAGTTCAAACGGCTCTTCTCCCTCTTCGGCTGGGCGCTCGGCATCATGGCCGCGCTGCAGATCCTTATCGTCATCGTGGGGCAGTTCGCTCCCGGGACCATCGCGCCCTCCTTCTCGCTCCTGGGGAGTCTCGGCGAGCTCGGCAGCGTCGCGGGGCTCGGCCTCGTGCTCTCGCTCGTCGCCTTGCGCACGCTCGCGCTCTCTCCGCGCCGCCGCGCGCAGCTCTACGTGCTCGGCGCGCTCCTCCTGGTCGCGCTCGCCTTTGCCAATCTGACCCTCCCGTGGGTGCTCGTTGCGCTCGCCGCGCTCGCGCTCTTCGTCGAGGCGGTGATGCGCCGCGCGCCCGCAGGCGGCAGCGAAGAGCTCGAGGGCGCCGCGCTGATCGAGGAGGATGACGCCGGTCCCGCCGGCGGCGAGCGCCCCCTGATCGCGCCATTGGTCGTGCTCGCGGTCGCGCTCTTTTTCCTCATCGGCGGCACGCTCGGCAACGGGCTCACCACGGCTCTGCATATCTCTTCGCTCAATGTCCGGCCCTCCTGGCAGTCGACGCTTGCGACCGCCGGCAGCGTCTATCGCTCCTCGCCCGTCTTCGGCTCGGGGCCCGACACCTTCGGCGCGCACTGGCTCCTCGCGCGCAACGCGGCGCTCAATAGCACCGTCTTCGCCAACATCGACTTCACCGCCGGCATCGGCAGCGTCCCGACCTCCTTCGTGACCACCGGGCTCGCGGGCGTGCTCGCCTGGGTGCTCTTCTTGGGCGCGTTCCTCTTCTTCGGCGGCCGGGCGCTCCTCCTGCGCAGCCCCGAGGAGCCGCTGGTGCGCTACGCGCTGCTCGCCTCGTTCGTCGGCTTCGGCTATCTGGCGCTGCTTGCGATCCTCTCGGTGCCGGGGCCTTTCGTCTATGCGCTGCTCTTCGTCTTCGCGGGCATCTTCATCTCCGCCGCGCGCTACGCCAAGGGCGCCGCGCAGTGGGGCGTCGTCTTCGGCCGGTCGCCGCGCGTCGGCTTCGTGATCGTCTTCTGCCTCACGCTGCTCCTCTTGGCCGCGGTCGCCGCCGCCTATGCGCTCGTCGAGCGCTACGTCGCGGTCGCCGACCTCGCGCGCGCCGAACAGGCGCTCGCCGCGGGCGATACCGCCGGCGCCGCAGCCGCCGCGCAGAGCTCGCTCTCCTTCGCTCCCTCGGCCGCCGCCTATGAGGCGCAGGCGCTCGCCGCCCTCGGGCAGATGAACGCGATCGCCGGCGACGCCACGCTCTCGCAGGCCGCCGCCCAGCAGCAGTTCCAGGCCGCGCTCTCGGCGGGCATCAACGCGGCGCTCACCGCGACGCAGCTCGCGCCCGCCGACTACACGGCGTGGATCACGCTCGGCAACCTCTACGCGGCGGTGGTCCCGCTCGGCGTCGCGGACTCCTACGACAGCGCCAAGGCCGCCTACGCCAAGGCCGGAGCGCTCAACCCGACCTCGCCTTCGATCCCGTATCTCCTCGCGCAGCTCGAGATAGCGAACAAAGACCTTCCCGCGGCCGAGACCGCGCTTAAGCAGGCGATCACGCTCTCGCCGAGCGACACGCAGGCGATCCTCCTGCTCTCGCAGCTCGAGGTGGCTTCGGGCGACCTGCAAAGCGCCCTCGCCGACGCGAAAGCCGCCGCTTACTTCACCCCGAACGACCCGAACGTCCTCTACCAGCTGGGCGTGCTCGAGGCCGCCTCCGGCGACCTGCAAAGCGCGGTCTCGGCGCTCTCGGCCGCGGTCGCCGCCAATCCGCAGTTCGCCAACGCGCGCTACCTGCTCGCCGCCGCCTACGCCAAGAGGGCGGATTATACCGACGCGCTCGCGCAGCTTTCGGCCATCGCCGCGCTCTCCGACGACAACAAGCAGGCGGTCGCCGCCGACATCGACGCGCTCTCGGCAGGGGAGAACCCGTTCCCGGCGAACCTCCTCGCGGCGTCCTCGACCAGCCTCTCGCAGTAGCGGGGCCGGGCGCGTAGAATAGGGAGATGGTCAAGCGCCTGCTCGAGCGGATCGCGCGCCCCGTACGCGGCCTGCATCAGGCCGCGTACGTGCTTGCGGGCCTCACGCTCGCCTCGCAGCTCCTCGCGCTGCTGCGCGACCGCACCTTCGCGCACGTTTTCGGCGCCTCGCAGACGCTCGACTTCTACTATGCCGCCTTCAAGGTGCCGGATCTGGTGTTCGCCCTCGTCTCCTCGCTCGTCTCCGCCTATATCCTGATCCCGCGCATCACGGGCGCCTCGCGCGAGGAGGCGGGGCGGTTCCTCTCCGAGTCGCTCACGTTCCTGCTTGCCGGCGGCGGGGTGATCTGTCTCGCGCTCGCGCTCCTGGCGCCGGAGATCCTCTTCTCCATTTATCCGCAATTCGCCGCCTCGCCGCAGGCGGGCGCCTTCATCCTGCTCGCGCGCATACTCCTCATCCAGCCGATCCTCCTCGGCGCTTCCGGCGTCCTCGGGAGCGTGACCCAGGTCGAGCGGCAATTCTTCCTCTTCGCGCTCGCGCCGGTGCTCTACAACCTCGGCATCATCCTCGGGACGGTGCTCCTCTTCCCGCGGCTGGGCTTGCCGGGGATCGGCTATGGCGTGGTCGCGGGCAGCCTCGCCTATGTCGCGACCAATCTCCCCTCGCTCGCGCGGGCCGGCATCCGCATCCGCTTCATCCGGCCGCGGCTCGCCGAACTGCTCCCGGTGGTGCGCGACTCGATCCCGCGCTCCTTGGCGCTCGGGATGGATTCTTTCACGCTCCTCTTCCTCACCGCGCTCGCGGCGCGGCTCTCCGAGGGCTCGGTATCCGTCTTCACGCTCGCGGGCAACCTGGAGAACGTGCCGCTCTCGCTTATCGGCGGCTCCTATGCGGTCGCCGCCTTCCCGGCGCTCTCGAAGCACGCTGCGGACCGGGAAGAGTTCACCCGCGTGCTCTCGGGGAGCGCGCGGCACATCATCCTCTGGTCGATGGTCTTTATCGGGCTCGTAATCACGCTGCGCGCATATATCGTCCGCGTCATCCTGGGCTCGGGCGCCTTCGACTGGGACGCCACCCGGCTCACCGCCGCCCTGCTCGCGCTCTTCGTCGTCGGGCTCGCGGCCCAGGGGCTGGTGCTCCTCTTCTCCCGCGCCTTGTACGCCGTCAAACAGTCCTGGCGGCCGTTCTTCTACCAGCTCGGGGCCGCCCTCTTCACCGCGGCCGCGGCGCTCCTCCTGCTCTCGCCCGCCGCGCGCGGCTCCTTCGCCCCATGGCTCGCGGGCATCCTGCGGGTCGGCGACATCTCCGACGCGCTCGTCCTCACGCTCGCCTTCGCCGCGACGTTGGGCGAGATATTCCTCGCCGCCTTCGCGACCTACGCGCTCCGGCAGGCGGCGCCCGGCCTCGCGCGCTCCCTGCTCCGGCCGCTGCTCGAGGGCGGCGTCGCCGCCTTCGCCGGCGGGGGAGCCGCGTATCTGGCGCTCTGGTATCTCGGCGGGATCGCGCCGCTCTCCACCTCGGGCGTCGTTTTCGCCGACGGCTTCATCGCGGGGGTGCTCGGCCTCGCCGCCTCGGCGCTCACGCTCTTCCTGCTCAAGAACGAGGAATTCGCCGACATCGTCTCGGCGGCGCGCCGCATCTCGACCAAGATCCTCCCGCCCTCGGCACCCGAGGAGGCTATCCCCAACTAAAGGGAGATGCTAGAGTCGCGTAGTGGAGATACGCAACTTCTCGATCATCGCGCACATTGACCACGGGAAGAGCACCCTGGCTGATCGCCTGCTCGAGAAGACGGGCACTATCCCCGAGCGCAAGATGCGCGCGCAGGTCTTGGACAAGATGGACCTCGAGCGCGAGCGCGGGATCACGATCAAGATGCAGCCGGTGCGGATGACCTATCGCGCGGCGGACGGTCGCGACTATATTTTGAATTTGATCGATACGCCCGGGCATATCGACTTCTCCTATGAGGTCTCGCGGGCGCTTAAGGCGGTCGAGGGCGTCGTCTTGCTTGTGGACTCTACCCAGGGAGTCCAGGCGCAAACGTTGACCACCCTCGCCGCGGCCAAGGAGGCCGGCTGCGCTATCATCCCGGTGGTCTCCAAGATAGATTCTCCCTACGCGCGCGTGCCGGAGGTCAAAGCGGAGCTCGCGCGCCTGCTCGAGGTCCGGGAGGGGAGTGTGCTCGCGGTCTCGGGGAAGACGGGCGCCGGCGTAGAGCAATTGCTGCAGGCAATTGTGGAAAGAGTGCCCGCGCCGACAAGGTCGAACCTCGTAAATCCCGAAGGTTCGACCTTGTCGGGCGAAGCGCGCGGGCTCATCTTCGACTTCTCCTATTCCACGCACCGCGGCATCGCCGTCTATCTGCGCGTCTTCGACGGCTCGATCAAGGCGGGCGACAAATTGTCCTTCCGCGCGGCAGGCCGTGATTTTACGGCCCTCGAGGTCGGCGTCTTCACCCCCGAGGAGGCGCCCACCGCCGCGCTTGGCGCGGGAGAGATCGGCTACGTGGTCACCGGCATCAAGGAGCCGGGCGTGGTTGCGGTCGGCGACACCGTCGGCGCCACCAAGGGTGCTCTGCCGGCCCTGGCGGGTTTTGAACGGCCGCGTCCGGTGGTCTGGGCCTCCGTCTATCCGGAAAGCCAAGACGATCTGCCACTTCTTCGCCAGGCGCTTGAGCGCCTGCGGCTCTCCGACTCCTCGCTCTCCTTTGAGGAGGAATCATCCGGGGTGCTCGGGCGAGGCTTCCGCTGCGGGTTCTTGGGGCTCCTCCATTTGGAGATCATCACGGAGCGCCTGCGGCGCGAGTTCAGCCTCACCTTGGTGGTCACGATCCCGACGATCTCCTATGTGGTCACCACGGAGAACGGCAAAACAGAGACTTACTACACGCCGGCCAAGTTCCCCGAGTTCGGCGAGATCAAAGAGATCCGCGAGCCTTGGGCAAACGCGATTATCATCACGCCCCCAGAGTCCCTCTCCGGCATCATGCAGCTCCTCTACGAGCATGAGGCGGAAGTTAAAAACACCGAGACCTTCCCTGACGGCAGGATCGAGCTTGCTGCGGAGCTGCCCTTGCGGGAGCTTATGCGCGGATTCTTCGATGCACTCAAGAATGTCTCCTCGGGCTACGCGAGCCTCTCCTATGAGCTCCTGCCAGAGCGGCCGGCCGACGTGGTGCGTCTCGATATCTTGGTCGCGGAGGAGCCGGTGCCCGCCTTCGCGCGGATCGTCGCGCGGCGGCGCGTACAAGAGGAGGCGGAGAAGATGGTCGAGCGCCTCCATGCCATACTCCCCAAGCAGCTCTTTGTCACCAAGATCCAGGCGCGCGCCTTGGGGCGGATCATCTCCTCGCGCTCCTTATCCGCGATGCGCAAGGATGTCACGGGTTACCTCTACGGCGGCGACGTCTCCCGCAAGCAAAAACTCCTGCAAAAGCAGAAGCGGGGCAAGAAGAAGCTCCTCGCGCACGGCACCGGCCGGGTGACCATCCCCGAGGACGTCTTTATGAAGATGGTGCAGGAAAGCGACCGCTAAGAAGGTATACTGGGCCGCATGCGGCGGATCGAGTGGAGGAAGGGGCTTGCGATCGGCGTACTTATCCTGACCGCCGTCTGGCTCGGCTCCCTGATCTGGAGTTTGGCGGGAAAGGCGGACCTCGCCTGGCGGCAGGCGCACGACACGCGGGCCGAGTACCTGGCGCTCGAGGCGCGGCGGCAGGAGCTTGCCGCCGACAGCGCCGCGCTCGAGACGCCGCGCGGGCAGGACGCCGCCATTCGCGAGGCCTTCGGCGTTGCGCGGCCGGGAGAAGAGGTTATCGTGGTAGTGCCGCCTGCCACCTCGACGCCCACCTCGACGCCGCCGTGGTGGCGGCAGGTGCTGGATTGGTTCTAAATAAGGAAGAACCGGTTTTGCTTTTGGTGCAGGATTAGTTTAGTGGCAGAATAGTTGCTTCCCAAGCAATAGGCGCGAGTTCGATTCTCGCATCCTGCACCAAGCGCAAAACCGATGAAAACGGGGCCCCGCTCCCCGTTTTCATTTTCCAAGCAATAGGCGGGAGTTCGATGCTCCCATTCCGCACAGCGGTCAGAGACCCGTTTTTAGTCCGCGAGGCCTCTTAAAAAGTTCGCAACCGTGAGGCCTGTTCGGTTGAGGATCCCACGTTTCAGACGCTCGGCTACGCCGTTGCGAAAATCGACACAACGAAGTTCCTCGGCATCTTTCCGATCAAGCAGAAACCGCGCCCTATCGTCTTCATCACCGACAACGGCAAGGCGGCGGTCTATGACCGCTCAATTCTCGATATCGTTAACGAAGAACTGGATCGCGCAGGTCTCGGTGCTTGCGCCCAGTTCGAAGAATGTCCGGTCTAGTTAAACGGGCACAAATAAAAAGGCCCGGGGATTTCTCCTCGGGCCTTTCGATATTGCGTTAACGGAACTATTCGGTGAACACAATGTTGACGAAGGCGCCAATCGAGCCTACCCAGAGCAGATACTTGGGAAAGCAGCGAATAAGTTCCGCCGTGCTCAAGAGCACGTTGCCGCGCGGAAGATCGTATTCCCGCTCGGCATACTGCGAATCGCTGATCATCCAGTAGTAGGAGCGGTCATAGCGAACGAAGCCGCATACCACTTGGTTATGCTGGCCGTGCATGCGACGCTGCGCATACAGGACGACATTTACCATATAGCCGTTGCAGATCGCCTCCGCCAAGTTGCTCTCGAACTTCGAGAGCGTCCATAAGCGCCATGGAGCATTGATGCCGTACTTCTGGAGGAAGCTGGTGACTTGCGACGGCAGGGCGTGCTTGAAGTACTTTCCTTGACCGGGATCCTTTTTGAAGGCACCGACGATGCTCCTGGCAGCGATCTGCGCGCAGTAGAAACCAGGCTCAAAGTCCGTGATGTAGACGGGCTTCCGAACGCTGGCCACTACTTCGTCCGGCCTCGACTGCTCGAACGGTTTTGCCGCATCGATCAATTCCTGTTCGCCTGCACGGATGGTACGGACGCGCAGGAGGAAGCGGTGATCAAGCGACCAGCGTTTCTTTGTCGCCGGGACGCCATAGACCCACTGCTCGCGTTTGTTGCTTGCGGGCAATCGAACGCTCTGGAGAGCGTAGCCGTAGTCAGCATAGGTCAGTGCGGTCAGCACTTCACCGAGCTTGTCGGAGTCGTTGTCCAGACAGAGCCGCAAGAGTGCTTCAATGTCGCAAACATCGAATACTTTGCCGCGAGGCAAGTATTTCTTGCTTGCGGGATATAGGCACCGCGAACCCCTGAGATCTCCCATGAATGGAGGCTCGGTACAACCAAGCTCGCGAGCTGTGAGGATCGCGCACTCAATCGTGCCAGCCAGTGCCGTTTCGTCGGAAGCACGGTAGTATTTCTTCAGGAAGGCGCGGCCGAGGCTATCAACGCGATAGCCAACAGCACGTAGCTCTTGGGGGAGCGACTGCGCCAAGCCGCGTTGCCAAGGCAGTAGTGAGATATTGAACGTGGCAATGGTCGCCATCGCTCTCTCCTTTCTTCAGTTTCTGCTCTTACAAAGAGCGGTTGCGGGACGATTCCCCCTAGCGACAAAGATAACAGTAATCTGCACCCGTGTCAAGAGCAGATGTGTTCTGAGCTTTTAGGCATTCGTTGGCATTTTGCAACATGCAACATACCCTCTTTTGGCGTTGCATTCTATATCATTTTGAGCGCTTTCCGAACGCAAACCGAACACTCGAAACGGCTCTTTTCGTGTTCGGTTTGTTCGCTTTTGCAGTCCGCAACCGCGAGGCTCGCGCCAGCGACTCGTGAGACACGCTCAAAACGCCGAAATACCTTGCAACTGCTTGCTGGAATGCCGAAAACGAGACAGTTTCCAATATGGCCTACCTGTGTCTCATTTGTCTCATCTTGTACCCGACCGCGAGGCCTCGATTGGGCCTAGCGACTACTCGCCAAACGGCCCTTGTGGTGCCTCGCTTGGGGTAGTCCGCAACTGCGAGGGGGCACCCGTTATCGAGGCGTCTTCATCGAAACAATAGGGGAAATATGGCGTACTAAGGGCATATGGCATCGACCAAGCAGGTGCTTGCGGCGGGAGCGGCGGCCGCAGTAATGGCTGCGGGCGGGGCGGCAGGGATACCCGCCCCGGCCGCAGCGGCCGGGGCGGGCGCCCTCGAGCCGCCCGTCGGGAGCGTCTTCTCGGGCACTATAGAGATCGCCTCGACCCAAGGACTCCTGGTCGGCCGCAAGCAGAAGAAGGGCGGCGGACAGCTTATCGCGGTAGATACCGACGCCTCGACGGTGGTCTCCAAAGGCGGCCTCGAGCGGTCGGTAGAGGATCTTGCAAGCGGCGCGGAGGTCATCGTCTCAGGCGCAAAGCAGGAGGACGGCAGCATCTTGGCCTCCAAGATCATCATCAGAAATTAATGCCTGCGCCGCCTCGCGCGGCTTCCCGGCCGAGCGGAGTGCTGGGGATGACTTTGTATGCTACAATCGGCGGTATGAAACCCGTCACGATCTACAGCACCCCGACCTGCCACTTCTGCGGCATGACCAAGGAGTATTTGAAGGCCAACAACGTCGCCTACACCGAGTTCGACGTCGCGCACGACGCCGCCAAGCGCCAGGAGATGATCCAGAAGTCGGGCCAGATGGGCGTACCGGTGATTCTCATCGGAGAGGAGCTTATCGTGGGCTTTGACAAGCCCAGGATCCAGGGCGCGCTCGGCCTGCCGGCCTGATCCTGAGCCCCTATAGTTCAATGGATAGAACGGCTCACTCCTAACGAGCTGATCCCTGTTCGACTCAGGGTAGGGGCACCGCAAACGGCGCGGTATAATCGGGACTATATGAACTCACTTGCACGATTCTTTTACCAGCGCGACTTGGGGCTCCTGCTCTTGCGGGTCTCGACCGGCCTTATATTCCTCCTCCACGGGTGGATGAAGGTCAACGACCTCGCGATGACCGCGGGCATGTTCGCGCATATGGGCTTCCCGCTGTGGGTCGGCTATTTCATCGCCTGGCTCGAAGTGATCGGCGGCCTCGCGCTCATCCTCGGGGTGGCGACGCGCTTCTTCGGCGTCGTCTTCGGGATCGAGATGCTGGTGGCGACCTTCATCGTCGGCTTCTCCCGCGGGCTCGGGCTCGAGTTCTATCTCGCCGCGGTCTCCTTCGCTATCGCGCTCGCGGGCAGCGGCCGTTTCTCGATCTATCCGCTCGAGTGCCGGGCGTGCGGGGCGCTCGTCTGCGAGCTCCACGAGCGCCATTGACGCCGCGGCGTCGCGGGCATATACTTAGAGAATCTAACTATGTCTTCGCGCCTGCTCGCTCTCGCCCGTTTGCTCGCCCGGCCCGCCATCGCGGTAGGCGGCTCGCTCGCGCTCGCGCTCGCGCTCGCCGGCGGCGCCTGGTATCTCGCGAGCGAGAAGCCCTCCGGCGCCTACGCCGCGGCGCTCATGGCTCCGCTCGCGGAGGAGGTCCGCGCCTCCGGCCCGGTCGAGAGCGCGCAATCGACCGATCTCTCCTTCCAGATTCCGGGGCAGGTCGCCGCGATCAACGTCGCGGTGGGCCAGCACGTCGCGGCCGGACAGGTCCTTGTCGCGCTTTCAGGCGGCAGCGCCGCGGCGGCGGTCGAGAGCGCCAAGGCCAATCTCGCGAGCGCGCAGGCCAATCTCTCCGCGCTCCAGGCGGGTACCCGCCCCGAGCAGCTCGCGATCGAGCAGAACGCGGTCGCCCAGGACCAGGACGCGCTGCGCGACGCGATCCGCTCGGCATACGTCGCGGCCGACACCGCGCTCCACGCCGATATCGACCCGCTCTTCACCAATCCGCGCACGCCCAATCCGCAGTTCTCCCTCACGGTGCCCGACTCGACCCTGGTCAACGAGATTAATCGCGAGCGCTCCACGCTCGAGCCGCTCCTCACCGACTGGGGCGCCTCCGTCTCGAGCGCGGACTTCGCCACCGCGGAGCCGGCGGCGCTTGGGCAGAGCTCTTCCGCGGATCTCGCGAGCCTGACGAGCTTCGCCGACGACGTGGCGCGGGCGCTCGCGGAGACCCAGCCCTCCGCCGCGCTCTCGGCAGGAGCGCTCGCGAGCTACCAGAACCAGGTCGCCGCCGCCCGCACGGCGCTCTCCGGCGCGGCCTCCTCGCTCACCGGCGCCACCGCCGCGCTCATCGCGGCCGAGGGCGCGCTCGCGCTCGGGCAGGCCGGCGCGACGCCGCAGCAGATCGCGCAGGGGGAGGCGCAGGTCGGGGCCGCGCAGGCCGCGCTCGACGCCGCTACGGTCGCGCAGGGGGAGACCGCGCTCGTCGCGCCGATCGCGGGCGTGATCACCGTGCAGAACGCAAACCCGGGCGAGACGGTGGCGCCGGGCGTGCCGCTGGTCTCGATCGAGAGCGACGCCGCCTTCGAGGCCAAGGTGCCGGTCTCCGAGGCCGACATCGCCAAGATCAAGCCCGGCGAGGCGGTCGAGGCCACTTTCGACGCCTACCCCGGCGTCGTTTTCCCGGCGACGGTGACGGCGGTCGACCCGGCCGCGACCTTCTCGGGCGGGATCGCGAGCTATCAGGTCACCGCCACCTTCTCGCAGGACGACCCGCGCATCGCCTCGGGCCTCACGGCGCATCTTTCCATACTCACCGACGAGATCCCGAGCGCGCTCGTGATCCCGGCGAGCGCCGTCATCACCGAGAGCGGCGGGCAGGAGTTCGTCTACGTCAAGGGCGGCCCGGGCCCGGGCACCAAGACGCCGGTCACCACCGGCCTGCGCGGCGCGGACGGCATGGTGCAGGTCCTTTCCGGCCTCTCGGCGGGCGCGCAGGTGCTCACCTTCGGCTCCGCCGGCTAGCCGCATCCGTATGGACTCCGCACTACGCAAGAATCTTCTCATCTTCGGCGGGGCCGGGGTCGTGATCCTCATACTCGGCGTCGTCGCGGCGTATCTCATCCTCACGGGCGGCAGCGTCTCGATCGACAACGCCTCTATCGAGGCGCCGCTCATCAACCTCGCGCCGACCTCCGCCGGCCGCTTGAACGCCGTCTACGTCAACGAGGGAGACGCGGTCGCCGCCGACGAGCCCCTCTTTACCGTGGGGACCGAGGTGGTCACCGCCAAGGTCGCGGGCATCGTCGTCAGCGTGGAGGACACCGTCGGGGCGAACATCGCGCCGGGCACGCCGGTTGTGAGCGAGGTCGACCCGACCCAGCTGCGCGTGGTGGGCGAGCTCGACGAGAACAAGGGCCTCGCGCGGATCGCGGTCGGCGACCCGGTCCGCTTCACCGTCGACGCCTTCGGCGGCAAGACCTTCGCGGGCGTCGTGGACGAGGTCGCGCCCACCGCCAACTCCTCGGGCGTCGTTTTCAATATTTCGGACCAGCGCGAGGAGCAGAGCTTCGACATCAAGGCGCGCTTCGACACGAGCGCGTATCGCGAGCTCAAGAACGGCATGAGCGCGCGGATGACGGTGTATACCGAGTAGCCGCATGAGCGAACGCGCCGGCCGCCCCTGGCTCGTCCTCCTCACCGTGATGGTGGGGACGCTGCTGATCGGGCTCGACCGCACCGTGGTCAACCTCGCGGTGCCCAAGATCATTGGCGCCTTCGGCATCTCGGTCTCCACCGCGGCCTGGATCGCGACCGCCTACATCATCACCAACGCCGTCTTCGTTCCCGTCTTCGGCAAGCTCGGCGACCTCTACGGCAACCGCGTCATCTATGTCTGGAGCTTTATCGGCTTCATCGCGATGTCGGTGCTGACCGGGCTCGCGTGGAGCTTCGGCCCGCTGGTCATATTCCGCGCGCTGCAGGGGCTCGTGGGCGCCGCGATCTATCCGACCGCGATGTCCTTGATCGCCAAATCATTCGTCGAGCCCAAGGCGCGCGCGCAGGCGCTCGGCATCTGGTCCTCCTCCTTCGCCGTCTCGGCGATCATCGGCCCCTTGCTGGGCGGCTATCTCATCGACCACTTCTCCTGGCGCATGATCTTTTACATCAACCTCCCCATCGGCGTCCTCGGGCTCGTGATGACGCTCCTCTGGCTCCCGCACGACGCGCCGACCGAGCGCGGGCGCTTCGACTGGTTCGGCTCGCTCCTCTTGGCCGGAGCCATCACCGCGATGGTGCTGGTGCTCGACCAGGGGCAGAGCTGGGGCTGGGCCTCGGCGGCGAGCCTCGCCTGCTACGGCGCGACCGCGCTCTTCGGCGGGCTCACCTGGCTCTGGGAGACGCGGCACACGCACCCGATCATTGACTTCAAGCTCTTCAAGAATCCGACCATAGTCTCGGTCTTGGCGGTCTCGTTCATCTCCTTCGGCGGGATGATGGGCGCGATGTTCCTCCTCCCCGTCTTCACCCAGACTTTCCTCGGCTACGACGCCATCAAGACGGGGCTTCTTTTCGTCCCCATGGGGCTCACGCTGCCGATCTTCGCTCCGCTCGGCGGCTGGCTCGCCGCAAAGCTCCACCCGCGCTACACCGTCTCCTTCGGCATGGCGGTGGCGGCGCTCTCCTTCTACCTCCTGCGCAATCTCGACCCGGCGATGAGCTACGGCGACTTCGTCCTGCCGCTCGTGCTCTTCGGGGCGGGCTTGGGGCTGGGCATGGCCCCCCTGACCAACGCCTCGACGACCGCGGTGCCGGTCCATGAGGTCGGCATGTCCTCGGGGCTCCTCAACCTCGTGCGCAATATCGGCGGCGCCTTCGGCATCGCCATTTTCGGCACGATCCTCACCAACGCGACCAATGCCAACGTGCTCATGGTCGCGCAGCACTCGGTGATCCGCAGCACCCTCCCGCAGATTATCGCGCAGGGCACGACGCTGATAATCCTCAAAGCCGACCTCCTCGCCTACGGCACCGTCTTCGAGTTCGCGGCGCTCGCGATGCTCGCGGGATCTCTCCTCGCGCTCCTCCTCCTGCGCGCCTCCAGCGACGCCTCGCACCTCTCGGCCGAGGCGCGCGCCGCAGCCGCAGCCGGCGGCTAATCATGAAAACGCACAAGCACCGCAAAGCGGAGGTCGCGCGCGCCGCCACGATCTTCTTCCGCGTGCGCTCGTTGGTGCGTCACAAGCTCGCGGGCGGCGCGCGCCTCGACCCGTACGCGTGGCTGCGGATCGAGACCTTGGCCTATATCGGGGAGCACAACCCCACCATGAGTGAGATCGCAGAGTATCTCGCGATCACCGCGCCCTCGGCGACCTCGCTTATCGCCTCGCTCGCGCGCGCCGGGCTCGTCGCGCGCGCCACGAGCAAGGAGGATCGCCGCGTGCTCCGAATCTCGCTCACCGCAAAAGGCAAGGCGACCTTGAAGGCTGCCTTTGCTCGTGGCGCGCGCATCTTTAGCGGCGTCTTCGCGCCGCTCTCCGCTCCCGAGCTCGCCGCTTTTTCGCGCCTGCTCGCCAAGCTCGAGCGGGGGAGCAGGGACTAGGTGCTTGGAGTCGGGCTCGAACCGACGACCCCTTCCTCTTCAGGGAAGTGCTCTACCAACTGAGCTATCCAAGCGTCTCGAGGAGTTTACCAAATCCGGCCCGTTTTTGCAGCTATACTATCTAACGACATGTTCCGCAGGCTCTTTGCGTGGATGAACAAATACGAGCGGCACTTGAGCGCCGTGGCGATGGTGGGCGGCTTCATCATCGACCAGCTCTTCTTCGGGCGCATCGACCTCGCGCGCACGGAGGCCGTCTTCCTCGCGTATGTCGCCATCTGCGTCGTCGCGATCGCGTGGCTCCACCGCATCGAGGAGCGCGCGGAGGCGGGGAAGCCTCGCCCGCGCTGGCGGCCGGTACTGCCCCTCGCCACCCAATTCGCGCTCGGCGGCTTCTGGAGCGGCTTCGTCTTCTTCTACGGCCGCGCGGGGGTGATCGCGGCCTCCTGGCCGTATCTCGCGCTCCTCATGTTCATCCTCATCTTCAACGAGGTGCTGAAGAAGTACCATGACCGGCTCGTCTTCACCAACGTGCTCTTCTTCTTTGCGCTCTTCTCTTACGCCATTTTCGCGGTGCCGCTCGCGACCGGCACGATCGGCGTGGGCGACTTCATCCTCTCGGGAGCGGTCGCGCTCGGCTTCTTCGCCCTTTTCGAGCTCCTGCTCTACTATCTCGGCCGGCGGCGCTACCGTTCGGGCGCGCGCGCGATCGCGGCAGGCTCGCTCGCTACCTACGCGCTCATCAACCTTTTCTACTTCACCGGCGTCCTGCCGCCCCTGCCGCTCTCGCTCAAGAGCGGCGGCATCTACCACTCGGTCGTGCACCAGGCGCCGAGCTACACCGCGCTCGCGGAGCCCGAGCGCTGGGAGGTCCGGCTCGGCCTCGCGGAGCCCGTGCTGCATCTGCCGCTCGGCACGCCGCTCTACGCGTTCTCGGCGGTCTTCGCGCCGGTGGCGCTCGCGACCACGATCACGCACCGCTGGGAGTGGTACGACCCTGAGCGCGGCGCGTGGGTCACCGAGGCGGCGGTGGCATACCCGATCGAGGGCGGGCGCGACGGCGGCTACCTCGGCTACTCGGCCAAAAGCATCGGCCAGGCGGGAAAGTGGCGCGTGCGCATCGAGACCATCGACGGCCGGGTGATCGGAGAGCTCGACTTCATCGCGGCCGCCGCCACGACGAGTCCGCCCTTGACCATGAAAACGCTCGATTAGCTCGCTTTGACGCGGAGCCTCGTCTGGCGGGCTTTGTCGAGCTTAGGCAGGATGATCGTGAGGAGGCCGTCTTTGGCGGAGGCGGAGGAGCTGTCGACGTCCACCTCCTGCGGCAGGAGGATCGTGCGGGCGAAGGCGCCCCAGAAGAGCTCGCGCGTGAAGGTGTCGCCCGCGGTCACGTTCTCGCGCTCCATGCGCGAGCCCTCGATCGCGACCATGTCGCGGCTGATGGAGATATTGAGCTCGTCGGGGCGCACTCCCGCGACGAAGGCGCGGATGATGATCTCGGAGGGCGTCTGATAGACGTCCACGGGCAGCTCTCCCGCGGAGGGGTCGCGGCGCTCCGCCCCCGCCGCACGCGCGGCGGGGGCGGGGGCCGCCGCCGGCCGGCCGGCCTCGCGCACCGGCAAGGGCTCGTCGTCGAACTCGGCGTCGTCGAGCGAGCTGGCGCCCGATATCCGGTCGAAGAGGGAGCGTTTCTTGGGGAGTAGTGCCATGGAAGGTGGGAGATTGGGAGTGATAAGGGGTAGATCAGGCCGCGCTGCGATATTGGAAATATTTTAGCACCTCGAAGAGGGCGAAGAACACGACCGCCGCGCTCCAAACGAGGAAGAAGGCGGAGAGCGCCGCGGAGCCGCCTCCAGAGATGATAAGCGCGTTGAAGGCGGCATGCAATCCGACCGCGAGGATAAGTCCGGCGGCGGCGTAGACGATGCGCGCCAGAGGCGACTTCTTCCAGGAGAAGGCGAGCGCGAAGCCGATCGAGGCGGAGGCGACCACGTGGAGCAGGGTCGAGCCGACGAAGCGCAGGTTGTCGGTCTCGAAGCCCAAGAGGAATTGGCCGGAGGAGAGCGGAGCGAGCAGGAAGAGCGCGTTCTCGCAGGCGGCGAAGCCCAGAGCGACCGTAATCAGGTAGATGACGTAATCGGGCGCCTCGTCGACAGCGCTGCGCCAGAGGATAAAGAGGGCGCCGGCGAGATACTTGAGCGTCTCTTCGGCGATGGCCCAGGAGACCAGCACGGGGAGCGAGGTCGCCGCGAGGCCCAAGAGCGCGAGCCGGCTCCGCGCGGCCTCCTCAAGCGGGATCGCGAGCGGGACCGCGAGGGCGCCCGCGAAGAAGGCGAGCGCGATCAGGGATTTGGGCTCCGGGTGCTCGGCATCCTCCTTGAGCAGGAAATAGAGCCAGATCAGGGCCGGCACTATCCCCCCGAGCACCGCATATCCGATTGTCTCGAACGAGGGCATTACCCCCTCATTCTAGCAGGTGGTTTATACTGAAACGATGAGCCATGTCGTGTGGGTGGACGAACAAGATAACGTGCTCGGCGCAGTCGAGCGCCAGAAAGCGCATGCAGAAGGATTGCGCCATCGAATTTCAGTTATTTTTCTTGTAAACGAGCAGGGCGAAGTCTTGGTTAATGAGCGAGCGAAAGACGGTCTTCTTGACCATTCCTCCGCGGGACATCTTGACCCAGGCGAAAGTTATCTCAACGGCGCAAAACGGAAGCTAAAAGAAGAACTCGGAGTGGAAGCTGAACTCACCGATATCGGCCATGGAGAGAGCCGCGATTATCGGCCTCCTCTCGACGGCAGGCATTTCTTCAAAGTATATGTTGCTCACGCAAAGCCAGTAGCGCCTGACCCGACCGAAGTAAAGCATGTCTATTGGGCCGATCCCCAAAAGATTCTCGTGGATATGACAAAAAATCCGGATCGGTATACCGAGGGCTTTAAGGCCTCACTTCCAATATTCTTAAACCGGCCAATGGGAAATCATTAAGAACTCGGCGTTTTTGGTGGGGAGGGATTGGTAGATTTCCTCGGTGAGGAAGGGCATGAAGGGGTGGAGCGCCTTCACCAAGGCATCGAGCGCGTAGAGGAGGAAGGCCTGGCGCGAGGCCTTTCCCGCCTCGGGAGCGCTCGAGGGCGCGACTTTGGTGCCGAGTATCTGCTTCGACTCCTCGAGGATCTCGTCGGCGAGCCGATGCCATGCGTAGTGATAGAGCTTCTCCGCGGCGAGATAGAAGCGGGACTCCTCGAGATCTTTGGTCACATCCGCGAGGAGAGAATCAAGCTCGTCCGCGAGTTCTTGATCGACCGGCAGCAGCGTCGAGGGATAGTAAGACTTGGCCGAGCGGCCCGGAGCGCTTTCCCGAGATGCTGCTGCCGGGAGATCTGGCGCGCTCTCCAAGATAAAGCGCGCGATGTTCCACAATTTATTCGCGAAGTGCTTGTAGCCCTTGACCTTCTGCTCGTCGAACTTTATGTCGTTGCCGACCGCCGTGCCGACCAAGAGGCCCATCCGCAGCGCGTCCGCTCCATATTTGTCGATCATTTCCAGGGGGTCGATGCCGTTGCCCTGCGACTTGGAGAACTTGCGCCCGCTCTTGTCGCGTACGAGGCCGTGGATCAGCACGGTCTTGAAGGGGACCTGCCCAAGATGGAAGCCGGCCATGAGTATCATGCGCGAGACCCAGAGAGTGAGGATCTCGTAGCCCGGGCTCATAAAAGCGGTCGGGTGGTAGGTGCCGAGATCCAGAGTGTGGTCGGGCCAGCCGAGCGTGGAGAAGGTCCAGAGCGCGGAGGAGAACCAGGTGTCGAGCACGTCCGGGTCCTGGAGCCAGGTCGCGGAGTCCTCGGGCGCCTCGCCCACGCGGATCTCCTCGCCGCGATACCAGACCGGGATCCGGTGGCCGAACCAGATCTGCCTGCTGATGCACCAGTCGCGCAGGTTGTCGATCCAGTGGAAGTACGCGTTGCGGAATCCCTCTTGCGGCATCGCGACCGCGCCGCTCTCGACCGCCTTGCGCATCAGCTGCTTGAGCGTGATCGGCGCTCCGGCGGGGATTCCGGGGATGGAAGAGTGCGCGAGAGTGAAGGGCTTCTCTACGTCCACCCACCACTGCATCTTGGGCAAGGGCTCGATAACGGCGCCGGTGCGCTCGGCGGTCGCGATGTTTTGCAACACATCCTCCTCCTTCTCCAAGAGGCCCTGGCTCTGGAGCCAGTCGACCACGGCCGCGCGCGCCTCGGCGGCCTTGAGCCCGTTAAGGCGGCCCTCGACCTTCATCTTGGCGTATTCGTTGATCACGACGTTGTCGGTGGGGAGCGCGTGGCGGCGGGCGATCTCCCAGTCTATTTGCGAGTGCGCCGGAGTGACCCCGACCGCGCCGGTGCCGAAGGAGGGATCAACCGCCGCGTCCGCGACGATCTTGAGATGGACAGGCACGTCGCAGAATACGGTGTCGTACTCTTTGCCGAGGAACGGCTGGTAGCGCGGGTCCTCGGGGTGCACCGCGACCGCGACGTCGCCCGCTTTGGTCTCCGGGCGCGTGGTCGCTATCGAGATCGGGAAGTCTTTGGAATATTTGAAGGTGTAGAGCTTGCCCGGGCGCTCCTCGTAGACGATCTCGTCGTCGCTGATGGTGGTCTGGCCCTTCGGGTCCCAGTTGACGATGCGGTAGCCGCGATAGATAAGCCCGGCCTTGTACATCCGCGTGAAGGCCTCGGTGACCGCGCGGCTGCGCGCCTTGTCGAGCGCGTAAGCGTAGCGGCTCCAGTCCAGGCTCGCGCCCATGCGGCGGATCTGGTTGAGGATCGTAGACTCGCTCTCCTTGGCAAAGGCGGTAATCCGGCGCACGAGCTCCTCGCGCCCGAGATCGTGCCGGCTCTTGCCCTCCTCCTTTTGGATATTCTTCTCTACGCGCGCCTGGGTCGCGATCGCGGCCGAGTCGGTCCCGGGCACAAACAGCGCGCGCTTTCCGCGCATGCGCGCGTAGCGGATCACCGCGTCCTGGAGCGAGTCTTCATAGGCATGGCCCAGGTGGAGCACGCCCGTGACATTGACCGGCGGGAGCACGACCGAGAAGGGCTCGGTGCGCTCGCCTGGGAGATTGTCGGGGTTGAAATACCCGCTCTTCTCCCAGGCCTCGTAGATTCTCCCCTCGGTCCCTGCCGGGTCGTAGGGCTTGGTGAATTTGGGGTCTACCTCTTTTGCCATTGCCTACGAAATATAGCAAAAACCGCGCCAAAAGGCGCGGCTTAGGCGAGCGAGAGGGCGCCGGAGGCGGAGAGGGTGGCGGGGTCGGCGAAGTCGGAGCGGAGCGCGCGGAAGTAGCCCGCGAGCGCGATCATGAGCGCGTTGTCGGTGGTGAGGTCCGCGGAGGGGATGCGCAGGTCTACACCCGGAAATTCTTTAGCGATGTTTTCTTTAAAAACGCGGCGGATGTGAGTGTTGGCCGAGACGCCGCCGCCGATCACCACGGTCTTCGCGCCGGTCTCCTTGAGCGCTCGCGCGGTCTTCGCCCAGAGCACCTCGCTTACCGCCTCCTCGAAGGCGAGCGCGATACGCTTTTTGTCTTCATCGTTGATGCCGTCCTGCTTCTTCAAGAGATAGAGCACCGCCGTCTTGAGTCCGGCGAAGGAGAAGTCGCAGGTGGCGTCATGGAGCATCGGGCGGGGGAGCGCGAGGCCTTTTATGAAATCGTCCGGCTCATTGCGCGCCGCCTCCGCGAGTTTTGATATCTGCGGGCCGCCCGGGTAGAGGAGGCCGAGCATGCGCGCGACCTTGTCGAAGGCCTCGCCGACCGCGTCGTCGCGCGTCTGGCCGATCAATTCGTACTCTAACCACTCGCGCATAAGCACGAGCTCGGTGTGTCCACCCGAGATAAGGAGCGCGAGGATAGGCACCTCGACGCCTTTGATCTCAAGCGTCTCTCCGCTCTTCTGCGCCAGGCCCGCGAGCACATGCCCCTCCATATGATTAACGGCGACTATCGGCAGCCCCCACGCCGCTGCGAGTGCCTTGGCGAAGTTGATGCCCACCCAGAGCGCGGGCTCGAGCCCGGGGCCCGCGGTGACCGCGATCGCGTCGAGCGCGGGCCGCTCGCACTCCTTCAAAAATTCGAGCAAATTCTCCGCGAGCGCGCCCTCGCGCGCGAGCAGATCGGCGAGCGAGGCGCGCAGCGCCTCGTCGAGCTCCTGCTCGCTTTCATGCAAAAGCTCCGCCTCCTCGAGCGCGGCCTCAAGCAGGGGGACAAGATTCTTGGCGTGCTCGCGCTTGGCGAGCGCGGGGAAGACGCCGCCATATTCCGCGTGCTTCTCCACCTGCGAAAGCAGGGCGTTGCCGAGAATCTTGAAACTCGCGGAAGAGGGAGCTTCTCTTCGGGTTGAGAGTCCAGCAAAACCCTTCGAGAAGCTCCCTCCTCCGCTCGCCTCCACGACCGCTACCGCGGTCTCGTCGCAACTGGTCTCGATAGCCAGGATTTTCATAGCGCTATCCTGTACTATAACCGCATGCAGCGCAACGACCTCCTCTGCTGGGTTGACCTCGAGATGACCTCGCTCGCGGACGCCCGCAAAGACTCGATCATCGAGCTCGCGCTCGTGCTTACGGACGGGGAATTGAACGTAGTCGCCGAGGGGCCGGATCTCATCATCCACGCGGAGCAGGCAGTTTTTGACGCCCTGCCGGCGGAGGTACGCGCTTTCCACGAGGCGACCGGCATCATCCCCGAGGCAGTTGCGAGCGAGCTCACGGAAGGGGAGGCCGAAGAGCGGGTGCTCGCTTTCCTCAAGGAGCATTGCGCGCCGCAGTCGGCGCCCCTATGCGGCAACTCGATCTCGACTGATCGCCACTTCCTCAAGACGCGAATGCCTGCGCTCGACCAGTACCTTTTCTACCGCTCGATAGACGTCTCAAGCATCAAAGAGCTCGCCAAGCGCTGGGCGCCCGAGGTTTTTGAAAAAGCGCGCGAGCGCAAAGGCGCGAGCGCGCATCGCGCCAAGAGCGACATCATGAAATCGATAGAGGAGCTCCGCTTCTACCGCGGCGCCCTGTTTACTCGCTGACTTCTTCCCAGGGCAGGGGGCCGCCGGCGGGGATGAAGAAGCCGGCAGAGCCCTTGAGGCCATTGCCGCCGTATTTGCGGGCTATCGCGGCGACATCTACTGAGCCGTCGCCGCGTATCGAGACGCCGAAGCCGTCCGGGTGCGCAGAGACCACAAGCGCCAAGGGCGGCCACTTGCTTGCGAGCTCGTGACCCACATGGGATTTCATCGCCATCACTGGGTGCGTGATGCCGAAGCCGATCTCGTAGCCCTCAAATTTAACCTTCTTTGCGCCCGCAACCGACATCTCGGCAAGCTTAAGGAAGTACTCGTTGTAGGTCTTGGCGGTCGAGAGAATCTTGGCCTCTCCCTCTGGCGTCTCGAGCGCTTTCACGATGCGATCCCAGCTTTCAAAGTCATAGGGCTCGACGATGAGGTAGGAGTAGATCTCCTCGGTCTCGGGGAGCGCGTAGCGGTAGAGGTCGCCGTCTTCGATGAAGGTGAGGAGCTTCGGCGTTGGCTCGCCCGGGTGGAAGTAGCTCCAGGAAATCGTCGCGCCCGAGTGTTCAGTGTCGAAAACGCCGGGATACTGTGTCGCCACATCTTTCACACCATGGTGATGGTCGAGAATCGCGATTGATTTCGTGCGTGCAGAAAACTCCTCAAGCTCTTTAGCTGTAGGGCAGAAGTCGACAAAGACTACATCTCGCTCCTCCATCTTCTCGGGCAGGGGCTTGCCGTAGGAGACGGGGATGTACTCGGCCTCTTCGCCGAACTTCTTCCAGGCGGCGTATGCGGCGCCGAAACCGTCGATGCACTTGCTGTGATAGAGGATTACCTGCTGCTGCTTCTCGTGCGGGGTCATGATGGTTATTTTACAAAACGAGTATATATCCCTGCGGGGACCACGCGCTCGGTCGAGGACTCTTTGATAAGGAGCTCGCCGGATTCTCCCGCCGTTTCGCCGAAGGCGCTCTCGACTGCCTGGGAGAAAGCGCGCGGCGAGTAGCCGGCAGCGTAGCCCGAAATAAGGAAGAAGGAGCCTGGCGCCTCGCCCAAGAGCTCTTTGAGGACGGCGAGGAGCGTGGGCAAGTCCTCCTCGATCTTCCACACCTCGCCTTTGCCGCCGCGGCCGAAGGCCGGCGGGTCGAGTATGATGCCCTCATACTTCGCCCCGCGGCGCGCCTCGCGCTTGGCGAAGGCGAGGCAATCGTCCGGGATCCAGCGGATCGCGCCCTCGGCGAGGCCGGTGGCGCGCGCGTTCTCATGCGCGTAGTCGAGCGATTGCTTCGAGGAGTCCACATGCGTCACGAAAGCGCCTGCGTGCGCCGCCGCCAAGGTCGCGACGCCGGTATAGCCGAAGAGGTTCAGCACGCTCGGTTTCTCGACGCCACCCGCGATAAGCGCTTTGACCCGATCCTTGATCCAGATCCAGTTGGGTTCCTGCTCGGGGAAGACGCCGGTATGCTTGAAGCCCGAGAGGCGAGCAATGAACTTGAGCGGGCCGCGGCTCATCTCCCAGCCGTTATCGAGGTTTAACCTCGATAACGGAGGTAACGGAGGTTTAACCTCGGTGACGGTCCAACTGCCTTTGCCGTTTGAGAAGGCGAACTCCGCGCTTGTCTCGCTCCAACGTTCGGGCGCGCGTTTAGCCCAGAGCGCCTGCGTCTCCGGGCGCGCGACGACGATCTTGCCGAAGCGCTCGAGCTTCATGTTCTCGCCGCTGTCGAGGAGCTCGTAGTCCTCCCAGCCTTTGGTCACCAGGTGTTTGTCGTGGGTCATGCAGAAGGGGTCGACAGGGAAGCGGGGTGCTTTTTGCTCCACTCGTAGAAGACGATGCCTGCCGAGGCTGCGGCGTTAAGCGATTCGGTGCGCGGGTGCATCGGGATGGCGAGCGTGATATCGCAGGCCGCGAGCGTCTTTTCCCTGATTCCCGCGCCTTCGTTCCCGATCACGAACGCCGAGGGCTTCTCGAAGCCTTCGTTCCCGAGCGCTTGGCCCTCCATGTCGAGGCCGTAGGTCCAGAAGCCCTTCTTCTTCAAGACCTCGAGCGCGTGGTTGACGTTGCCTATAGAGACGAGCGGGATGCGGAAGGCCATGCCCGCCGAGCTCTTCACCACGGCGCCCGTGATCGGCGCCTGATTACGCTCGGGGATGAGCACGGCCGAGAGGCCGAAGGCCGCCGCCGAGCGGATGATCGCGCCCACGTTGTGCGGGTCTTGCACTTCTCCGAGGACTGCTATCGCGGTATCTTCTGATACCTCAAGCGACTCGATAAAGTCATCAAATTGCGTCAGGAGCTTCCCCGGCTCCATGAGCGCGACGACGCCCTGGTGGACCGCGTCGCGCCCAGCCATCTCGTTGCCGTTCTTGAGGAGGTCGGTCGGGATCTTGTGCGTAGCGAGCATCTCCGCGAGCTCGTGGTCGCGGAGCTCGGGCGCGAGATATACTTTCTTGATGACGGCCGGATTGCCCGCAAGCGCCTCCTCAAGCGCGTGCTTGCCGTAGATATAGACCTTCTCGTTCTTTTGCGGCCGAGCCATTTTGGTGCGCGGTGAGGGACTTGAACCCCCGACCCCATCCACGTCAAGGAAGTGCTCTACCAACTGAGCTAACCGCGCGCCCCTGGAGGATACATTTTTTCGCGCAATTCCTCAAGCTGCCGCAAGACGGCGGGATCGGCGATCTTGGCGAAGCGGGGGAAGCGCTTGCCTTCCTTCTCGACCTCTTCCATGAACATCGACAAGGGGCGCACGTCGAACATCCTGCCATTCTTATAGACAAAGGCCTCATAGAGCGGGCGATAGACCACGAGAAAGCGATCGCGCTCCTCACAGTCGTCCTCGGTGTGGTGGCCGATGCCGACGACCTCGTAGGCGTAGTTATTAAACGCACCGGCGGGGTCGTGCTTGTAGTGGTAATAAAAACCGATCTGCGGTACCTCGGTGGGGACAGACGATTCGTACGCCATCCGCTCAGTATACCCGTTACTGGAGACTCACGAGAGCGAGAAGCAGGACCACGATTACGCCAAAGAATCCGAGCGTCTTGCCGAAGTAGGCGGCCGCCTCCGCGCGCTTGCCCTCGATCAAAAGCGCGACCGGCTGGTAGAAGAAGAGGAAGGCCATCACGGCGGCGGAGAAGACCACGAGCGAGATAAAGCTCATGGAGTCGAGCAGAGTGTCCGGGGTGTTAGCGCGGATCGAGGAGATGTAGTTGATAAAGAGCACCACCGCGCCGATATACGCCGCCGCCCCTGCCGCGTTCCAGAATGGATGAGCTCTCATATGCGCACTATAACTCCCTTCGCGCAGCTTAGGTGACTCTGGTAGCCTCGACGGGAATCGAACCCGTATTTGCGCCTTGAAAGAGCGCTGTCCTAACCATTAGACGACGAGGCCGTAGCCGAACCTTATCATTTTAGCGCCTAAATGCTAAGATGCCGGAACCGGAGAGGTGGCAGAGTGGTCGAATGCGCCACACTCGAAATGTGGTGTCCTGGTAACGGGACCGTGGGTTCGAATCCCACCCTCTCCGCAAATCGAAACTTCGGAATCCGAAAGGAGCCGCGCCGAAGGCGCGGCGGAAGAATGGGCGGGCAGAAAATGCCGCCGCGAAGCGGCGAAATCAGACGGGGCGGACACGGCGAAGTGGGCGGATTTGGCACGAACCGCAGGGTTCGTTCCGACTTTTTTGACGAGGGAGGCAATTTCGGAGAAATTGCCGGATGAAGAAGCAAACAAAAAAGAACATCCGCAACTCGCCCTTCTCCAACACCAGCCTGCTCTTGATACAGAGTAGGAGTTCGCGCTTCTCTGTAAGACTGCCGTTTCTCAGTAGATACTTCGCGTAGTCGCGCAGATCGATGTCTTTCTGTGGCGTAGCGTCGCCCGCGCCGAGGAACGAGCGCTGGAATTTCCGCAGTCGCTCCACCTCCTCCTCGAACTTCTCCCCTTATACAAGTCTGATGTCCTTATTAGAATTGTTCCGCGTTTTGGTAGGATGGGGAGCATGGCGGGGAAGATTCTCGGCGGGACGGCGCACCAGCTACCGGCGGATTTGCGCAAGGCGCTTGCGGCGGACAAGAAGTCGCTCGCGCGCTGGGAGAGCCTCACGCCGCTTGCGCGCAACGAGTGGATCTGCTGGGCGATCTCGCCCAAGACGCCGGAGAAACGGGAGGAGCATGTCGGCAGAGTGGCCTCGGAGCTCAAAGAGGGCATGCGGCGCCCCTGCTGCTGGTACGGCTGCACGCATCGCAAAGACAAGAAGCTGAGTCCCGCGCAGAAGTTCGTGCTCGCGCGGCGAGCGAAAAAATGAAGAAGCAGGGCAAGCCGGAGCTGTGGACGATCGGGCACTCGAACCGCTCGCTCGAGGAGTTCGCGGCGCTGCTTGAGGCGCACGGGATCGAGGCGGTCGCGGATGTCCGCTCGATCCCGGCCTCGCGGCATAATCCGCAGTTTGCGCAAAAGGCGCTCGAGAGAGCGCTCAAGAGGCGGGGTATCGAATACCGCTGGCTCGAAGCGCTCGGCGGACGCCGCAGAGCGAGGAAGGACTCGCCCAACCTCGGCTGGCACAACGCCTCCTTCCGCGGCTATGCGGACTACATGCAGGGGCTCGAGTTTGCGGCCGGGCTCGCGGAGCTTGAAAAGTATGCGAAAGGGAAGCGGGTGGCGATCATGTGCGCCGAGGCGGTACCCTGGCGCTGCCACCGCTCGATGATCGGCGACGCCCTGCTTGCGCGCGGCTGGCGCGTCTTGGATATCACGAGCGCCTCGGCCGCCAAGCCGCACAAGAAGACGCCGTTCCTCAAGATCCGCCGCGGCGCGCTCAGCTACCCCGGGCCGCAGGCGCCGCTCTGGTGATGTTGACGCGCCACGGATGTGCTATACTAGCCCCATAGGTCGACTTTGCCAGCCAATCACTGGATGACGGTGATGTTTTTATCTCCCGTCATTTTCCGCATCATGGATGAACAGAACAAGCCGATGCCGGCCCCGGAGAATCCGGAGCAGGGCATGCCGGCCGAGCAGAAGGAGGGTGAGGGCACGCAGGCTCCTGCGCAGGCCTAAGCTCCCGACGCAAAGCCGCGCCTCGCAACGAGGCGCGGCTTTGCCTATGTGCGCAGAAGCGCCGTTAGCGCTTCATGAGCCAGAGGTAGGCGTCCTCGAGCGCTTTGACGCCATCGCCGGCGGCGATGTTGTTCTGGTGGTAGAGCTCGTCGGTGCAGTCGCCTGCGGCCCAGATGCCTTCGATGCTCGTGCGCTGGTCTCTGGCGTCTACCTTGATACGCCCGACTTCGTCAAGCGCGAGGAGCCCTTTGGCGAAGCCGGTGTTGGGAATCACGCCCACCTCGACGAAGACGCCCGTTACAGGAAGCTCATGCTCGCCCGCGGGATCCTTGTAGGAGAGGGAGGAGACGAAGGGCGCGCCTGTGAGGCTCTTCGGCAGCGCGTGCTCGATGCCTTTGAAGTTCGCCATGGACTTAGCCTTCTCGACCGAGACAGGGTCGGCGCGGAAGCCGCTCCGCGAGAGCAGCGTGACGCTCTTGCAGTAAGCGAGGAGCTGGAGCGCGGTCTCGAAGCCGGCGTTGCCGCCGCCCACCACCGCGACATCCTGCCCGGCGAAGACCGGCCCATCGCAGGAGGCGCAGTAGGTGAGGCCTTTGTTCTCATAGGCATCCGCGCCTGGAACCTCGAGCTTGCGGCGAGAGGCACCCGAAGCGACGATGACCGCGCGCGCGGAGTATTCTTTGCCGCCCTTGGTCGTCGCCTTGAAGCCACCCTCGACCTTCTCCAATTTCTCGACGGTGTCCTCGACAATCTCTACCTTGTCGCTCTTCGCGGCCATGAGGTGCGCCTTGAGGCTGTCTGCGAGCGCCATGCCGCTAATCTTTGGCGTGCCGATCCAGTTCTCGATTCCTTCCGAGACGTTCGATTGTCCTCCGTAGTCGGGGGTGATAAGCGTCGTTTTGAGGTATTTACGCGCGGCGTACACTCCCGCCGCTATTCCCGCCGGCCCTCCGCCGATAATGATGAGATCTTGCATCCGCCGAGTATACCAGCTAAGGTGCTCCCGAACATCTCTACGGAAGTGCGAC
>DASZVH010000005.1:0-26537 GCA_035547315.1 Minisyncoccota bacterium
TTCACCATCGACCAGGGCGTCGGCCCGGTTACCCCGGTCGCCGCGGGCTCGACTACCGTCTCGCCGACTACGACCACGACCTACACCGGCACCGCCAAGGGCGCCGGCGGCACCGTCCATTGCAGCGCGACGGTTACCGTCGTCACCAACCCGCCGCCTTCCTGCACGCTCACGGCGAGCCCGACGCAGGTCGCCTCCGGCGGGACCTCGACCCTCACCTGGACCACCACGCACGCGACCTCCTTCTCGATCGACCAGGGCATCGGCACCTTGACGCCGACCTCCGGCGGCTCGACCACCACGCCGCCCATCACGAGCGACACCACCTACACCGGCACGGCGACGGGCCCGGGCGGCACGGTGACCTGCACCGCGGCCGTCACGGTCCAAAGCGGCGGGGGAGGCGGCGGCCCGGCCTGCACGCTCACGGCGAGCCCGACGCAGGTCGCCTCCGTCGGCGATACCGCGACGCTCACGTGGACTACCTCGGGGGCGATCTCCTTCTTCCTCGATAACGGCATCGGCACCTCGACGCCGACCTCCGGCGGCTCGACCACCACGCCGCCCGTCAACAGCAACACCACCTACACCGGCACTGCGACCGCTGCCGATGGCGCGACCGTCACCTGCACTGCGACCGTCACGATCCCGTCGGGCGGAGGCGGGGGCGGCTGTACCGGTTCTTGCTGCTCCGGCGGCTGCGGCGGCGGGGGAGGCGGCGGCGGCCCGCTGGTCTATCTCTCGGCCTTGCCGCATCCGGTCAATCAGCCGCTCGCGTATCTCTACCTCTCGCAGATTCCCTACACCGGTCTTGATCTCGGGCCCGTGGGGACGGTCCTCTACTGGTTCGCGCTCGGCATCTGGTGCTTGGCCGCGGCATATCTGATCCTCTTTGGGCTCCTGCCGTGGCTTGCGCGCAAGGCGCGCGACTTCGGTCTCGAGGTCGCGGGCGCGCTCGAAGGCGGCGCGTTCGCGCTCGCTCCGGCAGGAGCGGCGCCGCGCGCGCCTGCCGGAGCCTCCGCGCCGATCGCGCAGCCCGTGCTGCGCAGCGGCACGGAGCAGCAGGCCGCTCTTGCCCCGCGCCACTCGCCCTATGAGGGCTTCAAATCCTTCGCTACCGGCGGGACGCTCTCTATCGACGACATCGTGAAGGGCCTTTCGCGCTCGCCTCAGTCGGCGGCGCTCGCCGAGCGCGAGGGCGTCGAACCGCCCGCGGTACGCAACATCGAGCCGATCTATGAGAACGTCGAGCCGATCCAAATGGCGGCAGAGATGCCTGCGCCCGAGCCCGCTCGGACGGCGCCGTCCGCGAAGCCTGTTGCGCCGCTCGCGCCCGAGGTGCCGAGCTTCATCGCCGCGCTCATCGCAGGGAAGCGTGAGGAGGTCTATGCCACCCTGCGCCAGCTCGTGCAGAGCGGGGCGGACGCGGAGGCCTTCATCGCGCAGGTCTCGCTCGCCTTGGACGATGCCTACCGCGCGCGCACCGAGGGCGCGCCCGTCCACCAAGAGATCGCGGCCTTGACCAAGAATCTCGCCACGCCGGTCTTGGAGCGCCTCGTCTCCTCGCTCACGAGCGCGGTGGACTCGACCTACTCTATAGGCATCACGGGCGCGAAACTCGCGCTCACCCGCGCGCTCGGCGTCTTGGGCGCATAACAAAACAAAAACAGCGTCGGCCTTTAGGCCGGCGCTGTTTTTGTTTTAAATGTTCGCGCGCTCTTTGATGCGCGTCAAAGTTGCGGAGATGAACTCGGCGAGAGGGACGGCCTGCTTGTCGCCGGTGCGATTGTTCTCGACCGCGACCGTCTTCGCCTCCATCTCCTTGTCGCCGACCACGATGGTCGCCGGGATCTTCCCGGTCTTCGCCTCGCGGATCTTCTTGCCGAGCGATTCGTTCGAGTCGTCGAGCTCTGCGCGGATGCCGGCCTTCTTGATCTCCTCCGCGATCTCCTTCGCATACGCCGCGTTCTTCTCCGATACAGAGAGCACCTTCACTTGCACCGGCGAGAGCCAGAGCGGAAAGGCCCCCGCATACTTCTCGATCAAGAAGGCCATGATGCGCTCGATCGCGCCTATAGAGGAGCGGTGCACGACAAAGCAGCGATGCGGTTTGCCGTCTTCGCCGACGTAGGTGAGGTCGAAGCGGTCCGGCATGCAAAAGTCATATTGCACGGTGAAGGCGGTGTCCTCCTTGCCATTGGCGTTCTTCATCTGGACGTCGATCTTGGGGCCGTAGAAGGCGGCTTCGTCCTTAGCCTCTTCAAATTCCGCGCCGCGCGCGATGAGGAGCTTGCGCAGGAGATCTTCGCCCTTTTCCCAGGCGCCGTCATTTTTATAATATTTCTCGGTATTGGTGCGATCGCCAAGCGAGAGACGATAGCGGTAATCCTTGCCGTATTCGAGTCCGAAGACGCCCGCGACATACTCGATGAGGTCGAGCGCGCCGCCTACCTCCGCGACCGCCTGTTCCTCGGAGGCGCAGATAATGTGCGCGTCCGCGAGGCAGAAGGTGCGCACGCGCTGGAGCCCCATGAGCTCGCCCGACTGCTCGTAGCGATAGAGCTGCGCCAATTCCGCGATGCGCATCGGGAGTTCGCGGTAGGAGACGGGTTTGCGCAAGTAGAGCTCGAAGTGGTGCGGGCAGGTCATCGGGCGGAGCATGAAAGTCTCGTCGTCGATCTCGATGGGCGCGTACATCGAGTCCTGGTAGTGCGGATAGTGGCCGCTCTTCTTGTAGAGGTCGAGTTTGGCGAGCGCGGGAGTGTAGACGTGCTGATAGCCGCGCGCGAGTTCCTCGTCGACAATGAAGCGCTCGAGCTCGCGGCGGATCGCCGCGCCCTTGGGGGTGAAGAGGGGAAGGCCCTTGCCGACATCCTGGCTGAAGGCGAAGAGGTCGAGCTCCTTGCCGAGCTTCTTATGGTCGCGTTCCTCGGGCGGCTGATTCATGAGAGGGAATATAGCACGGCTAGAGCGGCTTCAAATTCTCGAGGGCCAAGGAGAGTTCGCCGCCGCGCGAAGAGACGTTGCCCTTGACGAGGATGCACTTGCCCGCGGCGATCGCCGCGCCCTGCGCCTTGAAGAGCTTGGGGAAAATGACTGCCTCCATGGACTCTCCCGCGCGGTCCTCGAATTTTATAAACGCCATCTTCTCTCCGCTCTTGGTGAGGTGCGTCTTCACCTCCGCGACCAATACCGGCAGGATGACGGGGAGCCCGGGCCGCGGGTCTGCCTTGAGGGAGCCGAGCGAGACCTTACTCTTCGCGAGCTTTTCTTCATGCGCGTCCAGGGGGTGGCCGGACACGTAGATACCGAGCAATTCCTTCTCCCAGTCCAATTTCTCGGTGAGCGAGACCTCGGCGCCGGGCGAGAGCGTCAGGGTCGGTGCGGCCATGCTGCCGAAGAGCGAGTCTTGCGGCGCTTCCGCCGAGGCGTCCTTATGGAAGGCGAGGAGCGTCTCGATGCCGGCCAAGAGCGTCCCGCGCCGTTCGAAGGAGTCGAGCGCGCCGCATTTTATGAGCGACTCGAGCGACTTGCGGTTGAGGTTCTTTGAGCCCACGCGGGTAAGGAAGTCGGCGAGGGTTTTATACTGGCCGCCTTTCTCGCGCTCCTCGATGATCGCCTTGGCCACGCCCTCGCCGAAGTTCTTGATGGATGACAAGCCAAACCTGATGCGGCCGCTCGGCATCACCGCCTCGGATGACGCATAATTTTCTGCTGAAAATTTGCTCTGCCTCGCGCCGTCGCGCTGCGGAGCATCCTCGGCGGGGACGCCTTCGCGGCTTTCCGGCAGGGCTACCACCGTGAAATCCGCGCCGCTCTCGTTCACGTCCGGCGGCAGCACCTCAATGCCCATGCGCTTGCATTCCGCGACGTAGATCGCGATGCGCTCCACGTCGCCGCGCTCGTAGGTGAGCACCGAGGCGAGATACTCGACCGGGTGGTTCGCCTTCATATAGGCGGTCTGGTAGGCGACCTTGCCGTAGCTTGCGGCGTGCGCCTTGTTGAAGCCGTAGGCCGCGAAAGGCTCGATCAGTTTCCAGAGCTGCTCGCCTTTCTCTTTGGGGATCTTGCCGAACTCGGCGAAGCCTTTGAGCAATTTTTCCTTCTGCGCCTCCATCTCGGCGGGGATCTTCTTGCCCATCGCTTTCCGGAGCGCGTCGGCCTCGAGCCAGCTGTAGCCCGCGAGCTTGATGGCGGTCAGGAGGACATCGTCCTGGTACACGAGGAGGCCGTAGGAGGCGTCGAGATACTCCGCCATCCGCGGGTCGAGATACCGGATCAGGCGGGCGTTCCGCTTGCGCTCGATATACTGCGGGATGGTCTCCATCGGGCCCGGGCGGTAGAGCGCGACCATCGCGTTGATGTCGTGGATGGTGGTGGGCTTCAGCTCCTTCAAGTAGCGCGTCATCCCGCTGCCGTTCAGCTGGAAGGTGCCCTCCGTCTCGCCGCGCGCGAGCATGGCGAAGGTCTTCGCGTCGTCAAGCGGGATGTTCTCGATGTCGACGGCGATGCCGCGCTCTTCGCGCACGCGCCGGACGGAATCAGCGAGGATCGAGAGGTTCGTGATCCCGAGGAAGTCGAATTTGAGGAGCCCGACGCCGCCGTATTCGTCCGTGATCGAGTACATGTCGTACTGCGTGATCACGCGACCGGTGCCCTTCGGGTCCGGCTGGAGCGGGGTCCACTCGACCAGGGGCGTCGGCGCGATCACCACGCCCGCGGCGTGGACGCCCACGTGCCGCACGCAGCCCTCGATGCGGCGCGCGAGGTCGATCACCTCCTTGGTGTCGTCGTCTTCCTCATAGAGCTGCTTGAGCTCCGGCTCGAGCGAGAGCGCGCGCTCGATCGTCATCGGGAAGCCCTGCGAGCCGATCGGGATCAGCTTGGCGATGCGGTCGCCGGTGCCATAGGAGTGGCCCAAGGCGCGCGCGACGTCGCGCACCGCCGCGCGCGCGAGCAGGGTGCCGAAGGTGCCGATCTGCGCGACCTTATCCTGCCCGTACCGCTCCTTGGCGTACGCGATGAGCTCTTCGCGGCGATCGTCAGCGATGTCCATGTCGATATCCGGCGCCTTCGGCCGCTCCGGGTTCAAGAAGCGCTCGAAGGGGAGCTTATAGAAGATCGGGTCGACGTTCGTGATGCCGGTGAGGTAGCCGACCAAGGAGCCCGCGGCGCTGCCGCGCGTCGTGGTGAGGATGCCCGAGCGCTTAGCGAAGGCGAGGAGGTCGGCGACCGCGAGGAAATAGGGCGCGAAGCCCTTGTCGTTGATGATGGCGAGCTCGTACTCGATGCGCTCGCGGAGCGCCGCGCTCTCGGTGAGGCCGCGCGCGGCGATGCCGGCGTACGCCTTGGCGGAGAGCTCTTTGGCATAGTCGGTGAATCCCTCGGCGTGCGGCACGGCGGGGAAAATCCACGCGCCGAGCGAGAACTCGAGCGCGCAGCGCTCCGCGATCTTTCCCGAGTTCTCGACTGCCTCCGGGAGGTCCGGGAAAAACTCGCGCATCTGCGCCTCGCTCACGAAGGAGAAGTCCTCTTCCTCGTTCTCCCGGCGCGCGCCGCCGAGCTGGATGCGGCGCATGATCTCGGTCGCTTCGCGGTCCTCGGGGGAAATATAGTAGACGTCGTGCTGCGCGAGGAGCGGGACTCCCTCGGCGCGGCCCAAGGCCGCGATCTCCCTCATGAGCGCGTCGTGCCCCGCGACTTTTGGGTGATGGGTAAGCTCGAGGAAGAGCCGGGGCTCGCGGCCGCTCGCCCCGCCCGTCGCGGGGAATATCCCTTTGAGTTCCGCGAGCGCGGCCCCGGCGCCCGCTTTGTCGCCGGCGCGCAAGTGCTGCGCGATGTCGCCCGCGAAGGAGGGGATGATCGCGATTATTCCCGTGCGATGCGCTCGCAAGAGCTCTTTGTCCATGCGTGGCCGCTCGAAGAAGCCTTCGATCCAGCTCGCGGTCGTAAGTGTGAGGAGATTGCGGTAACCCTCCATGGTCTCCGCAAGCAGCACGATGCGCGAGCGCTTCGCGTCGAGTGCCGGATCCTTCTGCCAGCGCGAGCGCGGCGCGAGGTAGGCGTCGACGCCGAGGATAGGCTTGATGCCTGCCGCCTTCGCGGCTTTGTAGAACTCTATAGCGCCGTGCATGTTGCCCGAGTCCGTGAGCGCGAGCGCGCCCATGCCCGCGGTCTTCGCCGCTTCGACGAGCTCCTCGACCTTGGGCAAGGCCTGGAGGAAGGTGTAGTGCGAGTGGGTGTGGAGGTGGACGAAT
Organism: Minisyncoccota bacterium; assembly: GCA_035547315.1. GTDB lineage: Bacteria > Patescibacteriota > Minisyncoccia > Phycocordibacterales > Phycocordibacteraceae > C7867-001. The sequence continues at coordinate 6,258 of DASZVH010000005.1, forward strand.
TTACCCGCCATAGGGAGATGATACCGCGCAGGCCGAACGGTGCATAACGCGGCTTGTCCCGCCGCGGCGATTGCTGTAGATTCGGTAACTGAGCCTGTTCATTCAAGGGCGGGCCGAAAAAAAGAAAGGGCAGCGCATGCAAACACATCCGATGGCCGTGTCCGCGAGATCATTCCCGGACAACGGCCTGCGCGATCGGGAGATGATCGTCTCTCATTTGGGGGGTACCAACTATTTCGCGGTCGTCGAGCCGCCCATGCTCAACCAGGGGCGGGGCAGGGAAGACGCGGAGCCGTATATCTGCGTCGCATGGATCGAGTCGTTGCTCTTGTGCACAAAGAGCGGCTCGGTGGAAGCGCGGGTCTCCCTTGACGGCGATTTCGTCGACGCGGGATATCTGAAGTGCGACCATGAGCGTCAACTCATCACCCCGTGCGGTTTCAAGCACCGGCTGCAGAATTCGCTGGGCAAGCCGCTCCAGAGGCTCCACCCCCACCTGGGAGATTGGGTACTGGGCGACCGCCTTCACCTGCACGGCGTATCGAACCGCATGCGTGAAAGGGCTCTCCAGCTCTCGCGGCAGGGCGGGCACGGCATCGTGCACGTCGGGTTCTCGCCGAAAATAAAACACTGACGACGCTCTCCTTACTGTTTCTGCCGCGCCCCGAACGGGGCGCGGTTTTTGCTATCCACACGCGCCGCCAGGCCGGAACGAAGGTGGGGTATGGTGGACTCATGTCCGATCCGCGAGTCGTTCTTATCCTTTTCGTCTGGACGGTCTAGCGTTCCCTATACTATGGCGGCTCATCACGGCACGCGCGCTCCGAGCGAAGGGTTCACGCTTATCGAGCTCCTGGTCGTAATCGCGATCATCGGCCTCCTTTCTTCGGTCATTCTCGCCTCGCTCAATGCCGCGCGGGAGAAGTCGCGCGACGCGCAGCGCAAGCTCGAGGTCGCCCAGATCCAGCAGGCGCTCGAGCTCTACTACACCGCCAATCACGTATATCCTTGTGCTTCAGGTTCGTGCAACGTCTCGGTCAATACGCTGGGCGCGGTCGCGGGCCCGGCACTCGTCTCCGCGGGCGATATCGCGGCGGTCCCGCAGGACCCGATCTACAGTTACGGCGCGGGCTGCAACAATGTCTCTGAAAGTTATTGTTACTGCAGCCAAGGCGGCGACTCCTACGTTCTCACGGTCAATACGGAGGACGACAAAGGCGGCTCCCCCGCCTGCCACATCACGGTCGGCCCCAACGCGAGCGCGTTATGTACGGGGCATTGGGGCTCCGGCAAGACGGCCGAGGACGATTGCAGCGCCCGGTTCTAGCCGGCGCCTGCTATCCTGGGGCGATGAGTCACCTGCTTGGCGTTGACGAGGCGGGGCGCGGGCCTCTGGCCGGGCCGGTGGCGGTGGGCCTCGTGCTGCTGCCCGCGCGCCTCGATGTCCGGCGCGCCTTCCCGGGCGTGGCGGACTCCAAGCAGCTCTCGCAGGGGAAGCGGGAGGAACTATTCGAACTGCTGAGAACGCGCGCCGCCAAGGGCGGCGCGCGTTTCGCGGTGCGCTACGCGAGCGCCGCGACCATCGACCGCCTCGGGATCACCCGCGCGGTGGCGCTCGCGGTCGCGCGCGGCTGCCGCGCGCTCTCGCCCGACGCCGATGCGCGCGTGTATCTCGACGGACTCCTCAAGGCTCCGCGCGAGTACGCCCAAGAGACTATCGTCCGCGGCGACGAGCTGGTGCCGCTTATCTCGCTCGCCTCGATCGCCGCCAAGGTCGCGCGCGACCGCCTGATGCGGCGGCTCGCGAAAACTTATCCGGCGTATCGCTTCGAGGAGCACAAGGGCTACCCGACCAAGCTCCACTACCAAATGCTCGCCGAGCACGGCCCCTGCGCAATCCACCGGATGAGCTATCTGCGCCTTGCTCGTGGGGAAGAAAAGCGCTAAGCTATAGCGCCATGTCGGGCTATGGTGTCCGACACAAACACTCCGGGAGCGAGACGTGAAAAGAGAAAAGGAACGTAAGCCTCCGAAGAGTTGCGCCTGTGGGAAAGGCTGCGGGCACCAAGGACAGGTAACCGGATACGGGCCCTGCCTTGAAGTGTTCTGCAGGAAGCAGGGTCGCAGAGTGTATGCGACCAGCACCATTCTCGGATGTGTGGATTTCGTTCCGCAGATTCCGCAGACCGCATAACCGTACCTTGGGCGTTAGGCCGTCTCTTGCGAGGCGGCCTTCCCATTTGCCCGCCTGCATGCTAGAGTCCCCGCATGTCAGTCCGCATGCGCCATACCAAGGGGCACACCGGCAATCGCCGGAGCCACCACGCCCTCAAGAACCGGGTCGTCGTCAAAGACGCGGCCTCGGGCAATCTCCGCTTGCCGCACCGCCTCGACGAGACGACCGGCGCCTACCGCGGCAAGCTCATCGCGGCGCCCAAGGTGAAGCGCGCCAAGCTCGAGCGCAATCACGCGAAGCTCTCCGAGGCCGAGCACGAGCGCGTCCACCAGCTTGAGCGCGCGGAGGCAGCCAAGTCGAAGGGCAGCTCGGGCATCATCGGCAAGCTCACGGGCGGCGCAAAGCCTAAGGCGAGAAGCGGCGCGGGCGGCGGCGGCGCGTAGCGCAATTCACACATGAGGCCCGGCGGCGCTTTGCGCTGCCGGGCGTTTTGCTATACTTTCCGCTAGCAATGGCGAATCGGCACCTTGCGCGCTCCGTCGTACTCCAGACGCTCTTCGAGTGGGACACTACCCATGCGAGCGAAGCGGAAGCGCGCGAGATCTTGAAGCGCAACATCGAGGAATTCGGCGGCGAGGGCGCGGACGCGCCCTTCATGGAGGGGCTGCTCGCGGGCGTCCTCGCCAAGCAAGGGGATATCGACCTCATTATCGAGAAGGCCGCGCCCGAGTGGCCGCTTGAACGCATCGCGCCGGTCGACCGCAACATCCTCCGGCTCGGGCTCTACGAGCTCCTCTTCGCCGACCGCTCCCAGGTGCCGGCGAAAGTCGCGATCAACGAAGCCATCGAGCTCGCCAAGACCTTCGGCGGCGACTCCTCCGGCCGCTTCGTCAACGGCGTGCTCGGCGCCGTCTATAAGGAAATCGGCGAGCCGGGCAAGGACGAGCAGGGGAAGAAGAAGGTGAAGCGCGAGGAGCTGCCGGTGGAGCGGCTCGCGGGCGCGGTCGTCTACGCCAAGCACGAGGGGCAGTACTATCTCGCGCTCGTGCACGACGTCTTCGGCCACTGGACGCTCTCGAAGGGGCGCGTGGGCGACCAGCCGGAGGTGGCGAACGAGAGCGTCGAGGAGGGCGCGGTGCGCAAGATCAAAGAGGAGATGGGTCTCGACATCTCCATCCGCAGCAAGATCGGCGAGAACGAGTACGTCGCCTCGCATCCGGAGAAAGGGAAGTACCGCAAGCACGTCGCCTACTTCCTCGCCGAATCGCCGTATACGGAGATCCGCTTGAAGCAGACCGGCGGCCTCGACGACGCGCGCTGGTTCCGCATCCAGGACATCCTCGACCTCAACTTCTACGACGACCTCCTCAACATCGTCACCGCGGCCGTGCAGGAGCTGCTCGACACCGCACGCCGCGAACACGCCATCGCCGTCCCCGGCGGCAGGTCTTGAATCGTGGTAGCGTAAGGGCGATGGACCGGCTTGGGCTCAATTTCAATAACCCGGCGCTTCTTGAGGAGGCGCTGACGCATCGTTCGTATCTAAACGAACATCCCGACGCGAGCGCTCACAACGAGCGCTTGGAGTTCCTCGGCGATGCCGTCCTCGAGCTCGCTTCGACCGATTTTCTTTATCGCAAATATCCCGAGAAGCAGGAGGGCGAGCTCACGAGCTACCGCGCCGCGTTGGTGAACACCGCCTCGCTTGCGGCAGTGGCCAAGACTCTCGGTATTGGCGGGATGGTGCGCCTCTCCAAAGGAGAAGCGCGCGACAATGGCCGCGCGCGGGAGAACATTCTTGCAGACTCTTTCGAGGCGATTATCGGCGCCCTGTATCTCGATCAGGGCTACGCCGCAGCCGAATCTTTCGCCGCTGAACATCTCTTTGGCACCCTGGAGTCGGTTATCGCGACGGGGAGCCACCAGGACGCCAAGAGCCGTTTTCAGGAGCTCTCGCAGGACAAGCGGGGCTCGACTCCTTCTTATACAGTCCTCGCCGAGGAGGGCCCGGACCACGCGCGCATCTTCACGGTCGGCGCCTATATCGGCCAAAAGAAGGTCGCGGAGGGAAAAGGGAAGAGCAAGCAAGAAGCCGAGCAAGCTGCCGCCGGCAACGCGCTCAAGGCGCTCGGCTGGTAGCTAGCGCGCAATCTGCGCGAAGATCCACTGCCACCCGCGCTCAATCAGCGCCCAGAGATGGTCTAAGAAGGGCTGTGTGCCCGGGATATAAGTGTAGACCGCCCAAACTACCGCCGCGAGAATTGCGACGTGTACCAGCTCCTCGGCGACGGTCGGCGTGCGGTGCGGGTAGTAGGAGTAGCCGTACTCCTGCCAGGCGCGGCCCTGGTGCTTCCACGCGCGGCGCTGCTGCTTTGCCTGCCGCTTCATCTCCGCTTTGTGTGCCTTCCACTCAGCCTTCCCGACCGTCTCCCATTTTTGCCAAGCGCGCATGCCTTCCTCGTAGCCTTTGCGCGCGTTCTCGATCAAGGTCTGCGCGGTGATAGTCGAGGCGCCGTAGGCTGCGGAGCGCTCTTCAGGCGTGGTTGCGACCGGAATCAGAATGACCATCAAGAAGTAGGCGAGGAAGAAGCCGCCGCCCGTGAGGATCGCGAGCGCGACAAACGCGATGCGCACCAAGGTGACGTCGATGTCAAAGTAGGCGGCAAGGCCAGCGCAGACGCCCCAGATCCAGCCTGCCTCGGGGAGGCGGTAGAGCTTTTTGGGCGTGCCGCTTTGAGCGTGCGCGGCGCCCTCCGGCGCCTTGCCTCCGACCGGGCCCATCTCGGCGAGCGCCGCCTCGACGTCTCCTCCCCGAGCGACGTTCTCGCCGGGGCGCATGCGCGCGGAGAGCTTCTCCGCAATCGCGGCTTCGAGGTCGCGCATAATCTCTTCGAGGTCTGGGTCGCCCGAGAGCGCGGCGCGCGCGCTGTCGAGGTATCGCCGGAGCGCGTCGTAGCCGGCCTCCTCGAGCTCGTAGGCGCGGCCAGCAAGGCTGATAGTGACGACTTTGTTCATAATTATTTTGCGATGGTTTTAATAGTAGCGATAAGCGCTTGCCAGTAGGCCTCGGTCTCGCGCAAGTTGGCGCGCCCCTTCGGGGTCAGGCGGTAATACTTGCGCGGCGGGCCGCTCTCCGACTCGCGCCACTCATACTCGAGGAGGCCCTCGCGCCGCATCTTCGAGAGAAGAGGGTAGAGGGTCCCTTCGCCGGTGGCGAAGTCGGTCGGGGCAAGGCGGGCGAGGATGTCGGCGGCATAGACCTCGCCGGTGGCGATGATCTTAGCCGTGAGGAACTCCAAGAGCCCTTTGCGGATAGCGTCGAACTTCTGATTCGGGGTGTTTTCCATATAGTACCTTGCTTAAGCAAGGTAGTATGGTGGAGAACGCCGCGCAAGCCCTGCCGCAGGGCTTGCGCGGGCCCCTGTGGATTACGCGGCGCGGAGCCGGTACCCGATGCCGCGGACGGTCTCGAGGATGGAAGGCGCGCCGGAGTCGTCGAGCTTGCGGCGCAGGTTCTTCACGTGCACGTCGACCACGTTGCTGAAGGAGTCGTAGTTGAAGTCCCAGAGATGCGCGATCAGGTCCTCGCGATTGACCACCTGGTTGGGGTGCCGCATGAAGTACTCGAGGAGGCCGAACTCCTTGAGCGTGAGCGAGAGCGGGGCGCCGTCGCGCGTCGCCTCGCGCGCGGCCGGGTCGAGCGTGAGGTCGCTCACCGTGATAACCGCGGGCAGCGCCTCCTTGGGCCGCCGCAAGATCGCCTGGATGCGGGCGGAGAGCTCGTCGAAGGAGAACGGCTTGACCAGGTAGTCGTCCGCGCCGGCGAGGAGAAGCTCGACCTTGTGGTCCGTGCTCGCGTCGGCGGTGAGCACCAAGATCGGGAGCGCGATGTCGTGCGCGCGCATCTCCCGCGTGACCTCGGCCCCGCTCATCGAGGGGAGCGAGAGATCGAGGAGCACGAGGTCGTAGTCGCTGCGGTGGAGCGAGATGCGGGTGTAGGCCTTCTCGCCGTCGTTCACGATATCGGCCGCGTAGCCCTTGCGGGCGAGCCCCTCGGCGAGCCCCTCGGCTAAGCGCTGCTCATCTTCTACCACGAGTATCTTCATGGTTTGACGGCTTAATAATAACAAAATGAAGGGTACGGGCTAGCAGATGAACGAATTATGAAGACGTATTCATGAATGCTCTGTCCCGGAACGCGGCCCCGCCTTTGGCGGGGCCGCGGTATACTTTTTGAGTAATGCTGAGGCGGCTCGAAATAGTCGGTTTTAAGTCCTTCGCCAAGAAGACCATCTTGGACTTCGGCGCCGCGACGACCGCGATCGTGGGCCCGAACGGCTCGGGGAAGAGCAATGTCGCCGAGGCGTTCCGCTTCGCGCTCGGGGAGCAGTCCATGAAGAGCATGCGCGGCAAGCGCAGCGAGGATCTCATCTTCGCGGGCTCGATCGGCGCGGCGCGGGCCAACCGCGCGGGGGTGACGATCGTCTTCGACAACACGCGCAGAACCTTCAAGCTGGACTTCGACGAGATCGCGATCGAGCGCGTGGTCTACCGCGACGGCGCCTCCGAGTATCTGGTCAACGGCTCCAAGGTGCGGCTGCGCGATATCGAGGAGTTGCTCGCGGGCGCCAACATCGGCGAGACCGGGCACCACATCATCTCGCAGGGCGAGGCGGACCGCATCCTTTTGGCCTCGCCCAAGGAGCGCCGCGCGATGCTCGAAGACGCCTTGGGTCTCAAGCTCTACGAATTCAAGAAGGAGGAGGCGCAGAAGAAGCTCGCGAAGACGGAAGAGAATATCGCGCAGGTCAACGGCCTGCGGCGCGAGATCGCGCCGCACCTGAAGTTTCTCGCAGGCCAGGTGGAGAAGCTCGAGCGCGCCGAGAACATGCGCCGCGAGCTGGTGGGGAAAGCGCGGGAATACTTCGCCGCGGAGGAGAGCTATATCGCCGCCGAGCGCCGGGCGCAGGAGGAGCGCGGCGCGGCCGCGAAGACGCAGCTCGCGCAGGCGGCCGAGGCGCTCGCTCGGATCGAGGAGCGCGCGACCGTAGGCAGCGAGGGGCGGGAACGGCTCGGAGAGATCCGCGCGCACGAGGAGGCGATCGAGCGCCTCTCGGGCGAACGCGCTCTGCTCGCGCGCGAGATCGGGCGCGTCGAGGGCGCGCTCGCCGCGGCCAAGAGGCGCAGCGCCGAGAGCGCTCGGGAGCCCTACGCCCGCGTGCCGCGCGAGGACCTCGCCGCGCTCGGCGAAGAGATCGAACGGCAGGCGGGTCTCTCGGGCGAGACGCTCGAGTCGCTGCGGGCGACCGTCGAGGCGCTTGCCGGCGCGGTGAAGGCCTTTGTCGCCCGCTTCTCCGGCGCGGAGGGCGACCTCCTGGCGAGCGAGGAGCGCGCGGTCTTCGCGCTCGAGAACGAGCGCGGGGAACTCCTCGTCAAGGAGGAAGGGCTCGCCGCCCGCGAGGAGAAGGCGCGCGCCGCGCTCGCGCGCGCGCGCGAGGCGCTCGCGGCGCATGACGAGACCGGCAAGGAGCTCTCGCGCGCGATACTCGAGCTCGCCGAGCGCAAGGCGCGCGAGGAGGGCGAGGTCGCGCGCGCGGCCGCCCGCCTCGCCGCGCTTTCGGCCGAGGCCGAGGCGCTCGACGAGCGCAAAGCGAGCGTCGCGGCGGCCGCCGGGCGCGAGGCGCTCAGTTATCCGAGCGCCGCCCCTGCCCAGGACGCCGAGTCGAGGCGGCTTCAGGAGGAGCGGAAGAAGGCGCTCGAGCGCCTCACGATCCGCCTCGAGGAGGCGGGCGGCGCGGGCGAAGATATCAAGGCCGAGTACAAAGAGGTCTCGGAGCGCGAGGCCTTTCTCGCGCGCGAGCTCGACGACCTCGCGCAGTCGGCGGCGAGCCTCACGGGCCTCATCAAGGAGCTCGAGGCCGAGCTTGCCAAGCACTTCGAGGAGGGTCTCAAGGAGGTCAATCGCTCCTTCGGCGAGTTTTTCGCGCTCATGTTCGGCGGCGGCGGCGCGCGTCTCGCGCTTGAGGTCGAGTCCGAATCAGATGAGGACGAAGATCCCGAGGAGCGCGGCGACGAGGGAAAGGAAGATCTCAAGCCCGGCATCGAGGTGCATGTCCATCTCCCCAAGAAAAAAGTGCAGTCTTTGCTGCAGCTCTCGGGCGGCGAGCGCTCGCTCACCTCTATAGCACTCATCTTCGCGATGAGCCAGGTCAATCCGCCGCCCTTCTTGATACTCGACGAGACCGACGCCGCCCTCGACGAGGCGAACTCGCGCCGCTACGGCGACATGCTCGACGCGCTCTCGAAAAAGTCGCAGCTCATCGTGATCACGCACAACCGCGAGACGATGAGCCGCGCGAGCATCCTCTACGGCGTCACCATGGGCGCGGACGGGGTCAGCAAGCTCCTCTCCGTCAAATTCGACGAAGCCGTCGCGGTGGCGAAGTAGTTTTTATACCGGCACGAAGTCGAGCTCCTTCTCTGGGACGCGCGCGGCGATGAGTTTGACCTTGATGGGGTCGCCGAGCTGGTACGCCTTCTTCGTTTTCCTGCCGAGGAGGCGGTAGTGTTTCTCGTCGTAGTCGAAGTAGTCGCCGGCGTTCACGTCGCCCAAGGCGGTGATGCGGATCATGCCGTCGGCGTGGGTCTCGTTGAGCTCGACATAGAGCCCGCGATCGGTGACGCCCGAGATGACCGCCTCGAACTCCTGCCCGATGCGGGGCGCCAAGAACTCGACCTGCTTCATCTTGACGCTGTCGCGCTCGGCCTCCGCCGCGCCCACCTCGCGCTCCGAGCAGTGCGCGGCGAGCGCGTCGAACTCCTCCATCTCGGAGGCCGCGATAGGCTCGCCGCCCGCGTGCGCTTTGACCAGCCGGTGGATGACCAGATCCGGATACCGCCGGATCGGGGAGGTGAAGTGCGTATAGAACTCGAAGGCGAGCCCGAAGTGGCCGATGTTCTTGGTCGCGTAGGCGGCCTTGGCCATGGAGCGCAAGGTCGCCGTCTTGATGAGATATTCCTCCGGCGTGCCCTTCACGCTCGCAAGGAGACGATTCAAGGCGGCCCCCGTGACGCGGCCGCCGGCCGCGACCGGCAGATCGTAGCCCATCACCTTGAGGAACTGCTCGAGGTTCAAGATACGGTCGGCGTCCGGGCGGTCGTGGACGCGATAGATCGAAGCGCCCGCGCCGCGCTCCTCGACGAGCCCCGAGAGGTGCTCGGCGACCGACTCGTTCGCGAGAAGCATGAAGTCCTCGATAAGGAGATTGGTCGCCTTGCGCTCCTTGAGCCTCACCGCGACCGGCTTGCCCTCGGCGTCGAGCTCGACCTTGACCTCCGCGGTGTCGAACTCGACCGCGCCCTTGGCGACGCGGCGGGTGCGGATCTTCTCTGAGAGGGCGTGCAAGGTCGCGAGCTCGCCGTGGAGATCGCCCGCGCCTTTGTCCAAGGTCTCCTGCGCGGCCTCGTAGGTGTAGCGTTTGGCGGAGTGGATGACGGTCTGCCCGAACCACTTCTCAAGCACGTTCGCCTCTTCGTCGAGGACGAACACGGCGGAGCAGGCGAGGCGATCCTCCTGCGGATTCAAGGAGCAAAGGTCGTTGGAGAGCACCTCGGGGAGCATCGGGATAGTGCGATCGACGAGATAGACCGAGGTCGCGCGTTCGCGCGCCTCGCGGTCGAGCGCGGTGCCGGGCCGGACGAAGAAGGAGACGTCCGCGATATGCACGCCGACCTCCACTTTGCCGCCGGGGAGCGTGCGCACCGAGAGCGCGTCGTCGAAATCCTTGGCGTCGGCCGGGTCGATCGTCATCGTGGGCACGGCGCGAAAGTCGCGCGCCGCCGGGTCGGCCGCGCGCCGCGCGGCCTCGGCAGCGAGGATCTCGCGCCCGCGCCCGCGCAGATTCTCGGCTTCCTTCTCTACGTCCGGCGGAAAAGTGGGCGAGAAACCCTGCCCCAAGGCGAGCGCCCGCATCTCGACGTCGTGCACGCCCGCCTTGCCGATGACCTCGAGGATCTCGCCGAGCGGGTACTGCTTGTCCGCCTCCCACGAGGCGAGGCGCGCGAGGACCTTGTCTCCGAGCGCGGCTTGCTTGCGGTCGAGGATGACGAGCGGCACATGCATCTTCTTCCAGTCCGGCGCGAGGAAGGTGAGCCCCTCTTCCTCGATCAGATTCCCGACGAAGGTCTCGCGGTTGCGCCGGACGATCCCGACGACCTTGCCTGCCGCGCGCGGCGGCATCCTGCCGGAGGGATCCTTATAAAAACCCGCCTCCTCCACCGTGACGATATCGCCATGGAGCGCGTGTCCGCTCCACTCGCTCGGAACGAGAAGATCCTCCTCCCGGCCTTCGATAGGGAAGAAGCCGATGCCTTTCCTGGTCATCGTGATGGGCCCTTCGTAGGTTTTTGCGGCCATTTCGCTCACTCTAGCAATATCGGAGGCCTTCTGCTATAGTGGCCGCCACATGTTGATGATCCGCTTCCAGCGCATCGGGCGCACCAACGACGCGACGTTCCGCATCGTCGCGGTGGAGAAGGCGCGCGCCGCCAAAAGCGGCAGCGTGCTTGCGCAGCTGGGCAGCTACAATCCCCGCAGCAAGGCACTCACCCTCGATGCCGAGGCGGTCAAGGGCTGGATCGGCAAGGGCGCGCAGCTCTCGCCCTCGGTCAACAATCTCCTTATCGCGCAGAAGGTCATCGAAGGCGCCAAGGTGAGCGCCGTCCGCCGCAAGAATATCGTCAAACCGGTCGAAGCCGAGGTCGCAGAAACTCCTGCTGAAGCTCCCGCCGAGCCCGCGCTCGCAGAAGAGACGCCGGCCGCCTCCGCTGAAGCTCCGGCGAGCTAAAAATGGAGAAGGACCAGGAGTTCCTCGAGTACGTCGTCAAAGCGCTGGTCGACCACCCGGAGGACGTCGTCATCGAGCGCAGGCTCGACAATCTCGGCATCCTGCTGACGCTCACGACCCACCCCGAGGATATGGGCAAGATCATCGGCAAGAACGGCAAGACCGCCGATGCCCTGCGCGTCCTCCTGCATATCGTCGGGATGAAGCACAACGCGCGCGTCAATTTCAAGATCAACGAGCCGGTGGGCGGCAAGCGCGAGGCCGAGTTCAAGACCGTGGACCAGGCGCTCGACGAGCTCGGTCCGGCCTAGCCGCGCGCGATGAGATTTTCCCTGATCACCCTTTTCCCCGAAGCATGCGAGGCGTATCTCTCCGCGTCCATACTCGGGCGGGCGCGCAAGGAGAAGAAGATTTCCATTTCATACGTGAACCCGCGCGATTCCGCCCGCAACAAATGGGGCAAGGTGGACGAGCGGCCCTATGGCGGCGGGCCAGGGATGGTGATGCAGGCGGAGCCCGTCATTCGGGCGACGGAGAAAGCGCTCAAAGGCAAGAAAGGGAAGCGCGTCGTGATCTGGTTCTCTCCCTCCGCCAAGCAGTTCACTAACAAGGATGCGGATGCGCTCGCGAAGTGTGACCACGTCGTACTCGTCTGCGGCCGCTACGAGGGCATAGACGAACGTGCCAAGAAGATCCTCAAGACTCTCGCGCCCGTGAAGGAGTTTGCGGTAGGCGAGGCGGTCTACACGGGCGGGGAAGTGCCCGCGCTCGCGATCGTAGACGCTACGACGCGCCGTATCCCCGGCGTGCTCGGCAAAGACGCCTCGGTGGAGGAGCGCCGCATCGCCTCGAGCGCCGTCTATACCCGCCCCGAGACTATTCTGTATAAAAAGAAAAAGTATCGTGTGCCCAAAGTCCTCCAAGGCGGCCACCACGCCAAGATCGACGCATGGCGCAAGAGCCGCCCGGGCGCGCGATGATACTGTCCACACCTTGAAATCTCCGCGGGATAGGCGTAGTTTCGCAAGAGGAGAGTTCTAGAGGAGAAAGCAGAGATGAGAAGATTCTATACGGAAGAAGAGATCCTCCGCGCGATCGACGAGCACGGGAAGCTTACCGCTCGAGCGTTGCTCAGAGAGCTCCGGCCGGGCGCGCTCGTGCTGGCGTTCTACCTCCCGGCACTCCGGAGGCGCTTGCAGACGCTCCTCCGCGAGAAACTGATCTACGCCCGGCAAGGGCTGCGGCCGGAGCCTTCTTTTTACCTCACCGCAGCGGGCATCGCGCGCTTGCGCGCGCTTGCGCAGGCTCAGCCCGGCGAGGCCGAGCCGTTCGCCGCCGAGCCGTCCGGGCTCGAGGCGGCGTAAGAACACGGGCGGCCCTTCGCAGGGCCGCCCGTTTTTGCTTTCCCATTTTCCACAACCTTGCGCCCGAGGCTGCGCGGGCCGGGTATGATTGGAGCATGGCTCATAATATTGCCGCGTATGTCAGCAGAAACACCGCAATCGCTGCATAGGAACCCGCACGAGTTCGGAGAACCGCTTGAACCGAGTGCGCCCGCTGAGCTCGAGAATCTGCTGCCGGCGCAGGAGACAACCTTCAAGAGGCCGGACGAGCTCAAATCGCGCGAGGCGGTCCTGGGGCGCCTTGCAGAGAACGCCTCGTCCGCCGCAGTGGAGCCGCCGCCGCAGGAGGGCGTGTCGCGCTTCACGCCGGAGCAGGTGACGCGGGCAGTCGAGGCCTTTAAGGGCATCGTCCCCGCGTGGTCGGTGCGCGACACCTTTATCTTGATCGGCGACGAGCACCCCGACCTCAGCTACGCGCAATTAATCTCCATGATCATTGCCGACGCCGCGCACGACGACGACCTTGAGGCGAGGGACGCCGTGCGCTGGGGCGTGGGCGGCGCCGCGGGGCTTACCGCGGTCGGCTTAGCGGTAGGGAGCTGGCTGACCGGCGGTCTCGGGCTTGCGGCAGGCGGCGCCGCGGCTTACTACTGGATCCACAAGAAGCGGAAGAAGCGGAGGGAAAATCGCGACGCCATGGAGGCCGCCCGCGCCGCGCTGGCGTAATCCACAGGCCGCTTGACGCCGGGCAGGGCAGGGGGCTATACTGCAGCGACCAGATTGATTGAGTAACGGAGGGCGCTGGGGGGCGGCAGATTTAAACAGGCAGTCGAATACCACGAAAACGCGGGAGCGCTTCGCCGTGCGTTTGTGCATCCGTTATTGTGCGCATTTATCTCACCTAATCTTCACGCCACATGGAGAAGAACCATCTGCCTCAGAAGACCTTCGGCGCGTACCGCGCGCCGCACGTCGCCCTTCCCGACCTGGTCGGGCACCAGCGCTCCTCCTTCAAATGGCTGCTTGCGGACGGCCTCAAGGAGCTTTTCAAAGAGTTCTCGCCCATATCCGACTACTCGGGCAAGAAGTTCGAGCTCTCCTTCGAGGACTTCGAGGTGGGCGAGCCCAAATACGACGAGGAGTTCGCGCGCGAGAACCTGCGCACCTACGAGGCGCCGGTGAAGGCGACGGTGCGCCTCCTCAATAAGACCCTGGGCACCGAAAAGAAGCAGGAAATCTTCCTCACCGACCTGCCGATCATGACGCCGCACGGCTCCTTCATCGTCTCGGGAGTCGAGCGCGCCATCGTGCCGCAGCTCGCGCGCTCTTTCGGCGCGTTCTTCGTCGCCGAGCAGAACCGCGGGAAGAACTACTTCGGCGCCAAGATCATCCCCAGCCGCGGCGTCTGGATCGAGATCGACTCCGAGGTGGACGGCGCGATCATGGTCAAGATCGACCGCAAGAGGAAGTTCCCGGTCACCGACCTCCTCACCGTCTTCGGCGCGGGGCTCGGCGAGGATATCGCCAAACACTTCGCGGGCGATGAGCACGCGCTTGGCGCTATCCGCGCCACGCTCGCGCATGACGCTGCCAAGAGCGTCGAGGATGCCTACGTCGAGATCCACCGCCGCATGCGCGACGGCGACCTCGCGACCCCGGAGAACGCCAAGAACTTCGTGCAGGCGCTCTTCTCGGCCGAACGCTATGACCTCAACAAGGTCGGCCGCCACCGCTTGAACGCCCGCTTCGGCCTTTCCACCCTCGAGAAAGACCTCAAGAAGCGCACGCTCGGGCTCGCCGACTTCGTCCGCATCGTGGCGGAGATCGCGCGCCTTAACAACACTCCCGACGCGCGCCCGGACGATATCGACCACTTGGGCTTCCGGCGCGTGCGCTTCGTCGGCGAGCTCCTCCAGTCGCGCATGCGGGTGGGCATGAGCCGCATGAAGCGCAATATCCAGGACCGCATGTCCACGATCGAGAGCGAGACCACGCTCCCGATGGCGCTCGTCAACCCGCGCCCGCTTTCCGCCGCGGTGCGCGAGTTCTTCACCGCCAACCAGCTCTCGCAGTTCATGGACCAGCAGAACATCCTCGCGGAGCTCGAGAACATGCGTACGCTCTCCGCGCTGGGGCCCGGCGGCCTTACGCGCGAGCGCGCGGGCTTCGAGGTGCGCGACGTGCATCCCTCCCATTACGGCCGCCTTTGCCCCATACACACGCCGGAAGGCCAGAACATCGGGCTCATCCTGCGCCTCTCCGCGCACGCCCGCACCAACGATTTCGGCGTCATCGAGACGCCCTTCGTGAAGGTGAAGAAAGGCGCGGCTACCGAGGAGATCGTCTATCTCAACGCGCTCGAGGAGGAAGATGAGACGATCGCGCACGGCGCGACCGCGCTCGACGAAAAAGGCAGGATCGTCGCCGAGACCATCGAGGCCCGCCGCCGCGGCGAGCCGATCGTCGTCGGCCGAGAGGAGGTCACGCTCATGGACGTCTCGACCTACCAGATGTTCTCGATAGCGACCAACATGATCCCCTTCGTCGACCACGACGACTCCAACCGCGCGCTCATGGGCAGCAACATGCAGAAGCAGGCGACGCCGGTCCTCATCCCCGAGGCTCCGCTCGTCGCCACCGGTATCGAGGCCCACGCCGCAAAGAACACCGGCCGCCTGGTGATCGCCGAGGAGGCGGGCGAGGTGAGCTACGTCGACGCGCGCCGCATCGTCGTCGAGAACAAAGAAGGGAAGAAGAAGGAATATAAGCTGCAGGGCCTCACCCAGACCAACCAGAACAGCGCCTTTCTCCAGCGGCCCTCGGTGCGCCAGGGCGACAAGGTCAAGAAGGGCGAAGTCCTCGCGGACACCTCGAGCTCGGCGGACGGCCAGCTCGCCTTGGGCCAGAACGCGCGCGTCGCCTTCATGAGCTGGAGCGGCGCCAACTACGAGGACGCCATTATCGTCTCCGAGCGGCTCGTCGAGGAGGCGAAGTTCACCACCGTGCACATCGAGGACTTCGAGTGCGTGGTGCGCGACACCAAGCTCGGGCCCGAGGTGACCACCCACGACATCCCGAACGTCGGCGAGATGCGCCTCAAGAACCTCGATGAGGAGGGCGTCATCCGCATCGGCGCGGAGGTGCGCCCCGGCGACATCCTGGTCGGCAAGGTGACGCCCAAGGGCGAGACCCAGCTCACGCCGGAAGAGCGCCTCTTGCGCTCCATCTTCGGTGACAAGGCCAAGGACGTGAAGGACACCTCGCTCCGGATGGAGGGAGGGAAGCGCGGTCGCGTCATAGGCGTGCGCGTCTTCTCCCGCGAGGCGGGCGACCAGCTCGAGACCGGCATCATCAAGAAGATCGTGGTCACGGTCGCGCAGGTGCGCAACGTCTCGGTGGGCGACAAGCTTGCCGGCCGCCATGGCAACAAGGGCGTCATCTCGCGCGTGCTCCCGGTCGAGGACATGCCCTACGACGAGCAGGGCAACCCGGTCGACATCATCCTCACGCCGCTCGGCGTCCCGAGCCGCATGAACCTCGGCCAGATTCTCGAGATGCATCTCGGGCTCGCCGCGCACACGCGGGGCTACCAGGCGATCGTGCCGCCCTTTGCCGGCGCGACCGCCTCCGAGATCCAGCAGGAGCTCGTCGCCGCGGGCTTCGACGCCTCGGGCAAGATGAAGCTCTACGACGGCCGCACAGGCGAGGCCTTTGGCCAGCCCATCGCGGTCGGCTACATGTACATCCTCAAGCTCCACCACATGGTGGAGGACAAGATCCACATGCGCTCGATCGGCCCGTACTCGCTCATCACCCAGCAGCCCTTGGGCGGCAAGGCGCAGAACGGCGGCCAGCGCTTCGGCGAGATGGAAGTGTGGGCGCTCCTCGGCTACGGCTCCGCCTATACGCTGCGCGAGATGCTCACGATCAAGTCCGACGATATCCAGGGCCGCTCCGCCGCCTTCGATGCGATCGTCAAGGGCGAGCCGATCGAGCACGCGGGCACGCCGGCCTCCTTCGCCGTCCTTACCAACCAGATCCGCGGGCTCGCGCTCGACGTGGAGCCCTTGGAGCTCCCGCCCGAGGCCGCAGCCGATTAACCGCTCTCACGCCCCCTGCTATGCCTTCCCCCTTCCGCGCGAACACCCCCTCCCGCCTCCCGCACAAGGATCTTTGGAACGCGCTCCGCCTCGGCGTCGCGAGCCCCGAGCGCATCCTCGAGTGGAGCCACGGCGAGATCACCAAGCCCGAGACCATCAACTATCGCACCCAGCGCTCGGAGAAGCACGGTCTTTTCGACGAGAAGATCTTCGGCCCCGAGAAAGACTATGAGTGCTACTGCGGCAAGTACAAGGGCATCCGCTATAAAGGCATCGTCTGCGACAAATGCGGCGTGGAAATCACCCGCTCGATCGTGCGCCGCGAGCGCATGGGCCATATCGAGCTGTGCACGCCCGTCGCGCATATCTGGTTCCTCCGTTCCGTGCCCTCGCGCATGGCATTGCTGCTCGGCGCCTCCGCCTCCGACGTGGAGAAGGTGATTTACTTCGCCGGCTACATCGTCACCAAGGTGAACGAGGACAGCAAGAAGCGCCTCCTCGCCGAGCTCGAGAGCGAGTACAAGTCTAAATACAAATCCGCTGAGAAAGACGCGGACAAAGAAGTGCTCAAGGAGAAGATGACGCTCGCCAAGAGCGAGATCGAGGGCATCGGTATCGGCCGCGTGCTCGACGAGATGGAGTACCACCGCTTCTCGGTCAAGTACGGCGGCCTCTTCGAGGCCGCGATCGGCGCAGAGGCGATCTACCAGATCTTCCGCGCGCTCGACCTCAAGCAGCTCGAGAAAGAGCTCCAGGCGCGTTACGAGCACGCCGGCGCCGCCGAACGCGAGAAGCTCGCCAAGCGCCTCTCCCTGATCGCGGGCATGCTCGCCGCGGGCGTGCGCCCCGAGTGGATGTTCCTCACCCGCATCCCGGTCATCCCGCCCGCGCTGCGTCCCATGGTCGCGCTCGAGGGCGGCCGCCACGCGACCAGCGACCTCAACGACCTCTACCGCCGCGTCATTAACCGC
The DNA here is from genome assembly GCA_035547315.1 of Minisyncoccota bacterium. Taxonomy (GTDB): domain Bacteria; phylum Patescibacteriota; class Minisyncoccia; order Phycocordibacterales; family Phycocordibacteraceae; genus C7867-001. The sequence continues at coordinate 23,694 of DASZVH010000005.1, forward strand.
AACAACCGCCTGAAGAAGCTGCTCGATATCCATGCGCCGGAGGTGATCTTGCGCAACGAGAAGCGCATCCTTCAGGAGGCGGTGGACGCGATGCTCGACAATTCGATCCGTAAGGGCGGCAACGCCGGCGCGCTCACGCCCGCCCAGCGCCGCCCGCTCAAGTCGCTCGCCGATTATCTGAAGGGCAAGCAAGGCTATTTCCGCCAGAACCTGCTCGGCAAGCGCGTCGACTACTCCGGCCGCTCGGTGATCGTCGTGGGTCCCGACCTCGAGCTCGACGAGTGCGGCTTGCCCAAGCATATGGCCTTGGAGCTCTTCCGCCCCTTCGTGATCGCGGGGCTGCTTGCGCGCGAGCTCGCCTTCAACATACGCGGCGCCGGCCGCTTGATCGAGGACGGCGTGCCGGAAGTGTGGGAGATCCTGGAGGAGGCGATTAAGGGCAAATACGTGCTCCTCAATCGCGCGCCGACTTTGCACCGCCAGGGCATCCAGGCCTTCCGCCCGCGGCTCATCGAGGGCGATGCCATCCAGCTCCACCCCTTGGTCTGCCACGCATTCAACGCCGACTTCGACGGCGACCAGATGGCGGTCCACGTTCCGCTCTCCGAGGAGGCGCAGTGGGAAGCGCGCGAGATCATGAGCGCCAACAAGAACATCTTGAAGCCTGGGAGCGGAGAGATGACGGTGCTCGCGGCCAAGCCGCAGGACATCATCCTCGGCGTCTATTGGCTCACCCGCGAGGCGCCGGCCGCGGCGGGCGAGGGCACCTATTTCCAGTCGCCCAACGCCGCCATCCTCGCGCACGAGTACGGCGCTATAGACCTGCGCGCCAAGATCCACGTGCTTCCGACGCCGGAGAAAGCCAAGTACGCGCCCTTCGCGGGCAAGCCCTTCGAGACCACGGTGGGCCGGCTCCTCTTCAACACGGTGCTCCCGGCCGAGTACCCCTACGTCAACGAAACCGTCACCAAGAAGGTGCTCTCGCGCATCGTGGGCGGCTGCGCGCGCCGCTACGGCCTCGACGCGGTCCCCGATATCGTCAATAAGGTGAAGCGCTTCGGCTTCGAATATGCGACGCGCTCGGGCGTCACCTGGAGCCTCGCGGACGTCTCGGTGCCCGCGGGCAAGGAGCGGGTGCTCCAGGAGGCGCGCGGCAAGGTGGAGAAGATCGAGGCGGACTACCGCGACGGCCTCCTCTCGGAGGACGAGAAGCGCCGCATGGTCATCGAGATCTGGCAGGGCGCCAAGGGCGACGTCGAGAAGCTCGTCGGCGACTCCCTCGACCCTTTGGGCTCCGTCTCCGCGATGATCACCTCGGGCGCGCGCGGTACGCTCGCGAACCTCACCCAGATGGCCGGCATGAAAGGCCTTATCCAGAACACGGCGGGCGAGACGATCGAGGTGCCGATCACCTCGAGCATGGCCGAGGGCTTGAACCCGGTCGAGTATTTCATGTCCACCCACGGCGCTCGCAAAGGCCTCACCGACACCGCGCTCGGCACCGCCAAGGCCGGCTATCTCACGCGCCGCCTCTTCGACGTCGCGCAGGACTCGATCGTCACCGAGGAGGATTGCGGCGGGAAGCGCGGCATCAAGATCAACCGCGCCTCGGCCTCGGGCATCCAGATCGATTACGCGGACGCGCTCACCGGCCGCGTGCTCGCCGAGGGCGCCGGCGAGCTGCCTGACGGCAAGGCAGGCTTCAAGCGCAACCACTACCTCTCTGCCGAGGACGCGAAGGCTCTCGCCGCCATGAGCGAGGTGGACGGCGTCTCGGTCCGCTCTCCGATGAGCTGCGAGACGCGCTACGGCGTCTGCGCCAAGTGCTACGGCATGGATCTCACCACGCAGGAGATGGTGGATCTCGGCGAGGCGGTCGGCACCGTCGCCGCCCAGGCGATCGGCGAGCCGGGCACCCAGCTCACGATGCGCACCTTCCACTCGGGCGGCGTCGCCTCGGTGGGCGGCGACATCACGCAGGGCCTCCCGCGCGTGGAGGAGATCTTCGAGAAGCGCTCGCCGAAGAACCCGGCGGTCGTCTCGAAGACCGACGGCATCGTTTCCGAGATCAAGGAGAGCGGGCGGGAGAAAGTCATCGTCGTCGCGCCGGCTGCGGGGCAGGGCAAGAGCAAAGGCAAGAACAAAGACGCGCTCATCGAATATCTCGCGCCGTATCCGCGCGTGCCGCTCATCAAGGAGGGCGATATCGTCGTCAAGGGTCAGATCCTCACCGACGGCTCCGCCGACCTCGACGAGCTCTTCGAGTATGCCGGCCGCGCCGCGGTACAGGAGTACATCATCGCCGAGGCCTCGAAGATCTACGAGCTCCAGGGCGCCTCCGTTTCCCGCAAGCACCTCGAGGTCGTGGTCAAGCAGATGTTCTCGCGCGTGAAGATCACCGACGCCGGCGACACCGACTACTCGGTGGGCGACGTCGTCGAGGATTGGGAGTTCGCCGCCGCGGTCGCGCAGGCAAAGGAGGAGGGCAAGATGGAGCCCAAGGCCGAGGAGATCGTGCTCGGCATCAAGGAGTCCGCGCTCTCGCGCCGCTCGTTCCTCTCGGCGGCCTCCTTCGAGCAGACCACGAAGATCCTCATCAACGCCGCGCTCAAGGGCTCGGTGGATCGGCTGCGCGGCCTCAAGGAGAACGTCATCCTGGGCCGCCTTATCCCGGCAGGCACCGGCTTTGCGGGCTCCAAGAAGAAGGCCGCTATCGAGAAGCTGCAGAAGGCGCGCCCGGCTCCAGTTCGCGAGGAGCGCGCCTACTCCCCGCGCCCCGTCCGCTCGCTCTAGCCGCTCGCTCTCAGACGTTAAAATAGGGAATAGAAAAGCGGGGGGGGGGGG
>DASZVH010000006.1:0-123169 GCA_035547315.1 Minisyncoccota bacterium
GTAAGGCTAACCGGGGGCGGCCCTTGGGCCGCGCGCGTTCTCGCGCGATCTACATCGCGGGGGAGGCCATCGGAGCGGCCGTCATGGAGTGCCGAGGCTTGAAGATGAGCCAGAGCGCCGAGAGGCCGACGAGGATATAGATAATCCCCTCGAGCGGGGGCCACGCGCCGAAGATCAGGTTGATCACGTTCCAATTACCGCCGGCGAAGGCGCCGATGCCGACCAAGCCCCAGTTGAGGCCGCCGATGATAAGGAGCCACCAGGCGATCATGTGCAATGCTTTCATATCTTCTAGTGTGAGCGAATATGATTGCTAAGCACGGCTCGACCGGCCGTACCCTCAGTATGACCTCTTTTAGGCCCCGCGGAGGCGGGGGTGTTGATAGCGCCGCCGTTTATGAAGGGGCCTTGAAAACGAGCCCGATGGCTGCTCCGATGAGGATCGCCGCGCCGCCGAGGAGCGCCATCCGCAGACCCCGAGAGAGGAGCGGCAGGCGCGCGGCCGCGCCGCTCGCGACGCCGCCGAGGAACAGCGCGAATATGGAGACGCCGACCGAGACCGCGAGCGCCTCGTAGCCCCGGAGGAAGAAATACGGCGCGAGCGGGATGAACGCCGCGAGCACGAAGGCGATGAACATCACGACTCCCGCCGCGACCGCCCGCTTGGCGCCCACCGCGCCGCGCGTCTCGTACTCCTCCGCCGACTCCTCGGAGAGGAAGTTGCCCACCGCCATCGAGAACGCCTCGACGAAGGCGTAGACGAGGCCGGTGAGGATGATGGTCTCGCGCGTCGTGCCCGAGAGGTCGATGCCCGCGAGGAGCCCGACGGTCGAGACGAGGGAATCGGTGATGCCGAAAATGATCGTGCGCAGATAGAGTGAGAACTTCATGCGGCCATGATAGCACCCGCCTGCGCAGAGCTTCGGCGAGGCAAAGAAAAACCGGCGGTCGCGCTTGCGCGCGCCCGCCGGCAGTAATTACTCCCATTCCGACTCGGCGAGATACACCCCCTTTTCCTCGTACTCTTTTCGGTACGGGCGCCGATTGTCGAGCGACGGCGTCAGCACATGCACGAAGCCGTCCGGTGCCCGGATAGCGTCCAGCGTGCGTATGAGCGCCCGCTCGCGGCACGCGAGCATCGCGCCCTCGATGGCGAACCCCGTCGAAGGGCCGCCGAGGCAGGCGTCTAGGGGCCTGCGTTCCTTCTGCCGCCAGATCGCCGCGCTGATGCGGTACGATGCATCTTCGCCGACGATGCGCACGCCGTCGATATTGTTCCCGCGCCAGTCGTTCGTGCCCGGCTCAAGAGCCGCTTCGTCGCGCACGCCGCCGACCTTTTGGCAGTCCTCGACCACCACCGCGATGCGGCTGAAGTCGTGCGATCGGCCGGGGAAGCGGAAGCAATGCCGGAAGACCGGCATGACCCCCGAACACCCGCCGCCCGAACCTACGCCCCAGGCGACCATGCCGAGATTCGGCAGCCGCTCCGCGATGTGGAGCGCGATGCGCCGATATCCTCGGCTATTGTTGGGGTTGCCGTATTGGTTGGTGTACCAATACCCCTCTTCTTGCGCGAGATCCTTGGCGCGCGCCATCGCGCTTACCGCGTCCGGAGCATGTACCAGCTCCACGCCCGCATTCTCCAAGAGGTTTCGTTTGCCCTTGGGGAGCGAACTCGGTACCACCGCGATGAAACGTTTGATGGGGAAATTCGGCTCCCGCTCTTTATAGAACCGTATTACCTCCGCCCATCCGAGCGCATAGCCGCCCGAAGTCGAGTCGATAGCGGTGTCCGATCCGCAATGCTCGCCGTCGTTGACGCCATAGGCGGCGACAGCGCTTGCCGGGTAGAGCTTCCCGGTCTCGGCCCTGTTCTCATACAGGACCGCGACATGCGGCTTGATATTATGCTTCGCGCAGAACGCGGCCCAATTCGCCGGAAGAAGATCGATATCGATCTCGACCAGGCGGGGAGTGGGCAAAAGCGCATTTAGGTTGGTGAACGAGATTTCGCGTTCCTCAAGAGGAACGGGGTCGCATAGCATGGTCTCACTCCTTATCAGTGCCCGTAGAAAGGGCTGGGTCTCCGCGCGCACTCTACGCCGCGCCGCGGAGCTTGGCAAGGATGAAAAAGTGATGATAAAATCCGCTGATGCAAATCAGCGCCTGCATGGCCAAGATCCACCGCGCGAAGGTGACCGAGGCCAATCTCGACTACGTCGGCTCTATAACGATAGATGAAGACCTTCTCGATGCCTCGGGCATCAAGCCGTATCAATATCTGAATATCACCAATCTGCGCAACGGCATCTTCTGGCGCACTTACGCGATGGCCGGCAAGAGAGGCAACGGCGATATCTGCTTGAACGGCCCGCCCGCGCACCACTTCCAGCCGGGCGACAAAGTGATCATCCTCGCCGAGGCATGGCTCCCGCCCGAGGAGCTGCCCAAGCTCGAGCCCGTCGTCGTCTTCGTCGACGAGAAGAACAAAATTACCGAGGTCAAGCGCCACTCGCTCGTCCCGCATCCGCGCGCCTAGCGTTTTGCTAGAATCAAAGCATGCAGGTGCTCGACCATGCGGTCGCGTGGCCTATCGCGCGGCGCGACATCCATCATGAGTGCGGGCCGCACCAGGTCGCGGGCGTCTTGCGCAGCCGCGGCATCGAGGCCGGGATCGAGGCGCTCTACGCGAGCTCCCTCCATCGCTATGGCGACTGGATGCTCCCGATGGACCCGCCGCTCGTGCTCGCGCGCTACGGCATCCGCGCGCGCTGGCGCTTCTGGCTCGCGGGCTCGTTCATCAAGAATTTGAAGCGCGCGCTCGATGCCAAGCATCCCATCCTTATCACGATCCGCTCCATCCAGGGCACCGGCTGCTTGCACTGGATTAGCGCCTGGGGCTACGAGGGCGATACTTTCTACTGCTACGACTCGCAATGCGAGAGCGCCGAGGGCGAGCGCGGAAACGTCGTCTACTCCGCCTCCCGACTTCTCGCCGCCATCCCCTGGCGCGGCACGTTTGTCACCCGGATGGGGCAGGAGTAAAAGGCCCGGAATACATTGTTTCTGATACGAATCAAATTCTGTGCATTAGCGACGGGGAGCGGGGGAAGGGGCGCTACAATGGGCGCATATGGAGCTCCTTAAGAATCGCGACCATGAGGAGCGGCCGTGGGGCTCCTTCGACCGCTTCACCCTAAACGAACCCTCGACGGTCAAACTCCTGACGCTCAAGCCCGGCGAGGAGATCTCGCTGCAGAAACACCAGAAGCGCGGCGAGTTCTGGCGCGTGGTGCGCGGGAGCGGCACGGCGACGATCGGCGGCCGGATGCTGCTTGCGGGCGAGGGAAGCGAGTTCTCCATAGCGCCCGGCGTCGAGCACCGGCTCAAGGCCGGGCCCGAGGGGCTCGGCTGGCTCGAGATCGCGCTTGGCAAATTCTCGGAGAACGACGAGGCGCGCCTCGCGGACGATTACCAGCGCGGCTCCCCGCAATGAGCTTCGACTTCGCCGTCTATTGGCTCGCGCTCCTCTTCTCCTTTTTCGTCGCGGGCTGCCTCGTGGGGGCGCTCTTCGCGCCGCCCGCCCGCCGGGCGCTGCGCGAGATCATTCGGCGGGTCCGGCGCGACCTCCTCTTCGCGCGCACGGTGCATAATCCCGTTCTCTCGCCGGGCGCGCATCCCTGGCAGGCCGAGGCGGTGCTGAATCCGGCCGCGGCCGCCATCGGCGGCCGCGTGCACCTCCTCTATCGCGCGATCGGCGGCGACGGCATCTCGCGCTTCGGCTACGCCTCCTCGGCGGGCGGCATCCTCTTCGACGATCGCGTCTCCTATCCGGCGTATGTCTGCACCGCGCCCACCAAGGGCGACCTGCGCCTGCGCCATTATTCCCCCGTGCTTTACCCCTCGGGCGGCTCGTGGGGCGGCTGCGAGGATCCGCGCATGGTGGTGATCGAGGGCAAGGTCTACGTCACCTTCAACCTCTTCGAGGATTGGGTATTGCGGGTCGGCTATATCACGATGAGCGCGGAAGACTTCGCCGCGAAGCGTTTCTACAACTGGGAGGGCCCGTACATCCTCTCGCACGGCGCGCGCGACAAGAACTGGGTCATCTTCCCGCAGAAATTCGGCGGCAGGTTCGCGGTCCTCCACAGCGTCATCGGAGAGACGCCCGAGCGCGTGCGCATCGAATACGTCGAAGACTTGAAAATGCTCAAGTTCCGGAAATTCGAGAGCCCGGACCCGCAGCAGGCGGGCGACCGCCGCGTCGCCTGGCACTCGCATATCCGGAGCGCCGGGCCGCCGCCTCTGCCAACCGAGAAGGGCTGGCTCCTCTTCTACCACGCGCACGAGCCGGGCGACTCCCGCTACAAGCTCGGCGCGATGCTGCTCGATCTCGCGGACCCGAGCAAGGTCATCGCGCGCGCCGCGCATCCGGTGCTCGAGCCCAAGGAGTGGTATGAGAACGAGGGCAAGCCCGGTATCGTCTACGCCTGCGGCGCCGTCATCGAGGGCGATATGCTCTATCTCTACTACGGCGGCGCGGACAAGGTCGTCTGCGTCGCCTTCACCGCGCTCGCGCCCTTCCTCAAGGCGCTCCTCGCGGGCGAGGAGCTCGTCTTCGACTCCGAGCCGGCCCAGACCGCTTAGAACTCCCAGGCTTCGAGTATCTGGTGCTCGGTAATGGCCCGCCGACGCTTCTGTCGCGGGAGGCGTTGTTTGTCATAGGGATAATTCTCGAACGCGCCTGACATCTGCGCGCTGAAGAGGAGGGTTCCTAGAGAAAGGATCGCTCGCCCGAGTTCTTTCTTGCCTCGCTTTGCGTAGGCTCTAAGCACGGCTTGGTCGAGCGCTTTGCGAAATGAAGCGCTAGTCCAGGTACGGGCACGGATGTGGCCAACGTCGAACGCCATCGCGAGTGCGGCATTTCCCGAGTATCCCGCCCACTCGTAATCGAGGAACTCGACTGCGCCCGAGTCGAAAACATAAAAATTGTTCGGTGCGAGATCGCCGTGGATGAGCGCGAGTCGGCGATTAGCGCGTTCTCGTATGAGCGGCTCCCATTTCGCAAGGAGATCAGCGACTTCACTCCAGAGCTCCGGGCGATCCAAACGGCGAGAAGCGACGCGATGAAAAGCTTCGCGGCGACGCTTATGCGCGTCGAGCGGAATCACGCGCCGGTTGAGGGCATGACGTACCCGCTTGGTAAATTCCTCATACGTGCTCGGAGACCTTTTGAGGAGCCTTTGCAAATCTTTCGGCATCGAGGCCCAAGGCGCCTCATGCAGTTTCTGGATGCTCTTGAAGACGCTCCGCGCCTCGCGCGCACCCAGTTTCTCGCTCCCTTGATCGCGCCAAATGAAGCCGATTCTCGCGCTGCCGGCGGGGAAGGACTCCATGATGGCATAGGGCGTGCCCTTCTTCGGATCAACGTTCGCGTCGATTACCCGGCGCGTAGGGATGATGCGGCGAGCGCTCAAATATTTGGCGAATTCTATCTGACGTTTGAAAGGCTCGAGCAGCTTCTTCGAATTATTCTGGGGAATCTTGATAAAGCGCTCAATCAGCCGCTTCCCTTCGCGTCGCTTCGCGACCATGAAGAAGTAGCGACGGCTGCTTTTGAGTTGCTCCCGTATCAATCGCTCCTCTTCCGTCCCGAGAACGAAGCCGGTTGCCGCAAGAACTGCCCGCACCCGCGCTTCATATCGAGAGGCGCTCTTCATGTAGCCGGACTATACCATTTTCTTCTGATATCCTTACGCTATGTTCATCGTCCGCCGATCAGAGGAGAATCCGATACTGGTGCCGAGAAGGGAGAATCCTTGGGAGGCCTTCGGCGCATACAACCCCTCGGTCGTGAAGGACGAGAGCGGCTACAAGCTCTTCTATCGCGCGCTCGCGGACCCCTCCGCGCCCGTCTCTCCCTACGCGGGGCAATCCACCGTTGGCCTCGCGCGCTCGGAGGACGGCGTCCACTTCCACTCGCGGCAGCAAGTGCTCGCGCCCGCCGAGAGCTTCGACGCCTTCGGCTGCGAGGACCCGCGCGCGACCTGTTTCGAAGGGAAGTGGTACCTCTTCTACACCGCCCTCGGGGGCTACCCCTTCGGTCCCGACAATATAAAGGTCGGCTGCGCGGTGGGCTCCGCGCCCGACCGCTTTGAGGAGCGGCACTTGGTGACCCCTTTCAACGCGAAGGCGGCGACGCTTTTCCCCGAGCGGGTCGGGGGCGATGTCGTGCTCCTCCTCACCGCGCACACGGATTCCGGCCCGCACCCGACGATCGCCATCGCGCGCGCGAAGTCCGTCGAAGAGTTCTTCAATCCCGGATATTGGGATACCTGGCACGACACGCTCGAGGAGCACGCGATCGCCGATCTCCGCCGCTCGGAGGCGGACCACATCGAGGTCGGCGCGGCGCCCGTCAAGACCGAGAAGGGCTGGCTCCTGCTCTATTCCTATATCCAGAACTACTACGACGAGCGGCGGCGCGTCTTCGGCGTCGAGGCCGCGCTCCTCGACGCATCCGACCCGAGGAAGTCTGTGGCGCGCACCTACCCCTTCCTCGTCCCCGAGGAGATCTACGAGCTCTACGGCACGGTGCCCAACATCGTCTTTCCGACGAGCGCGCTCGTCGAGGGCGGCGAGCTCGCGCTCTACTACGGCGCCGCAGACACGACCTGCGCCAAAGCGATGATCAAACTCGAGGACCTGCTCGACGCGCTCTCGCCCTCCGCAGGCGCAGGCTTCGTGCGGGCAAAGGAGAATCCGATACTCACGCCGCGGGGGAATGGCTTCGAGAGCCGCGCGGTCTTCAACTCGGCCGCCATCGAGCTTGGCGGCTCCGTCCATCTCCTCTATCGCGCGATGAGCGCGGACAACACCTCCACCTTCGGCTACGCGCGGAGCGCGGACGGCGTCCATATAGACGAGCGGCTGGAGAAGCCCGCCTACGCGCCGCGCGCGGACTTCGAGATGAAAAAGGGCGGAGCGAACGGCAACTCCGGCTGCGAGGATCCGCGCCTCGTCGCTATCGGCGACCGCCTCTACCTCACCTACACCGCCTACGACGGCGCGCACAACCCGCGCGGCGCGGTCTCCTCCATCCTCATCGAGGACTTCCTCGGGAAGCGCTTCGAGCGCTGGTCTTTGCCGGCCTTGGCGACGCCGGACGACGTCGACGACAAAGACGTCGGCCTCCTGCCCGATCCCTCGCAGGGTGGCCAGTATGTGCTCTATCACCGCATCTCGCACCGGGTGTGCGCGGATCTATTGCCCGATCTCGCCTTCGGCAAGCGCGCCTCGCGCTGCATTGAGATCATGGCGCCGCGCCCGGGCATGTGGGACAGCGCGAAAATCGGCATCGCCGGGCCGCCGATCAAGGTCGGCGTCAACTGGCTCCTCATCTATCACGGCATCAGCGACCACGGCGTGTATCGGCTGGGCGCCGCCATGCTCTCGACGGACGGCCTCTCCGTCCTCGCGCGCACCGCGGACCCCATCCTCGAGCCGGTGGAGAAATATGAGATGGAGGGCGAGGTGGGCAAGGTCGTCTTCTCCACGGGGGCGGTCGCGCGCGGCGACGAGCTCTTCCTCTACTACGGCGGCGCGGACAAAGTCCTCGGGGTCGCCAAGGCCTCGCTCTCCCGCGTGGTCAAAGCGCTCTCATGACCCGCGCTGTCGCTTTCGATCTCGACGGGACCTTGGCGGCGAGCAAGTCGCCGCTCACGCGTGAGATGGGCGCGCTTGTGGCGCAGCTTGCGGCCAAGATGCCGGTGGCGGTGATGAGCGGCGGGTCGTATGCGCAATTCGAGAAGCAATTCCTCGCCGGGATGCCGCCGGGCGTCGATTTAAGCAATCTCTACCTCTTCCCGACGAGCGCGGCGCAGTGCCTCGCCTGGCGCGAGGGCTCCTGGCAGCATCTCTACGACAACGAATTCACGCCCGAGGAGAAGGCGCGGGTGATGCAGGCGCTTGAGGAATCCCTCAAAGAGACCGGCTTCGACAAGCCGCCGGCGCAGCTCTGGGGCCCGCAGACGGAGGATCGCGGCGCGGAGATCTCCTGGAGCGCGCTCGGCCAGCACGCGCCAATCGAAGAGAAGGAGAAATGGGATCCCGACCGCAAAAAGCGTGCGCCCCTGGAACAGGCGCTCCTCAGGCGTCTGCCCGACTTTTCCGTCCGCGTTAACGCGACCACCACCATCGACATCACGCGCAAAGGCATCACCAAGGCCTATGGCCTCCGGCAATGGGCGCAGATCATCGGCGTACCCGTCGGAGAGATGCTCTATGTGGGTGACGCGCTTTTCCCCGGCGGCAACGACGAAGTAGTCAAAGAGACTGGCGTCCCGACCCGCCAGGTCTCGGGTCCCGCCGAGACCGCGGTATATATCAAGACATTGACAAGATGATGTCAATATGCTAAGTTGGCAAAGGCCAGGTAACTCCTGGCTCTTTTGCTGCCTATATGCCAGTCATCGCATCGGCCCTTATGGGGCTTCTGCTTTTCTCGGGCTTGGCTGCCGCCAAAGAGGCGGCCGCCCCGTTGCCCGTTCCCGAGCCTCCGCCGGGCTTTTCGGCGACGCTGACCGCCTATAACGCCGTCCCCGCGCAGACCGACGGCGACCCCTCGGTGACCGCGAGCGGCGGCCCCGCCACCCCGGGCGTCGTCGCCGCGCGCTCGCAGGACCTCGCCGCGGAGCTCCCCTTCGGCACCGTCATCGAGCTTATGCCGGCGGCGACCTCGACCGCCTGCGGCTATGGCGCGGTTGCCTCCCAGATCGGCTACCGCGTCGTTACCGACACGATGAACGCGCGTTACAGCGATCGCGTCGACATCCTTTTCGATACGCATGACCCGGTGGCGCTCGCAGACGGCCGCACCGTCAACGCCTCCGTCGCGCTCGGCGTTTGCGCGGTGACCGTGCGCGTCGTCGGCCGCATCGACCTCGCCCAGGCGCCCCTGCCGCAGACGCAAGAAGAGCTCGCCGCGCGTATCGGCAAGGGCGAGCTGGCGCTCGGCCGCTAACGCTTGAGCTTGGGTCTGCGCTTGCGCGCGACCTCGCGCAATACGGGCGCCAGATCGGCGAGCCCGATCGGCTTGACCAAGTGATACGAGAATCCGGCCGCGAGCGCCTTGCGCTTGTCCTCGGCCTGGCCGAATCCGGTGAGCGCGATGAGCACGGCCTCGAGGCCGTGCTCTTTCAGCGTGCCCGCGACTTCATAGCCGGAAAGATCGGGCAACCCGATATCGAGGATGACGGCCGCCGGCTTGAGCCGCTCCGCTTTCTTGATGCCGCTCGCGCCGTCGTAGGCGGCGTGCGCCTGGTGGCCCACGTGCGCGAGGAGAGCGACGAGCGCGTCGGCCGCCGCCCGGTTGTCGTCGATCACGAGGATCGAGAGGGGTCGCGCCGGGGCGAGCCGTTTGAGCTCGCGCGTCCGGTCCTTGCGGGGGAGCCGCCCGCTCTCGGGCAGGAGCGGGATCCGCACTACGAACTCGCTGCCGCGATTGACGCCCTCGCTGCGCGCCTCGAGCGTGCCGCCGTGCATCTCGACGAGATGCCGCGAGAGCGCGAGGCCGATCCCGAGGCCGCCGACCCGCTTGCCCGGCTCGCCCTGCGAGAAGGGGGCGAAGATGGCGGCGAGCGCCTCGGGCAGGATGCCGACGCCCGTGTCGGCGACGCTGAGCTGCGCCTGGGCGCCTTCGGGGGCCAGCGTGAGGGTGATGCGTCCGCCCTCGCCGGTATATTTGTGCGCGTTGACAAGAAGGTTCACCACCACCTGCTCGAGCCGCACCGGGTCGCCCTCCACGCCGACCGGCTCCGCCGGCAGCAGCGCCTCGAAGCGCTGCCGCTTCTCCCGCCAGAGGGGCTCGGTGGTCTCGGCCGCGCGGCGAGCCACCGCACAGAGATCGATCTGCTCCGTGGAGAGCGAGAGCGTGCGCCGCTCGATGCGCGAGAGGTCGAGCAAGTCGTCGAGGAGCCGCGCCATGGTGCGGACCCGCCCGCGCATCGCGTTGACGGTGCTGCGGGTGCGCTGGTCAGCCTCGGTGAGCCGCACGAGCTCGAGCGAGGAGAGCAGCGGCGCGAGCGGATTGCGCAGCTCATGCGCCAGGAGCGCGATGAAGTCGTTCTTCGCCTCGTCCTCGCGGCGGACCTTGTCGAGCAGCGCCTCGAGCCGCACGAGCTGCCGCCGCAGGGTCGCGGTCGCGTCCTTGCGCTCCTCGGCGATAGCCATCGTGATGATAAAGATGATGGCGAGCACGGCGATGAGGAGCTCGATCGCGAAGACGGCGGCCGGCAGTGTCCCGCCGGGGAAGCGGGCGATCGAGCCGACCACCGAGATGACCGCCACGAGCGCGAGCGCGAGGGTGGTCATGCGCGGCCCGAGCCGCAGCGCGGTCCAGAAGAGCGGCAGCAAGAGCAGGTAGAGAATCGGCACCCCGCCCAGGTTGCCGTAGGGGGTGGCGAAGATGACGAGCGCGAGCGCCGCTACCGCGCCTTCGACGGCGATGATCTCGATCCATTCGCGCCGCGTGCGGCTGAAGGAGAGCTTGGGCAGCCAGCGCAGCAGGAAGGAGCCCACGATAAGGAGGGAGAAGAGCACGCCCACGTACCATGAGCCCCAGGCGGAGCGCGCGGCCGAGAGCGGAATCTGGTGCGCAAGCACGAGGCTCCCGATGCCGACCGTCGGGACGATGGCGGCGCTCAAGATGACGGTGCCGATAAAGAGGTAGGCGTCGGAGAGCCGGGCGAAGCCGGTATGGAAGGCGAAGCGGCGCAGCAACCAGGCGGCCTCGGCGGCCGCGAGCGCGCTCGCGAGGCCCAGCGCGAGCGCGACCCAGAGCGGGTACGCGTTCTCGAAGAATATGAATACGAACTCGGCGAGGAAGACGGCGGCGACCGCCTCGGGGCCCGCCAGATAGACGGCGGCGAGCGCGACGCCGGCGGCCGGCCAGATCAGGGTCGGGGCGAGCGAGAGCCCGAGCGCGTGCCCGGCGTCGGCGGCGGCGAGATAGCCCAGGAAGGCGATCGCGGCCGTCACGAGCCTGTTACTGCCGGAGCGCGCAGGATTCACCGGCTTATTTTACGAGCCTCGAGCGTCGCGTCAAACGGAGCCGCGCGGCCCACGGCGCCGATTCATCTGCCTTTAACCGCCGGGTTGATTTCATACTCAATGTCGCGCGCGAAAGCGCGATACGACCGATTATCAGCCTCAACCTTAGCAATCCTTAGCACAGCTTGTATGAAAGCACTCCGCTTCGCATTACCGGCCGCCGGCGCGCTCGCGCTCGGCGCGATGCTCGGCACCGCGACCTTGGTCTTCGCCCAGACGCCTGCCACGCCCACGGCGAGTTCGTCCCCGCTCACGATCGGCAACCTGCGCGTGAGCAACATCGACGCGCGCCACGCGACCGTTAAGTGGCACACCAACGCGCCGGCCGACTCGAAGGTCAAGTACGGCACCACAACCGCGTACGGCTCGACGCTCGCCGATAGCGCGTACGTCTCCGACCACACTCTCGTCCTCAGGGATCTGGCGACCAGCACGACCTACCACTTCCGCGTCATCTCCACGGACGGAACGGACCGGGCGGCCTCCGCTGACGACACCTTCACCACCGCGAGCTCCTCGGGCCAGGCAGGCACCTCGACGGTCTCGACGACGATCACCCACGTTCGTTCGACCAATATCGGCCCGACGCACGCGCTGATCAAGTGGCACACCGATCAGCTCGCGGACTCGAAAGTGCAATACGGCACCACGACTGCCTACGGCGCGACGGCCGCCGACGCGGCGATGGAACAGAGCCATGAGCTCGCGCTCTCGGGCCTCATGCCCGACACGCTCTACCACTATCGCGTCATCTCGAGCAATGACAACGGCACCACGCGCTCCGGCGACTACACGCTCATGACGCAGATGCAGAACGGCGGGGGCGGGGGCGGCCTGCCCGCGCCCACGCTCCTCTCGCCGGCTGACGGCACGATCGAGACGAGCGCCGAGCAGCAGTACGCGAGCTGGAGCTCGGTCGCGAGCAACGCGACGAGCAGCGTGACCTACGTCTACCAGGTCGCGAACGCGAGCTCGACCGACCCGGACGGCTCCTTCACCGACCCGGTCTACACCTCGGACCCGCTCTCGACCACCACCATCGCGACCCCGAACACGCCGGAGGGCACCTACTTCTGGCACGTGCAGGCGAGCGACCAGGGCGGCGACCAAAGCGACTGGAGCGCCACCTGGGAATTCACCATCGATAACGGCAGCAACGCGGGCGCGCCCATGGTCTCCGACGTCGCCGCCACGGATATCGGCACCGGGGGCGCGACGATAACCTGGAACACCGACCAGGCGGCCTCTTCGCAGGTCTTCTACGGCACGACGGCGAACTACGGCTCCTCGACGCCGCTCGACAGCGGCCTGGTCACGAGCCACTCGGTGGATCTCTCGGGCCTCGCCGCCGGCACGACCTACCACTACATGGTCGAGTCGACCAACGGCAACGGCACCGGCACCTCGAGCGACGGCGTCTTCACCACCGCGACCTCGAGCAACTCCGTCGCGCTCGCCCTGCTTGGCATCGACACCGTGCGCGGCACGGCCTCGGCCGACGGCAGCTTCGCCGACGGCTTCGAGTGGATCTTCCACTTCGTGGTCCCGACCGACGAGAGCCAGTTCGCGATGTCCTTCAGCGACTTCTGGAACACCGCGGACGCCTCGGACACGATCCCGGCGGCTAACGACATCCGCTACTACTCGGCGCAGTCGGATAACGCGACCACGAGCGACTCGGCGGTCCTCATCACCGCGGCGGACCAGTATCCCTCGACGATGCTCGACCTGACCGGCGACGCCTCCTCGACCTCGGACGGCCGCCAGGCGGACATCGTGGTCCAGATGGCGGTGCCGCAGAACACGGTCCCGGGCTCCTACCTGGGCAACTGGAACGCGGAGTCCACGACGACCGCGAGCTCGACGCCCTAAGCATGCACGATTATCAGTATAAGAAAGCGCCCATGACTCGAACCATCGCTACAGCAGCGCTTGTGCTCGCGCTCGCGCTTCCCGCGGCGGCCTCGGCCTCGGAGATACACGGCACGCTCTCGACCGGCGGCTCCTCCGCCAGCGGGGAAGAGCAGAGCGGGCAGACGGGCGGCCTCGTGGCCGGCGGCGACAATGGCCAGGTCGGCGGCACCGTCGAGAATCAAAACGGCGGCGGCTCCGGCCAGGTCGGCGGCACGGTAGAAAACGGCAACCAGATCGGCGGCACCGTCACTGGCGGAGGCGGGGGCGGGGGCGGCGGGGGAGGCGGCGGGGGCAACCCCGCGCCGCCCGGCGCCATCCTCGCCGGCGGGGGCGGCGCGCCCAACCCGCTTCCCTCGAACGCCGGCGCGACGGGGCAGACCCCGATCCTCGGCAGCGCCGGCCCCACCTACCTCCGCGCCAACCAGCCCGCAGGCGGCACGGGCGGCGGCGGCCTCAAGACGACCTCGGTGGGCGTATCGGCGCCCGCCAACAATCCCTCGAGTGATCAGCTCACGAGCGGCGCGCCCGAGACCTTTGGCGCCAACCAGGCCGCGGCGGCAGCGGCCGGCCTCGGCGCCTGGTGGTGGGTGATCGCTGCGGCGATACTCGCCGCCATCGGCCTCGGCTGGTGGGGCTACTCGAGCTACGCGCGCGGCAGCGTCGGCTACTGAGCCGGCGCGCGCGCGATCGTGAAGCTCCCGCCCTGCGCGCGCCCCGGCGCGGCCAGCAGCGCGCCGGAGGCATCCACGAGCGAAACGCGGGCCGCGCCGAGCGCGGCCGGCGTTTTCGCGTCCCCGGCCCGCGTCGCGCGCGCCCCGGAGAAGGCGATCGCGGAGAAATCGTCGAGCGGGAGGTCGGCGCCGGCGCGCTGCGGCGCCTCCTCGATCCACTCGGCGGAGCTCCCGGAGGAGTCGTAGGCGAGCTCGGTCGAGAAGCGCTCGCCCCGGCTCTCGTCGTCGAGCTCGATGCGCCAGCGGCCTGGCGCGAGCTCGGCGATCGCCGCGCGCATGCGGTCGCCGGGCGCGACGGTCATCGCGATCGGCGTCGCGGCCGCCGGGAGGAGCTCGTACCACGCTTCATACGAGCTGCCGCCCGCGGAGACGTCCGCGCGCGTGCCCGCCTGGATGAGGTCGCCGCCCCGCATGCCGCCGATGCCCACCCAGGCGGCGTCGCCCGCGCCCGCGGCGCCCGCGGCCGCGGGGATGGTCCAGGAGCCCGAGACCGCGCTGTAGCCGCCGCCCTCCGCGACGTAGCCGGCCCAGTTGTGCGAGCGCGCGCCCGCTCCCGCGGCCGCGGCGATAAAAGGGAGCGGCAGCGCGGCCGCGAGGAGCGCGATGCAGAGCAGTGCCGCGTGCCGGAGCTTCATCGTCCCTCCATCTTCACCCGCGCCTCATGCGCCTGCAAGCGGCGCAGGAGCTTCACTCCCGCTTAATCGCCGCTCTGCAATGCTGTCTTGCGTGAGCGTTCGATCGCGTTAATCGATAGCACCCTTAGCAATCACCAGAGCATCCTATGACCCTCAAGCATATCCTCGCGCCCGCGCTCGTGGCGGCGCTCGCGCTCGCCCCCGCCGTCGCCGCCGCGCAGGCGGCCGGCTCCAGCTACATCTCGGTCACGCAGGCGCCTTCGGGCCTGATCTACGCGCCCGGCACGGCCGGCGCCATGCTCGGCACCGTTACGCTCGCTGGCACGCGGCCGGGGACCGTCGGCCTCGCTTCGATCCCGATCACCCTCACGGGCACCAACGGCGCCTCCGCGGCCAATCTCTCCAACTGCGCGCTCGTCAACGGCAGCGGGACCGTGCTCAACACCGGCAGCAACGCCTTCGGCGCCATGTCGGCGGGGAACAATACCTTCACCTTCGACGCGCCGCTCTCGATCACCAACGGCTCGCCGCAGACTCTGACGCTGCGCTGTACGCTCGCCTCAGGCGCGCCTTCCGGCGCGACGTATTCCTACACGGCCGGCACCCCGACGCTCGCCCCCTCGCTCGCGGCGACGCTGACGGCCTTCCCGAGCGTGTACCCGGGCGAGGTGAGCGCGCCGATCGCGGCCATCACGCTCAACCCGGGCGCCTCGGGAGCGAATCTCACGCTCACCTCGCTCCCGCTCACCGCGAGCTACAGCGGGGGGCTCGGCTCGGGATATCTCTCCGGCTGCCGCCTCACCAACGCCTCGGGCGCGGTGCTTAACGCCAATGGCTCAGGCCTCATCAACGCGGGCGCCAACACGCTCGCGCTCGACACGACCATGCCGCTTACCGGCGGCGGGACGGCGGTGCCGCTCATCCTCAGCTGCAACGTCTCCTCGGCCGCGCCGGTGAACGGCTCGCTCGCGCTCGCGCTCTCTCCTGCGGGCATCGTCGTCGCCAACGCGGCGACGGGCGTCGCGGTGACCGCGATGCAGGGCTACGACCCGACGACGGGCGCGGCCGGCACGCTCTCGGGCACGACCTTGATCACGAATCCGGGCTCCACCGGCACCGGCGGGGTCATCCCGCCCAATACCGGCGCGGGAGCGGGCGCGCGCGTCGCGATAGCGGCGCTCATGCTCGCCTCGCTCGCCGCCCTCGGCAGCTGGGGCGTGTTCGTCCGCAGCGTCCGCTAAGGCGCGACGGCGCGCCTACGCGCGCCGCGCGATGATGAACGGCGTCATCTCGTCGGATTGTCCGGCGGGATTGTCGCGCATGAGCCCGCGGATGAAGCGCTCCGAGATATTCTTCGAAGAGCGGCCGAGCGAGAACGCGCCGCGATAGTTGCTGTCGACGATTACGCAGGCGGCGCCGAAGCGCTCCTTGAGCCGCCGCGCGAGCGCGTCGGCCGCCTGCGGCGAGCGTTTGGCGTAATGGGTATACGGCACGATCGAGAACGACATCGGGCAGTCGACCGACTTCGCCCGCTTGCCGACCAGGTAGTAGAAAGCGCCGCGGATGCCGAGCGGGCGCGTGGCCGCGCCGACCGCGGTGGCACCGAGGGTCCGGAGGTAGCCGGCCTCCTCGATAAGGAGCTGCATCCCGAGCGCGGTCCCGTGGCCGAAACCGTGGAATTCCGGAGTGCCGAAGCGGTTGTCCACCTGGGCGGCGAGGAGCCGCGCGAGGCGGCCGGGCCGGATCTCCTTGAAGGGGACGAGCCGCCGCTGGCAGATGCAGACCACTTTCTCGGAGACGAAGAGCAGGTCGCCCGCCTCCAGATGCGGCGCCACGTATTCCTCGATGAGCGCCTCCAGGTCGTCGCCCGGCTCGATAACGCGCGTCTTGACGGGCAGCCGCAGCCAGAGCTCGCCCTCGACCGAGAGGTCGAGCGTCTTGCCGTGATTGGGCTCGAACATCTTTCCACTATACCGTATCCGCTGAATGCCGCGGACACGTTCTCGCTCCTGCCCGGGCAGAGCGTCGTCGTGAATATCTCGGGCGGCACGCCGCCCTACACCGTCTCGGGCGGGACCGGCGGCGTCGCGCAGGAGACGCTCTCGGGCAATCAGCTCACCGTCTACGGCATCACGACGGGCGGCACCCTGGTGAACGTCTGCTCGCGCGGCGGCGGCATGGCGCTCTCGATCTCGGTGGGCGGCGCCGGCATCGCGGCCTTGAAGAGCTCGGCGACCTGCATCCAGACGAAGGACCACAACCAGACGAAGATGATGAGCGGCAGGGGCACCGCCGCGGTGAAGAAGCCGAAATAGGCGGCGAGCGTTGCGAAAAGCTGCGTCGCCGAGGTCGCGAGGACGACCTGCCAGCTCGGCAGGAAGCGGAACCAGCGCTCCTCGGTGTGCGCGACATAGATCAGCAGGTGGCCTGAGACGACCAATTTGAGGAAGAAGAGCGTCTGCACCCACGCCCACGGCAGGTGCAGATAATAATACGCGAACGCGAGCATCGAGAGGCTGTTGAGGATGCCCGCGAGAGCGAAAAGGAGCGAGAGCGCGGCACGGCGGCGGCCGTCTACGGAGGCGGGCGCGCGCGGCACTTTCACCCGGTCGAGCGCGATCGAGATGATGGGCGCGTCGTTGAGGAACGCGAGGATCAGCACCTGGATGGGGGTGAGCGGGTATTGGCCGGCGATGAGCCCGATGATCAGGATGGTGATGATGAGCCGCGCGCTCTCGGAGATCCGGTAGAGCGAATAGTGGTAGAGCCGGACGAAGACTTTGCGCGCCTCGCGGATCGCGGTGCCGATGACCGCGAGCCCGTCGGAGAGGAGCACGATGTCGGCGGTCTCGCGCAGCGCGTCGACCGAGCGGGCGACCGCGATGCCGACGTCCGCGTCGGAGACCGAGGGCAGGTCGTTGGCGCCGTCGCCGGTGACCGCGACGCGATAGCCGCGCTTGCCTTCCTCGACCGCCCGATATTTGTCCTCGGGCAGCACCTCGGCGAAGCCGCCGGCGGCGGGGAATACCGCGTGCAACGTGCCGGGATCGTCGAAGACGGCGCGCTCGTAGATCGGCCCGGCGAGCCCGAGCGCGCCGGCGACCTCGCGCGCGATAGGGAGCCCGTCGCCGGTCAGCATCTTGACCCCGATGCCGGCGGCGCGCATGTCGCGCACCGTCTGCGGCGCGTCGGCGCGCAGCCGGTCGGCGAGCGAGATGACGGCGACGGGCGCGAGATCGCGCTCCTCGGCGGCGCCCAGATTCACCGCGATCAGCAGCGCGCGCTCGCCGCGGGCCGCCGCCGCCGCGACCGCCTGATCGAAGGCGGCGCGCGCTCCCGCCTCGAAGCGGCAGAGCGCGGCGACGGTCGGCGGCGCGCCGAGCGAAGCGAGGCGCGCCGGAGCGCCGGGGGCGAAGGTGGCGGTGGCGCGCTTGCGCACCGAATCGGCGGGGAGGAGCGAGGATTGCGGGATGAGCGCGAGCGCGCGCTCGTGCGCGGCCTCGCGCAGCGCGCGCTCGAGCGGGTTCACCTCCGCCGGGTCGCTCGCGCTCGCCGCGAGCATGAGCGCCGCCTCCTCGCTCCAGCGGCCGAGCGCCGCGACGGCGGCCACCTGGATCTTGTTTTCGGTCAGGGTGCCGGTCTTGTCCGAGAGCAGGAGGTTGACGTTCGCCAGGTCCTCGAGCGCGGAGAGGCGGCGCACGACCGCGCCCTCGCGCGCCACCTCGAGCACGCCTGCGGTGATGATGAGCGACATGACGGTCGGGAGCGCCACCGGGATGCCGGCGATGAGGAGCGAGATGTCGAGGGTCGCGAGGCTCGCGAGGTCGCCGCCGTGGAGGAAGAGCACGAGGGTAAGGAGGGCGGCGGCGGCGAGCGCGAGCCCCGCGAGGAGCTTGCTAATAGCGCGGATATCCGCCTCGAGGCTGGAGCGCTTCTTGGCGAGCTCGAGCGTCTTCACCGCCGCGCCGAAATAGGTGCGGCTGCCCGTCGCGGTAACCTCGGCCTCGCCGGCGCCCCCGGCGACATACGCGGCGGAATAGACCGTCTCGCCGGGCGCTTTCTCCTTGGGGAGCGACTCGCCGGTGAGCATGGATTCGTCGAGCGAGAGGCCGGAGGCCGAGAGGAGCCTCGCGTCGGCGGGCACGCGCGCGCCGGGCCGCAGCGCGATTCGGTCGCCCGGCACGAGCGCGCGGGCCTCGATGCGCTGCCAGCGGCCGTCGCGCAGCGCGAGCGCGGTGGCGGCCAGATGCTCCTCGAGCTTGGCGACCGCGGCGTCGGCCTTGTGCTCATGCCAGCGCTGTATCGCGTAGTTGGCCAGGAGGAGAAAGAGGATCAGCCCCGCGTCCGCTTCCTTGCCGGTGGCGAAGGAGAGCGCCGCCGCCGCAAGCAGCATGAGCGGGATGGGGGAGAAGAACCAGCGCAGGAACTTGCCGAGCGCGCTCGGCTTGGCGGCGCGTATCTCGTTGGGACCGTAGGTAAGAAGGAGTCGTTTCGCTTCTTCGCCCGTCATGCGCTAGCGGGCGCGCAGCGAGGCGAAATGGAAGCTCGCGTAAGAGAAATAGGCGGTGACGACGATGCCGATCCAGGAGAGCCAGAGCGGGATCTCGAAGGTCCCGAGCGCGAGGTCGAGGCCGAAGGCGAGCCGCGCCAGGTGGAGGAGCGCGATGATGAGGAAAAGAAAGCCCGAGAGCATGAGGAGCGTGCGCTCGGAGGGCGAGGAGACCGGGAGCTTGACGCCCCAGCCGAGATGGACGAAGAGGATGAGGAGCGCGGCGTCGAGCACGAGGATCTCGGGGACTGCGGCCGAGGTCCAGACGACGCCAAAGATGCTCATCGGGAAGAGCCCCGCGCCCGCGAGCCAGATGCAGCTGATAAGGTCGGCCACGACGAGGCCGGTCGCGACCTTGGCGAGTTCTTTGAGCAGGTGATGGTGATTCATATAGCTATTGTAGCGCCTGCGCGCTAGGGCAAGACGCTCGCGGTGGATAGCGCGAGCGCGTAGCCCAGGAGCACGATGAGCGAGGCGAAGAAGACGCGCTTGCCCCAGGCGGGATCGTCGAGCCGCCGATTTCTAAATGCGACAAAGAGCCAATAGAGCGCGAGCACGAGGACGATGAGCTCGTAGACGATGCCCGCGAAATCGCCCAGGTAGAGAAGCGAGGCGAGCCAGGCGAAGACGACGATGTAGGCGACAATGGCGGCGCGCATCCGCCCGCCGCTCAAAAACGCGGCCATGGTCGGGACGCCGGCCGCGGCGTATTCCTCCTTGCGATAGAGCGCGATCGCGTAGAAGTGCGGCATCTGCCAGACGAGGACGGCGAAGAAGACGAGTGCGCCGGGCAGCGTAAGCGCGCCCGCCGCGGCCGCGTAGCCCGCCGCGGCGGGGACGGCTCCCGGCAGCGTCCCAATCAGGGTAGCGTAGGGCGTATAGTGCTTGGCGGGCGTGTAGACGAGCACGTAAAGGAGCCAGCCGGCGAGCGCGACCAGCGCCGCGAGCGCGTTCGCCTCGAGATAGAGGAGGGCGAAGCCTGCGAGCCCGAGCACGGCACCGTAGGCGAGCGCGGGGCCCGCCGTGATCGTGCCGGCGGCGAAGGCGCGGCCCTTCGTGCGCGCCATCTTCGCGTCTATCTCGCGGTCGAAGTAGTTATTGAAGACGCAGGCCGAGCCGATCACGAGCGCCATGCCAAGCAGCGTCGCGAGGAAGAGGAGCGGCGCGAAGCGCCATCGGCTTGCGTAGAGGAACGCCGCCGCGGCCGTGAGCAAGTTTCCATACACGATCCCCGGCTTCGCGAGCTCGTAGTAGCGCCGCAGCATTTTAAAATCCGTCTTGCGACTCCATATAGTGCTCCATCTGCGCGGAGGAGGGCTCCATGGCGCCCATGCGCCCGTTCAAGGTGAACATGATCCAGAGGGAGCCCGCGACCAGGATGAAGACCACCACGCACGCGCCCGCGAAGATCGCGAGCCGCTCGCGCGAGACGCCCGGCTCGGCGAGGTGGAGGAAAAAAGAGGCCTGTACCGCGAATTGGACGAGCGCGAGCGCGACAAGCGCCCCGACGGCCGCGCCGTAGGAGAGGAGATGGCGCGTCGCGAGAAAGTAGGCGAAGAGGGTGAGCGCCAGAGAAAGCAGGAAGCCGAGCGCGTAGCCGCGAAGCCCCGCGCCCGCGCTCCAGAAGCCGATCTCGCGGAAGTAATCGCCCGTCCCGATGCCTTGAGAGCGGTTCATACGATGCCGAGGAGATACACGATAGTAAAGATGAATATCCAGACGATGTCGAGGAAATGCCAGAAGAGCGAGAAGAGCGCGAGCTTGCGCAGATTGCCCTCGGTAAGGCCGCGGCGCGCAAGCGCGATGCCGAGCGCGAGGAGCCAGAGGAGTCCGAGCGCGACATGGAGCCCGTGCGTGCCGACGAGGGTGAAGAACGCGGAGAGGAAGGCGCTCCGGGAGGGCCCCGCGCCCGCGCCGGCGAGCCGGGCGAATTCCGAGACCTCGAGCGCGATGAAGGCACCCCCCGCGAGGAATGTCGCGCCAAGCGCGGCGAGCGTGCCGAGTTGGGAATTCCTGCGCGCGGCAAGGAGCGCCAACCCCGCCGTGAAGCTCGAGGCGAGCAGGATGAGCGTCTCGGCGAGCGCGAAGCGCGCGTCGAATATCTGCCAGGGCTCCGGGCCGCCGAAGGTCCCGCTGCGCATCACCGCATAGACCGCGAAGAGGGCGGCGAAGAGCACGAAGTCCGTCATCAGGTAGGTGAAGAAGCCGAATACCGTCACCGAATCCCGGCTGCGGCGCTCGTTCATAGCGGGAGCGGCGGCAGCGCCGCGGCCGGAAGCACGGTCTCGGTGTCTTCGTCGAAGGCGCGCAGGAGGATCACGGCGCATCCCCCGGCGAGCCCGAGCGCCGCGAGCCACCAGATATGCCAGACCGCGCCGAAGCCGGCGGCGAGAGCGGCGGCGCCGGCCGCGAGCCCGAGCGCGGAATTGCGCGGCAGCTCGATGAGCCCCGCGGGAAGCGCCGCGGGCTCGACCGCGACGCCCTGCTTCCTCGCCCAGAACTCGTCCCGCGCGGATACGACCGGCAGCTGCGCGAAACTATAGCTCGGCGCGGGAGAGGGCACCGACCACTCGAGCGTCCGGCCCTCCCAGGGGTCGCCGCCCGCCCGCAGGAGCTCGCGGTCGCGGATGCTGCGCAGGAGTTGCGCGACCTGGAAGGCGAAGCCGAGCGCGATCAGCGCCGCGCCCGCGCCGGCGAGGGCAAAGAGCGGCTGCCAGCCGAGCCCGGCGGGGTAGTGGTCGAGGCGGCGCGTGGCGCCCATGAGCCCAAGCACGTACAGGGGACCGAAAGCGAGGATAAAGCCCGCGAGCCAGCACCAGAAGGCCTTGCGGCCCAAGGACTCGTCGAGCCGGAAGCCGGAAATCTTGGGGAACCAGTAGGTGAGCCCCGCGAAATAGCCGAAGAGGACGCCCGAGACGATCATGGTATGGAAGTGCGCGACCAGGAAGAGCGAGTTGTGGAGCTGGTAGTCGGCCGGCGGCTCGGCGAGCACGACGCCCGTGACCCCGCCCAGGGTGAAGAGGACGACAAACCCCATGAACCACAGCATCGGGGTCACAAGCCGTATCCTGCCGCGGTACATGGTGAAGAGCCAGTTGAATATCTTCACTCCCGTCGGGATAGCGATGATCATCGTCATGATGCCGAAGAAGGCGTTCACGTCCGCTCCCGCTCCCATGGTGAAGAAGTGATGCAGCCACACCAACCAGGAGAAGAAGACGATCGCCCAGATCGAGAGGACCATCGAAGTGTAGCCTGCGAGCTTCTTGCCCGAGAAGACGGCGACCACCTCGGAGAAGACGCCGAAGGCCGGCAGGATGAGGATGTAGACCTCCGGGTGGCCCCAGGCCCAGATGAGATTGACGTACATCATCATGTTGCCGCCCCCGCCCGCGGTGAAGAAGTGCATCCCGAGCGTGCGGTCGAGCCAGAGGAGCGCGAGCGTCACCGTGAGGATCGGGAAGGCGAAGACGACCAGCGACATCGAGCCCATCGTGCACCAAGCGAACATCGGCATCTGCATCCAGCGCATTCCGCGGGCGCGCAGTTTGACGATAGTAGTAAGGAAATTGACTCCGGAGAGGAGCGAGCCGATACCCCCGATCTGGAGCGCCCAGATCCAGTAGTCGACGCCTACGGTGGGCGAGTAGGCGAGCTCAGAGAGCGGCGGGTAGGAGAGCCAACCGGCGGCGGAGAAGTCGCCGAGGAAGAGCGAGCAGTTGACCAGCGCCGCGCCCGCGACGAAGAGCCAGAAGGAGAGCGAGTTGAGGAAGGGGAAGGCGACGTCGCGCGAGCCTAAGAGGAGCGGCAGCGCGATATTGATGAGCCCGAACATGAGCCCCATCGCGACAAAGAAGATCATGATCGAGCCGTGCGCGGAGAATATCTGCTGGAAATGATTCGCCGAGAGGATGCCCTGCGACGCGCCCGTCGAGGCGGCCTGCTGCGCGCGCATGAGGAGGGCGTCGACGCCGCCGCGCACGAGCATCACCAGCGCGACCGCAAGATACATGACGCCGATCCGCTTCGGGTCGAGCGAGGTGAGCCACTCGCGCCAAAGCCAGCCCCAGCGGCGGTAGTAGGTGAGCGCGGCGAGGAGCGCGGCTGTGCAGGCGAACATGAAGAGGACGCCGCCCCAGTTGATCGCGTTGTGGGGGAAGACGCTCCAGGAGAGCTCGCCGAAGATGAATGCATGCATGCTCATGGAGTAGTGCTCGCCGGCGCCATATAGCTCATCATAATCGAATCGAGGAGGCCCGGCGGCAGGCCGGCATAAGTCGCGGGCGCGACGTTCTCCGAAGGCGCCGCGAGCGCGGGGTAGTCGAGCGGCACCGAGGAGGACGCGCTCGCGGCCCATGCGGCGAAGTCGGCAGGCGGGAGCGCTTCGGCCTCGAAGGCCATGCCCGAGAAGCCCTCGCCGCTGATATTGGCGGAGAATCCCGGATAGCTGCCGGCGCGGCTCGCCTCGAGGTTAAGCTGGGTCAGCATCCCCGGCATCACCATGATCTGGCCGCCGAGCGCGGGGATCCAGAAGGAATTCATCGGCGCATCGGCGGTGAGCTCGAAGGTGACCGGGACGCCTGCGGGGATCACGAGGCGGTTGACCGAGGCGACTCCCTGCGCCGGATAGAGGAACAGCCATTTCCAGTCGAGCGCGACGACGTCGACGGTCAAGGGCGCCCCGCCCGGCAAGGGCGTGTAGGGGTCGAGCTGGTGCGCGCTCTGCCAGGCGAGTACCGCGAGCGCGAGGATGATCAGCGAAGGCACGAGCCACCAGGAGAACTCGGCGAGCGGGCTGTCGTGGTCCCAGTTAGGCGCGTGCGCCTGGCGCGCCGCCGGCCCCTCGGCGCGATATCGCCAGGCGAAGAAGAAAAGCGCGCCGAAAACGGGAAGGACCACGAGCCCCGAGAGCGCGAAGGTGAGCAGGATGACGTGCCGCTCGGCGAGCGCGACGGGCCCGGCGGGGAAAAGGAGCGGCAGCGCGCCCCCGGAGAGCAGGGCGGCGCCCGCCACAGCTCCGGTGGCCGCGCACAAAACCGCGAGCAGCAACCAGAGGCGCTTCATTATTTCTTATTGTAGCACCGGCGCGCCCGGGCGCCGCGCGCAGGCGCCTCGGGGAGGGTCTCCGCCGCGCTCACCTCGCCCGGGACCCATAAAATATGGCGTACTATATAGATTTTTCAGCTCATTCGATCCGAGACTTGCTCCAAGCGCTTGACAAAAAAGGTGCGGGGGTATATGCTCGTGGCAGAACGGTCCGAGGGAACTTTTCAAGAATCAGCCAAGAAGGGAAAGCGATTCGTCGCGTACCTCGAAAGGCTTGAATCTAGAAAAGAGAACTCGAACCACTTGTTCCGGTCGGAATTTTCTAAGAATCCCGCGGCTCCTCTCAAGGACCCGCAGATTCCGCGAAGAATCCGATCACTATCGAGGAAGAAGCCCTTACCGGCCGATTCCTCACCCCCAGCTCGAGAGCCTCACCGCTCTCCCGCTGGTACCCGGTACGCTTATGGACCGCTCTCCCGTTTTCCCCCTCAAGAAGGAAAACGTCCTCAAGCTTTACCGATCCGACCGAGCCCTCCAAGGCCCGGTCTTTTTATTTCTGAGCGCCGCTCTCCTTGCCCCGTGCTTAGGGCAGCGGCAGCGGGCGGGCCCGATAAAGCGGTCGAAATACTCGCCGCCGTAGTCGTAGCAAAGCTCCTCGCCGGCCTTGATCGCGCGGCGGGAGAAGATAAACACCCGGTCGCGCGGCCCGAGCGCCTCGCAATTGGGCCGGCAGGAGTGATTGATGTAGCGCGCGAGATTCTCCCGCACGTTGCCGTCGATCGTCTTCTTTGCGTTGACCTCGAAGAGATAGCGCCCGCGATCGCGCTTTGCCTCCGCCGCGCTCACGGTGCGGCCGACATATTCGAGGATGCAGGCGCCCCGCGGGATATCCTCGAGGGCGAAGAGCCCTCTGCCGGTAGCGGCCCTGCCGACTCGCAGCGCGAAACCGCCCGGCGTATACTTCGACTTTCTTTTTCCCATTTTCGAGAGAGCATACCACCCCCCCCCCGCGCGCCCGGCGCCCGCGGGGGTATTGACTCAATCCTGGAGCTGGTGTATGATCGAAACGTAGTTCATTACGGAGCTTCGAATGGCTCATAAGAATAGCCGTAAATGGCGTTCCTGCGAGACCAAGGTCAGATACCGGACGAAAGCGGCTGCCGAGAGGCGGGCGCGCATAGTTCGGAAAAAGACCTTGCGATCGTATTTCTGCGAATTCTGCAGAAGATGGCATATCGGGCATGGCGCCTGATCCATCGTAAACGACCCGCGGCTGTCATGAACTCCAGCCCGCGAGATGCCCCGCATTTCGCGGGCTTATTCTTTACGCGAGTCCGCAGAGGTGCTGAGGGCCAAAATCAAGCAGAAGCACGCGCGGGGTGTAATGGACCCCATTCGTTAGACACCCTGTGGACACGCTAATACTAGCGTGCGCGCGAACGTTGCGGGCGGCATCTTGAGTGCCGAGTGGATACGGGTGTGGTTGTATGCCCAGAGCAAGCGATATACCTCAGCCACGAGCTCGCCCAGCGTCGTGAAGCGAGAAGGGTCCCCGAGATCGATCTTGAATTTGTCATAGAAGCTCTCCTCCCAGCAGAAGCTGTACGAATGGTTAGAACCTGAAAAGGATGGCTACGAACAAAGGAAAATGGCGGTTTTCGCTGCCTCAATTCCTAACTGGCTCCGCGGGTAGGACTCGAACCTACAACCAACTCGTTACATTGCTCCAATCGTTTCCGAAAGGGATGGACTATATCATCACCCGCAAGGGGTGCGAGGCGCTTCGTCCTTCGTTACCTCAGGACTACTCCGTAAAGGATAGTCTCTACACCTTCCCAAATTTGGGCTTGGCTCGGGATTGCCCGCTCCGTGCGCGCGGAGGGTGGGTTTCCCCGAATTCACCTCGTTTTACAGCCGAAGTCGCCTTCGGAAGCTGCCTTTGACAGCGAGCCGCTCTACCATTGAGCTACCGCGGAATGTTCATGCGCCCGGTTGACAGGCGCCCGGCCATTCTAGCGGAAAGGTATACTTCTTTCAATGCTGGTGCTCTACATGCGTCCGAGCTGCCGATATTGTCTCCGGGTGCTCGAGGCGGCCAACGAGCTCGGGCTCGTCTTTGAGCTGCGCAACATCGCCAACCCCCTGCACGCCGCCGCGCTCAGGGAACGCGGCGGGAAGCAGCAGGTGCCGTATCTGGTCGACGAGGAGCGCGGAGTCGAGATGTACGAGTCGGAGGACATCGCGCGCTATCTGGCGATGACCTTCGCCGCCTAGAGGGCGGCGTGGAGGAGGTAGACGATCGCCGCGCCGCCGAGCAGGGAGAGGAGGCAGAGCAGGGCGTACCAGGCGACTGTCGCGCGGCGATAAAAGAGGGTATCGAGGGTGGCGAGAAGCCGCCAGGTCAGGCCCTTGGCGATGCTCCGGCGGTGGCGCTCGCGCATCGGAGAGAGCCGCGCCTAGGCGCGGCTCTTGAGATACGCGAGCATGGTCTGCGCGTCCGAGAGCTCGAAGGGGTCCTCCTGGCAGTTGTCCACGAGCCCCGGCTCGACGAAGAGCTTCTTGATCGTGCCGTCCTCGACGAACATGCTGTAGCGCCAGGAGCGATCGCCGAAGCCGAGATTCTCCTTCTTGACCAGCATGCCCATGCCGCGGGCGAACTCGCCGTTGCCGTCGGGGAGCATCTTCACTTTCTTGATGCCGAGCTTGTCGGCCCAGCCCTTCATCACGAACGCGTCGTTGACCGAGGCGCAGTAGACTTCATCAACGCCCGCGGCGCGCAGCTCGTCGTAGAGCTTCTCGAAGCCCGGCGCGTGGGTGGAATCGCAGGTCGGGGTGAAGGCCCCGGGGAGGCCGAACAGCACGACCTTCTTTCCTTTAAAGATGTCGTCCGTGGTGACGTCCTGCCAGCGGTAGGGGTTCTCGCCGCCGAGAGATTCGTCGCGCACGCGGGTCTTGAAGGTAATGTGCGGGACCGTGTCGCCCTCTTGCAGATGTTTTTGTTCGTTTGCCATATCGGCCGATTATACCAAATCGGCCTCCGCTATGCGCTTCGGTAGTCGATCTCGCGGCCGTTCTCCGGGACGATGCGCTCGACGACGAACCTGCCGTTTGCAAAGGAGGCCTTGGCGATCTTCATCCGTTTGCCGTTCTCGATAAAATAGGTGCCGGGGCGCAGGAGATAGGCGCGGTATTTGTTCCAGTTGGCGAGCGCGTCGCCCGCGAGATCGAGCTCGCCCTCCTCCTTCTTGATCTTCTTCGAGTAGGTCGCTTGCGACTCGTCCTGCGCGGCTGCGGCGAGCTCGCCCGCCTCGAACTTGGGCAATGTCTCCACAAGGAGGTCAGCCCCGAGCGCGATCAGCTTGGGGAAGAGCTCGCGTGCGGTCTCCTCGGGCGCGATCGGGATCTCGCGCGCCGCGAGGATGTCGCCCGCGTCCATTGCAAGCGCGAGCTTTTGCACCGTGACGCCGGTCTCGCGCTCGCCGGCGAGGAGCGCGGCCTCGACCGGCGAGGCGCCGCGATATCTGGGCAAGAGGGAATAATGGACGTTGATCGCGCCCATCGGGAAGCTCTCGATAAGCGCTTGCGGGAAGAGCTTGCCGTAGGCGACGACGACCGCGTAGTCGCAGGCGTGCTTCTTGATCTCCTCAAGCGCGACTGCGTCGAGCTGCTCCGGCGCGAGGACCGGCAGGCCTTTCTCGAGCGCGAGCGCCTTGACGGGCGAGGGCGCGAGCTTCATGCCGCGCCCCCTGGGCGCGTCGGGGTTGGTGATCACGACGCTCGGCGCGTAGCCGTGCGCGAGGAGCGCGGCCAGAGTCTGCGCCGCCACCGCCGGCGTGCCAAAGTAGGCGAACTTACGCATGCGCGGCCTCGGCCTCCTCCGCCGCGCCCGGCGCGATACGGATGAGATGGTCGGCGTGGTCGATAAAGAGGACGCCGTTCAAGTGATCGACCTCATGCTCGAAGAGCTGCGCGAGGACGTCGCCGCCACCGCGGGTAAAGGAGGAGCCGTCGACCCGGCGCGCGCGGATCGAGACGCGCTCATGGCGCATCGTTTTGCCGTAGACGCCGCGCACCGAGAGGCAGCCCTCGTCGACCTCGCGGCGCTTGCGCGAGGTCTTGAATATCTCGGGGTTAATGAACACCTCGCGTTCCGGCTCGACTACCGCGGGCGCTTCGCCCCGCGGAGCCGGGGCCGCGGGGCGGGTGCGGTCGAGCCGCGCGACGAAGATTCGGTAGGGGAGCGCGATTTGCGGCGCGGCGAGGGCGACGCCGTCTTCCTCCGCGTCGAGCGCGTCTTCCATCGCCTTGATCATCCGCGCCAGCTCGCTGGTGCCGAAGAGGCTCTCCGGCACGGGCTTAGCCTCGCCGCGCAAAATCGGGTCGCCCTCCTGGACGATTTCTTTCATGCGCGCATTATGCCATAGTTCTCGGGCTTTTAAAACGGCTGGTTGTTCTCGGGGACGTGCTTCTTCGGGTCGATTTCCCACCACCACTTCGCCCTTTGCGGACTACGGGCTTCGCGGTGCAGGCAGAATTCGAGAGCTATAATGATATCGCGATGCCGTAGGCGAAGGGGTGTCCCGCGAAGCCTTGGCGGAGTGGGACATGCATTACGTGTATATTCTACAAAGCAAAAAAGATGGCACGTATTACTACGGCGCAACTGCCGACCTTAAGCAACGTTTGCTTAAACACAATCGGGGCGATGTTACATATTCAAGCACAAAGCGTCCTTTCAGCTTGGTTTGGTATGCTGCATTTTCATCATCTCAGCTTGCATTCGCCTTTGAAAAATATTTGAAATCGAGTTCAGGACATGCCTTTTCCCGCAAACATCTGTTGTCGAGCTAGAAAGGGTTTTCAGGTATATGTTTCTTCGGGTCGATTTCCCACCAAAATTTCTTCGAGAAGTTCTTTGCTTTGGTGCAGACGCTCTGGAGATAGTAGAGGTCGTTCGTCGGGATCTTCTCCAGGATGTAGCCCATGCGCGCCATGGTGATCTCCGGGTAGCCCTCCTGCTTGCGCGAGTAGTTGAGGTGCCGGCAGAAGAAGCGCATCAGCTCGCCGCGCTCGGTCTTGCGCTCCTTGCTCTTCTCGATCCTCGGTTTGATCTCTCCGATCGACTTCATGCCTCAAGTATACAAAAAGAACCCGCGGCTGCCCTCGGGCAGCCGCGGGTTCTTCAAGATCCTTAGATCTTATTGACGCCGACCGCGTTCGGGCCCTTGGGAGAATCCCCGACCTCGAAGCTGACCTTGTCACCCTCCTGGAGCGCGTCGAACGAGACGTTCTGGAGCTCGTTGGAGTGGAAGAAGAGGTCCTTGCCGCCTTCCGGCGCGCCGTCGACCTTGATGAAGCCGAAGCCCTTGTCGGTCTTCTTGGCCACAGTTCCTTGCTGCATAGTGCTATGAGTTTAGGCGTTCTAAGATCAATTCAGACGCCGAAGAGAAGCTCGATCCCGACTTCTTTTGGACCCAGCTCTGGTTGATGCGTCAAGACTATCACAAGTGATAAAACCTGTCAACTCTGGAAAATCAACCTGCGTGCGACTCGATAGCGGCGCCCAAGGACTGGAGGCGGGAGACGAGGTCCTCATAGCCGCGGTTGATCGAGTAGACGTTGCGCAGGATCGAGCGGCCGGGCGCTGCGAGCATGCCGACCAGGATGATGGTCGCGGGGCGGAGCGCGGGCGGGCAGATGATCTCCGCCGCCTTGAGCCGCGCGGGGCCCTCTATGGAGATACGGTGCGGGTCGTGGAGGATGGTGGTCGCGCCGAGGCGGTCGAGCTCGGTGTAGTAGATCGCGCGCTTCTCGTAGCTCCAGTCGTGGATGAGCGTCGTGCCCTCGGCTTGCGTCGCGATGACCGCGAAGAAGGGGAGGTTGTCGATATTCAAAGCAGGGTAGGGGCGCGCGTGAATCTTCTCGGGAAAGGCAGTTAAGTCGGAGGGCATGAGGTGGAGATCAGCGAGCCTAGTGATGCCGTTCTCGGAGACGCGATGGTTGTCGAGAGAGAACGCGAGCCCCATCTTCTCGAGCACGAAAAGCTCCACTTCGAGGAACTCGATCGGCGCGGCGGCGACGGTGATCGCGGACTTGGTCGCCGCCGCCGCCGCGATGAAGAACATCGCGTCGGTCGGGTCCTCGGCGACCGAGTAGGAGATGGGCGTATTGATCTTCGCGACGCCCTCGACGGTGAGCGTGGGCGTGCCGAGCCCCTCGATCTTGACGCCGAGCGCGCGCAAGAATCCGCAGACTTCCTGCACCTGGTAGTTGGCCGAGCAGTATTTGATGACCGAGGTGCCGGGAATCTTCGCCGCGGCCAGGAGCGCGTTGATGGTCGCCGTGTCCGAGGCTTCGTAGAGCACGACCTCGGCGCTTCGAAGCTCGGCATGCTCGATATGATAGCGATCGCTCTTGGCCTCGATCCGGACGCCGAATTTCTCGAGCGCCCAGAGGTGCTGGCGCACCGAGCGCAACCCGAGCGTGCAGCCGCCCGACTGCGGGATGTTGAACGCTTTGAAGCGGTGGATCAACGAGCCGATGAACATGAGGATGCTGCGCGTCTTCTCCGCCGCGGCGCGGTCGATGAGCGAGAGGTCGACGCGGGCGGGCGCGATGGCGAGGTCGTGGCCGCGCCACTCGACCGAACAGCCGATCGAGCGCAGAACCTCCACGAGCCGGTTGACCTCCTCGATCTTGGGGACGCGCTCGAGCGTCGTTCGACCTTCGTTGAGTAGAGCGGCGGCCAGAAGCGCGACCGCGCCGTTCTTGGAGCGCGCGGTCTCCACGCTCCCCGCGAGCTTCTTGCCTCCCTCGACCATGAATGAGAGTCCCTCCTGCATCGAGCACATCCTACCACCTGCCGATTTTGCGCCCAGGTGGATAGGGCGTATCATGCCTCATGCATGGCATTCTTTTCACCTAAGCTCGGGATCGATCTGGGGACCACCAACGTGCTGGTCTTCGTCCCCGGCAAAGGCGTGGTGATCAACGAGCCCTCGGTGGTCGCGGTCTCCCGCAGCGACAACAAGGTCATCGCCATCGGCGCGGAGGCCAAGGCGATGATCGGCCGCACCCCCGACGACATCATCGCGTACCGCCCGATGAAAGACGGCGTCATCGCGGACTATCGCGTCACCGAGGCGATGCTGCGCTACTTCATTCGCAAAGCGCTCGGCTGGAATCCTTTCAAGCCCGTCGTGCTGGTCTCGGTGCCCGCGGGAGTGACCTCGACCGAGAAACGCGCGGTCATCGAGGCGGCGATCAAGGCCGGCGCAAAGGACGCCTTCGTGGTCAAGGAGCCGGTCCTGGCGGCGATCGGCGCAGGGATCCCGATACAAGAACCCTCCGGGCGCATGGTCGCGGACATCGGCGGCGGCACGATCGACGTCGCGGTGATCTCCTTGGGCGGCATCGTCGCCTCGACCTCGGTCAAGTGCGCGGGCAACCGGCTCGACCGCGCGATCGCCGACTATATAAAGAAGCAGCACAATCTCGCGATCGGGGAGAAGACGGCGGAGGAAGTCAAGATCAAGGTTGGCGCTGCCGTGCCGATCACCGAGGAGCTCTCGATCCCGGTCAAGGGGAGCGACATGGTCTCGGGGCTGCCCCGCACGGTCGAGCTCGGGACCAACGAGGTGGTCCAGGCGATGAATCGGGAGTTGCGCGAGATGACGCAGGCGATCCGCAAGGTCCTGCAGGACACGCCGCCCGAGCTCGCCTCCGACATTATCGACAACGGCATCATCCTCACCGGGGGCAGCAGCCAGCTGCGCCAGATGCCCGAGCTCGTGTATCGGCGCACCGGCGTGGTCGCCAAGCTCGCGCAGGACCCGTACTACTGCGTCGCGCGCGGCACGGGCGTCGCGCTCAAGCACCTCGACACTTACCGCCAGAGCATCCTGGCGAAAAAATAAGATACGAGAGAAGCCCCCGCGGCGCGCTGCGCGCCGCGGGGGCTTCGTTCAGAACTCGATCGAGTACTCGACGCCCGCGCCGAGCACCGAGGCATGCGGTATCTTACCCGGCGCCTCGCCGAGATAGAGGTGCAGGTCATGTCCGACGTCGCGGCCGATGATGATGGCCGCGTGGTCGACGCCGAGGCCGCGCTCGCCGAGGCTCTCCGCGAGCGCGGAAGCGAAGCTCGGCTGCCGCCGCGCGCTCGGCGGCGCGAGGCCGGGGATGACGTCCTTGCGGAACGTCTCCGCCGACCAGTGCGGCCCGCCGAGGTCTACGACCTCCTGGGCCGCGGCCGGGCTCCCTGCGCAAAGAACGGCGAGTGCCGAGGCACTCAACAGCTTCGACATGGGCTCCTCCCTTCGTTGACATGTCGCCGCGCCATCATCGCACGCGCCGCCCGTGCGTCAAATGGCTTATGCACCGCGCGGTGCGGCAAAGAAATCGGGCTCCCGAGCGCGGCGCGCAGGGAGCCCGAAGATCATTTGCCGAGCGCGTCGAAGAGACATGCGCCCGTGCGGCCGGCGCGCTCGTGCGGGTCTTCGTCCGGGTGCGCTGCTCGCTCGCGCGTCTCCTGCTTGCCGCAGAGCGCGCGAGCGCTCGCGAGCGCCGGGTCTTCGCCGCGAGCGGGCGGCGGCTGCGAGACCGCGAGGCAGAAACCGATCGCGAGCCCCGCAAGACAGACGAAAACTAGCATGGTGCGCATCGCGCCTCCTCCGTGGCTGTATTTCTGACGCAACGATATCATCGTGTCGAGCGGCTGTCAATTATCGCGCTTCGCGCGGTATACTCGAGAGCGATGCGGCATCACGCGTATGTGATCGAGGGCGGGGTGGAGGAGGGAGTCGAGGCGGCGAAGGAGTGTATCGCGCGCGAGCTCGGGATGAAAGCGGCGGGGGATCCGGATGTCGTAATTTTGAAATATGGGCTGCTCTCGGCCGAGGAGGCGCGGGAGATCGCAGGCATTGCCGCACAGGCGCCGATCGGGGAAAGGAAGGCGATCGTCATCGCCGCCGGCCGCGCCTACCACGAGGCGCAGAACGCGCTCCTCAAGATCTTCGAGGAGCCGCCCGCAAATACCTACCTCTTCTTGGTCGTACCCACCCTGGGCAGCCTTTTGCCGACCCTGCGCTCTCGGGTCGAGATCCTCGCGCGGGCAGCGGCGCCGCAGGGAGGCTCCCAAGCCGCGCGAGACTTTCTCACGATGAGTGCTGAGAAGCGCGCTACATATATAAAGAAGCTCGCGACCGGGCGCGACGAAGACGAGCGGCGCGAGCACCGGGACGAAGCACTCGCGATCGTAGACGGCCTCGAGGCCGCTGCGGCTTCGCGCGGGGTGGGGAAGCACCAGGCATTCCTCTCTGAGCTCGCGAAACTGCGCAGCTATCTCTACGACCGCAGCGCGCCGGTGCGGATGATTCTCGAGCATCTTTCATTAACGCTACCGAAGGATTTGGTATAGTGCGGCTATGGCATACGATTTCAACCCGCTTAAGACTAAGATCAAGGCGACCGAGGAACACCTTTCTCGCGAGCTCGCTGCGGTGCGCACCGGCCGCGCCTCCTCCGCGCTCCTCGACGGCGTCCGCGCCGAAGCGTATGGCAACAAGTCGCCCTTGATAGAACTCGCCAACGTCTCGACCGAAGACGCGCGGACGCTGCGCGTCATCCCTTGGGACAAGTCGCTCACGCGGGAAATCGAGAAGGCGGTCGTCGCGGCGAACCTCGGCGTCGGCGTCGCGGTGGACGATCAGGGATTGCGCGTCGCCTTCCCCGAGCTCACCGGCGAGCGACGCGCGCAACTCACCAAGATCGTCGGCGAGCGCCTCGAGGAGGCGAAGGTCGCGCTCCGCTCTCACCGCACCGACGCGCTTAAGGAGATCGAGGTTTTGGTTAAAGACGGCATGCAGGAGGATGTCGGCAAGCGCAATAAAGAAGAGCTGCAAGAACTCATAGACACCGGCTCTGCCGCGCTTGAAGCCCTCGCTAAGAAGAAAGAAGCCGAGATCGCATCTTGACGGACCGCTCCGGATAAGTTATTGTGTTGTCGGATATAGCAAGGGAGGCCTTAATGGGCCCTATCGCACGTACTGCGCATCGCCTGAGCTCTCGGCGGGAGACCGTCCGCGGGAGGGTTATCAAGACAAGGCCTGCTCGCCCCCGCTTCTTTGGTCTACTTGCCGGGCCGGCGGAATTTACTGTCCTCTTCGACGACACTAGAAGGCATGCCATCGACGACAAATATGGCGGCCGCTTGTGCATGCCGATTATGGCGCATTTCGCTTGGCCTCCAGAAAAGCCGCTTCCAGAAGTTGGGATGCGGATGTGGGTTGAGTACGCGCTCGCCGGCCCCATCGAGAACTTCTTCGAAGGAGCGCCCGAGCTGGCCATTGCCAACGCAGGATTCATCGAAGACGAAAGCGCACTCTACGGCAACGAAGAGCGGCCGCTTGAACCCCTCATTCCGCAATTGCTCGTGCAACAGCCCATCGGGACTTGACGCATACAACCGCCCGGAGAAATCCGGGCGGTTCATTTGTTAAACTAGTGCGATGGAGGTTCTCATTTTTCTCGTCGTTATCGTGGTGCTCATCGTGGTGCATGAGTTCGGACATTTTCTCGTGGCGAAGTGGAGCGGGATGGAGGTGGAGGAGTTTGGCTTTGGCTTCCCGCCGAGGGCCGCGCTCCTCGGGAGGGCGGGGGAGACGGAGATCACGCTCAATTGGCTGCCGTTTGGCGGCTTCGTGAAGATCTACGGGGAAGAGCAGGTGTCAGGTGGTAGGGATCAGGTTTCAGGAGCGAGAGCGTTCACGGATAAGAATAGATTCCTGCAGGCGCTTGTGCTAGTCGCGGGGATCGCGATGAATCTCTTGCTCGCGTATCTCTTGATATCACTTGCCTTGGCGCTCGGCACGCCGCGCGCGCTTTCAAGCGACGAGCTCGCGCAGGCGCGCGACATCGAGCTTGCGGTCGCGCAGGTCGTGCCCGGCTCACCGGCGGCAAGCGCCGGGCTTATGGCGGGAGATCTCATCACAAGTGCGCAGGACGCCGCCGGCAGCTGGCAGGGGAGCCAGGCCGCGGATACGGGCTCCTTCAGCGATTTCGTACAGGCCTCGGGCGGGAGCGCGATCATGCTCGAAATAGAACGCAACGACTCCCCGATGCGGATCACCGCGACGCCCGCGGCGGGCGTCGCGGGCGCCTCCGGCCCCTACGCGCTCGGGGTGGACATCGCGCCGGTCGGCGTCCTCGCGCTCTCCGTGCCGGAGGCATTCGCGCAAGGCGCGAGCTTGACCTGGGGCGCCACGCGCGAGACCGCGGCCGGCCTCTGGCAGTTCTTTGCCGGCGTCTTCACCTTCCACGCCGACCTCTCGCAGGTCGCGGGGCCGGTGGGCATTGCCGACGCGCTCGGCGGCGCGGCCAAGCAAGGGTTCGGCGACCTCCTCTCCTTGGCGGCAATCATCTCTATCAACCTCGCGCTCATCAACCTGATCCCCGTTCCCGCTTTGGACGGCGGCCGGCTCCTCTTCGTCGCGGTCGAGGCGGTGATCCGTCGGCCGATCAAGCCGAGTGTCGCGAACGCCATCAACTCGTTCGGCTTCGCGCTCCTCATCCTGCTCATGTTCGCGGTCACCGCGCACGACCTCTACAAGCTCGCCTGATCCGAGCCGCTCGCCCTCCGGACGTAAAAAGCCCCGACCTCTCGGCCGGGGCAATGGCGCGGCGCTGAAGCGGCGCCGGATTCAGTCGGGGCTCGTCGGGACGCCCGGCAAGCGGGAGCAGGCTCCCACGCGCACATAGTGTCCCGCGAGCTCTTCGCGGAGCGTTATGCTCTGCGTGAACTCGAGCGCTCGGGCCGCCTCGGAGTCCGGGCACTCGAGCCCCATCTTCCGCAGCGGGTCGGGGGCCGTCTTATGCCGGCCCAGCATGGAACCGGCAGTGCCGGCGGCGAGCGCGAGAGCGGTCATCGCCGCGAGCGCCCCCTTCGATATCATGAGCATGATGTTCCCCTTGTTTCTTCGGCGCAGCCCTTTGCTGCGCCGTTACCGCAGGAATATACGCTCTTTCCGCCTTTCCGCAAGAGGGGAGGGCGGACAACCTGGCGCACCTTCGCCACGGGACGCGCTTTATCGTATACTGCCTCCATGCGGCAATCGAAACTCTTCACCAAGGCGCGCAAGGAGGCGCCCGCGGACGAGGCCGCGAGGAATGCGCAGCTCCTCATCCGCGCGGGCTACATCCATAAGGAGATGGCGGGCGTCTACTCGTATCTCCCGCTCGGCCTGCGCGTGCTTGCCGCTATCGAGCGCATCATCCGCGGCGCGATGGACGCGATCGGCGGCCAGGAGATGCGCATGGCCACGCTCCACCCCTCCGAGCCTTGGAAGAAAAGCGGCGGCTGGGAGGCGGTCGACGTCCTCTTCAAGCTCCAGAGCCGGACGGAGAAAGAATACGCGCTCGGGCAGAGCGAGGAGGAGATCGCGACGCCGATCGCGGCGGAATACGCGCTCTCGTATCGCGACCTGCCGCTCGCGATCTACCAGATCGGGCAGAAGTATCGAGACGAGCTGCGCGCCAAGTCCGGCATCATGCGCGGGCGCGAGTTCGGGATGAAGGACATGTATTCCTTCCACGAGTCGCAGGAGGACTTCGAGCGTTTTTACGAAGTCGTGAAGCGGGCGTATCTCGCGGTCTACGAGAAGCTCGGCCTCACCGCCAAGGTGACCGAGGCCAGCGGCGGCGCCTTCAGCGAGAAAATCTCCTACGAGTTCATGGTGCTCACGGAAGCGGGCGAAGATGACATCCTCTACTGCGAGGCGTGCACCTACTGCGCGAACGTCGAGGTCGCGAAGGAGCGGGAGGGCGATTCCTGTCCCAAGTGCAGCGCGGGCGCGCTCAAAAAGGCGCGCGCCTCGGAGGTGGGCAACGTCTTCGACCTCGGCCAGAAATACCCCAAGGCCTTCGGCTATACTTTCAAAGATAAGGAGGGGAAGCCGCGCTATCCGATCGTCGGCTGCTACGGCTTTGGCACCACGCGCGTGATGGGCGTCATCGCCGAGAAGCTCGCGGACGAGAAGGGCCTCGCGTGGCCCGAGAGCGCCGCGCCCTTCCTCGTGCATCTCCTCTGCCTCACGCCGGGCGACGAAAAGGTCGTCGCGGCTGCGGATGCGCTCTACGACGACCTGCGCAAGGCGGGCGTGGATGTCCTCTACGACGATCGCGATCAGCGCGCGGGCGAGAAGCTCGCGGAGGCGGACCTCATCGGCATCCCCGCGCGCGTGGTGGTGAGCGCGAAGACGCTCGCGGCGGGAAAAGTCGAGTCCACCTATCGGCGCACGGGGCAGAGCGCGCTCGTCTCGCGCGAGGAGTGCATCGAGTTCGCGAGCGGCGCGCAGAAGGCGCACCGAGGCCCGTATGGCTAGGCTCTCCAAGAGCTCGTTCTTCTCGAGCGATATCGGGATCGACCTCGGGACCGCCAACACGCTCGTCTACGTGCGCGGCAAGGGCATCGTGCTCGCCGAGCCCTCGGTGGTCGCGGTCAACGACAAGACCGGCCAGGTCGTCGCGGTCGGCAAGGAGGCCAAACAGATGCTCGGCAAGACGCCGCCGCATATCCGCGCGGTGCGCCCCCTCTCGCACGGCGTCATCAGCGATTTCGAGATCACCGAGGAGCTTCTCGCGTACCTGATCGGCAAGGCGCAGGGCGGCCGCGCGCGGCTCTTCGGGCCGCGGGTCGTGATCGGGGTGCCCACGGGGGTGACGAACGTGGAGAGCCGCGCGGTGCGCGATGCGGCGATGACCGCCGGCGCGCGCGAGGTATTCATCATCGAGGAGCCGGTCGCGGGCGCGATCGGCGCCAAGCTTCCGGTCAAGGAGCCGACCGGCACCATGGTGCTCGATATCGGCGGAGGCACCACCGACATCGGCGTCATCTCGCTCGGCGGGACCGTCTCGGCGAAGTCCTCGCAGGTCGCGGGCGACCGTTTTAACGAGAATATCGCGGAATTCGTCCG
The DNA here is from genome assembly GCA_035547315.1 of Minisyncoccota bacterium. Taxonomy (GTDB): domain Bacteria; phylum Patescibacteriota; class Minisyncoccia; order Phycocordibacterales; family Phycocordibacteraceae; genus C7867-001. Next base: position 37,955 of record DASZVH010000006.1, read on the forward strand.
CAGCGAGTTCAAGCTCGGCATCGGCGAGCGCACCGCCGAGGAGGTCAAGATCGCCATCGGCGCGGTGCTGCCGCTCTCCGAGACGCTCTCGCGCAGCGTGCGCGGGCGCGACCTGGCTACCGGGCTTCCGCGCGAGGTGATGCTCACCGACGCGCATATCCGCGAGGCGCTCGCGCCCTCGCTCGACGCCCTCATGGACGCGATGAAGGACGTCATCGAGCGCACGCCGCCCGAGCTCCTCTCGGACGTCCTCGAGCGCGGAGTGAGCGTGTTCGGCGGCGGCGCGCTCCTGCGCGGCCTGCCGCAGCTCCTCGCCAAGATGCTCGGCGTGCCGGTCAAGGTCGCGGTCGACCCCCTGACCGCGGTCGTGCGCGGCGCGGGCATCGTCACCGAGGATCCGGAGCCCTACGCGAGTTTTTTCATCGATGAGGCGGATATCGTCCAGGAAGGGCAGTAGGGTCCCGCTCGCCGCCCTCTTACTCGGGGCGCTCGCGGCGCTCCTCGCGCTCGCGCGTCTCGCGTTCCCCTCCGCCTTTCTCGCGGCGGAGGCGCCGCTCCTCTCCGCTGGCGGCGCTTTCGCGGGGAGCTTCGGCGGAGTTTCCGCCGGCTTCGAGAGCGCTCGCGCGCTCGAGGAGCAGCGCGCCGCGCTCGCCGCGCAGAACGCGGCGCTCGAGGAGGAGAACGCGGTCCTTTCCGCCAAGCTCGCCGACCTCGCCGCGCTCGTGGGCGCGGCGGGCGCAGGCGCGCCCGGGGTCGCCGCGGGAGTAGTCGCCCGCCCGCCCGAGAGCGCCTATGACACGCTGATCGTCGCTGCCGGCACCGGCGACGGCGTCGCGGCCGGCGACGCCGTTTACGCCGCGGGCGGCATCCCGCTCGGGAGTGTCACGGCGCTCTCGGGCGGCTACGCGCGGGTCACGCTCCTCTCCGCCGAGGGCCTCTCGACCGAGGCCTGGCTCGGCCCCGCGCGCGAGCCGATCACGCTCGTGGGGCAGAGCGGCGGCGCCTTCATGGCCGAGGCGCCCAAGAGCGCGAGCACCACGCCGGGCGAGGAGGTCTACGTCGCGGGCCCGGGCTCGCTGCCGATCGGCACCGTCGCGGGGCGCGCCGGGGCGGCCTCCGCCCCCTTCGACACGCTCTATATACGGGGCGCGCTCAACCCCGCCTCCCTCGCGATGGTGCTCATCCGCCCCGGCGCGCCGGCCTGGGGCTCCCTGGCCGCCACCACGAGCGCGCCATGAGGAGCGCCGTCTCGCGCCCGCTCCTCGCGCTCGCGCTCCTGGGGCCGCTCCTCTTCCCCTGGCCGCTGTGCGCCGCGCTCGCGCTTGCCGCGGCTTTTTACTACCCGTTTGCGCCCGCAGTTGCGGGCGTCATCCTCGACGCGCTCTATTTCTCCCGCGGCGCCGCTCCCTCGTGGGGGCTCTGGCCTCACGGCGCTCCGCTCTATACGCTCTGCGGCCTCGCGGCGACTTTTCTCGCGCTCCTCGTGCATCGTTTCGTCGAGACGAGTATCATGACCTCATGAAGCGCAGGCGGGAGCGGGAAATAGCCCCGGACGAGATCTTCCTCGACGCGGCCAACGTCAACGACTTCGACCGCTCGCGCCTCGAGGGGCGGCTCGAGCGGCCGCTCTCCCGCTCCGCCTTCGCCGCCGCCGGGCTCGCGCTTGGCGCATTCGCGCTCGTGCTGCTCGCGCAAGCGGGGAATCTCGAGCTCCGGCAGGGCAGGGCCTACGCCGCCGAGAGCGCGCAGAACTCGCTCGAGGCGACGACGCTTTTCGCCGAGCGCGGCGTGATCGAAGACCGCAACGGCGTGCCGCTCGCGACCAACTCCTCGACGCCGGAGAACGGCTTTGACGCGCGCGTCTACAAGTCGCCGGGCTTCGGCGCCCTGCTCGGCTACGTCTCCTATCCGAAGAAGGATGCCAACGGCAACTACTACGACACGCAGGAGAAGGGCGTCGCTGGCGTCGAGCAGGAGTTCGACGCCGAGCTCGCGGGAAAGAACGGCACGCTCTTGGTCGAGAAAGACGCGCTCGGCGACGTCGAGTCGCAAGGCTCGGTCGTGCCGGCGCAAAACGGAAAGACGCTCACGCTCTCGATCGACTCGAAGGTGCAGGACGCGCTCTATCAGGCGGTCAAGAACGTCTCGGACTCGGTCGGCTTCATCGGCGGGGCGGGGGTGATCATGAACGCGAAGACCGGCGAGGTCCTCGCGCTCGTCTCGTATCCGGAGTACGACCCCAACGTCCTCTCCGCCGGCGCGCCTGCCGCGACGATCGCGGGCTATGCGAGCGACCCGGGGCACCCGTATCTCGACCGCGCGCTGGGCGGCGTCTACACGCCCGGCTCGGTAGTGAAGCCGTTTGAGGCCGCGGGCGCCTTGACCGACGGCGTCATCACCGCCGATACCGCGATCGACGATCCGGGCGAACTCACCGTCCCCAACCCCTACGACCCCGCGCACCCGAACGTCTTCACCAGCTGGAAAGCGCTCGGCCTGCTCGACGTGGAGCAGGCGATCGCATGGAGCTCGGACGTTTTCTTCTACACCGTGGGGGGCGGCCACGGCCCGATCAAAGGGCTCGGCATCGACCGCCTCGATTATTGGTATCAGCAGTTCGGCCTCGCCTCGACCACCGGGATCGAGCTGCCGGGCGAGGTGGCGGGCCTCCTGCCGACGCCCGCGTGGAAGCAGCAGACGTTCGGGCAGGCGTGGAATATCGGCGACACCTACCACACCGCTATCGGGCAGTACTCGATGCAGGTGACTCCGCTCGCGCTCGCGCGCGCGATCGCGGCGGTCGCCAACGGCGGCAAGCTGGTGACGCCGACGGTGCTCGCGGGGCAGCCAGTCAGGGAGAGCGCCGTGCCCGCCTCGCCCGACTCCCTGGCCGAGACGCGCGCGGGCATGCGGCTCGGCGTAACGCTCGCCGGCGGCCTCGCGAGCCCGCTCGACCTCCCGTATGTCTCGGTCGCCGCCAAGACCGGCACCGCGCAGGTGGGAGCGCAGAACCAATACGACAACTCCTGGGCCGAGGGCTTCTGGCCGTATGAGGACCCGGAGTACGCCTTCGCCGTCGTGCTCGAGCGCGGCCCCTCCGGGGCGGGCGAGGAGAGCGTCAACGTGATGCAAGAGGCGCTCGAGACCCTCCACCGGAGCGCGCCCGAGTATTTCCAATAACGCCTCGCGACTCGGCAGCCGGCTTGCGCGGAATCGCGCTTCGCGTACAATGCCTGGAAATTAATCGCAGCCATTTCTATATGAATGAAGAGAAGGAGACGATCGTCTCGCAGGAGAAGTTCGACGAGATGGTGAAAGAGCTCGAGCACTTGAAGACGGTGCGCCGCACCGAGATCGCCAAGAACCTCGAGTACGCGCGCTCGCTCGGCGACCTCTCGGAGAACGCGGAGTATCAGGAGGCGCGCGACCTCCAGGCCGCGACCGAGGAGCGCATCCGCAAGCTCGAGGAGCTGGTCAAGCACGCCAAGATCCAGACGGCGGGGAAGAAGAAGGACGTGGTCGGCTTCGGCTCCAAAGTCTCGATCAAGAAGGAGGGCGCGGGCGAGGTGCACGAGTACGAGATCGTCGGCAGCGAGGAGGCCGACATGCGCGCGAAGAAGCTCTCGCACGTCTCGCCCTTGGGCGCCGCGCTCATGGGGAAGAAGAAGGGCGACTCATTCACCTTCGAGACGCCGGGCGGCAAGCAGAGCTACACGGTGGAGCGGGTCGCCTGAGCGCGCGGGGAACAGAAAACGGGCCGCCCCGAGAGGGCGGCCCGCATGCTAGTGCCGGCGCGCGACATGGAAGTGCCGCCGCGAGGCGCCGCTCCCGCCGCCCACCAGGGCGAGCAGGAACAAGAGCGCGAAGATCGCGGCGACGCCTCCCATCGCGAGCCGGACTGCCGGCCCCTCCGGAAAGAAGAATCCGGCGGCTTCTCCCCCGGCGAAGACCATCGTGAGGAAGAAGAAGCCGCTGATAAGCACTCCCCTGCGCAGGGGCCGCCTCGCTCGGGGAAGCGGCTCCCACTCGCGCCGGCCGGGCTGGCCCGTAGCGAACAGCCCGACCAGCACCACCACCGCGCACATCATAACGACATGAACCATGCCGGCCTCCTTTCGATCCGCGTTCACGATACTACAGATCACTCGCTGCGGCAATGCGTGGTATATTCCTGCTATGAGTCTTGAGGCGCTGCGAACCGAGCGGCTCGCAAAATTAGAAAAACTGAAAGCCGCCGGGATGGATCCGTATCCGGCGGATACGAAACGCTCGCATACGATCGGCGATTTCCTCGCCGCCCACGCCGCGCTCGAGGCGAGCGGGGAAGCGGTGACGCTCGCCGGCCGCGCGCTCTCGATCCGCGAGCACGGAGGCTCCCTCTTCGTCGACCTCTTCGACGGCACCGGCAAGGCGCAGGCGTATCTCAAAGCGGACGAGCTCGGCGAGGCTTTCACTTTGTTCAACGATGCGGTGGACGTGGGCGACATTATCGAGATCTCGGGCAGCGCCTTCACTACCAAGCGCGGGCAACCCTCGCTCGCGGCCGCCGGCTGGCGCATGCTCGCCAAGTCGCTCCAGCAGATCCCGGACAGCTGGTTTGGCCTCAAAGACGAAGAAGAGCGCTACCGCAAGCGCTATCTCGACATATTGCTCACGCCCGAGATCGCGGCGCGCATCGCGCGCCGGAGCAAATTTTGGCAGGCGATGCGCTCGTTCCTCCTCGCGCGCGGCTTCATCGAGGTCGAGACGCCCGCGCTCGAGACGACGACTGGGGGCGCGGACGCGCGGCCCTTCGCCACCCACCACCACGCGCTCGGCATCCCAGTCTACCTGCGCATCTCCGCGGGCGAGCTCTGGCAGAAGCGCCTCATGGTCGCCGGGCTCCCCAAGGTCTTCGAGATCGGGCGCATCTTCCGCAACGAGGGCATGAGCGCGGAGCACGCCCAGGATTACACGCAGATGGAGTTCTACGAATCCTTCAAGGATTATCGGCAGGGGATGGCGATGATCCGCGACCTCTACCGCCATATCGCAAGCGAGGTCTATGGTACGCGGCAGTTTACGATCAAAGAATTTGCGATCGACCTCGATGCTGAGTGGCCGACCCTCGACTATTGCGAGGTGATCAACAGGGGGTTTGGCATTGACCCGCTTACCGCGAGCGCAGAAGAGGTCGCAGCGGTACTTGAGAGTCGCAGCATCGCCTACGACAAGGCCGGTTTTAATCTTGAGCGTGGCGTCGACCTCCTCTGGAAACAGCTGCGCAAGTCGATCGCCGGCCCGGCGTTCCTCGTCGGCGTCCCGGCCTACCTCGAGCCCCTCGCCAAGCGCGACCCAATGGATTCGCGCAAGGTGGAGCGCTTCCAGGTCCTCCTTGGCGGCTCGGAGATGGGCAAGGGCTTCAGCGAGCTCAATGATCCGGTCGACCAGGCTGAGCGCTTCGCGCACCAGCAATCGCTCCGCGATGCGGGCGACGAAGAGGCGCAGATGGCCGACCACTCCTACGTGGAGGCTTTGGAATACGGCATGCCGCCGACCTTCGGCTTCGGCGTCTCGGAGCGTCTTTTCTCCTTCCTCGAAGGGGTCTCCGTGCGCGAGGCGCAAATCTTCCCCCTCCTGCGCCCGCGGCAATAATCGATATAAAATATCGAGGTTTAAAATATCGAGGTTTAACCTCGATATTCGAGGTAGTAGTCGTGCGCGTCCGCGACCATCTCCTGTAGAGTCGGTTTTCTGTCGTAAATCTCAAAGACAGAAGAGCCCAACAGCTGCCGCTCAGGTCGCGATACGCCAAGATGATCCGGAAGGCTGGAATAGCCGTACCGTTTGATACCGCGTTGTACCTGCTCCAGGTCGGCATGGCCCTGTTTCCATCGGCCATCGAACAATTCCGCCGGGTTGAGATGCACATAGGCAATCAAATGCTTGAGGTAGCGATCATCCTCTACATGCTTTGATTTGAATGTTCCTGCGAACAGGGCGCCCGTCCGTTCATGCCGAGTATTGAAATACATCGTGTATCCGGTGCAGAGCTTTTGCATGAATCTGGCGACGCCGCCCTCGACGATTTCTTTCACGACAAAATGAAAGTGGTTCGGCATGAGACAGTATGCGCCGATCTCCACGATGTCGGCGCCGCGGTCGAATCCGGAATCGCCAAGCAGGGCGGGAAGGCGCTTGTCCTTCAGGTTAGATGTCTGGACAGCTTTATCTCCCGCGCAGGTATACATTCCGAGCAGGAATCTCTGATAGTCGGCGGCGTCAAGATACACTGCGCGCTTGTCAACGCCGCGATTGTAGCAGTGGTACCACTCTCCAAGCTCTATCGGCTTGCGCGTCGGCATCCCTTCAGTATACCTCGACAATTATCGAGGTTTAACCTCGATATTGCTCGACAGATATTTCTCAATCGCTCGTCGGGCTCGCAGGCCGGCTGGTTCCTCTCCTCCTTGCCGCGCGACTTCGTCCTCACGCGCTTCAAAGAAGCCACATCTTGACACAGAGGAGCTAATACATTATATTGTGTTTCGGCCTGAACACGAGATAGGAGAAGCTGCAATGCCCGTATTCCAATCTTCAACTTCCAATGTCGACTCAGCAAAGCGCGTCGAAGCGGTTGCGGCGGCCGTCGCCGCTCTGCAGAAGGGTGATCTCGGCAACACAGACGCCGGTCGTCTCATAATCCTGCTGGTCGACGCTCGACACATCAACACCTATTACGACCCGAGGGAAGACGAAAGGTTCCTTCGCAGGCTGATATACAGTCTGGAACACTACGAACCGGAACCAGGATGAAGGAATCAAAAGCTTGAGGCCGGAGGGGTTTGATCCCCCTTCCGGCTTTTCGTTTTTCATGCGGAATTCAGGGTGTGGATAACAGGATGGCGGCTAGTGGGGCCAAGTGGGATATAATCCACAACTAGGCAGTAAGGTGGGAAGCGGAGCCATGGCCGCGACCTATCTGCCGCCTGCCCGCCTCCGGCTATGTTTCTCGGCGAATACCTTCACACCTTCGATACGAAAAATCGCATTTCGCTTCCGTCGAGATTCCGGAAGGATCTAGGCCGCGTCGTGATCATCACGCGCGGCCTTGATCGCTGCTTGTATGTCTATGCCCGCAAGGATTGGGAGCGCGAGGCGAAGAGCTACGCCGCGCGGGCAGGAGGCCGCGCGGCGGACCGCGGCCTCGCGCGCCTCTTCCTTGCCGGCTCCTTCGAGGCCGAGCTCGACGGCGGCGGGCGCATCCTGGTGCCGGAAAATTTAAAGCGCTACGCCCGCCTGCGCACCAAGGCGGTGGTCGCGGGCGTCGCGGACCGGGTCGAGATCTGGGAGGAGGCCGCATGGAAGAAGTACACCGCCGCGATCGAGCGCGACGCGGAGCGCTTCGCCGAACAATCCTCATCATGAATATGCAGGAAACGGAAAACAGGAGGCAGAAGCCCGCGCGCGTCCACGAGCCGGTCTTGATGCAGGAGGTGCTCGATGCGCTCGACGTGCAGTCCGGAGAGGTGGTGCTCGACTGCACCTTGGGCGGAGCGGGGCATTTCGCGAAGCTCTACGAGAAGCTCGGCGCAGGAGGGACCATCGTCGGCCTCGACGCCGACCCGCGCGCGCTCGAGCGCGCCTCGGCGGTAGTGGCCGAGGATCCGCGCACAAAGCGCCCGCAGGTCTACCTGGTGGAGAGCAATTTCCGCTACCTCGGCAGCGTGCTCGAGGAGCACAACCTCGCCGCCTTCGACAAGGCGCTCTTCGACCTCGGCTGGAGCTCGCACCAGCTCGAGGAGCGGCGGGGCTTCAGCTTTATGAAGGATGAGCCGCTTTTGATGACCTATGGCGACGGCGGCTCCGCGGCCGAGATCGTGAACTCGGCGAGCGAGCAAGAGCTTGCCGACATCATCTTCAACTACGGCGAGGAGCGCGCCGCGCGCAGGATCGCCAAAGCCATCGTGGCGCGCCGCGCGCGCGGGCGCATCCTCTCGACCAAAGAGCTCGTCGAGGCGATCGAGTCCGCGCTGCCGCGCCGCGGGAAGATCCACCCGGCGACCAAAACCTTCCAGGCGCTGCGGATCGCCGCCAACGACGAGCTCGGCGCGCTGCGCGAGGGGCTTGCCGCCGCGCTCGCCAAGATCGCCGCGGGCGGCCGGATCGCGGTTATAAGCTTCCATTCGCTCGAGGACCGCATCGTCAAAGAGATCTTCCGCGACGCGCGCGAGCGCGGCGCAGGGCGCGAGCTCTCGAAGAAACCGCTCGCGCCCTCGGCCGCGGAGATCGCGCGCAACCCCCGCGCGCGCTCGGCCAAGCTGCGCGTCTTTTCCCATGCGTAAGTATCTCCGCAACTGGTCGATCCTCTCCGCGCTCGTCGCGGGCAACGTCGCACTCGCGCTGACCTACCTCGGACTGGTCGCGTTTTCCATGAGCTATGCCGCGCTCGAGGTCGAGTTTTCCCAGTCGGTCAAGGACGATCAGGCCTCGGTCGCGACCCTCGACGCGCGGTATCTCGCGCAGATCGCGCGCATCACGCAGAGCGACCCGACGGCCGCCGGCTATGCCGCGCCGGTCGCGGAACGGTACGTCCCGGCGGCGCCCGCGACTGCGCTCAACCTGCGCTAGGCTATGCGCGCCGCGTTCCGCTCCCGGCTGCGCCTCCTCCTCGGCGCGCTCATCCTCGTCGCCGTCCTGATCCTGGTCCGGCTCTATTTCGTCCAAGTGGTGTACGGCACCGACTACGCGCTGCAGGCCGACGCGCAATACGCCGCGCAGGGCGCGACGCTCTTCGACCGCGGGGCGATCTACTTTACCCAGAAGGACAGCACCCCCGTGGCCGCGGCGACGCTCTCGACCGGCTATCTGGTCGCGATAGACCCGCAGACGCTCGCCGACCCCGCGGCCGCCTACGCGGCGATCGACACGCTCGCCTCGAGCACGCTGATCGGCGAGAGCGACTTCCTGGCCGACGCCGGCAAGAAGAGCCAGGTCTATATCGAGGTCGCGCATCACCTCTCCGACAGCGCGGGCAAGGCGCTTGCGGCGGAGGCGCTCCCGGGCGTCTCGGTCTACCGCGAGCGCTGGCGCAGCTACCCGGGCGGGAGCCTCGCCGCGCAGAGCGTGGGGATCGTCGCCGAGGATGCGAGCGACGACGCGCTCAAGGGCCGCACCGGGCTCGAGGCGTACTACGAGTCCGTGCTCGCGCGCGCCGACGACGCGCTGTATCAGAACTTCTTCGCCGAGCTGTTCTCCAACCTGGGCGACGCGCTCGTCTCGGCCAAGGACGCAAAAGAAGGCAACGTCATCACCACCATCGAGCCGGAGGTGGAGGCGCGGCTCGAGAGCGACCTCGCCAAGGTGAACGCCGAATACTCGAGCCAAGGCACCGGCGGCATCATCATGGACCCGCACACGGGCGCGATCATCGCGCTCGCCTCGGCGCCCTCCTTCGACGAGAACGACCTCGCGGGCACGGACCCCGCGCTCCTGCGCAACCCGCTCACGGAAAACGTCTACGAATTCGGCTCTATCATGAAGCCGCTGACCATGGCCGCGGGGCTCGACGCGGGCGTCATCACGCCGAGCTCCACCTACGACGATACCGGCTGCATCACGGTCGACAAGGCGCAGATCTGCAACTTCGACCTTAAGGCACGCGGCGTTACGCCGATGGTGAGCATCATCGAGCTTTCGCTCAATGTCGGCGCCTCCTGGATCGCGACGCAGCTCGGGCAGAGCGCGTTCCGCAGCTATTTCACCTCATACTTCGGGCAGAAGACGGGCATTGACCTGCCCTCCGAGCAGGGCGCGCTGCTCAACAACCTGCAGACGACGCAGCAAGTCAACTTCGACAACATGTCCTTCGGGCAGGGGATCTCGGTCACGCCTATCGCGATGCTGCGCGCGCTCTCGGCGATCGCCAACGGCGGCGTGATGCCGCGGCCGCATCTGGCAAGCGCGATCGAGCTCGACTCGGGCCTCGACAAGCCGCTCGATTGGTCGGGCGGGACGCCCGTCTTCTCGCCGGCGGTGGCAAGCGAGGTCGCGCAGATGCTCGAGACCGTCTACCCGCGCGACGCGCGGCTTGCGATCAACGCGGACCCGAGCCTCCAGTACGCGGGCGTGCCGGTCGCCGCCAAGACCGGCACCGCGCAGGTGGAGAAGCCGGGCGGCGGCTACTACTCCGACGTCTTCTTCCACTCCTTCTTCGGCTTCTTCCCGGCGAATAACCCGCGCTTCGCCATCCTGCTCTATACGAACCGCCCTCAGGGCGTAGAATATGCCTCCGGCACCTTGACCGGGACCTTCATGGATCTGACCAATTTCCTCATCGATTACTACGACATCCCCCCGGATCCGGCAGACGTCCTGCCGCTCCCGGCGACCATCACCGAGTAGCATGAAGCGCTTCCTCAAAGCGTTCCTCGCCGGCCTGCTCGCCCTGCTGGCGCGCGGCGTCATCCGCCGCTACAAGCCCGCGGTCGTGATGGTGACCGGCTCGGTGGGGAAGACCTCGACCAAGGACGCGCTCGCCGCGGCGCTCGCCGCGCGCTACTACCTGCGCGCCTCGGAGAAGAGCTTCAACAGCGAGCTCGGGGTCCCGCTCACCATCTTCGGCGCGAAGAATCCGTGGCAGAATCCGCTCGCATGGCTCGGCGCGCTGAAGCGCGCGCTCGGGCTCCTCCTCCTGCCCAATCATTACCCCAATCTGCTGGTGCTCGAGGTGGGCGCCGACCGCCCCGGCGACCTCGCGAGGATCCTGCGCATCGCGACGCCCGGCGCGGTGGTGCTCACGCGGCTGCCGGAGGTGCCGGTGCACGTCGAGGCGTATGCCAACCCGGAGGCGGTGCGCGAGGAGGAGTTCTCGCCCGCCTATCATCTGGCGCCCGGTGCGCCGCTCATCGTGCCGGCGGACGACGCGCGCGCGCGGGCGATGGCCGCGCGCGTGCCGGCGCAGGCGATCACCTACGGCTACGCCGCGGACGCCGCCTTCCGGCTCGAGGACGCGGATTTTTATAGCGAAGCGGGGCGCGTGGCGGGGATGCGCGCGACCCTCACGCTCCAAGGTTCGACCTTGGAGGCCGGCGCACGCGAGTTGGTAGTGCGCGGCTCAGTGGGGAGGCAGCAGCTCCTGCCTCCGGCGGCGGCGGCGGCGGCGGCGCTCGCGCTCGGCGCGACCTTGGCCGAGGCGCTCGAGGCGCTCGCGAGCTATGAGCCGCCGCCCGGCCGCGGGCGGCTCCTTGCGGGCCTTGGCGGCGCTACGCTGATCGACGACAGCTACAACGCCTCGCCCGCGGCGGTAGAGGAGGCGCTCGAGACGCTCGCGCGCTTCCCGCAGGGGAAGCGCCGCATCGCGGTCTTGGGCGATATGCTCGAACTCGGCCGCTATTCGGTCGAGGAGCACGAGCGTATCGGCGTGCTCGCGGCCGAGCGCGCGGACATCGTGGCGGCGGTCGGCATCCGCGCGCGCGCCTTGGCTGCCAAGGCGTGCGAGAAGCTCGGCGAGGGGAGCGTCCTCTCTTTTGATGATTCCTATGCCGCCGCCGAGGGGCTCGCGCGCCTGGTGGGCGAGGACGACGTCGTGCTTATCAAAGGCTCGCAGTCCATACGCACCGAGCGCATCGTCGAGGCGCTGCTCGCCGACCCTTCCGATATCTCGAAACTCGCCCGCCAAGACCCCGAGTGGAAGAAAAGGTGAGTATTTATAGCACCGCTCGCACCTATTTCCCGTCGCGAAGCGACTGATCGCGCCCCAGCCGCCCTCACTCACTCCGACAGAAGTTTCAATTTGTGACCCCACGGGGATTCGAACCCCGATTTGCGCCGTGAGAGGGCGCTGTCCTAACCATTAGACGATGAGGCCGGTGCGATTTTTATAGCAAGAAAAAAGAGGGAAGGGAAGCGGAGAGGACGCTCGGGTAGGCTCGCTGCAAACAGACGAACCCGCAGAGCCAAAGAGCTTTGTGTCGTGGGTATACGAAGACAAGCTTGGATGCGGGTTCTCCGCGATCTAGGCCTCTTTTCCTGGGAAATGGTGGATGATGACGCGGCGCGTCTTGATCGGCGGCGGGATGCAGAGCTTCAAAAGCGTCTTCATACCGCAATACGCCGAGAGCAAGAGGCCGAGCAAGCGCGCAGGCCCCGTGAGCGGCAGGTCGAAGATGTAGCTTGGCTGATAGGAGCCGGCATTCATGTTCGACAAGAATATCACGGAGACATGGGCGAATGAGTCGTACCCACCCTCGATCAGGGAGAAGAGGCGATAGGTCATGGCGATGCTCACGAGCGTGAGCAGGAGCCAGAACCAGATCGCGATTTTTCTCGGGAGCGTGTAGCCGTGCACCGTGAGGGGCAGGACTTCAGGCTCGGGAGTATTTGTTAAAGATCTGTCGTTCAACGGTACCTCCTTTTATCGGATGGTTGAACAGCCCCACTATAGCACACCCTATGGATATTTGCAAGTCTCTGCGGAGAGGGAAACGGGCGGCCTCGCTGGCCGCCCATCAGAATGCGAATGCGTATTGCCGAGCCTTCTCGGCCGCGCGGCGCGCGGTTTCCGCCTGGCGCCGCTTGGCTTTAAGCAGGCGCTTTGCTTGGCGATGCCGGCTCAGCATTTTCCGTTTCAGCCGCCGCGATTTTCTCGCCCGAGTATCGGCCCCTTTGAAAGCTCGATAGCGCCGGACGATACGCGCGAGCTCGGGAACATCGAGTTCGATGCCTGGAGAACCCCGCAGAAACTGATCGACGAGATCCTCGTGATTCTTCCGAGTGAACTGATTCCCACGCGGCTTGTCGGCGGCCGCAAGGAAGTTCTTGCGTTTGCCGTACCAGCGATTGTAGAGCTTCGCGAAGCTGATCTCTTTCTGCGTAAGAGGGGGGTTCTTTCGTTTTCCCATCCCTGCTCCCCTAGGCCGCTTCGTAGAGTTTGGCGCGCGCGGCGTCGAAGATGGCGCGCATCTCGCTGCGCGATCGACTGCGCCGATTCGGCTGGCTCGTGAGCGTTACGCCGCCTCTACCGTCGCGAACGAAGACGTACTCCTCGTCAGCACCGGCAAAGACCGTCGCCCGGCCGCCATCGCTCTCGACGGCGTAATCCGTATGCATCGATTCCTCTCCTGCGTGGAACTTCTCCATTGTTTATACCACGGGAATATTAAACAAGCAATGAATCCACGGCCGCTTTGACGTCGCCGCCGTCGGCTTTGCCTTTGAGATCCTTCATCAGGGCGCCGATCAATTTCCCGCTCTCGGCTTTGGCGGAGATGCCGAGCTCGGCCATCTTGGCTTTGACCGCCGTCTCGACCTCCGCGCGCGGCATCATGGCGGGCAAATAGCCCTCGATGATGGCGAGCTCCGCCTTCTCGGGGCTTGCGAGGTCGGCGCGGCCGGCGCCCTCGAACTGTTCGATCGAATCCTTGCGCTGGTTGGCCGCGCGCTTGAGGACGGCCAGGGCGTCCTCGTCCGCGAGGAGTGCGTCGGGGCCGAGCTTCTTCGCGACCGCCTCGTTGGTGAGGGCGGCCGAGAGGGAGCGGAGCACGGTGAGGCGGGCGGTATCCTTGGCGCGCATCGCCTCTGGGATGCCTTTCTTGATCGTTTCGTGGATAGTCATGGGCCGAGTATACTACAGCCATGTCGCCGCTTTCCCTGCTCTTGATTATCGCGGCCCTCGTGGTCGTGCAGGCGGCCGGCCTCTCGTTCATCTTCGGCTGGATGAAGCGCCGCTTGCCGGAAGAAAAGCCGGAGGCCGAGCAGGGAGGCGATGCGATGCTACTCCTCCAGCGGCAGGTGCAGGATCTCGCTAGAACGCTCGACGCGCGCGTCGCCGAGTCGGCGAAATCCATGCAGGAGAACGCACACCGGCAATTCACCGAGTCCAATAGACTCATCAAGGAGATCACGCAGGAGATAACCTCGGTCAAGGAGATCGGCCGGCAGACGCAGAACTTCGCCGAGCAATTGCAGAATCTCCAAGACATCTTGAAGAACCCGAAGCAGCGCGGCATCCTGGGCGAGTATTACCTAGAGACCGTCCTCAAGAACGTGCTCCCGCCCGGGATGTACCAGATGCAGTACGGCTTTAAAAACGGCGAGATCGTAGACGCCGCAGTCTTTGTTAACGAAAAAGTCGTGCCGATCGACTCCAAGTTCTCGCTTGAGAACTACAACCGCTTTATTGCGGCCAAGCCCGAGGAGCGCGCTGTCTTCGAGAAAACGTTCGTCAACGACTTGAAGCTCCGCATCCAGGAGACCGCCAAATATATCCGCCCGGAGGAGGACACGATGGACTTCGCCTTCATGTTCATTCCCTCCGAGGGTATCTATTACGACCTCTTGACTAATCAGGTGGGTGCCGGCGAGGAAGAGAATCTTATTCAGCGCGCAGCCTCGAAGTACAAGGTCATTATCGTCTCTCCGACCTCATTCCTCGCGTACTTGCAGACAGTGATGCAGGGCCTCAAGGCGCTGCAGATAGAGGAGCGCGCGGTGGAGATACAGAAGCGGGTCGGCGAGCTCGGCAAGCACATCGGCAGCTATGAAGATTTCTACAAAAAGCTCGGCACCGCGCTCGGCACCGCCGTCTCGCATTACAACTCGGGCTACAAAGAGCTCGGCAAGATAGACAAGGACGTCTACCGCATCGCGGACTCCAAGATCGGCGTCGAGCCGCTTGCGCTCGATAAGCCTTCGGCGGAAGGGGAATGACGGGCATTGGCGCGCACTCTACGGAAGTCCGACTTCCGTACGAGCCTTGTTTTTTATACCGATAGATGCTAGAGTTTGAGGACTATGGAAATGGCGGTAATCAAGACGGGCGGGAAGCAGTACCTCGTGAAGGGCGGGGACACTATTTTCATCGAGAAGCTCGACGGCAAGCAAGCCGGCGATTCTTTGAGCTTCGACGAGGTGCTGTTGGTCGACAACGGCTCGGAGACGAAAGTCGGCGCCCCGCGGATCAAGGGCGCCGCCGTCAAAGCGACGGTGATCAAGGCAGGGAAAGCGCCCAAAGTGGAGGTGGTCAAATACAAGGCCAAGAGCCGCTACTACAAGCGCCGCGGGCACCGGCAGCCTTCGCTCAAGGTCAAGATCGACGCGATCTCCTGATTCAGATGCAGATCGGGCGCTGGAATCATCAGGGCACCGGCTCCTCGAGCTTCTCGGGGCAGGGCGGCTCGTCCTCGCGCGGGCGCTCTCGTCGCGGCGGCGGCCGGGCATATCGCGGACGAGAGGAGTTCTCGCGCCCGTATTCGCCGCGGCCCGCTGCGGGCCGCGGGAGCTTCCGCCAGGCGCGGTCGCCGCGCCGGGGAGGGCGGGGAGGCTTCGGCGCCTTCGGGCAGACCGAGGCCGAGATCGCGCGCTTCGTCAACCGCGCGGTCACGACCACCGAGGAGTCCTCGGGCCCCTATATCCCCGAGCACGCGTTCTCCGACTTCATGGTCGACGAGCGCCTCAAGGCCAACGTCGCCAGGAAGGGCTATGAGACCCCGACGCCGATCCAGGACAAAGCCATCCCGCACGTTCTCCTCGGCCAGGACGTCGTCGGGCTCGCGGAGACGGGCACCGGCAAGACCGCGGCCTTCCTGATCCCTTTGATAGACAAAGTGCTCAAGCACCCCGAGGAGCGCGTCCTCGTGATGGCGCCCACTCGCGAGCTCGCGGTCCAGATCGAGAAGGAACTCGCCGGCTTCGCCCGGGGCTTGGGCTTTCGCGGCATGGTCGCGGTGGGCGGCGCCAACATCAACCCGCAGATCGCGGCGCTCAAGCACAAACCTTCCTTCGTCATCGGCACTCCCGGCCGGCTTAAGGACCTGATGGAGCGCGGCGCGCTCGACCTCTCCGCCTTCCAGTCGGTAGTGCTCGACGAGGCGGACCGCATGCTCGACATGGGCTTTATCGACGATATGCGCTTTATCCTGGGAAAGATGAATCCGGTGCGCCACACGCTCTTCTTCTCTGCGACGATGGGCAAGGAGATCGAGCACCTGGTGAACGATTTCCTCAAGGAGCCGGTGCGCATCTCGGTCAAGCAGCGCGACACCAGCAAGAACGTCGACCAGGACGTGGTGCGCATCCCGCCGGGCAAAGATAAGTTCGACGTCCTGGTCGAGCTCCTCGGCGATAAGGAATTCAACAAAGTGCTCATCTTCGTCCGCACCAAGCACGGCGCCGAGCGGCTCGCGAAAATGCTCTCCCGGCAGCGTCTTTTCGCCGAGAGCATCCACGGCAACAAGACCCATAACGCGCGCTTGCGCGCGCTCGAGGCCTTCAAGCGCGGGCAGGTCCAGGCCCTGGTCGCGACCGATGTCGCCGCGCGCGGGCTCGATATCCCCGCCGTCTCCCATGTAATCAACTACGACCTCCCTTCGACCTACGAGGACTACGTGCACCGGATTGGCCGCACCGGCCGCGCGGAGGCCAAGGGCAAGGCCTTGACATTTGTGCAGTAGAGGTAGTATAATTCCTGCCGGAAACCCAAAGGGAGGTCAGCAATGACCGGAGGAGTAGTGTTCCTGACGGTGGTCGGTTGCGCGCTTTTATACGCGGGCGCCGATCTCGTCAGGATATTCTTCTACCCCAGGAATAAGCAGGCGTTTGGCCCGGCCACCTATCGGCTCGGCGCGCTCGTCTTCTTTCTCCTGGGCGCGGGCATCCTGCTGATGCTCGTGCGGGAGGCGCTTCAATAACGCCCGGCCCGCCGGTACTCCGGCGGGCTGCTGCTATCGCGGCGCTTGTCTGCGCCTCCCGATGAGCTATGGTAGCCCCAGGATTGTTCACCCAAGGAGGTATCCTATGTCGCGATCATCGAGATGGCATCCTGCGGCGGAGCTTCCGCCCGAGGAACTGCTTTCGAGCGAGGTACTCAGGCCGTTCCTACGGCGCGCAGAGCTGCGGCTGCTGCTCGGCTCATACGCCGCGTGGCTCGAGCGCAACGGCGAGGCCGGGGAGCTTCTCTGGCACCCCCTTTCGCTGCGTCAGCTCGAGGGGGCGGCCAAGCTCTCGAGCGAACGGAGCCCGCGGCTCTATACGGCGGTCTCGCATGAGGACCCGCGCCATCCCTACACGTCTCCGATGAGGCCGACGGGAGCGCGGACCGCGTCGATCTTCGCCCTCTTCGCCTACGTATTCACGATGGAGGGCCTGGCGCTGCCGATCGCCGCCCATTTCCCGACGCGGATCGGCGGGCTCAACCTTTGCGGAATCTGGGCGGAGGTGATGCCGGGCGCGTTCGGTTTCTACCTCTTCGAGGCGGATCACCCATGCGGCTTGCTCCGGTTGGGTTTGCGCAGCGCATACGCGCTCGTATCCGAGGCGCCGCGCCGGCCCCGCAGGGAGCACTGCCGGGAAGTCATATAATGAATCCAACAGAGCGGCCGGGGAAACCCCGGCCGCCATCTGCATCTATGGATATCGCAAGTCCATAATTTAGAGGGCGGAACGGCCCGCAAGCGCGGCGCGGAGCGTCTCGCTGTCCGCGTACTCGAGCTCGGAGCCGGTTGCAAGGCCGCGGCCGAGCGCGGAGACTTTTATAGAATCGCGCAGCGGCGCGAGGAGTTCGCGCACCCGGTCGGCGGTGTGCTCGCCCTCGCTCGTGGCCGAGAGCGCGAGGATGATCTCCCTCAGCGCGCCGGGCGAGGCGTCTGCGGCGGCCGCAGCTTTGCGCTTCACGAGCGCGGCAAGCTCGCGTTCGCGTATGGCGCCCTTGCCCGAGAGCGTGAGCACGCCTCCCAGCACGAAGTAGCGGCCTTTATAGGTCCCGGCGCGCTCGAGCGCGGCGAGGTCTTGATCCTTCTCGACCACCATGAGGAGCGTATCGTCGCGGGATTTGTCGGCGCAATAGCCGCAGACGCTCCCCGAGCCCGTGTAGAAGCGCAGGCACTCGGGACATTGATGCACCGACGCGGAGAGGGAAGCGACGAGCTCCGCGAGCGCGGCGCGCTCGGCGGCGGGCGCGGCAAGCAGATAGAAGACGAAGCGCCGCGCCTGCCGCGGCCCGATCCCGGGGAACTTGGCGAACTGCTGCGAGAGTGCCTCGATCTTATCCATTGAATTCTTCGGCGAGCTCGCCGTAGCCCTTGGTATCGAGCGGCTGGAAACTCGTGCGCTTCTCGTCGAAGTAGAGATCGACTTTGCCGGTCGGGCCGTTGCGATGCTTCTCGATCAGGATCTCCGCGACGCCGGGCCGGTCGCTCTCCTTGTTGAGCTTGTCGTCGCGGTGGATGAACATGACCACGTCCGCGTCCTGCTCGATGGAGCCCGAGTCGCGCAGGTCGGAGAGCCTGGGCTTGCCGCCGCGCTGCTCGACCGCGCGCGAGAGCTGCGAGAGCGCCAAGACCGGCACCTCGAGCTCGCGCGCGAGGCCCTTGAGCGAGCGGGATATCTCGGTGACCTGCTGGACCATGGAGTCGGAGGCGCGGGTGTTGGTCGGCACCATGAGCTGGAGATAGTCCACGATGATGAGGCCGATGCCTTTCTCCCGCTTCAGGCGCCGCGCGACCGCGCGCATGCCGAGGATGTTGTTGCCCGGCTTGTCGTCGATATAGATGGGTGCCTTGGAGAGCGTCTCGAGCGCGTGGCGGATCTTCTCGAAGTCGTCCTCGGCCCGCACGGCGCCGGTGCGGATCTTCCAGGAGTCCACATAGCTCTCGGCGGCGAGCATGCGGTCGACAAGCTGCTCGGAGCTCATCTCGAGTGAGAAGATCCCGACCGGGATATTATTGCGGACGGCCGCGTTCCTCGCGATGTCGAGCATGAGCGAGGATTTTCCCATCGAGGGGCGCGCCGCGAGGATCACGAGGTCGGAGGGGTGGAGCCCCGAGAGGTGGCTGTCGAGGCCGGGGAAGCCGGTCGGGACGCCGCGGATGCCGTCCTCCTTCCTGGAGAGCGTCTCGAGCCGGTCCCAGGCGTCGTGGAGCTTGTCGGAGATGGCGACGAATTTGTGCGAGGCGGCCGCGTTGCCTATGGCGTAGATTCTCTTCTCCGCTTCGTCGAGTACCTCGGCGGCCTCGCGCGCGTCGTCGTAGGCGGCCTCGCCAATCTCGTGTGAGGCGTCTATGAGAGAGCGCATGACGGACTTCTTCGCGACCAGATCGGCATACGAAGCGTAATTGCCGGGAGCGGGCGCCGCCGCGACGAGCTCGGCAAGATAAGCGCGGCCGCCCGCGCGCTCGAGGCGGTCGGTATCGCCGAGCCGCTCTCCGAGGGTAAGGAGGTCGATAGGCTCGCCGCGCTCGGAGAGCTCGCGCATCGCGGCAAAGACAATGCGGTGCTTCTCTGCATAGAAGGAGTCGGCCGAGACGATGTCGCCGACGTCGTGGATGACGTCGGGCTTGAGGAGGAGCGCGCCGAGGAGCGCGCGCTCGGACTCGAGCGATTGCGGGGGGACGCGGTCGGCGCTCATCCGCCTGATTCTATCATCGCGGGCGTTTCGTCAAAATCGGCCCTTTTGCACCGTCTTCCACAGCATATCCCCGCGCCTCGAGCTCCCGCCGCAGCCGGTCGGCTGCGGCGAAATCCTTGGCCGCGCGCGCGGCTTCCCGCCGCTCGGCGAGCGCCGCGACCTCCGGGGGGAGTGGTCCTTCCTCCGCCTTCCGGCCAAGCGCGAGGCCGAAGAAGGCGTCCGCATCCTCGATAAGGCCCCACTTCTCCTCCGGAGCGTATTCCTCGCTCTTCAAGGACTCCCAGAGGATGCCGAGCGCGGCGGGCGTGGCGAGGTCGTCGCGCACGGAGAGCGCGAGGCGCTCGCGCGCGGCGGAGGGCGCGGCTTTGCCGCCGCTCTCCTCGCGCAGGGCGGCGGCGAGGCGCCGCAGGCGCAGGAGCCCTTCGGCTGCAGCGTCGAGTGCCTCGAAGGAGAAGGAGAGCGGCGTGCGGTAGTGCGCCTGGAGGAAGAAATAGCGCAGGGCGAGCGGGTCGTAGCCGCGCGCGGCGAGGTCGGAGAGATAGAAGACGTTCCCGGCAGACTTAGCGATCTTCTCGCCTTGGACGGTGAGGAAGGCGTTGTGCAGCCAGTAGCGCGCGAGCGGCCGGTCGTTGGCCGATTCGGATTGCGCGATCTCGTTGTTGTGGTGCACCGCGATATGGTCCTCGCCGCCGGTGTGGATGTCGATGGTGGGGCCGAGGAGCGCGCGGATCATCGCGGAGCACTCGATATGCCAGCCGGGGTTGCCGCGGCCCCAGGGCGAGGGCCATTGCTGGAGGTCGCCCGGCTTGGCAAAGCGCCAGAGCGCGAAGTCCGAGGGGTGGCGTTTGCCCGCGAGCGGCGCGACGCGCGCGCCGGCTTTGAGGCGCGCGTGCCCGACGTTGCCGAGGACGCCGTAGCGCGCGAAGCGTGAGGTGTCGAAATAGAGCCCCTCGGGGAGGCGATATGCGAAGCCGCGCTCCTCGAGCGTCTTGGCCATCGCGATCTGCTCGGCGACGTATTCGGTCGCGCGGGGGAAGAGGATCGCGCCCGTGTCGACCTCGAGCGCGTCGAGATCCTCGACGAAAAGCCTGGCGTAGCGCTCCGCGATCTCGGCGGGCGAGCGCCGCTCGCGCGCGGCGCCGAGCGCCATCTTGTCCTCCCCCTCCTCGGCGTCGGCGACGAGGTGGCCCACATCGGTGATATTGATGACGCGGCGGACATGGGAGCCGCTCGCGAGGAACATCCGCGCGAGCGTGTCGGAGAAGACGTAGGAGCGCAGATTGCCGATCGAGGCGCGGTCGTAAACGGTCGGCCCGCAGGAGTACATCGAGACGCTGCCGGGCTTCAGGGGAACGAAGAGCTCCTTGCTCCCGGTGAGCGAGTTGGTGAGGAATATCTGCGCCGGCGGCCGCGTCGAACGCCGAGAGGAGAACGGCCACATACTAGAGCCAACGTTTGAGGCGGAAATAGAGGAAGAAGCCGACCGCCATCAGCAGCATGATGCCGAGGATGATCCAGAAGTCGTCTCGCATGCCGACGATGGGGTTATAGCGCGTGTCCATGCTGAAGATGCCGGCGACCAGCGTGAGTGGGAAGGTGACGAAGGCCATGATGGTGAGCGTCTTCATGATTTCGTTCTGCGTCGCGTTGAGGAGGGTCGCGTTGGTCGCCTGGAGCTCGCTCGCGATCTTGCGGTGCGTGTTCGCGAGGCGCGCGACATGCTCGCGCTCCGCGGTGATGCGGGTCGCCCGCTCGGCGAAGCGCGGCCCGAAGAGCCCGCGCCGCTCGACCGCCGCGAGGAAGTGGGCGAGCGGGTCTTCGTTGTCCGTGACTGCGCTCTCAAGATGGAGGAATTCGCGGTTGATGAGCGAGATCGAGCGGATGCTTTCGCGCTCGCCGCCGGAGAAGATGTCGCGCTCGATCTTGCCGAGCCGGAGCGCGATGTTCTTGGCGCGGTCGCGCGCCGCGTCGAAGATCTTGCCGAGGACGAGCTCGAGCAGGTCGTCGGCCTCGAGCTTTGCCGAGACTCCGAGGAGCTCGTGCGCCTCGAGCGACTTATGCAGGGCGTGCAGCGGCGCGATGACCTCGTAGCGCACCGTGAGGAGAAAATCGCGGCCGACTACGAGATCGACCTCCTGCTCCCGCTCCTCGCTTTCCTCCGCGTCGCGGGTGGGGAAGCGCAGCACGACGAGCGCGTTCTCGGCCTCGGCGAGCGCAAGCGGGACCGGGGAGGGCGCGGAGAGCTCGTCGGCGATGCGGCCGCCGATGCCGAGCTCCTTGACCGCCGCGGCGATCTCCTCAGGTGTCGGCTGCTCGAGATCGACCCAGGACGCGCCGCGCTGGTGCCGGAATACCATGAGAAAAATCATACCATGCTATACTGGCGCGGATGGAACGTACTCTCATGACGCGCGCGATCGCCTTCGCGCTCGTGGCGGCCGTCGCCTTCGGCGCGGGCGTCCTCGTGGCGGGGCCCGAGAGCGGCGTCGCGAGCGTCATCAACGCGCTGCCTCTGGTCGGCAGCGGCCTCGACGCGACCCCGGCGCCCGCCGCGGATCTCGCACCCTTCTGGGAGGAGTGGAACGCGCTCGCCGCCAACTACGTCATCACGCACGCCTCCTCGAGCCTGCCGACGGCCGCGCAGATGATCCAGGGCGCGATGGAGGGCCTCGCCGCCTCGTACGGCGACCCATACACCGTCTACTTCCCGCCGCAGCAGGCCTCCGACTTCAACAGCGACATCGCGGGCAACTTCGAGGGCGTCGGGATGGAGATCGACGTGGTGGCCGGCGTGCTCACGGTGGTTTCGCCGCTCAAGGGCACGCCCGCGGCCGCCGCGGGCATCAAAGCGGGCGACCAGATCGTGGCGATCGACGGCACTTCGACCGAGGGCATGTCGACCGACGAAGCGGTGGACCTCATCCGCGGCCCGGCGGGCTCGACGGTGGACCTCTCGATCGTCCGCGAGGGCGTGCCGCTCGACATCAACGTGGTGCGCGCGAGCATCCAGGTGCCGGAGGAGGACGATGCGATCATCCCGGGCACGCAGGTCTATAAGATCGCGCTCTACGAGTTCACCGCGAACTCCGCCGACCTCTTCGACCGGGCATTCAGCCGTTTCAGGCAATCCGGTGCCACGCACCTGATCATCGACCTGCGCGGCAATCCGGGCGGCTATCTCGATGCCGCGGTCGATATCGCGAGCCACTTCCTCCCCAAGGGCGCCACCATCGTCACCGAGGATTATGGCGGCAAGAAGGCCAGCGACGTCGACGTCTCCAAGGGATATCTCGACTTCCCGGCAGGGGACACGCTCGCGGTCTTGGTGGACGGAGGATCGGCCTCCGCCTCCGAGATACTTGCGGGCGCCCTGCAGGACAGCAAAAAGGCCGAGATCATGGGCGAACAATCCTTCGGCAAGGGCTCGGTGCAGACCGTCATCCCGATAGGGGAGGGCGAGCTCAAGGTGACGATCGCGCGCTGGCTCACGCCCGCGGGCCACTGGATCATGGGCAACGGCATCACGCCGGATATCAAAGTCCCGGCCGCCTCGAGCACTCCCGCGACTCCCGCGCAGGATCCGCAGCTCATGCGCGCGGTCCAATACCTGACGACGGGGAAGTAGTTTGCGCAAATGCGCGCGAACGGCTAGGATAGCCGCACTATGAAAGTCATTTTGCTTAAAGACGTGAAGAAGATGGGGCGGGCCCATGAGGAGGTGGAGGTCGCGGACGGCCACGCGCTCAATTTCCTCATCCCGGGCAAGCTCGCGGTCGCGGCGACGCCTGCGGCGCGCAAGGAGGCGGAGCTCCGGATGAAGCAGCGCAAGGAGCGCGGCGAGCTCGACTTAAAACTCCTCGCGGAAAACATCGCTACCTTGGCCGAGACCCGCATCGTGATCAAGGCCAAGGCCAATGAAAAGGGCCACCTCTACGACGCGGTGGGGGAAGCGGAGATCACCAAGGCCGCCAAGGAGGCGCATATCGATCTTCCCGAGGAGGCTATCAAGCTCGAGCGCCCCTTCAAAGAGCTCGGCCAGTTCGAGGTGCCGGTCTCCGCGGGCGAGACCTTCGGTAAGTTCTCCATAACGATCGAGGCGGAATAAGTGAGTACGAAAATCGCGCGAACGCGCTCTCGCGATCGCGCTCCGGGCCGCTAGACCAAGTCTTACTATCGCTCGAACGCGTTCGCGCGATTTTCTAATTCACGTCCGCGATAGTCTTGCGCGCGATGCGGCCGTCGAAGGCGGTCTTGCGCGCGGTGCGGAAGGAGACGGTCCCCTCGGCCATCGCGAAGAGCGTGTGGTCGCGGCCGACTTTGACGTTCTTGCCGGCCATGATGCGGGTGCCGCGCTGGCGGACTATGACCATGCCGGGGCGCGCCTTAGCGCCCGCCGCGAGCTTGACCCCGAGATACTTCGGGTTGGAGTCGCGCAGGTTTTGCGTCGAGCCGCCGGCTTTGGTTGATGCCATGGTGGTATAATTCGGTTGTCGCTATGACTATAGCAGAGGCTCGCACCTCCTGCAAGGCCGTCCTGGCCAAGCTTCCCCGCGACGTACTCGTCGTCGCGCTGATCCTCGCGGCCTCGCTTTGCTCCTTCGGCCTCGGGGTCTTGGCCGGCCGTGAGGGCGGGGCGGGGGAGCCGCCGACCATCGAAGAGCCGGCGGCCTCGGCGGTGAGCCCCGTGGTCGCCTCCAAGAACGGCAGCAAATACTATCTGCCCTGGTGCGGGGGCGCCAAGGCCATCAGCCCCGATAATCTGATCACCTTCGACTCCGCCGCGGCCGCAGCGGCCGCGGGCTACGCGCCCGCGGCTAACTGCAAAGGGATTTAGCGCACCCACGGCCGTTCCCTGCGCGTGCTCGAGAACGATGCCTGCAATCTCTGCGCTCGCTCGGGATCCGCCCGTGGGTGCGCCAGCAAGATATCTCCAGTGGTAGAATATTTAAATAATGAACGACGACCTCTCGCTCTCGACGCGCTCTCAAGACTTGCCGCAGATCATCCAGGAAGGGAAGAAGAGCATGCCGCCGCCCGCCGAGCGGCCCCTTCTGGTCTGCAAGCCCCGCGCGATCGAGTCCTGGCGCGTCTTCAAGATCATGAGCGAGTTCGTCGAGGGCTTCGACGTCATCGGCCGCTACGGGCTTGCCGCGAGCTTCTTCGGCACCGCGCGGGCGACGTTCGAGCACCCGGTCTACCAGGCGGCCGAGGAGCTTGCCGGGCGCCTGGCCAAACAGGGCTTCGCCATCATCACCGGCGGCGCGATGGGCGTCATGCAGGCGGCCAACAAGGGCGCGTATGAGGCCGGCGGCGCTTCGATCGGCCTCAATATCCGGCTCGCCGACGGCCAGCAGGACAACAAATATCTCACCGACAAGTTCGAGTTCGATCATTTTTTCGTCCGCAAGGTGATGCTCACTTACGCCTCCGAGGTCTACATCTATTTCCCCGGCGGCTTCGGCACCATGGACGAATTCCTCGAGATCCTGACGCTGGTCCAGACGCAAAAGATCAAGAAGATCCCCATCGTCCTCTACGGCAGGGAATACTGGACCCCTCTCCTTGAGATCTTCAAGGATCGCCTCGCCGCCAAATATCACGCCATCGACGATGCCGATATGGAGCTCTACCACGTTGTGGATTCGGTCGACGAGGCCTTTGACTTCATCACCGCCCACGTCGAGTGCTAAACGCCGCTCTGGAAGGCGAAGGCCATCAGGATTATCGTGAGCGCGTTCAGGATGACGAGCGCTACCACCTCCTGGGTCTTGGTAGGGAGCGGATGCATCAGGATGAAGATCGTATAAATAATCGCCACGATAGCCGCGCCCAAGAAATTGCCGCGTATGATCATATCTCTATTGTAGCTCCGCTCAGTGAACGCCGGATGAGCCCGGGTCGATAATAAAAGAACCGGTGTGGGGAGGGCGGCGTTAAGGCGGGGCTGGCTAAGTACCAAAAGTGCGCACAATATCTCTTTTGCGCAGATACGGCAGGCCTTGGGAAGGCGCTGGGCCCGGGCCGGGCCTTAACCGATGCTCGAGACCTGGTTGGTAAGCCAGGCGGCTCCCTGCTGGAGATAGAAGAAGATATAGGCCCAGAGCATCGCGAGGAGCGAGCCGATATAGTGGAAATTTGCCTGACCCGCGGGAGAGTTGACAATAGACTGGATCGTGATGCCGAAAAATGAGAGCGCCAAAACCCCGATCACGATCAGGATGATGAGTTTGAGCATTGCTGCTACCATACCATGGCTATGGATACTCGCACGCGGGCTTTTCAACACTTCCGGAGAGTCGATACCCGCTTCCATGAGGCGGTGCGGGCGCACCAGGCGGCCCTGCCGGCCGAGCTCGCGCGCCGCAAGGGCCGCACCGAGCTCTTCGCGGCCCTCTGCCGCACGGTCGTCTCGCAGCAGCTGGGGGTCGCGGCGGCGCGCTCGATACTCGCGCGGGTCAAAGCGGCCTGCGGCGGGCGGATTACGGTCGAGTCGGTAGGGCGCGCGCGGAGCGCGCGGCTGCGCGCCGCCGGCCTCTCCGGCGCCAAGACCAAAACCTTGAGAGCCGCCGCCGCCGCGGTACGAAGCGGCCGTATAGACCTGCCCGGCCTCCGGCATCTGGCCGAAGATGAGGCGAAATCTCGGCTGACCGAGATGTGGGGCATCGGCCCTTGGTCTGCCGAGATGTTTTTGATGTTTTCTTTGGGCCGTCCGGATGTTTTCTCGCCCGGCGACCTGGGCCTCGCCCGCGCGATCGAGGCGATCTACGGCCTGCCAAAGAACGCGTCGCGCGAGGAACTCGAGCGGATCGCCGCAGCCTGGGCTCCCTACCGCACCTTCGCCTCTCTCGCGCTCTGGCGCACGCGCGACGCGACTTCCCCGCCGACTCCCCTTCTGCGCCGCAAGAAGCCTCGTGCTAAGATGGGCTAGCATGACGGGAACGGGCACAGCGAAGAGGCTTGCGGCCGTGGGCGGTTCGCTCCTCCTCGTCGGCCTGCTCGCGTATCTCGCGCTTGCCTCCCGCGCCGCGCTTGCGCAGGCCCAGGCGGCCGCGAGCTCCACCTCGCTCGCGAGCCAGATCGACGCGCAGAACGCAGAAATAGCCCAGCTCACCGCCGAAATCGCCGAGTACCAGGCGCAGATCGACTCGGCCAAGGCCAACAAACAGACGCTGCAGAACGCCATCAACTCCCTCAACGCCCAGCTCTCCAAGGTCAAGGCGCAGGCCTCGGTCACCCAGTCGCAGATCAACATCACCAATATCAAGATCGAACAACTCGGCAGCAGCATCGAGGGCGCGCAGGAGGCGATCGACGCCGACTCCGACGCCCTCGCCGAGGATCTCCGCAGCCTCGCGGAGACCGACGACTTGCCGCCGATCGTGCAGCTGCTTTCCTCGGGCAGCCTGGCCGAGGCCTGGCAGGACGCGGACCGCATCATTCAGGTCCAGGACGGGATCCAAGATCAGATCAGCGACTTGCAGACGCAGAAGAGCTCGCTCGCTGCCTCAAAGAGCGCCTCGCAGCAACAAGCGGCAAATCTCGCCGCGCAGAAGCAACAGCTCTCCTCGCAGCAGAAGTCGATCACCCAGACGCAAAGTAGAAAGAGCCAGCTCCTTGCGCAGACCAACTCTCAAGAGGCGACCTACGAGAAGCTCCTCGCCGCCGCGCAGGCCGAGCTGCAGAGCTTCTCCACCTTCGCCGATAATGCCGGCGGCAAAGGCATCCTCACCAACCAGACCAGCTGCGACAGTTGGGGCTGCTACTACAACCAGCGTGACAGCCAATGGGGCAACGACCCGCTCGACGGCACGCAGTACACGATGAAGGCCGACGGCTGCCTGGTCACCTCGATGGCGATGGTGATGACGCATTACGGCTACAGCAGCGTGACGCCCATCACCATCAACAGCAACCCCTCCGACTTCGCCGCCTACTACCCCGCCGATCTCCTGGTCAATGACGTGCCGATCGCGGGCGCTTCCGTCACTCGCGTTTCGATCGGCACCAAGCAGGCGAATATCGATAAAGTCCTCGCGACCGGCAATCCGGTCGTCGTCGGCATCCACGCCTACGGCGGCACGCACTACATCGTCTTCACCTCGGGCAGCAAGGGCAAGTACGCCATGCGCGACCCGTACCAGCCCAACGCCGATGACGTGCCGTTCACCAAGTACTACACGCTTTCAGAAATCTTCTACGCGGCCAAAGTGGTGATCAGCTAGCGTCGGCTTCGGCAGCTCCCTGCGGAACGCTCGAGAGCCGTGGCGCCCTCTCCGCATTTCTCGAGAGTTCCCTTCAGCCGACTACCCAAGCAACGCAATCGCCGCCTCGAGGCGCGCAAGCGCCTCCGTCTTGCCGAGTATGGAAATGAGCGTGAAGGGGTCGGGCGATTTTTCCTGCCCGGAGAGCGCGTAGCGCAGCGGCCAGAGCACGGCCCCGCGGCCGCCTTTTTCTTTCGGGTTGTTATCCGCGAGCGGCATGAGCGCGGTTTTGGCGGTATCGGCATCAGCGTCGGCCGGGAGATTCCCTATGGCCTCTTTTGCGGCCGCAAGATAGCTCGGGGTCGAGCCCGCGACAGCTTCTTTTGCGGTGAGCTGCGCGCGGTCGAGCGTAGGCGTCTCGAAAAGGCACTTCAATTCCCCCGCGAGCATTGCGCGCGCCTCGTTGAAAGTCTGCGCGCGTTCTTTAAGGAGGCCAATGATAGGGGGCTTCGCAGCCAGGCTCGCTGCGGAATGCTCGAGAGTCGCGGCGCCCTCTGCGCTTTCCTCGCGACCCGGCTGCTTCGCCACCAACTCTGCGTACTCAGCGTCCGAGAGCTTGCGCATCCAGCGCTGATTGACCGAGAGAAGCTTAGCCCGATCCCAGGCTGCGCCCGCCTTTTGGATTCCCTCGAGGGAGAAGGCTCCGGCCAATTCCGCAAGCGAGAAATCCTCTTGCGGCGTGCCGGGATTCCAGCCGAGGAGCGCGAGATAGTTGACCATCGCCTCGGGGAGGATTCCTTCGGCACGATAATCCATGAGCGAGGTCGCGCCGCTCCGCTTCGAGAGCTTGGCGCGCTTCTCGTCGAGAATGAGCGGGAGGTGGGCATATGCGGGCCGCGGCGCCCCGAGCGCTTCTTGTATTAAAATTTGCCGCGCGGTGTTCGAGATATGGTCCTCGCCGCGGATGACATGGGTCACGCCCGCGTCCAGGTCGTCGACCACGACGGCGAAGTGGTAGAGCGGGTCGTCTATCGAGCGCGCGATCACGAAATCGCCGAGCTCGCCCGTGTGCGTGTTGATAGGCCCGCGCACGAGATCCTCGAAGACCACTTCACTGCCCGGGTTCTTGAGGCGTACTACCTCTACTTCCCTGCCTGGATCGTCCTTGGCCGGCTCTTTGGAGAGATACGCGTGACCGCTTTGAATGACCTGGTGCAGCAGCTCCTGGTACCGCTCGGTGCGCGCGCTTTGACGAGAGATCGGGCCGTCCCAATCGAGCCCGAGCCAGCGGAGGCCCTCGATAATCTCCTCCTCGAACTCCGCCTTGCTTCTCGCGCGGTCGGTGTCTTCGCTGCGGAAGACAACGCGACCGCCCGCATGGCGCGCGAAGAGGTAGTTGAAGAGCGCGGTGCGCGCCGTGCCGATATGCAAGCGGCCCGTCGGCGAGGGCGGGATGCGGGTGACTACCTTATTCATGCGAGAGTGCGATATCGACCGCCTCCTTGGCGATGATCGCGGCGGCGTCGGCATCGACAAAGGACTTCCCCGCCGCGGCCATCTTCGCCGCGAGGTCACGGTCACCAAGGATCCGCTTGATCTCGGAAACGAGGAGGTGCGGGGTGAGATTTCCCTCCTCGAGCACGATAGCCGCGCCGAGCTCGGCGTAGGCGTAGGCGTTGGCGCGCTGGTCGTGGCTCACGCTCTCGGGAATCGGGATCAGGATGGCAGGCTTGCCCCAGCGGGCGATCTCGGCGATGGCGGTCGCGCCCGCGCGCGAGACGACGAGATCGGCCGCGCCCGCCGCGCGCCGCAGGGTGAGCGCGTCGAGGTAGTCTGCCGGGTGGTAGCGCGCGGCGTGCGGAGCGCCCTGGAGCGCGACTTTGGCCACGAGCTCGACCTGCCGCAGGTGCGCCTTGCCGCACTGATGGATCAGGTTGGCCTCGCCGACCAGCGCCGGGAGCGCGGCGATCAGGGTCTCGTTGATACGTTCTGATCCTGAAGAACCGCCGAGCACGAGGACGGTCGGCACGCTCTCGTCGAGCTGGAGATACTGCTTGGCGCCTTCGGTCTCGAGATGCGCGAGCTCGCGCCGGACGGGGATGCCGGTGCGCGCGATCTTGCCCCGCACCTTGGCGGGGAAGAACTTCTCCGCGCTCGCGTAGGAGACGGCGATCGACTTGGCCCACTTCGCCGCGAGGAGATTGGCGCGGCCCGGCTTGGCATCGGACTCGTGGATGATGAGCGGGATCGCGAGGATGCGCGCGGCGATCGCGACCGGTACGCTCGCGTAGCCGCCCTTGGAGACGACGACGTCCGGATAGATGCGGAAAAGGGCGAGGACGGCGGTGATGACGCCCCAGAACGTGAGGAGAGCGTCGGTGTAATTAGCGAATGATTTGTAGCGGCGGAGTTTTCCCGCCGGGATGCGGATGAACTGTATCTCGTTCTCGTAGAGCGCCTGCGGGTCGAACTCGCTCGGCGCCAGATAGTAGAGGCGCGGAGCGATCAGGCGTTCCTTCCTCACGAGGTCTTGGATGCTCTCTGCGATGGCGATATTCGGGTAGAAATGCCCGCCCGTCCCGCCCCCCGCGAACGCGATAGTCATAGGGCGATTATAGCAGCGCTACGCGGCTTTACGATGGGCGGCGACGGCCAATATCAAGCCGCACATGGCGAGGGTCGCGAGGAGCGCCGTGCCGCCGTGAGAGACGAACGGCAGAGGGAGCCCCGTGAGCGGGATGATGCCGAGCATCGCGCAGATGTTGATGAAGGCCTGGACAGCGATCATCACCGAGAAGCCGAGCGCGATAAGCGCGCCGAAGAGATCGCGCGAGGCGCCCGCGATCGCGAAGCCGCGCCCCGCCAGGAGGACGAAGACGGCGACGAGCGCGACGGCGCCCACGAAGCCCCACTCCTCGGCGAACACCGCGAAGACGCTGTCGCCGTCGGGCTCGGGAAGATAGTTGAATTTCTCCACGCTCTGCCCGAAGCCCTTGCCCAAGAAGCCGCCCGAGCCCACCGCCAAGAGCGACTGCTGGATCTGATACCCGCTGCCGAGCGAGTTCGCCGACGGGTGGAGGAAGGTCATCACCCGCGCGCGGGTGTAGGGATGCGCCCAGAACACGAGCCCGCCCGCCAGGAGCGCGAGTCCGATCAGGATGCCGAAGTCGCGCCAAGGCGCCCCCGCGGCAAAGTACATCGCCATGCCGGTGGCGAGGATAAGCAGCGTGGTGGAAGTATTGGGCTGCAGGAGCAGGAGGATCGAAGGGAGCCCGGTCAAGGCGAGGAACGGCGCGAGCCCCCGGCGCGGGTCCTTGAGCTGCCGCGCGTTCCTCGCGAGCCACCATGCGAGCGCGAGCACGACCCCGATCTTGAGGAACTCGGCCGGCTGCACGGTGGTGAAGCCGACGTTGATCCAGCGGGTGGCGCCCAGGGAGTGCACGCCGACGCCGGGGATGAAGACGAGCGCGGTCAGCAGGAGGGTCGCGCCATAGAACGCGGGAGCCCACTTCTTGAGGAAGGAGAGCGGGAGCCGCTCGAGGAGGAAGAGCGCCGCGAGCCCGCCCGCGAGGCCGAAGGAGATCTGATCGAGGATGTCGCGCGTGATGGTCGAGCTCTGGCGCGCGAGGAGCCCGAGCGCCGCGGAGGAGAAGATGGCGAGCCCGGCGAAAGCCAAGAGGAGGACGAGGGCGAAGAAGACGCGATCGCCGCGGGCCTTCATGCTAGCGAGCGGCTCCGAGGAGCGCGATCGAGAGCCCCAGTACGCCCGCGATGATGGTGATTACCCAGTAGCGCATGGCGACCTTGGCGGGCGGCCAGCCGATCGCCTCGAAGTGGTGGTGGATCGGGGCGATGCGCAGGAGCTTGCGCTTGAACGCTTTCTTCCAGAACACCTGCAGGAGCGTGGTGATCACGGTGACGGTCAGCGGCAGCGCGATAAGCGGGAGGACGAAGACCCCTACCCCGCCGCCGAGGGAGTCGGCGGCGAAGGCGGTGGTCGCGAGCGCGAGCGTGAGCGCCATCGAGCCGGTCTCCGAGAGATAGAAGCGCGCGGGCGGGATGTTGAACCAGAGGAAGGCCAGCGTCGCTCCCGCCACCGTGGCGGCGAAGGCGGCGAGGAAAATCTGCCCCTCGACGAAGGCGATGCCCGCGTAGGTCATGAAAATGATCGAGAAGACGCCGCCCGCGAGGCCGTCGATGCCGTCGATGGTGCCGCCCGCGTAGATGGCAAGCGTGACGAGAGCGAAGAGCGGCACGATGAGCCAGCCGAGCGCGAGCGGCGCGGCGAAGGGGATCCCGAGCGCTGCGACGCCGAGCTTGCCGTAGAACCACCAGCCGCCGATGAGCCCGATCGCGCCGACGATGGTGAGCCGCCGCGGGAGCGAAAGGCCGCCCTTGCCCTCCGTGACCTCGAGCAGATCGTCGAAGAAGCCGGCGCCGGCGCCGCAGGCGAGCGCGAAGAGGGGCAGCCAGGTCTGGCTGCGGTTGATGAAGTCGAGCGGCGCGAAGACGCCCGGCGCGAGCCGCGCGAGGAGGAAGAAGGCGAGCGCGGTGGCCAAGGTCGCCGCCCAGACCAGGATGCCGCCCATGCGCGGCGTCGAGACCTCGCGCTCCTTGTGGAGCTCGTCGAAGAGCGGCGTGCCGCCGCCGCCGAGGCCGTTGCCCTTCCCCGCCTTCTTCTTCCACGCTTTGTTGCGGTAGAGCGCGGCCGCGAGCGCGGGCGCGAAGAGGATCCCGAGGGCGAAGGCGAGCGCCGAGGGCAGGAGCACGCGGACCGCGTCCGAGATCATAGCGAGGGCGTGCCAGCGAAGTAGGCCAGCGTCGCGGCGACGAGCGCGTCCGCGTCGGTGAAGCGGGCGTCCTCCGAGGAGCCGAGCACCACGACCGCGATCGGGTGCCCGATGCCGGCGTCGAAGACGAGCGCGAGGTTGCCGCCGGCGAGGTCGGTGTAGCCGGTCTTGGAGAGCAGGAGGCGCGGCGCGCGCGAAACGCCGGGGTTGGTGTTCTGGATCGTGTGGACGACCCCGGCGAGCGAGCGAGCGCTCGCGGAGCTCTGGGTGGTCGCGGCGGCGATCTGGGGCGCGAGCGCCGCCAGGTCGCCCGCGAGCCGGGCGACGTCGTAGGCCGAGCCGTAGCCGCCCGAGATCGAAGTCGTCTCGTCGAGGCCGCTGCCGTTGACCGCATAGGTGGCGGAGAGCCCGAGCGCGGCGGCCTCGCTGCCGAGGCTCTGCGCGGTGCTCTCGCCTTCCTCGGCCGCGGCGGCCTCGGCGATCGACTGCGCGCCGTCGTTCAAGGAGCCGGTGAGAGTGATGCGCGCGAGGTCCGAGAGCGTGAACTCCTCTCCGGCGGAAAAGGATTGCGGCGCCCCGAGCCCGACCGCGTCCTCGGGGATGGTCACGACGGCGTCGGGGCCGAGCACGGTGAGGCCGGTGTAGACGGTAAGGAGCTTGGTGAGCGAGGCTAAGGGGAGCTGTGCCTCCGCGTTCTTATCGAAAAGGACTTTCCCGCTCGCGAGGTCGTAGACGATCGCCGCCTTGGCCTCGATCGGGACGTCGGCGAAGGCGGCCGGGTCGGTGCTGCTCGCCGCGACCGCCGCCGCGGCCACCTCCTGCGCCGGGTGCGTCGGCGCGAGCGGAATGAAGAGGAAGGCCCCGAGTACCACGGAGGCGAGGAGGAGCGCGATACCCGCCTCGCGCATCGAGCGCGAGCGTTCGGCGATCGCCTGGAGCTCGGAGGTCTCCATGCCTAGGGGGCCGGCGTCTCGGCGGCTGCGGCCGCCTCGGCGGCGATGAGCGCGCCCGCGCCTTCCGCGAGCTCGCCGTAGCGCGGGAGCTCGCTTGCCCGCGCGAGCCCGAGGTACGCGAGCGCGTCGGTGGTAAGGGTGTAGCGGACGCGGCGGCGGTCGGCCTCGTCCTCCCTGCCCTCGATGAGGCCGCGCAAGAGGAGCGTCTTCATCGAGGCGGAGGAGTTGACTCCGCGCACCCAATCAACCTCGCTCCGCGTCGCCCCACCGCGATACGCGATGACCGCGAGCGTCTCGAGGCCGGCTTTGCCCAAGTCGCGCGAAAGCTCGCTCTCGCGAAGCTTCTTGGCGTAGTCGGCCGCGGCAGGGCTGGTGCGCAGCTCGAGTTCGTTGGCGCTCTCGACAAGCGCCACCCCGCGCCCCGCGAGCTCTCCGGAGAGCGCCTCGACGACGCGCGAGAGCTGCTCGGGCTTGATGCCGAGGAGTTTGGCGGCCTCCTTCTTCTCCAGAGGCTCGCCTGCGGCGAAGAGCAGGGCCTCGAGGGCCTGGGGCGGCGTCAGCATTCCCCGTATTTTACTGCGCATTCCCCTCCCCCACAACCGCCGCTCCTGGGGATGTTCTAGCCGTAGGCGGGGGCGGAGTCGGCGGAGGTGTGAGTGATGCGGATATCGCCGTGGTGATCGAACTGCTCTGCGGCGACCGCGCCCTGTTTGACCAATTCCAAAAGCGCGAGGAAGGAGACGATGACCTCCACCTTCTCTTTGGCACTGCCGGAAAATTCTTTAAAAGAGAGATTGACCGCTTGCTCGACGCGCGCGGCGAGCCGCTCCATCATCTCCTCGATGGTAATCATCGGCTTGACCCGCGCCTCGGGCAACTTCTCCACCTCCGCGCGCGCGGCCAGGGCGCGCGCGAGCGCCTCGGCGAGCGAGCTTGCGGAAAGGTCCTTCGAAGGAGCGAAGCTCACCTCCGGCGCTCGCGCTCCGGCCTCAAAGAGCATCGCCTTGCCGAAGATGCGCGCGAGCTCGCGGGCGGCCTCGCGCGCTTTCTCATACGCCTCGAGGCGGCGCTTTAGATCGTCTACATCCTGCTGCTCCTCTTCGGTGAGGGCGAGATCGGGGATGAGCGATTTGGATTTGACGAGGAGCAAGGTCGCGGCGATCTCCACGAAGGTCGCCGTCTCCTCGACCGGAAAGTGCTCTTGCGCCTTCACGTGCTTGATGAACTCCTCGGTGATGCTCGCGAGCGCGAGGTCGTTGACGAGGAGCTTACGCTCCTCGATCAGGTCGAGCACGAGCTCGAAGGGCCCCTGATAGGCCTCAGTCGTGATGTGGAAGTTAGTCCGCGGGAGCGTCGGGTTCATTTTGAGAGAGGAGCTCGTCGATGCGGTGCATGTCGCGCGGAAACATGCTCGCCTCGCGGATGTTCTTAAGCCCCAGTATCTGCATCGTCATGCGCTCCGCGCCGAAGGCGAAGCCGCCTTCCGGCGGCGCGCCGTATTTGAACGCCTCGAGGAACATCGCGATCTTCGCCGGGTCCATTTTCCACTCCTCGACGTGCTTCATGAGCTGCTTGTAGTCGTTCACGCGCCGGCCGCCTGAGAGCCACTCGACGCCGCGGCAGAGGAGGTCCATGCCTTCGTTAAACTCGGGTTGCTCCGGATTCGGGTAGACATAAAAGGGCTTCTGCTTGGTTGGGTAGCCCCAGACATAGACGAAGTCGGAGCCGCTCTCCTCTTTGACCACTTCGCAGAGCGCGCGCTCCTGCTCGGGGTTGAGGTCTTTGTCGGCGGGCGCGCCGAGTTTCTCCAGAGCCTCGGTGAGCGAATAGGTCGGCGTCTTCTCGATCATAGCCGGGAGCGTTGCGCCGAGGAGTTCGAGCTCGCCCTTGCAGCGCTCGCCCACCTCCTTGAGGATATAGCGCACGCAGGCCTCGGACATGTCGCGCACGTCCTGCCAGGAGTCGATGAACGCCATCTCGGCGTCCAAAGAGACGATCTCGGTCAGGTGCCGAGTAGTGGAGGAGGGCTCCGCGCGGAAGACCTTATTGACCGAGAAGACGCGCTCGAAGGCGGTCATCACGATCTGCTTGTAGAGCTGCGGCGACTGCGTGAGGTATGCCGGCTTGTCGAAGTAATCGATCTTGAAGACCTCCGCCCCGCCCTCGGCGGTCGCGGGAGTAATCGCCGGCGCCTGGAACTCGAAGAAGCCCTCGCGCTTCATAAACTCGCGGAAGGAGTCGATGATGACCGCTTGGACCTTGAAGATCGCCTGGAGCCGCGGGTGCCGCAGCGCGAGCGCGCGGTGGTCGAGCTCGGTGGCAAGCTCGAGGTTGTAGCCCTCAAGCGACATGTCGAAGGGCAAAGGCTCGGCCGCGGCCAGGATCTCGATGCCGGTGATCTCGAGCTCGATGTCGCCGTTCTGTACCTTATCGTTGCGATTCTTCTCCGGGCGCTCGTTGACCTTGCCCACCGCCTTGACCACGTACTCGCTGCGCAGCTCCTTGGCGGCCTCCATCGCGGGCGAGCTCGGCAACACGACGCCTTGCACCACTCCCGAGCGGTCCCGGAAGTCGAAGAAGATCATCTTCCCCTGGTCGCGGCGCACGTTGACCCAGCCGCGGATCTCGACCGCAGCACCCTTGTGCTTCCCCAATTCCCCGATCAATGTCCGAGCCATTTGTAGCTATAAAATAGCACGCCCGCGCATTTTAAGCGCGGGCGTGAGGCGAGTTCAGAAGTTGAACTCGAATTGCGGCACAAGGCGCTTCAGCCGCCCGACTCGCATCCCGCCCGTTCCTGGAACGAAGGCGATGTGCGCAACGCCCTCCTCCATCGCGGTCGAGGGGATCGGCTTTTCAAGCGGCAACAGCACGGCAGCGGGTTTGAGTTCCCGGCATTGCTGCGCATGCTGCAGATGGTCGGCGGGGTCAGTGCGGACGAGATTCACGTTTGCGCCGTAGCGTTCTTGGAGCGCTCTGCGCTCTGCGGGCCGCAGGTCGTTCGGGTCTCGCCGAAGCAGGATGACAGTCTTCAAAAGAACCTCCTGAGTTAGACAAACGCTAAGGTAGCATGCCCGTTGTTATTTGTCAAGCGACCCCGACCGCCTTGCGCACGGCGGCCATTTTGCGCTCGGCCGCCTCGCGGACCTTGGCGCTGCCCTCCTCGAGCACCTTCTCCACCTCCGCATCCCCAATGCTCGCGCGCTTCTCGCGCATGGGCGCGAGGTAGGCGTCGAGGTCCTCGATAAGCGCCTCTTTCAAGTCCTTATACTTCCCTTTCTTCTCCTCGTAGAGAGCCGCGAGCTCTTGCTCGCTCTTTACGAGTTTGTGGATGGCGTAGACATTCTCCGGCACCTCGCCCGCGGAGTCGGTGACGATCGACATCACCGCCTTCGCGAGCTCGTCCTTAGAGCCGAAGAGCGGGATGGTGTTGCCGTAGCTCTTGCTCATCTTCTTCCCGTCGGTGCCGGGCACGACGCCCACGCCGCCGAGGATTTTCTCCTTGGGCTCCTTGAAAAGCTCGTCAAATTCGCGATTAAACTTCCCTGCCGCCTCGCGCGCGTACTCGATATGCTGCCGCTGGTCCTCGCCGACCGGCACGACGTCGGTGTCGTAGAGCAGGATGTCCGCGGCCATGAGCATCGGGTAGGTGAAGAGGCCTGCGTTGGGCTCCAGGCCCTTCGCGACTTTGTCTTTGTAGGCGTGCCCCTGCATGAGGAACGGCACGGTCACGAGGCAGTCGAAGATCCAGGCGAGCTCGGTGTGCTGCGAGACGTTCGACTGCTTGAAGATGACCGCCTTCGAGGGATCCACGCCCGCCGCGAGATAATCCTTGACTACTTCAAGGGTGTTGCGGCGGAGCGCCTCAGGGTCGTGGAGCGAGGTGAGCGCGTGGTAGTCCACCACCATCAAGTAGCTCTGGTAGTCGGCGTAGAGATCCACGAAGGGCTTGAGCGCCCCGAAGTAGTTGCCGATATGGAGCTCGCCCGAGGGCTGCAGGCCGGTGAGGAGAACTGGTTTAGCCATTGCCTAGACTCTAGCATAAAACGGCGTAGCGGGAGGGCGAAATAGCTGCTATACTGCCGCAATTGCGTCGGTGGCAGAGCGGTCAATTGCAACAGGCTGTAAACCTGTCGCCCTAGTGGCTACGAAGGTTCGAATCCTTCCCGGCGCACCAGTTTATTTGAGGACGAGAACGAGTACTTCCCGCTTGCCTTTGCGCACGAGCGCGAACCCTTCGGGCAGGTCGCTCGGGTAGACCTTCTGCTCCGGGTTCTCTATCGGCAGGCCCCCGAGCGTTATCGCCTTTTGCTCGATAAGGCGGCGCGCCTCGCTCTTCGAGGACGCGAGGCTGCCTGCGACGAGGCAGTCGATAAGCGAGACGCCCTCGACGAGGTCCTTTTTCGAGAGCGTGAGCGAGGGCGCCTCGGCGAGCGCCGAAGCGCGCGCCTCGCGCGAGAGCTTGTGGAAGGGTACCTCGCCGAAGAGCGCGCTCGTGGCGGACGCGGCCGCAGCGGCCGCGCCGGGCCCGTGCACGAGCTCGGTCACCGCGCGCGCGAGCGCTTCCTGCGCCTCCCGCTTCTGCGGCGCGGCTCCGTGCCGCAGCATCAGTGCCTCGATGTCGCCTAAGGAGAGCTCGGTGTAGACCTTGAGGTACTTCTCGATGTTCTCGTCCGGCAACTGGAGCCAGAATTGGTAGAACTTGAAGGGCGAGGTCTTCTTGGGGTCGAGCCAGACGGCATTGCCCTCGGACTTCCCGAACTTCTTCCCTGCCGAGTCGGTGATGAGCGGCATCGTGAAGGCGTAGGCCGCGCCGCCCGCTTTCTTGCGGACAAGCTCGACGCCTGAGAGGATATTGGTCCACTGGTCGGATGCGCCCACTTGGAGATCCGCGCCGTACTTTTCATGGAGCGTGAGGAAATCGAAGCCCTGGAGAAGCGCATAGGTGAACTCGGTGTAGGAGATGCTCTCGTCGGGCGCCGCGAGGCGTTTGGCGATGAGCTCGCGCTTCACCAGCTCGTTGACCGTGAAGTGCTTCCCGATATCGCGCAAAAACGGCACGAGCCGCTCGCGCATGAGCCAATCGGCGTTGTTGACCAAGGTGAATCTGGTCGAGCCGAGCACGCTCTTCAGCTGCTTCTTAAGGGCGCGGGCGTTCTTGCCGACGATGCGCTCGTCAAGGAGCACGCGCTCGCCTTTCTCCTTTGGGTCGCCGATCATGCCCGTGCCGCCGCCTACCAGGAAGATGAGCTTATGCCCCGCCTCTCCGAGCCGCTTCATCAGCATCACGACCGCGAGGTTGCCGATCTGCATCGAGTCCGCCGTCGGGTCGATGCCGAGGTAGGCCGTCCGCGGCTCCTTGAGTATCTCCTCGATCGGCGCGCTCACGTGCTCCGCGAGCCCTCGCGCCTTGAGCTCCTCCGCAAGCGTCATGAGCCCAACTATAGCACTAGCTGTCGGCGGTGATGAAGCCGCCCGCCTGGATCTCCCAGAGCTTCTTATAGAGATTGGACTCCTGCGCGAGGAGCTCGGCATGCGTGCCCGAGAGCACGACTTTTCCGTTTTCCATCACGATGATTCGGTCCATCTTCATGATGGTCGAGAGGCGGTGCGCGATGGCGATGACCGTCTTCCCTTCCATCAATTTTGCGAGCGCGTCCTGGATCAGAGCCTCGCTCTCGGAGTCGAGCGAAGAGGTCGCTTCGTCGAGGACGAGGATGGGCGCGTTCTTGAGGATGGCGCGGGCTATGGCGACGCGCTGGCGTTCGCCGCCCGAGAGCTTGACGCCGCGCTCGCCCACATGCGTCTCATAGCCCTGCGGCAATTGCGAGATGAACTCGTGGCAGTGCGCTTTCTTCGCGGCCTCGATTATCTCTTCCATCGTCGCGTCCTGCTTGCCATAGGCGATGTTGTCTTTGAGGCTGCGATGGAAGAGCACCGACTCCTGCGGGACATACGAAATCGCCTTGCGCAGGCTCTCCTGGGTCACCCGGCTGATGTCCTGGCCGTCGATCGCGACGTTTCCCTCTTTCGGGTCGTAGAGGCGCAAGAGGAGCTTGGTGACGGTCGACTTGCCCGCGCCCGAGGGCCCGACGAGCGCGACTTTCTCCCCGCCCTTGATCGCGAGTGAGAAATCGTCGAGCACCTGCCGGCCGTTGTTGAAGTTGAAGCCCACATGCTCGAAGGCGATTTCGCCCCGCGCGATGGAAAGCGCCCCCGCGCCCGGCGCGTCCTCGATCTGGTGCGGCGTCTCGAGGATCTCGACCATCTCATAGGCGTCGGCGAAGGCGTCGTAGACCCGCCGCAGCGTGTTGCCGAAGCCCCACACCTGGTCGAGGAGCCCCAGGATATAGACCTGGATAAGCACGAAGTCGCCCACGGTGACGAGCCCCTTCTGCCAGAGGAAGACGCTCACCGCGAGGAGCCCGACCTCGATAGCGATGCCGAGGAGCTGCTGGACGCCGTTGATGATATTGTCCGCGTTCCAGGAGCGCATGGTCGCCTTCCGCCAGGCGCGGACGATTCTCGCCATCGAGGCGCGCTCGGCCGTCTCGGCGGCGAAGAGCGTTATGGCCGCGTGATTCCCCACCGCGTCGGAGAGCGCGCCGGTCATCTTGCTGTCTTGCGCGACGCGCTCGATCCGCAGCGGATGCCGCCATTTGTTGAGGACGATCTGCACCGCGATGAACAGGACCACCCACGCGAGGAGCCCGAGCCCCAGCCACGTATTGCGATACCAGAGCACGCCGATGGAGCCCAGCGCGAAGATGAACGTCGGGAGGAAGTTGTAGACGAAGCTGTCGAGCACGTTCTCATAGGAGCGCGAGTAGCGGTTGACCCGGCGGGTGAGCGTCCCGGCGAAGTTGGAGGTGAAGAAGTCGTAGCTGTGGCCGATCAGGTAGCCGAAGGCCTCGTTCTCGAGGTCGGCCATGGCATCGGCGTCGAGGCGGGCGTTCGCCCAGAAGATGACCTGGCGCGAGAGCCAGTTGAGCAGGTTGTAGGCTGCGTAGGCAATAAGGAGCGCAAAGAGCGAGGAAACAACGACTGCGCTCACGCTTCCCGCTGAAAGCGTGTTGATGAAATTTCGGAGGTAGAGGGGCGCGACAAGGCTTGAGGCCTGCGCGATCACGATGCTAGCGACAAGCGCGCTCAAAACCCACGGATACTTGGCCGTGGCCCTCCAGTACGCGCGCAGCACTGGCATGATGCGCACCTCTTTTTTCTCCTCTCCGGGCATCTAATTATTATAACACAAAACCAAGGTCCTCTAAACTTTTGCACCGAGCCAGTTCTTGCCTCTTAGGTTTGCGAGACTCTCTGTGAGGTGCGCACGAGCTAGCGCTGCGCTCGTGATGAGGATGCGCGCGGTTTTGGGGTACTTGGAGAAATGAGTGGAGCTCACCGCCTTGCGCGAAGGGTCGACGATCGGGAGAAAATAGCCCTTCATCCATGCCGAGCCGAGGCCCGCGGCGTTCATGCTCGCTTGCGAGAGGTTGTCGCAGAGGTCGGCAAGTTTTACGAGCCGAGCTTCTTCAGGCGCGTTACGGACCTGCCGAACGTAGGGCGCAGGGTGATCGTCGCCCCAGCGATTAGTCAATTGCTCAATAAGAGCGAGTGCCTCCTCTCCGGCGATCCTCACGATCTCCTCCGGCGTAGCTTTGGTGTCCTCGAGAAGGTCGTGGCCAAGCGCGGCGCACTGAAGCGTCGCGAGTTTCTTCGGAGGAGGAGTCTCCCCCGCCTCTTTGAGCGCTGCGGTCAGGATGGCAGCGACTCGTTTAACGTGCACGGAGTCGGGCGTACCGTCTTGGCGCTCACGGCCGCGGTGCAGCCGAGTCACGAGCGTGCGCATCTTCGTGACGGAATTCATAAGCCCAGTATAGCAATCGGCCGAGCTCTTGCCTTGAACAAATATGTGTGACATCATCCGCGCAGATTTGATTGGGAGTGGGCAATGGAATACGAGTCATGGAAGCGACTCACGGCAAAAAGCGCGTCGATGCTTTCCCGAACAGCCGCCGGCGTGTCAGACACCTCATCTTCTCCTCATAAGCCCGGGCTCGCGGCTGCGGACGGGGCGGAGCTGGCGCTGCAGGCGGCGGTTAATCTCGAGAAAGCAGCCGCCCTGGCCTGGAAGATGCGCTACAAGATTCCTTCACCGGATGAAGTGCGTATTTTCCTCGATGAGCTCGCAAGGACGGTCAGCGATGAGCTCATCAAAGGAGGCCACCCGCTTTACCGGACCTGGGGAGTGCGCTACACGGGGCCAGTAGAGCCTTCTGGAATCGAGGCTGCCTATGAGGGCCTGTGCGTGTGGCTCGCGCACGCTCTCGTGAAGGAGTCAGACCTCCTTGCGGTCGCGGCTGAACTTGAGAAAGGCCTCAACCTCCGCATCCATCCTTTCGCGGACGGGTGCGGCAGAGTCTCCCGGGTCGCCGGAGCTTGGGTCCTCTTGCGGCAAAATTTGCCGCCGGCAATCTTCTCAGGCCGCGACGCGTATTATCAGGCGATGCGTTCGCCCGAGCGCGACTGGCACGCGGCCTATCGCGCCGCAAGCAGCGAAGGCATGCGCCTCGCGAGCTAGAAAAAGCCCGGAACCGATGGTTCCGGGCTTATTGTTTTCTATCCGTCGATCCCCACGTATTTGAGGTCGCGGAAGTAGTCGGGCTTCAGGTCGAAGTATCGTTCTTCGATCGGAGGCTTCTCGTCGACCAGGGCGATCTTGTCCCATTCATGCAAGCTGAACGGCAGCGGGTTTTTCACCCTCTCGATCACGATGACCGGCGTGGTGCCGCCCATGCGCTCGATCACGAAGTTGCGGTGGATCCCGTCGAGGAGCGTCCAGGCGGTCGTCCCGTTCATTTCGACGACGGGCGGGACATAGAGCGCGATCGCCCGCTTCCCTTCCTTGGTCGAACCGATGGCGATAAACGCGCCCAAATCAGCCGGCCCAGCGGGAATGGAGAAATTCTTCAGGATCGAGCCGAACTTCTCAAGGAGCGCTGTGTATTTTTTCCGCTCGATAAAGCGCTGGCCGATACGCGCCGCCTTCGGACTAATTGCCATGAGGCGAACGCGGCACCCCTCGTACATGCGCGCCTTATTACCTCCTGCGAGGGTGGCGTGACCGAGAATTTTCTCCAGTGCATGGATCGGCATGAGCTGCACGGCGTCGATAGAATCGAGGTCTCGAAGCGAGACCACCTCTTCTGCCGAGCCGAGCGGAAATGCAAGATCACGATGCGGATCAAGCTCAGTGCGGGCGAGGAAATCGCCCACCGGAATCGGTTGGAACATATTTCCCTCCTAGTTCAATCCGAGGCCAATCTAGCACCTGGGAGCTGCCCCGGCAATCAGCGGGCGTGGGCGAAGAGGTAGAGCGCTGCGATCGGCGCCGCGAACCACGCAAAGAACCACTCCTTGGCCGCAAAAAGCTGGTCGAGCGAAGCGGAAAATTGGTAGACGGTCCGGACCGGGAAGCTCTGATAGGCGAGTGCCATGATAAAGCCCGCGGTACATACGGCGATCACGATGAGGCCCACTGTGCCGATATGAACAAAGTCCGAGGCGGCTATCTTCCGGAGGAGGATATAGCTTATGACGAAGAAGCCGAGATACAGCGCGACGCGTGCGCCAAGCGCGGTCATAGGCGGGCCCGAAGGGAGGTACTCGCCATACGGGAATACCGCATAGAGGGCGTAGCCGATATATAAAGCGGCGATAAGGCCGACAAAAGGCCCGTAGCCCATGAGGCGTGCAAAGCCGACAAAGAAGAGCACGAGGACTATGAGGATGAGGAAGCTCGAGGCGTAGCTCCAGGCCGGCGAAAGCGTATGCGCCACCCCGCCGTAGAAGTCGGCGAGCTGGCCTAATTGGCTAGCGTCAAGCGCAAGATGGCCCATAGGCCGATTATACCTGGTCTAGAGACCCTCCTTCTTAAGCTCCTCAACGGCGCTCTTGGCCTTCCCCGAGAGCTTGTGCGGGAGCTGCACCTCAAGGCGGATCAGGAGGTCTCCTCGGCCATGAGCCACTGGTACGCCGCGCCCGCGTACGCGCAGCACCTCTTCAGGGAGCTTCATCTTGGGGATGTCTACCTCAAGCGTCTTCCCCTCCAGAGTCTCGATCGAGACCGAGCTGCCGAGAAGCGCGTCCGTGAGCTTGACCGGCAAATGCATGACGAGGTTTGCTCCCTCCTTGCGGAAGCGGCTGTGCGGCTTTACATGCACCTTCACGTAGAGGTCGCCGGGGCTGCCGCCCTTTACGGCCTCACCCTTGCCCGGCAAGCGGATCATCTCTCCAGACTCGATGCCGGCGGGGACCATGATCTCGATCTCTTCTTCCTTGCGGAGAACGCCGCGGCCTTTGCACTCAGGGCATTTTTCTTTGGGGATCTTGCCGGAACCTTCGCACTCCGGGCAGGTGCGCGCGGTGGTAAAGGTGCCCAAGACCGAGCGGCGCGTCTCGTGGACGCGGCCCGAGCCGTTGCAGGTCTTACAGGTCTCCATTTGAGTGCCAGCTTTCCCGCCAGAGCCGCCGCAGAGGTCGCACGTGGAGACTTTGACGATAAGGAGAGAGCGTTTGGTGCCAAAAACAGAATCTTTGAAATCAACTTCGATATCTACAGAAATGTCGCGGCCCCGGGGGCGGCCGCGCGAGGCGCCGCCGCCAAAAATGTCGCCGAAGCCCATGCCGCTGAAGATATCGGCGAAGTCCGAGGCGTCGAAACCCCCCTGTTGGAATTGAGAGAAGTCGAAGCCTCCGAATGGGTTCCCCTGCCCGCCCGGAGCCCCGCCGGGGAAGGATTGGCCGTAGGCGTCGTACTCGCGGCGCTTGGTGTCGTCCGAGAGAATGGCGTAGGCCTCCGTGACCTCCTTGAACTTGGCCTCGTCGCCGCCCTTGTCCGGGTGGTGCTTCTGCGCGAGTTTGCGGAAGGCCTTCTTGATGTCCTCCTTGCTCGCAGATTTTTCGACGCCCAGAGTCTCGTAGTAGTTCTTAGCCATCGCTCGCGATTATACGCTCGCGCGCGCAGCTATGCAAAAACGGCGCGAGATTGCTCTCGCGCCGTTCTTTTATTTCTCAGTGAAGTTAGCGTCGGTGGGGTCGCCGGAAGCCTCAGGAGGCGGCTGGCCTCCCTCAGCGGGCGGAGGCGTCTGTTGCGCTTTCTGCATGGCCTCGCCGATCTTCATCATGCTCGCGGAGAGCGCGTCGGTGGCGGCCTTGATGGCGGCAGCATCCTCGCCCTCGCGCGCCTTCTTGGCCTCATCGGCTTTGCCCTGCACCTCTGTTTTAATGTCGTCGCCGATCTTCCCCTCAGCGTCCTTAAGCGCCTTCTCGGCAGCGTAGATGAGCTGCTCGGCATTATTGCGGGCCTCGACGAGCTCTTTGCGCTTCTCATCGGAG
This sequence comes from Minisyncoccota bacterium, assembly GCA_035547315.1. Lineage (GTDB taxonomy): Bacteria > Patescibacteriota > Minisyncoccia > Phycocordibacterales > Phycocordibacteraceae > C7867-001. The sequence continues at coordinate 82,677 of DASZVH010000006.1, forward strand.
GCGGCGTTAGCCTCCGCGTCGGCCTTCATCTTGTCGATGTCCTCCTTGGAGAGGCCGGTCGAGCCGGTAATCTTGATCGACTGCTCCTTGCCGGTCGTCTTCTCCTTGGCCTTGACGGTGAGGATGCCGGAGGCGTCTACGTCGAAGGTGACTTCCACCTGCGGCATGCCGCGGGGCGCAGGCGGGATTCCGTCGAGCATGAATTTGCCGAGCGACTTATTGTCCGCGCTCATCGCGCGCTCGCCCTGGGTGACATGGATCTCGACCGAGCTCTGGTTGTCCGAGGCGGTCGAGAAGGTCTGCGTGCGCGAGGTCGGGATGGCCGTGTTGCGTTCGATCAGCTTGGTCGCCACGCCGCCCATGGTCTCGATAGAAAGTGAGAGCGGGATGACATCAACGAGCAGGATGTCTTTAACATCGCCCTGCAAGATGCCGGCCTGGATCGCCGCGCCCATCGCGACGACCTCGTCCGGGTTGACCGACATGTTCGGCTTCTTGCCGAAGAATTTCTCCACTGCCTGCTGAATCATCGGCATGCGGGTCTGGCCGCCGACCAGGATGACCTCGTTCAACTCCCCCACCTTGAAGGGCGAGGCCTCCATCGCGCGCTTGGTAATAGCCATCGCGCGCTCGACGAACTCGGCAGAGAGCTCTTCGAGTTTCGCTCGGGACATCTTTATCAAAAGATGTTGCGGGCCCGCGTCGGTCGAGGTGAGGAACGGGATATTGACCTCCGTCTCGCTCGCGGAGGAGAGCTCGATCTTGGCCTTCTCGGCCGCTTCGTCGAGCCGCTGGCGCGCGAGCGGATCCTTGAGGACGTCTACGCCGCTCTCCTTCTGGAACTCTGCGGCGAGCCAGGTGATGATCTTTTGGTCGATATCCTTGCCGCCCAGGTGCGCGTCGCCGTCGGTGGACTTCACCTCGATCACGTCGTCGCCCACCTCGAGGATGGAGATGTCGAAGGTCCCGCCGCCGAAGTCGAAGACCGCGATCTTCTCGTCTTTCTTCTTATTGAATCCGTACGCGAGCGCGGCGGCGGTCGGCTCGTTGATGATGCGCTTCACATCCAAACCGGCAATCTCTCCGGCGGCCTTGGTCGCCGAGCGCTGGTCGTCGTTGAAGTAAGCGGGGACGGTGATCACGGCCTCCGTGATCTTCTCCCCCGTTTTGGCCTCGGCGTCGGCCTTGAGCTTGCCCAGGATCATCGCGGAGATCTCCTCCGGGCGGTAGAACTTCTCGCCCATCTTGACCTCGATGCCGCCGTTCTCGGCCTTGCGCACCTCATAGGGCAACACCTTGATATCGGCCTGCACCTCCGGCTCGTCGAAGCGGTGCCCGATGAAGCGCTTGATCTGGTAGATCGTGTTCTTGGGGTTGGTAACCGCCTGGCGCTTCGCCAAGGTGCCGACGATGCGCTCGCCGCTTTTGCCTTGCGCGACGATGGAGGGCGTGGTGCGCGCTCCCTCGGCATTTTCAAGGACGCGCGGCTCGCCGCCCTCGACGATCGCCATCGCGGAGTTCGTAGTCCCCAAATCTATCCCAAGGATTTTCGCCATAGTTCAGTAAGTTAGATGAACATTTTAATGAAATAGATGAAGCGGTGCAAGTCCAGCAAAGAAAAAGGGTCCGCAGCAAGCTGCGGACCCTTGCCCTTAATACGTTGCTGGGAAATGGATTGGGACGGCTCCATTGCCGATCCGAACATAGAGAGTTCCGTCCGCCCTCTTTTCTGCGTGCTCTTTGGCACCGAAATAGAACCAGAGGGCATGTTGGACGACGCGCTCCCTCTTCACTCCGCTCTCGCGAGCGGCCTGCGCCAGTTGGTCGGATAATTGGCTATTTAACGTGACGGTGACCTCTTTTTTACGACGCCTCATCTGGCTCTCCTTCGCCGCTGCGTATCCGAAGAAAGCGTAGCACGCGCGTATTTTATTGAAAATGCCCCACGCGGACCTTGGCGGGGCGGATGATACGGGAGCCCAGAGCATAACCCTTCTCGAGTACTGCCGTTACCTTGTCGTCCTCGGCCTTATCCGCGACCTTATCCTGCCCATAGGCCTCGTGCTTGGCCGGGTCGAACGCTTCGCCCACCTCCCCGATTGCCTCGAGCCCGAGGCTCGCAAAGGCGCTCTCGAGCTGCTTGGCGATGGCGGCAAAGCCCTCAGGCACCTCTCCGTGCTCCTTGGCGCGCTCAAGCGCATCGAAGGCTGGGAGCAGCTGCTCGACCGCCTTCTCTACCCCGCGGCTCTTAGCCTGCGCGACATCGGCCTCGGTGCGCTTGATCGCGTTGACATAATCCGCCTTGGCCCGTTGCCAGCCGTCGAGATACTCCTGCTTCTCCTTCTTTATCTTCTCGAGCTCCCCCTTCAACTTCTCGATCTTGTGCTCGGCATTGCCGTGCCCTTTGGGCTCATTGTTCTCGGGCTCGAGCGTGATATCACCCTCCTCTATGTCATCCCCATGCCAATCCATTGCCCTCATAATGCATGAAAAGAAAAACCGGCGCAATGCGCCGGTGGCTGAAAGTGGAAGCAGTGCAACGCCGAGTGTTGAACATTGGGCAGCTCAGGTCAGAGGGGTTCTTTTGCAAGACGATAGGCATCGTATGCGAACGCGATTTCAATTATAAAAATTGCCGAAAAACCGAGAATTATCACTAACGGCGAAGATCCGTAGGTAACAATATATGGGAGCGGGCCGAAATAAAGCTGGGCAACTTGTACAGCGCATCCCAGCATCATTAAAAGTCCGAAGCCGACTCTTCGCCCAAGCAATACGTATCCTAATCCTGGCAAAATATAGTTTGCGATCGCAACGACGATCGGCTTGCGCATAGTTAGCGCTTGGACCACTGCTTGCGCTTGCGGGCCTTGACGAGGCCCGGCTTCTTGCGCTCCTTGGCGCGCGGGTCGCGCGTGAGGAAGCCGGCGGCCTTGAGGGCCGGGCGGGTGTTGGGCTCAGCCGCGGAGATAGCGCGTGCGAGCGCGTGGCGGACAGCGCCCGCCTGGGAGCTGATGCCGCCGCCCTCGACATGCGCCTTGGCGGAGTAGTTCTGCGCGGTCTCGGCGGTGGAGAAGACCGAGAGAGCCTCGCGGGCGCGCTCCTCCGTCTTGAAGTAGTCTTTGGGCGACTTGCCGTTGACCAGCAAGGAGTTCTTATCCGCAGGCTGCATGCGCACGACCGCGCTTGCGGTCTTGCGGCGGCCTACGGCGTTAGTGAAAGTAGGCATGGTTAATTCTTGACGACCAGATTCTTCATGCGGAGCTTCCGGAGCTTGTTGCGCGGGATCATGCCGTCGATGGTCTTGGTGAGGACTTCGGCAGCGCCCTTCTTCTCGAGCACCTCCTTCATCGAGGTCTCGTATTGCCCGCCCGGGTAGCCCGAGTAGCGCTGATAGATCTTGCCCTTGGCGCGGCGCTCGGAGATGTAGAGCTTGCCCGCGTTCTCCACCACCACCTTGATCGGGTGCGCGATATGCCGCGCGAACTTGGCCGAGCGCTTGCCCATGAGCGCGTGCGCGGCCTCCGAGGCGACCCGGCCGAGCGTGCGGCCGGCTGCGTCAATGGTGTAGGTCTCCTGTTCCGTAGCGATGGTCATAATCTTTGCCATATAACTAGACGAAGGCGATATACGCAAGCTTGCGCGCATCGGAGGCGCCGCGCTTGGAACGCTTGACCACGCGGGTGTAGCCTCCCTGGCGCCCCTTGTAGCGTGGCGCGATGGTCGTGAAGAGTTTCCGCACCGCCTCGCTGTCGCCGAGCTTGGCTGCGGCGAGACGGCGGCTCGCGAGCGTGCCCTGCTTGCCGTAGGTCACGAGCCGCTCGACATAAGGCCGGAGCTCTTTGGCTTTGGCCTCGGTGGTCGAGATGCGCTCGTGGAGCACCAAGGAGCGCGCGAGCGAGCGCATCAGGGCGCCGCGCTGTTTACGCGGACGGTTGAAGGAGCGTGCTTTGGCGCGTTGCGACATAGGTTAATCCTTGAGGACGAGGCCCAGGTTGGCGAGCGCTTCGGAGATCTCGGTGATCGCCTTCTCGCCGATGCCGTCGAGCTCCTTGAGCGCGCTCGCGCTCTTGCGCGCGAGGCCCGCCGCGCTCTTGATGCCGGCCGCCTCGAGCGCGCCCGCGGTGCGGGTCGAGAGCCCGAGCTCCGCGACCTTGACCTTGCTCGCCTCGGAGCCGCCACTCTCGGCGCTCTCGACAGCCGCCGGGCGCGACTCCTGGAAGCCGATCACGGCCGAGAGCTGCTGGATCATGGTCTCGATCGCGCGCTCGAGCGCCTCGCGCGGCGCGACCGTGCCGTTGGTCTCGATGAGGATGCGGAGCCGGTTGAAGTCGGTGCGGTCGCCCACCCGCATGTTCTCCACCTCGTAATTCACGCGGCGGATCGGAGTGAAGGTCGCGTCGAGCGCGATGGTGCCGATATCCACCTTCTCCTTGGTCAACACTTCGCGCGGGACATAGCCGAGCCCGCGCTCGACGGTGGCTTCTAGCTCAAGGGAGGTCTTGCCCGCGAGGTCGGCCAGGTGCTGCTCGGGGTTGCTGATGCCGACCTGGGTCGGGAGCTTGAAGCTGCCGGCGGTCACCTCGCCGCCCGATACCTTGAGCGAGATCGCCTGCGGCTCGTCGCCCTGGAGCGTGAAGTGGACGCGTTTAAGGTTCAAAAGGAGCTCCATCACCGTCTCGCGCATGCCCTCGACGGTGGCGAACTCGTGGGAGACGCCTTCGATCTTGACCGAGGTGACCGCCGCGCCCGGGAGCGAGGAGAGAATGATGCGGCGCAGCGAGTTCCCGAGCGTGTGGCCGTAGCCCGGGTAGAGCGAGTCGATCTCATAGACGCCCTGCTTCCCTTCTTCGGAAACGATGCGGGGCTTAGAGGGCAAGGTGATGTGGTATTCCATAACTCAATCGTGTTAACCAATTAATCTTCGTAATGATAACCCGGGCTCCGCATTAGCGCGTGTAGAACGAGAGCACCGCCGAGAGGTCGCCCGCCGGCTCCGCGGAGGCCGGGGTCGGCAGCTCCACCACCTCGCCCTCCATTTTCTGCGGATTCCACGAGAGCCAGGAGGGCAACGGCCGCTCCGCGAAGCGCTCGGCGAAGCCGACGAACGCGCCGTGGCGCTTGCTGCCCTCGCGGATCGCGAGGCGGTCGCCTTTGCCGAGCTGGTGCGAGGGCACGCGCACCTTTTTCCCGCCCACGAGCACGTGGCCGTGGGCGACCATCTGGCGCGCAGCGCGGCGGGTCGCGGCGAGCCCGAGCCGCCAGACGACGTTGTCGAGCCGGAGCTCAAGGAGCTCGTGGAGGCGGCTCTGCGGCGCGGAGCCTTTTGCGGCGAGCGCTTTGCCCACATACGAGCGGAACTGGCGCTCGGGCAGGCCGTAGGTGACGCGCACCTTCTGTTTCTCGAGCATCTGCTTGCCGTATTCGCTCTGGCGCCCGCGGCCGCCGCGCTTGTTCTTGGCGGAGCGGTCGGCGGAGAGCGCGAACTTCTGCGTCTGCGCCTTCTCGAAGACGGTGGCGCCGAGGCGTTTGGCGATTTTGTAGCGGGGGCCGGTTTTCATGGTAAGCAGGTGTTAGGTTTCAGGTGTCAGGTTTTAGAAACTACACTCTGCGGGGCTTGGGCGGGCGCGGGCCGTTGTGCGGGACCGGCGTCGCGTCCTTGATCGAACGGATCGCGATGCCCTTCCCCGCGAAGGCGCGCAGCGCACTCTCGCGCCCAGCGCCGACCCCGCGGATCACGACCGAGGCCTCCTTGAGCCCGATCATCGACCCCTTCTCGCCGAGGAGCTCGCCGACTTTCGCCGCCGCGTAGGGGGTCGACTTGCGCGCGCCCGAGAAGCCCAAAGCGCCCGCCGAGCTCGAGACCACCGCGTTGCCGCGTTCGTCGGTCAGGGTCGCCTTGGTGTTGTTGAAGGTCGCCTCGATATGGAGGACCCCTTTCTCGAGCGTGCGCTTGGAGTTTTTGGCGAGCGCGCGTTCCTTGCGCCCCTGGTCGAGGCCGCGGCCGCTCTTCTTGATGATGCGTTTCTTACCCATAATTAAGCAGGTGTCAGGTTTTAGGTGTCAGGTATCAGTCAAATGCTAGGTCTTCTCCAGGGTGCGGCGGCCGCTGGTCATGGTCTTGCGGGTGTTGCCGCGGCGGGTGCGCGAATTGGTCTTGGTCCGCTGGCCGCGCACGGGGAGCCCGCGCTCGTGGCGGTTGCCGCGCCAGCTCTTGATGTCTTTGAGGCGCTTGATGTCCTGGCCGATCTGGCGGCGCAGCTCGCCCTCGATGGTGAAGGCCTCGGCGAGCGAGCGGATCTTTTGCTCCTCGTCGCTCGTGAGCTCGCTGCCTTTCTTGTTCTCGGCGACTCCGGCTTTGGCGAGGATCTCGCGCGCGCGGGTCGGGCCGATGCCGTAGATCAAGGGCAGCGCGTACGCGAGCTGCTTGTGGTCGGGGATGGTGACGCCGGCGATACGCATATCAGCCTTGGCGCGCCTTGCGGCGCGGATTCTTTTTGTTGATGCGGTACAAACGGCCGCGCCGGCGCACGATGATGTCGCCGGCCTGCTGCTTCTTGATGGATGCCCGAACCTTCATGCTCAGCAGTGGTAAGTAATACGTTTGGTAAGTTTTTACGAAAGCCGGCGGACGATACGCGCCCGCCCGCCGTAGGGGTCGAGCACCATCTCGACCGAATCTCCGACCAGGACCCGGATCCGGTGCAGCCGCATCTTGCCCGCGAGGTACGCGAGGACCAGGTCCTCGCCCGCTCCCGCCTTGGCTGCCGCATCGGCGGACAGGCGGACGCGAAAAAGAGAATCGGGCAACACCTCTTCGACGGTGCCGACCGCCCCTTGCTTCGCTTCATCAGTCATCGGATGCCGAGCTACTCTAGCAGATGCCGGGAAAAGGGTCAACCGCCCGCTAGCTCGCCGGCTCGACGAGCACGGTGATGCTCGCCGGGTCGGCGGGGAACGCGCTCTTCCAGAAGGGTCGCAGCGTGATCATCGCCTGCTTGATCGCCGGGAAGTTGGTGAGCGCCACCCGGGCCGCTTCGCGGGTCTTGCCGGCGACCGCAGCGGCAATCTGGTCCGGATCGACGGTCGAGAGGAGATCGGCGGAGCCCGCGAGCGTGAAGGTGAAGGACTGGTCGCCTTGGCCCGGGAAGCCGCCGGCAGGGCTGAGCGTGAGGGCGCTCGGGTTCTGGATCGTCAAGGGCTCGCCGTCATAGCCGGATTGGTTGGCGGTGGCGATCGCCGCGGCAAGCGCCGCGTTGGGGAAGACGACCGCCGAGATGATCCCCTGCTCGCCCACGAGCGCGTCGCTGGTCGAGGAGGCGAGGGCGGGTTCGAGGCCGGAGAAGCTGGTCGTCGCGCTCCCCGGAAGGAGGACGAAGCCAGCGGGCACCTGCGCCGCGATCGCGTTTTGCAGATCGGGGCCGAGCGAGCTTGCAAGCGAGCTCTGCGCGGAACTCTCGATAGCGGAGTCGACGACCGGCACGACGCCCGAGGCGCCGCCCGTCATCGGGCCGCTCGACTTAGCGGTCACCTCGTTGAATTGCGGCGTCCCCTGGAGCCCCGGGACCGTGAACGAGGTCGGCGCGATGTTGTAGTCGGCGCCGGGCTGGTCGGCGTAGACGGTTACGCTCTTGCTGCCGCCCGCCGGGATAGTGACCGCCGCGTGGATGCGGAAGATGAGGCCGGTCGGGGTCTCGAAGCGCGTGCTGTTGATCAGCGTCTGCGCCTTACTTTGCGTGTTGGAGATGACGATGATGCCCTTGGCCGAGGTGCTCACCGACTTGGTCCCGTTCGCGGGTACGGTCTGCGTCGCGGACTTCTGCGCGGTGATGATCTGGAAGGGCAACGAGCCCGAGACCGTCGCGGTGTAGGCGCCGGCGGCGGAGACGCTCGTTTGGTTCGGCGTCACCTGGACCTCTGCGCCGGAAAAGTAGAACAGGGCGAGGAGGGCGGCGAGGACCACCACGAGGGCGATGAAGGCGGTCGTGTAGGGGAAGCGCGCGCGCGGTGTTCGCATGCGCGGGGGCGAGCCGCCGGCGGGCGGTTCCATCTGGGCGCGGCGGGAAGGCGGGATGATGTCGTCGAGAGTTCGCATATCGCCCAAGTATAGCCTCCCGGGCCGCGCTGTCTACCGCGCCGGCTCCTCGGGCTGTGCACAGAAGAGCGCGAGGAGCTCGAGGAAGAGGTCGGGCCGGACGTTGCCCTCGATCTTGAGCTTGCCGGAGAGCTGGAGATGCTCGGGCAGGACCGGCAGGAGGCGCGGCGGGCTGTCGGAGAGCCAGATGGGGGCGAAGCGCGGATCGGCGAAGGCGTTCTTGAGCTCTTCGCGCCGCTCCTGCGCGATTATGAAGACTGCGTGCGGCAACGGGCTCTGCGCGGCGAGTTCGCCGAGCGCCGCCAGGAGCGCGGCGGCCGGGTCTCCTGCGAGCTCGGCGGTTGCCACCGCGTAAAAGACGCCCTCGCGCACCAGGATCAGCGTGGCCGCGTCGCCGCGCGCAACGAGCCCGATGTATTCGTCCTCATGCGGAAAAAGCTCCTGCAGCGCGCGGCAGAAAGCGAGCGCGCCCGAGGCAATCTCGATCGCGCGGGTGTGGTAGGTGCGGCGCAATCCCTCGGCCAGAGGCTCCGCTACCACGGCGCTCACCGCCGAGGAGAGGAGGACGATGGAGGCCCGGCGCGCCTTGCGCCCCCAGGGGGAGCGGACGCGGTACCCGTCGAGAAAGGTCGCGACCACGGCCTCGTCCGCGAGGAGCTTGCCGGAGGGCTCTGCGGCGCCGCGCTTCATCGCCTCGAGCAGGACCGACTTGTCGAAGGTGAAGCTCCCCTGCTCCCCGTGGAGGCGCTCGAGGCGCAAGCGCGGCTCCTCGTAGGGCGCGCCGACGGCGGCGAGGATGCGGCCGGGCGTGCCGCTGCCTGAGGCGCGGGCGAGCGTGGGGCCGCCCGCCTTCACGAGCGAGCCTGAGAGCGTGTCGAGCGCGCGCATGAGCGCGGCGCTCGCGGCCTCGCCCGGGCGCGGGGCGATCGGCACGCGCTCGGCGAAGAGGAGCGAGGGCGGCGCCCCCTCGCGCATGAGGAGGCATGCGCCGCCGACGGAGTCCGCAGCGACATCGATGATCGCCGCGCTCCGTGCTCGCGCCCTGCCGAAAAGATTCATTGCTCTGATTTTAGCACCCGCTTACCCGAGTATCGCCTTGATGCGCCGGACGCTGGCGGAAGAAGCTTCCTCCTTCTGGATCTTGAAATGTTTGCCGCCTTCATGGATCTCGGCGGTGTTCGCGACGTGCGGCCCGCCGCAGAACTCGAGCGAGAAGGCCTCGGGGATCTTAGGGTCAGCCTCGGTGGCGCCCAGAGGCCCGACCGAGTAGACCGAGACCATCTCGGGATATTTGACGCCGAACTCCATCTGCGCGCCGAGCTTTTCCGCTTCCTCCTTCTTCATTACCGTGCGGACGACCGGCAAGTCCTTACGGATAGTGTCGTTGACGATCTCCTCGACTTTTTTCTTCTCTTCATCCGTCATCTTGCGCGGGAAGCTGAAGTCGATGCGGAGCCGCTCGCTGGTGATATTGCTGCCGCGCTGCTTGACTTCCCCGCCGAGCACCATCTGGAGCGCTTTCAGCAGGATGTGGTGCGTAGTGTGATATTTGATGGTCTGCGCTTGGTGATCCGCGAGCCCTCCTGCAAACTTCTGCGCGGCCCCGGCGCGGGATTCCTGCTGGTGCTTTCGCATCAGATCCGCGACCGCCCCGAGATCGATCTGGAGCCCGCGCTCCTTCGCGAGCTCTTCGGTGAGTTCGATCGGGAATCCGTAGGTCGTGTACAAATTAACCGCCTCTTCCGCCGGAATCATTGCTACGGAAGTCGGACTTCCGTAATGCGTCAGGCGCTCGAATTCACGCAAGCCTTGCGCGAGCGTCTTGCGGAACTGCGCCTCCTCCTTCTCAAGCTGCTCCGTAATGAAGGCGGCGTTCTGCTCGACCATCGGATACTGCTTGGCATAGGCGGCGCCGAACCCGCCGGCGACCTCGGCGAGCACGGCCTCCTTGATCCCGAGGCGATCCGCCTCGCGGATCGAGCGGCGGATCAGGCGGCGCAGGATGTAGCCCGCCTCGGTGTTAGCCGGCGTGATTCCCTCCGCGAGCATGAAGGAGGCGGCGCGCATATGGTCGAGGATGATGCGCATCGCGCGGGTGGCGCCCTCGTCGCTTCCGTACTGCCCGCCTGAGCGCCGCTCGAGCACCGCGCGCGCCGCGTCAAAGATATCGATTAAAAAGATATCGGGGCCCACGGTCGCCATCGTGAGGCGCTCGAGCCCGCCACCGAAGTCGATATTTTTCTTCGGCAGCTCGGTGAAGCGGCCGTCTTCGCTTTTTATATACTGCATAAAGACGGAGTTGCCGATCTCGACGAAGCGGCCGCAATCGCAATTGGGATGGCAGCGAGGGCCCCACTTCGGATCATGCGGCGTGCCGAAGTCGTAGAAGATCTCGCTGTCGGGGCCGCCGGGCTCCCCCGCGGGCATCTTGCCCGGGGCGCCCGCGCGGCTCCACCAGTTTTTGTCGCCATAGGCGAAGATGCGGCCCTGCCTGCCGGCGGGCAGGTCGCCCTGCATCCCGAGCTCGTATCCGCGCTCTTCGGTACCGAGATTCACGAACTCTGCGTCGACTCCCTTCTCCGTAAAGAGCTCTTGCCAGATCGCGACCGCTTCATCATCGGCCGGGATGCCTGCGGCCGGGTCTCCGGCGAAGGTAGTCACATAGAGCTTCGCGGGGTCGATGCCGAAGCCGGTCTCACCGTCCGTTAAGAACTCAAAGATCCAAGGCAGCTGTTCTTTCTTGAAATAGTCGCCGAAGGACCAGTTGCCGAGCATCTCGAAGAAAGTGGTGTGGCGGTTGTCGCCGACCTCCTCGATGTCGCCCGCGCGAAATGCTAATTGAGAGTCGGCAACGCGCTTGCCCTCCGGGTGGTCCTTGCCGAGGAAGTACGGCAACAGCGGCTGCATGCCCGAGGAGGTGAAGAGCGTAGTCGGGTCGTTGCCGGGCACGATCGGCGCCGAGGGGATGATCACGTGCCCCTTCTCCCGCATAAAATCGAGATAGCGCTTCCTCACCTCAGCGACCTTCATAACCGAGAATTTAGCATAAAAAGTAAGGAGCCGCGCGGCGGCGGCTCCGGAATCAATCGATGTCATCATAGCGCCTTTGGGCTGCACGGCCTGCCATTATGCCAATCGTGGCCCCAAAGATGCAGGTGAACGTTGAGATGCCTATGAACTGAAAAAGCGTAAACGCTGATGCGCACATGAAGATCCTCCATTTGTTCCGTGGGGAGAATAACACAAAGAGCAAGGAGCCGCACCATAGTAAAGTTAAATATATTTTTGGCAAGTATGCTAAAATGGCGGAATGGCGAAGCGGAAATGGGGATTTGATACCACAGATTTGGACACGAACGTCCGGCCGCAGGACGATTTCTATAAATACGCGAACGGCGGTTGGATGAAGGCCAACACGATCCCGCACGACGAGGCCATGTGGGGGACATTCCAGATGCTGCGCAAGCGCACCGAGCATCAGATCAAAGCGATCCTCGACGAACTCATGAGAAAACGCGCGAAGTCCGGCACGCCCGAGCAGATCATCGGCGACTTCTTCCGTTCCGGAATGGACGCGAAGCGCCGTAACGCGCTCGGAATGCGGCCGCTCCTCCCCCTTCTCGAAAAGATTCGCGGCATCGAAGACCGCGCGGGATTGTTCGCGCTCATCAACGAGCTGCACCAATCCGGCCTCGGCGTGCCCTGGGGCGCGGTCGCCGGCCAAGACGACAAGAAGAGCGACGCCAATATCCTGCATCTGTATCAGGACGGGCTCGGCATGCCCGACCGCGACTACTACCTCAAAGACGACGCGGAGTCGAAGCGCGTCCGCGCGGCGTATCAGAGGCATCTCGCGCGGATGTTCGCCCTGCTCGGGGAAAGCTCCAAGACGGCCGCAGCGAGCGCGGCGACGGTTTACGCTCTTGAGGAGAGGCTCGCGAAAGCTTCGATGCGCAAAGAAGATCGCCGCAATCCGGACAAAGTCTACAACAAGATGAGCTCGGGCGCCTTGAAGAAGCTGGCGCCCGGCTACCCTTGGGCGGAATATTTCACCGCGATTGGCGCCCCGGATCTGCGTTCGCTCAACGTCATGCAGCCGCAGTTCGTGCGGGCCGCCGCATCCCTTCTAAAAGCCGCTCCGCTTGAGAACTGGAAGACGTATCTGATGTGGCATGTCGCTTCGGACGCGGCGCCGTATCTCTCCGAAGAATTCGAGCAGGCAAACTTCGATTTCTACGGGACCGTCCTCTCCGGCCAGCGCCAGATGAAGGCTCCGTGGCGCCGGGTACTCGCGGTCGTCAACGGCTCCTTGGGCGAGGAGCTCGGCAAGCTCTACGTGAAAAAGCATTTCCCGCCGGAGGCCAAACGCGCCATCGACGAGCTGGTGAGCAACCTCTTCGCCGCGTTTTGCGCGCGTCTTGCGGCGCTCGACTGGATGAGCCCCGCAACCAAGCGCGCGGCGCTCGCCAAACTCGCCAAGATGGATCGCAAGATCGGGTATCCTAAAAGATGGAAGACCTACCGCGGCCTCGCGATCAAGCCCGGCGATTATTTCGGCAACGTGCTCCGAAGTGCCCGCTTCGAGCAGCGGCGCAACATCAAGAAGCTCAAGAAGCCGGTCGACCGGAGCGAATGGTTCATGTATCCGCAGACGGTCAACGCCTACTACAACCCGGGCACCAACGAGATCGCCTTCCCCGCCGCGATCCTACAGCCGCCCTATTTCGGCCCCGACCAGGATGCGGGCATCAATTATGGCGCGATCGGCGGCGTGATCGGGCACGAGATCACGCACGGATTCGACAACGACGGCTCCAAATATGACGCGCGCGGCAATCTGCGCAAGTGGTGGACGCCGGCGGACCGCAAACGCTTCGAGCGTAAGGCGGCGCTCCTCAAGCGGCAGTTCGACCGCTACGAGCTCCACGGCCTCAAGGTCAACGGCAAACTCACGCTCGGCGAGAATATCGCGGACTTGGGAGGCTATGCGATCGCGCTCGACGCATACCGCAAGCACCTGGAGAAAAACCCGGCAGAAAACGCCTCGATCGGGAGCTTTACCCCGGTGCAACGATTCTTCCTCGGGATGGCGCAAGATTGGCGCGAGCTCGTGCGCCCCGAAGCCGAGAAGACCCTCATCCTGACCAACGAGCATGCGCCGCACGAGCTCCGGACCAACGGCCCCGCCTCCAATCTCCCGCAGTTCTACGCCGCCTGGAATGTGAAAAAAGGCGACAAGCTCTACCGCGCTCCGCGCGACCGGGCCAAGATCTGGTAAGCAGAGGGGCGCGGAACATGTCCGCGCCCTCTTTGTATCGAGTCAGTGGCCGATCGCGATGAACCGGGAGTCGCTCCCGTAGACGAAGCGCGGCGGAGGCGCTTTGTCAGTGAGAAGGACGTACGTTGTACCGTCCGGAGCCTTCACCTGCGAGAGATAGCCGCCCTCTGCCTTTTCCGCAATGACGGTCTGGTAGGTGGTGCCGACATTGAGATAACGTCCGACAGTTGATTGCGCGATAGGGAGCCCGAGCCCGAGTTCCCGGCAGCAGATAATGCAGAACATAACGCCTAACACGATCCCTACCACTGCGAGCGCGCGAAAAAATCTATGTTTGTCCACCACGAACAACACGCTGAAGACGATGATGGCCGCGATGGATAATACGATGCTAAAGAACAAGAACACGTTCACGACGTCCTCTCTTTCTGGTCTTTCGACCTCGCTAAATTGCCGGTATTGATAATAGCACTGCCTATTGCCATGTGTCAAGCGCTAGCTTAGCATCTCCTTCTCCTTCGCATGCGCCTGCGCCAGGCGCTTGGTCAAGGGATGCGCGGGGAGGCGCTCCTGCCCCATCCGCAGGACCGCGCCGTGATACCACTCGTTCTCTTTCTGGTCGTGGAAGCGCTTCAGGAGCGCGGGCCCCTCGCGCGCATACGCCTCGAGCTTGCTCTCGATGTTGTCGATCTTGTCGGCCATCGAGATGAGCAAGGCGTCGTCGCTGCCGAGCGTGAGCTGCGCGAGGTAGCGCTTCTTGCGCTCTTTCCAGTCCTCGATCTCCTTGGGCTCGGTGACCGTTTTCACGAGCGCGAGCACCTGCGAGCCGAAGGCGCGCGCGAGCTCCTCCTCGTTCGTCTGCGTGTCCTCCAAAGTGTCGTGGAGCAAGGTCGCGATGACGACTTCGTCCGGCACGTCGCCATCCTCCGCGACGAGAAGCGCCGCGGAAATAAGGTGCGTGATGTAGGGCAAGGGCTCCGCTTCGAGCCGCATCTGGTCGTGGTGCTTCCTTGCCGCGAATTGGATCGCCTTCTTGATCTCCGGCGTGTGATTCATCCTCTAGTTATAGCCAATCGATGGGCGTTTCGCCATGTTCCGCCAGATACTCGTCCGCCTTCTTGAAGTGGCCGTTGCCAAAAAAGCCGGCGTGCGCCGAGAGCGGCGAAGGGTGGGCGGATTCGAGCACGAGGTGCTTTGCACGGTCGAGGTGCGCGCCTTTCTTCCGCGCATAGTTGCCCCACAGCATGAAGACCAGATGCTCCCGCTCTTCGGAGAGCGCTTTGACGGCGGCGTCGGTGAAATGCTCCCAGCCCCTCCCCGCGTGCGAATTGGAGAGGCGCGCGCGCACGGTGAGCGTCGCGTTGAGGAGGAGCACGCCCTGCCTCGCCCATCGAGAGAGGTCGCCGCCTCGCGCCGCGAGCTCCGCATAAGGCACGCCGTATTCATTCGCGATCTCTTTATAGATATTCTGGAGCGAGGGCGGCAAAGGCTCGTCCGCGCGTACCGCAAAGCAGAGGCCGTTGGCCTGGCGCGGGCCGATATACGGATCTTGGCCAAGGATGACGACCCGCGCCTTCTCGAACGGCGTAAGGTCGAACGCGCGGAAAATATGTTTGGGCGGCGGGTAGACGATCTCCTCCCGATACTCCTTCCGGACGAACGCCGCAAGCTCCTTGAAGTACGGCTGCTCGAACTCTCCCGCCAGATGCTCCTTCCAGCTCGGCTCTATCTTGACCTCCATCGCGCCAGTATACAAAAAGCGGGGCCCCTGCGGGCCCCGCCTTCTTTCCTCATACCGGGGGCGGGCCCAGATGCGCTCTGAGGCAGTGGTCGACGATCGTCTCGTCGATGCCGTATTGCATCTGGATCTTGGCGCGGTCCTCTTTGCTCACGTCGGCGGAAGGCCCGTGGACGATCCGGTATTGCGAGAGATCGTCCAGATTCCGGACGAGATCGACGGTCCCGTTGCCGTAGAGATCGACATACTGGACTCGATGCCCGTTGTCCGTGATAACGAGTTTCGCCGCTTCGTCGTCGTCGAAGACGACCTCGAGGTCGGCGTACATGCTGACCGAGCCGTCCTCGCTGACCGGGATAACGCCGGTGCAGCGGATATGCCCGAAGCACACGCCGTTCTCGCAGAAGTACGAGCGGAGCATCAGCGCCGGCAGCACGCGCGCCCGGCTCGGATGACTCGTCGCCTCAAGCGGATGCGGGGCGAGCGCCGCCGCCAGCGCGAGCGGCAGGATAAAGGCGCGCATGGATTCCTCCTTCGGTGGCCTACAGTCTAGGTCGAGGGTAGCACCGCGGCTCCCCGCGTCAATCGGGCGGTATCCCCCGCTATTTCTTGGCGGCTTTGTGGGCCTTCCGGAGCGCCTTGCCGGCGTTCTCGCGATACGTGCAGTAGTCGCAGGGCTTGCTGCCGTCGTAGGTAGTGCCGATTGCCGGGATCTCGTCACTCTCGAGCATCTCCTTGAGCGCGTGGAGCTTCGGCTCGACCCAGGCGTCGGAGCCCGCATACGGGATGAGCTTGACGTCGAACTCGAGCTTGGCGTCGAAGGCCTCTGCGTCGCTCTTGCCGTTGACGTAGACGAAGTAGCCC
The DNA here is from genome assembly GCA_035547315.1 of Minisyncoccota bacterium. Lineage (GTDB taxonomy): Bacteria > Patescibacteriota > Minisyncoccia > Phycocordibacterales > Phycocordibacteraceae > C7867-001. The sequence goes on from DASZVH010000006.1 coordinate 98,652, forward strand.
GTCGGCGAGACCGGGAAGCCGTTCGCGCGGAAGAGCCACTGGTAGATCTCCATCTGGCGCTTGTAGGAATCGTAGAGGTCATTCTCGCTCGCGGGGCCGATTTTCTTGCTGGTCGCCTTGTAGTCGACGACGATGAGCGCGCCCGTGCGCGGCTCTTGCCAGATGTCGTCGACGCCGCCGCGCAGCGTGAGGTTGGTCGGCGCGTGGTGGTGCTTGATGCCCCGCCGCAGCGCGTCGCGCCACTCCTCCATCCGCTCGTCGGCAAGCGGGATCGCGTCGATGCCGTAGGCCGCGCAGAGCGGGTGCCGGGTGCCCTGCGCGCGGTGGGCGTCGAACTCGCGCTTCAAGAGCTCGTCGACCGCGTTATTGAGGGTGAATGAAGGGCCCGAGACGCGCCTGACCCCGAGACGCAGGTCGAGATACGCGCAGCGCGGGCACTCGCAGAAGAGGTCGAGCTTGGAGCGCGAGAGGACGAACGGGGCGCGCTGCCCCGGCTGATACGCGGCGGCCATATCACTCGGTATGGAAAATCGCCTCGGCGGGCTCTCCCGTGTCGAGGTCGACGTAGACGCTGTCGCTCGCGAGGCTGAACGCGCCGTCGCCGTCGTCGCGGTAGAGGACGATCGCGTAGGGCATGCCCGGCACGGTCGCGCGCAAGAGCGGCACGACGACGGCCGAGCGCGGGCCGCCCACGCGCTCGGCGCCGAGCACGTTGCCGAGCGCGCCGCCCGCCTCGACCTCCTCGACCGCGACCCAGACGCCCGGCGGCGGGACCGCGACCCACGCGACCGTCGTGCTCGTTCCCGCCGGCTGGTCGAGGACCGAGATGTCCCCGCTCTCGGGGAAGGCTGGCGTGCCGGTCGCCGCGGAGGGAGCGGGGGCGGGGGCGGCCGCCGGCGCGGCGTAATACCAGGCGCAGGCTCCGGCCCCCACGGCGAGCCCGAGGACGAAGCAGAAGGCGCGGGAGGCGTGGACGCTCATAGCGCTCATGATAGCGCACCGAGCGCATCGGCCTCGGCAATGGCCCGGCCGATGCGCTCGGGCGGCAGGCGCAGCGCCCGCAGCGCCTCGCGGCGCTCCGCGAGCTGGTCGGCCGCGATAACTCCCTGCGCCACGAGGAGGCGCTTCTCCCGCCCCTCGAGCGCCGTGAGCGCGGTGATCGGATAGGTGCGCGCGGCGCTCATCCGCTCGAAGAGCCCCGCGCCGGCCGGATAGCTCCAGCCGAGGAGTTCGACGCCGGCGCATTCGGCGTATTTGATCGCCTCGCTCGTGAACTTGGTGTTGGTGATGAGGATGCCGCGGTCGATCGGGCAGGTCCTGAGGGTGGCGTCGCAGGCGAAGATATCGTCGAAGCGGCTTTTGACATAGAGCGCGGTCTTGAGGTCGGACTTGTAGCCCGGGTCGTTGTGGTACTTGAGCTCGGCGGCCATGAACTCCTGCGCGCGCGCGGCGTAAAAGTCGACCTCGTGAACGACGCACCTCCCCGCGATCATCTTGCGGGTCTCGACCGACCAGCCCTCGCGCGCGAAGAGGTGCGAGATGAAATCCTCGAAGGGATGGCCGGTGGGGCCGAGGTCGAGCAGCGCGCGGCGCAGCGCGTAGCGCGCCGCGACCGGCCGCGCGTGCTGCCGCAGGAGGGTGAAAGCTTTGCGGTAGATCTCCTTGGAGGAGGCGCCTGGCGCGATCGAGCCCGCGACGCGCCCCGCGATTTCCTCCGCCGCCCGCGGCGCCGCGCCCGCGCGAGCGAGCGAGCGCTCGAGCCGCTCGCGGGAGAAGGGCTCGACCGTGCCGTCGGCCTTGACGATGGCCGGCGCCGCCGCGCTTCGCGCGGGCGCGGCGCTAGTACTCGGTTGTCGAAGCATCGGTTCCATTGATGGATGCGGCGAGCGTGGCGTCGCTCCCGGCGCTCGCCGTCACGCTGAACGTGGTGGTCGCGGGTTCGGCGAGGCAGATACCGGTATCCGGCGGCATGTCGAGCCCGACTAGAATGGTCGCGGGCGTGCTCGAGCTCGCGCCCGGGAGGACGCTCGCGCTCGCGGTAACCGCGACGCAGGGGTCCGCAGCGAGCACCTTGCCTGAGATCGTGTGCGTGCCCTTCTTATACGCGTCGTGGAGGTAGACGACGGGCGTCGCGCTCGCGGCGGCGGCGGTGCTCGCCGGCGGCAGGGCGGCGTCGCGCAGATGAGGCACCGAGAGGGCGAAGCCCGCGATAAGCACCGCCGCGATCGCCCCGGCGATCAGATAGATGCGGTTGCCGCTCGCTTTAGGAGGCATATCCATCGATGATACCACCGCCCGAAAGCTGCGCGCCACGGTAGAGCGCGAGGAGCTGGCCGGGCGCGGGGCGTTCGGGCAGATCCTCCCCTGCGAGGAACGCATCGCCCTCGACGCGCCCTTTGACGAAGGGCCCGCGATACCGGTACTGGGCGCGATCCGCCTCGGCGAAGCCGGCGAGGCGATTGAGCGCGCGCAGCGCGATGCGGCGCGCGCCCGGCGCGCCCGCGCGCCGCTCCGAGAGCACGAGCGCGCCGCCCTCCTTGGCCGCGACATACTTCCCCGCCACGCGCTCGCCGATGGTATGCAGGAGGACCGGATCCGCGCCGAGCTCCGCCTCGAGGAACTCCTTGAGCGACACGCTGCCGAGGAAGCAGACGCCCTGGCTGTCCTTCTTCAGCGCTACCGGGAGCCCGTAGCGGCGCGCGAGCGCGCGGACCGCCGGCTTCTCCCGCCCACCCACCGGGAAGAGCGCCGCGGCGAGCGCTTCCTCCGGCACGAGCGCGAGAAAATAGCTCTGATCCTTCTCCCCCGCCCGGTAATGCCCTGTCGCGATCGCACGCGCGCCCTCCTCCCGCGCGTAGCGCCAGAAGGCGCCGAACTTGATCGCGCGGTTGCACATGACATCCGGGTTGGGCGTCCGGCCCGCGGCATACTCCGCGAGCAGGTAGTCGATGACCTCGCGCTTATACTCGGCGCTCGCGTCGAGCGTGCGGAAGGGGATCGCAAGATGCGCCGCGACGCGCATCGCGTCCTGCCGGTCTTCGCGCCAGGTGCAGGGCATCCCGGGCGGGTACCAACCCTTGATGAATACGCCGGTCACCTGCGCTCCCGCCTCTTTGAGCAGCGCGGCGGAGACGGCGCTGTCCACGCCGCCTGAGAGCCCTACGAATATTCGCGTGCCGCGCAGCTCCATCGGCCTATTTGAGCACACGCGGCCGCGGATGCCCACTAGCGCAGATACGCCTCGATATTGGCCTCGTGGCCCGCGTAGGTGGTGGCGTAGTGCATGAGGCCGTCGGTGCCGGTGAGGTAATAGAGATAGCTGGTCGTCGCCGGGTCGGCGGCCGCGGCGAGCGCGGAGAGGCCCGGGTTGCCGATCGGAGTCGGCGGCAGGCCTTTGTATTTATACGTGTTGTAGGGGGAGTCGATCGCGAGTTCGGCGGCCGTGGGCACGTGCTCGGGCTTGTCCTCGAGATAGCCGAAGGTCGCGTCGACCTGGAGCGGCATCCCCTTTTCGATCCGATTCCAGAGCACGCCGGCGACCGCGCGCTGGTCCGCCGGGTTGCTCACCTCGTCCTGAACTATCGAGGCCATGATGATGATGTCGGAGAGCGAGCGGCCCGAATCCTGGATCGAGGGCGCGAGGGTCGCGAGCTTGAGCGCGAAGGTGGCGCGCAGTTTCTCCGCGATATCGGCGGCGGAAGCCTCGGGAGAAAAGCGGTACGTGTCGGGAAAAAGCTGCCCCTCGTAGGGCCCGGCCGCGGCGATGAAGTCGCTCGCGGAGACGAGCGGGAAGAGTGCGGCGACTTGCGCGGCCATCTGCCGCACGCTCTCGCCCTCGGTGAAGGTGACGCTCACGTCGGGGATCCCGGACTGCCCCGCCATGAGCCGGAGCGCGACCGTGAGCGCGTTCTCCGGCGCGACGAAGCGGTACGCGCCCGCCTTGAGCGCGCGGTCTGCGCCCGAAAGCCGCACGAACGCCTCGAAGACGCGCGGATGGCGGATCACGCCCGCCTCGGCGAGCTCGGCGGCCGCGGCGGGCAGGCTGGTCCCCTTGGCGAGGACGAGCGTAGCCCCGCGCGGGAAGCGCGCGGGCGCGCCGAGCAGCAAGTGGAAGGAGAGCGCGAAGCAGAGCGCCGCGAAAAGCGCGAGCGCCCACTCGCGCCAGTAGCGCTGGGCGTGGGAGTCGAGCGCCGAAAGCGCGACCGCGGAGAATCGTTCAAGGTACGGCATGCGGTTAGACGGGGAGATTGGCGGGCGCCTCGCCGGTCGCCGACTGGATGCGCGGCAGCGAGGGCGACTCCACCGCCTGGGAGGGGATGTGGAAGATGGTCGCGACCTCCTCGGTGCTCATCACCATCGGGTCGGGCATCTTGAATGGGTCGTGAAAGTATTGCCGGCGGCGGTACGCCTCGACCACATGCCGGCGCATGTGGTCTTTGCGGTGCTCGTTCCCGAACTCCCAGGGGTAGTCGGCGTAGTCGATGCCGAAGTGCGTCGCCTTGATGCCGTTCCAACCCTCGGAGTTGAACGGCTTCCAGAGGCCGATCATGCCGGTGATGTTGATGCCGTCGAATTTGTCCTTCTCGCAGACGTAGACGCCGCGGATCCCGACGTCGAAGGCGAGCTTGGAGGTGTTGCGCTCGATCGCGGCGATGGTGTCGCTCTGGCCCTTGGTCGGGCTGGGGAATCCCGGCCGCTCCTCTCCGCTCGCCGGGTCCGTATAGGGCTGGCGCGTATCCTGGCGGATCTTGTCGACGAGCTTCTTAGCCTCGTCGCGCCAGGTGTAGGGCTTGCCGTCCTCCTTGGTCTTGCCGTACTTCTCTCCCGCATGGATGCGGATGATGATCTGGACCCAGAAGTTCTCGCCCTTGCCCATCGAGCCCAGGAACTCGATCACGTTCGCGAGCGGGTCGATCTGCTCATGCTCCTTCTGCACCTTGTCGAGACCGTACTCGACGTAGGTCTTGATCGGGTACGGGTCCGGCTGCGTGTGCTTGAAGTCGCAGCCCCAGACGCCCCACTCCTCCGGCGTCGCCGAGAGCATGCGCGTGTAGTCGTCTACCTCGACAAGCTGCACGCCCGGGTATTGCGCGTAGAACGCGCTCTCGACGAGCTTGCGGAAGGCGGCGCGGGTCCAGATGAAGAAGTGCACCTTCCCCTCGATGGAGGCGATCTCGAGCGACCAATAGGGCCGGACCTGGCCGAGCCAGTACTTCTGGTACCAGTTGCTCTCGCCCTTGGTGTGATGGATGCCGGCCAGGACCGTCTCCATCGAGAGCGGCGTCTTCTCGAAGTTGCGCGGGAGCCGGATCTCGAGGAGGAGCGTCTCCTGCTTGTCGATGAATTCGCCGCGGCGCATGATAAGCCAGAGATGCCAGGCGGCGAGGATCACGAGGAGCGGCAGCCACAGCGGAGAGAGGAAAAGCGCGATATTGAGAGCGCCGACGATCGCCGGCGGGTAGAGGACGAACGCGACGAAGAGCGCGACCGCGCCGGCGATGAAAAGCGGCCAGCCCGGGAGCCGGAAGCCGGAGACATCGCGCGCGTGCTTCACCGAGTCCTCAAGCTTGTCGTAAAACGGCAAGAATTCCATCGCTCTAGAGTATAGCAAGAACCCGGCGCGCAAAACGCGCCGGGCTCTCGTTTTGAAACTTATGCGACGGCGTAGCGGCCGTCCTTGGTGCGCTTGAAGTAGCGCGAGTCGTTGAGGTTGACGAGGATGGTGTTGTCTTTGACGAAGCGCGCCTTCTTGACCTGCTTGATGATCTCGTCCTTCTTCAAAGGCCCCTCCTGCTCGATCACTTCGCGGATCACGTCGCGCACGACGCCCGGCGTGTAGCCCCACTCGGCGAGCGCGTAGAGCCCGCGGCCGACAAGCACGAAGCGCGGGTCCTTGATGAGCTCGTTGTGGGTGGTCGCCACATGCGCCTTTTTAGAGAAGGTCGCGCCGATCGTCTTGGCGACCTCGGAGAAGTGCATCGGCTTGCCGTGGCGCTTGATCGCGAGATAGGCGTAGTCGCGGATGCCCTTGGTGCGGATGGCGGGCGCCGAAGCGCGGCCCCACTCGGCGAGCGGGTTCTTGCCGATGCCTTTGGCGAGCGAGAGCCAGCGCTTCAAGACCTCCTCCTGCTTGTAGGCGTCGTTGACGCCCTTGAGCTCCTCGAGGAAGCGGTCGAGCATCGCGCTCTCGGAGAGCACCTCGTCGTCCTTAAGCCCCGCGTAGAGCTTGCCCAAGGCGTCGTGGATCTGCTTGGCGGTCGCGCGGTCGACGTGCCAGCGGGCGAAGAAGTCGTCGGTCTCCCGCTCGCGGAAGAAGGCGGAGCCCGCCACGAGGAGGAAGCGGAAGCGGTTCTTCGCCTTGGCGTCCTTGCCGAGCCCGGCGAGGAGCTCCTCCTCCGGGACCAGGACGCCGAGCGCCTCGACATACGCGCGCAGCTCCTCGAGCGCGTTCTCGGCCTGTTTGAACGCCTTCGAACGGCGGACGCTCTCGAGCCCGGCCGCTTCGATCTGGCGGACGCGCTCGCGGGTGATGCCGGAGCGGTCGCCGATCGCCTCGAGGGTCTCGCGCGCGAGCGAGGAGCCGAGCCCGAAGCGGCGCACCAGCACGTCGCGGGCGCGCTCGGGGACCTCCGCGAGGAGGCGCTTGACGAGCGCGGCGCTATCGAAGCTGGGGGCTTTGGCTTTGGGCATGAATAATCGGTTATTAGGTGTGGTGTAATTTATAGCAAAGGCTGCATACTGCGTCAATATCCCGCCTTGCGGGGCACCAGATTGAGGATCCGCCCGGGCACATAGACGACCTTGGCGGGCTCCTCCCCTCCGAGCGCCTTTCCCACCGCCTCGCTCTGCATCGCCGCGGCGAGCGCTTGGGCTTCCGTAGCCCCGGGCGAGAGCATAATCGAGCCGCGTTTTTTGCCCGCGACCTGCACGACGACCTCCACCTCAGCCTTGGCGAGGAGCTCGGGGTCATAACTCGGCCAGGTTGAGGTGTGGATCGAGAACTCGCCGCCGGCTTCCCCCCAGAGTTCTTCGGTCAGGTGCGGCGCAAAGGGCGCGAGGAGCTGCAAGAATTGCATCCACTGATCCTTCCCGATCGCGCTCTCCTTCTCGACCGCGTTGGCGAAAATCATCATCTGGGATATCGCCGTGTTGAACTTGAAAGCCTCGATATCTTCGCCGACCTTCTTGATCGTCTCGGCGAGAGGCGTTCCGAGCGCCGGCACGGCCTCGTCTTCGACGAGGCCGGCCATCTTCCACACGCGCTCGACGAAACGCTCCGCGCCCTTGATCGACGCGGTCGACCAGGCGACCGTGTTCTCGAAAGGCCCCATGAACATCTCGTAGATGCGGAAGGCATCCGCGCCAAACTGCGCGACCACGTCGTCCGGATTGATGACATTGCCGAAGCGCTTGCTCATCTTGCGGCCGTCCTCGGCAAGAATGAATCCGAGGAACTCGAGCCGCTTGAAGGGCTCGGAGCCGGAGGCGATGCCGATATCATAGAGGAACTTGTGCCAAAAGCGCGCGTAGATGAGGTGCCGCACGGCGTGGTCGCCGCCGACATAGACATCCACCGGCGCCCAATATTTCTCCTTCTTCGGCGCGACCAGCTGCTCCTCGTCGCGCGGGTCCATGAAGCGCAGGTAGTACCAGCTCGAGCCCGCCCACTGCGGCATGGTGTTGGTCTCGCGCTTCGCGGGCCCGCCGCACGTTGGGCACTTCACATTGACCCACTCGGGGATGGCGGCCAAGGGCGACTCGCCCGTGCCCGAGGGCTCGTAGTGCTCGACCTCCGGGAGCTTCACCGGCAGGTCTTCATACGGCACCGGCACGGCGCCGTCCTTTTCGCAATGAATAATCGGGATCGGCTCGCCCCAGTAGCGTTGGCGCGAGAAGACCCAATCGCGGATCTTGTAGCGCACTACCATCCGGCCGCCAACGGCCTCCGGTATCTTCTCAATGGCCTCCGTGCTCTCCATCCGGGTGAAAGGTCCGGAATCCGCAAGTGTGCCGAAGCCGGTATAAATTCCCTGCTCGCCGAGAAGCCAGCGAAGCGCGTGCTGGTGCGTATCGGGAGTGAGGAACTTCTTGAGCTCAGCCGCAGTGAGCCAGAGCGGGTCGTGCTTTGCCGCTTCGTCGGCCGCTACCTGCTCGCGCTCATCGCTTGCGAGCTCAAGATAAACGACGTGCGCATGCGCGTTGCGATTCGTCTTCTTGGGCACATGGTAGAACTTGCCGTGTACGACGCCAAAATCCTTCACGAATCTTGCGTCGGTATAGCCGATCTCTTCGCGCAATTCTGCTTTGGCGGCGGTCTCCGGCGTCTGCCCCTCCTCGATTCCGCCGGTGATAAACGTGCCCCAGGCGACCTCCTTCCATTTGAGCGCCAGGTATGTATCATCGCTCCAGTGCTTCACGATAGCGATAATCGCCTCGCGGTGGTCGAAGGGCTCGCCCTCGCGAATCCTGCCCGGCTCAGTGGTCTGCTCATACGTCGGCTCGATGACCTGCTTGATCGGTAGGCCAAACTTCTGAGCGAACTCGTGGTCGCGCTCGTCGTGCGCGGGGACAGCCATGATTGCGCCCGTGCCGTAGCCGCCGAGCACGTAGTCGGCGACGTAGATCGGGATCTCCTCCTTGGTCGCCGGGTTGATCGCTTTGACGCCCTTCAACTCCACGCCGGTCTTCTCCCTCCCCTCCGCGCTCCGCTCGATCTCGGTCTTCTGCGCAGCTGCTGCGATGTAAGCGCGGACCTCCGCGGCATTCTCGATCGGCAGCCGCGCGAGGAGTTCATGCTCTGGCGCGAGCACGAGGTAGGTCGCGCCATAAATCGTGTCCGGCCGGGTGGTAAACACCTGGACCGTCGGCTGGAGAGCCCTTAGGATCTCCGGCTCCTCCCTCCCGTCAAAGTGCGGCTCTTCCGCCTGCACCCGCTTCACCGTGATGCCAAGCGCCTTTCCAAGGCGGTCTGCCTGCTCTTCACTCACCGCAACATCGTTTACGTCCTGGAGCGCGCATATGAACCCGCAATTTGCACGAATCTTAGCCGCATCGAATCTCCATTCGAACTTGTTCTCGAAGTTCCTTGCATGATCCTTGAATTTCGGGTCGACAAATCCGCCAGCGAGCACCAGCCCGCCAATCCTGGTTCGCAGTTTCTCGGCGGTTTTCATCGCCACTACCGCGCCCAAGCTGTGGCCATAGAGAATGGTTCGTTCATCAAAACTCGTGGCGGCGAGCGCAGCGGCGACCTGTTCTTCCTCGTTTGGAGCATCAGTTGCGGGAAGTTCTGGAATGACGACCTCGTGCCCTCGTGCTTCAAGATTCTTCCTGAGCCAACCATACAGGGGGTCGCTCGGCTTTCCGGTGAAGCCATGGAGCAGCACAAATTTATATTTGCCTGCGAGCGGGAAATCGATCTCGGCACCTTCGGAGCGGCCGATCCAGTTGCGCTGCGACTCTTTGACATGCTCGGGCCAGTCGAGCGTATCGAGGTCTTTGAGGAGGCGGTCGGCGTAGTCGGTGATCTTGAGCACCCATTGGGGGAGTTTCTTCTTCACGACCGGCGTGGAGCAGCGCTCGCAGACGCCGCCGTCAAGGTCTTCGTTTGCGAGGCCCGTCATGCAGGAAGGGCACCAATTGATAGGCTCCTCGGATTGATGGGCGAGCCCATGCTCAAGGAGCTTGAGGAAGATCCACTGCGTCCATTTGTAGTAGGCCGGGTCGGTGGTATTGATCTCGCGCGACCAATCGTAGTCGAAGCCGATCTTCGCGAGCTGGGATTTGAAATTGGCGATGTTCTTCTCGACCGCAACTCTCGGGTGCGTCTTGGTCTTGATCGCGTAGTTCTCCGCCGGGAGGCCGAAGGCGTCCCAGCCCATCGGGTGGAGGACCTCCTTGCCCTTCATCCGCTCGTGGCGGGAGTAGATGTCGGTCGCGATGTAGCCCTTCGGATGCCCGACATGCAGCCCCTCACCCGAGGGGTACGGGAACATATCGAGCACGTAGCTTTTCTGTTTCCCGGTATCTTCTTTGGCAGCGTAGATGCCTTCCTTCTCCCAGCGCTCCTGCCAGACGCGCTCAACCTTCGCGTGATCGAATCGCTCACGCGCCATGGCTCAATCGCGGAACTGCCGCCAGCCGATATAGAGGAGCGCCGCGAGGCCCGCGAGCGCGATCAAGAAACGGATCCAGATGGCCGCGTTGCCCCAATACTGCGCGGAACCGATGATGAGCGCGACCACCCCGCCGTAGGAGAGGCCGGAAGAGACGATCGAGGAGCCGATCGGCACCACGCCCGCGACAAGCGCAATGATCCCAAGCACCACAAACGCGATAAAGGCGTTCCTTGCGTGGAGTTCGCTCGCATCGGAGTATTGCTGTCGGCAGGTATATTGCGGGTCGCAGTAGCCAGCCGCAGGCTTAGTGCCGTTGACCGTCTGCTGTGGCGGATTCGCGGTCCATTGGCCGCCGACCGCTAGGCAGGCATCCTGGGTGTCGTAGGAGCCGACCACCTGCGAGCTTGGGCAGAACGCGTCGTATTGCGGCGCGGGGAGGACGAGCTGCACGAGCTCGACGAAGAAGATATTGAGGATGATAACGATGCCGAGCATGAGCGCCCAGCGGACGAACTTGGGATGTTTCGGTTCCATGATGCCGCGGATTATACCATCAAAAAGGAAAAGCCCGCCTTCCGCGATTCTCGCGTCAAGCGGGCCCTTGCAATGCATTCTGCATCGCATGCTCCCTTGAAAGAAACATTTCCCACGCTCTTCTTTTTATCGAGCTTTTTCCATTTGCTCGCCGACAAAGTCGACGAAGGCGTCCTGGGCATCCTCATGACCTCTCAGCCCCGTTGCAAACGCCGGACCCTCGGTACGGACGCCGTTGAACTGCGTCCCCACCTTGAACCCGCCGCCTTTGAGCGGGATGAGCCGGATGAGGAAGCGGGACTCCGGGACCGATACGAGACGGACATTGAAGTTCATCTCGATCAGCGCCCGGCCGTCTTTCTCAAGCTTGGCGTCGGCGGAATAAACCGCGACGCGCGAGCGCCATGCAGGGACGTGGTTGGTCGGCATCAGCCTCCCTCCCGAATCCTCGGCATGGAAGCCGCTCGGCCGGTCGGCCGGAGCGGGGTCGGAGTCGTCGGCAAGACCGGATATATCCAGCATGCCGGGCTCCTCCGCGCAGCCCGCGAGCGCGAGCAGCGCGAGAGCGGCCAGAGGCCCTTTGAGGTTCATAGGTGCCTCCGGTGCCGAGATCTCCACAGGGAGTCGGTCCAGCTCGATGAGCCGGGACCGGCGTCGCCGCGCGGCGCGCGCTCCGCATGATCGAAGCTGTGCCACGCCATGCGCGGGAGGTCGATCCCGTGCACTACCGACGCGCCGATGCCCAGCAGGACGACAAAAGCCATCCCGTAGGCGGCGCGGCCGTGCGATTTCGGGTTATTCGTCTCGTGATGGACGAATCCCCCGAAGATCGGCACGATCATCGCCGACAGCATAAGCAGCACGATAAGCTGCGCCCAACTGAGGGTTATCATGTACTCCTCCTTCAAGAACAACCGCGCGATCCGCGGCAATGCAATATTAGCACATTATATAATGTAGTCAAGAGTGCAAGAAGAGCATCACGTCGCCGTCCTTGACCACGTACTCCTTCCCCTCCGTGCGGACCTTGGCCGCCTCGCGCGCGGCGGCGAAGCTGCCTGCAGCAAGGAGGTCCGCGGCCGCGACCACCTCGGCGCGGATGAACTTGTCCTTGAAATCGGTGTGGATAGCCGCGCCCGCCTCGGGCGCGGCGCTGCCCTTCTTGATCGTCCATGCGCGCGTCTCTTTGGGCCCGGTAGTGAAGAACGAGATGAGCCCGAGCGTCTCATACGCGCCGCGGATGAGGCCGCGGATGCCGTCCTCGTGTACGCCGAGCTCGCTGCGGAAGCCGGCGCGGTCGTCGTCGGCCACGTCGTTCAGCTCGTGCTCGGTCGCGGCATCGATCAGCACATATTTGGCGCCGAGAGCCTCGATCATCTCGTAGGCCGCCTCTGCGCGCCCGTCCGCGAGCTCGTCGAGGTTGTGCCCGCCGCTCTTGCGGTTAAGCGCGTAGAGGATCGGCTTCATCGTCAGCAGATCGAGGTGCGCGGCGGCCGCGCGCTCCTCCTTGGAGAGGCCCGCATGCAGCGCGAGCGTTCCCGCCGCGAAGGCTTGCGCGAGCTTGGCGAGCGCGGCGTCCTCGGCGACCGCTTCTTTGGCGCCCGCTTTGATGTCGCGCTGCAATTTATCGCGGCGCTTGCGCACCTGCTCGCTGTCCGCGAGCACCAGCTCGAGGTTGATGACCTCGATGTCCTTGGCGGGCTCGAGCGCGCCCGCGACATGGATGGTCTCCGGGTCGTCGAAGAAACGCACGACCTCGAGGATGGCGTCGCATTCGCGGATATGGCTCAAGAATTGATTGCCGAGCCCCTCGCCCTGCGCCGCGCCCTTGACCAAGCCCGCGATGTCCACGAACTCGATCGCGGCGGGGAGTTTTTGCTCGCTCTTTGAGAGCGCCGCGAGCGCATCGAGCCGCTCGTCGGGAACGCCGACGACGCCCACGGCGGGGTCGATGGTGGCGAAGGGGTAGTTGGCGACCCAAACGCTCTGCTTGGTGAGCGCGTTAAAAAGCGTGGACTTCCCCACGTTCGGCAATCCGACGATGCCTATCTTAAGCATGTATTGAAACTACAGGCAGCGCAGGAAAAAGAAAAGCCGCTCCCGTGAGGAAGCGGCGGTACAGGCGGGGCTCTCTCTACTCTCGAGGCGGCGGAAAACGCGCCAGAAGAGGAGAAAGCCCCGCCCGATGAGAGACGTGACGGTAGAGTCGGGAGCGAACGAGTCGCTCCGTCAGTCCATGCGAGCCGTTGAACGAGCTCGAGCGCGCGCCGGGAGGCGGCAGCTCGTACTCGCACGCGGCTCTTAGAAGATGAAGAGATCGCTCAAGCGTCGCTCCACGACACCTTGGGGCTCTCGGCTTCCTTTCGGAATGCCGCGGGCCGCTTGGGAGCAGTCGATATCGACGGCCGCTGGAGCTTGCGCTCCGGCAGTTGCCGACCTCGATGCTCGCTTGAGTGAATGCGTTACGCGCGCGTATCCTTGCGGAACGCGCTCGTCTGGCTGGAGTTTGGGGCTCCTGCCACGTGCATACCCTTCATCGCCTCAAAGAACTTCACGCCTGCGGGGCATCCTATACCAAGGCCAAAATGGTGTCAAGCCCCCGCTCTATTTCCCCGCTCTGCCGAGGCGCTCGACCTTGCGCATCCAGCGCGCATGGGTGGCGGAGGAGGCGCGCTCGGAGGGGCCGAAAAGCGTCGTCCGCGCGCGGATGCCGGCGAAGCCGAGTATGGCGAGCGTGAGCTTGTCGGTCGCCGGGCCGTACATCAGGGTCAGCATCCAGCCGGGCGAGTTCGCCGAGGAGATCACGCGCGCGGTGCGGCCCTTGAGCAGTTTGCTCCAGGTGAGGCCGTGATCCGCGAAGGTAAAGGCGAAGTGCGGCAGCCACGCGCGGTCGAAAAGCCCCTTGAGCATCGCGGGCATGGCGCTCCACCAGATCGGGTAGACCAGGACGATATGCTCGGCCCAGCGCACGTTCTCGCGGAAGTCGACCAGATCCGGCTCAAGCTCCTGGATGGTCTTGTAGCCTTGGTGGAGGATCGGGTCGAAGTGCATCTGCCCGATGTCCTGCCGGCGGACCTCGTGCCCGGCCGCCCGCGCGGCCTTCTCGTAGGCGTCGGCCATCGCGCCCGAGAGCGTCTCCTTGTCCGTGTGGCCGAGGAGGATGAATATCTTGCGGGCGCTCATAGCTCGCGCGGCTCCCGCGCGCGCGGGTAGAAGGAGCGCAGGTACGCGAGGATGCCCGCGATGATCGCACAGGCGACGACGGCGAAGGCCAGCATCGCGCCGTAGGAGAGCGCGGGGAAACGCCCGAGCGCGAGCAGGGCCATCATCCACCACCCGGTGAAGGCGACCGCGGAGCCGAACCAGAAGGCGACCTTGCGGCGCGAGAGCGCCCAAGAGGCCCAGATGACCGCGAGCGCGAAGGTCATCAGCGCCCAGTAGCTCGGAGTCACGGCCAGCTGCACCGGGCTCTCGACGATAAAGGCAAGCAGCACGAGCGCGATCGAGGAGAGAAGCAGGACGAGCATGCCCCAGCGCAGCGCGCGGGCGATGACGCCCAAGTGCTCGCGCTCCGCCCGGTCGATGCGGCCGTCTCGAATCGCTTGGAAATAGGTGATCTCGCCCCACACGGCGCCCCCGGCGCCGAGGATGGCTCCTACGGCCTGGAGGATGACGAACAGGATGGTCAGGCTTTGCATGTCTCCCATTATCGCATGAGCTCGGCAAGCTCAAGGCGGTACTTCTTCATAACCTCGAGCGCGGCCTTGGTCTCGCTCTCGCCTCCTTTCTTGCGGCGCTCGATCTCTTCGCCGATTTTCTTGAAAAGCTCCGGGTCCTTCGCGACGAGCGCGGTCATCTGCGCGCGCTGCCCCTCGGGCAGGTCCTTCAATTTCCACTTGGCGTATTGGTTGATCAGGAAGCTCTGGAGCGACATTCCCTCAGTATATCAAAACCGCGCGGCCGGCAAAGCCGGCCGCGCGGTATCGAACCCCGGCAATTACATCGCCGCCTGGATTGCAGAGTCGAAGTTCGCGTAGGGGTACGCACCCGCGATAAGCTGCGTGCCGATGATGAAGGAAGGAGTCGCCGAGACGCCGAAGGTGCCCGCCTCGGCCTTGTCCGCGTTGATCGCCGCGTCGTAGGCGGACTGATTGGCCTTGACCGCCGCCTCGATCTTGCTCACGTCGACGCCGGAGACGCCGCCGGTCGTCTGCTCGAGCCAGGCGAGATTATCCGCCGCCGAGAGCGAATTCTCCTCCGGCTGCGCGTTGTAGATCGCGGTGCGCCAAGCGAAGAATTGGTCCGGATAGAGCGCCCAGACCGCGCGCGCCCACTCCGCGTCCGCCATCGAGTCGGGGCCGAGGAACTGGAAATCCTTGAAGACGATCTTGACCTTGCCCTGGCTCACGTAGTTCTGGATGATCTGCGGGAGCGTCTGCGTCTCGAACTGCTTACAGAAAGGGCACTGATAGTCCGACCAATACGCGATCGTGACGGGCGCGTTCGCGTCGCCGTAGTAGGGCTCTCCGTCGGTCTTCACATCTTTGATATTAACCGCCTGGGCGCCGCCGGCCGAGCCGGTGCCGCCGGCGGCCGGGTGCGAGCCGTTCCAAACGACCGCGCCGCCGATAAAGAGCCCGGCGAGCACGACCGCCGCCGGGATGAGGAACTTGCTGGTGTTGTTGTCCATATGGGCGCAATGATACCATGGAGCCGATGAACGCAAGCGCCCCTTTTTCCGCCCGGGTCTACGCGGCCGCCCGCAAAATTCCCCGAGGGAAAGTCGCCACCTACGGCCAGATCGCGCAGATGGCGGGCAAGCCGCGCGCCGCGCGCGCCGTCGGCACGCTCATGCGCAAGAACAAGAGCCCCGAGCACTGCCCTTGCCACCGCGTGGTCGGGCATGCCGGCGCCCTGGTGGGCTACGGCTTCGGCGGCGTGGGAGAGAAGCGCAAGAGATTGATCGACGAGGGTGTCTCCTTCGCGGGCGCGAAAGTAAATCTGCAGAAATCGCTCTGGCGCCCTACCCGCCGACGCTCTCGAGCCTGAGCGTCGTGTCGCAGGGGCACTGCTCCGGCTCGCCGGGCGGATTGTTCTTGAATACCGAGGAATAGGAGACGATGAGCTCCTGGCCGCCCTTGAGATACGGCACGAGTTCTGAACCCGGGCCCGCCGCCTCGCGCGCGACATCCACGCTCCAGCCCGCGGCGGAGAGTTTGCGATCGTAGTAGCTCAAAAAAGGCTCCGTGACGCTCGCGATATCCGTGATGTCGGCAAAGGGCGTTGCGGAGACCGAGTAGTCGACGGCGCCGTCCTCGGCGGTGGGCTCCTCGCCGCCCCACGAGGCGCCCGGATAGAGCGGATAGGCGTCGGCAGGTAGATGCCGGCCGCTCTCTTGCCCGCCGGGCTCTCCCGGCGCTCGCGCGGGACCGGGCGAGACCACCCAGATCAGGAGCGCGAGCGCCGCGAGAGCGAAGACGATGCCGAAGAGTATCCGCATAGAAGCCAGTATACCTCCCTAGCCGCGGCCCGCGCGGATAGGCTCGGCGATATGCTCGGGCAAAAAGCCCATGCCGATGATGCGCCCGGGGATGCGCCGCAGGATCGGGAACCACGCGACGAGCGTGAAGAGCCGATGCAATCCGCGACCTTCCGTCTGGGTTAGAACCAAAGAAAAACCAAGGAGATGCAAAGGATATTGGAGAAATCTACTCTCAAAATCCTTGCTTGCTGGGGGGCTTGGGATCGAACCAAGATTCACGGCTTCAAAGGCCGCTGTCCTACCATTAGACGACCCCCCAATCGCACTTGCGCACTCTAGCATCTATTTGACTCTTATTTGAGAGCCGCAGACCGCCTTAAGCGCAGTAAGGTCCTCGGCGGTGGGCGTGAGGTTGCCGCTCTCATTTTCCGCATACATGATCGAGGCCGGGTCGTTGTTGTGCCCGAGGCCTAGAGCGTGGCCGAATTCGTGCGCCAAGACGCGCTCGAGCTGGCTTGTGCCGATGAACTCATAGATCGTGATCCGGCGGCCGGAGGAGTCTTGCGTATATTCTCCCTCCTCGAAGGTCCCGCCCGCTTGCGAATCGTAGCTCGCGATCTCCTGATTCAGGCTCGCGACGCTCGCGTTATAGGAGGCGACCTCCGCATTGAAGGCGACGGCATTCTCCCACGTGACGCTCGGGCGCTCGGCTTCTATCTGCTCGCGCTCCTCCTCGGAGGCTGCCTGCTCTTCGGCGATCTGCGCTCCGAGCTTCGCGAGGGATTGCCGCGAGTCGTAGACGAAGCTGATGCCGACCTCTCCTTGCGGCGAATATTCGAGGAGCGTCTTCCCCGCCGCGGCGTTCCAGATCGCAGCGGCGGCCTCCGCCTCCGCGAGCGCGGTGGGGCTCGAGAGATTGAAGCGCGGGTCTATAGAAGCGATCGAGTAGGTGATCGGCTCGGCACAGGGGCGCGTCGCTTGGTATTGGTGGTAGAGCGCGAATGCCGCGACGGCGACCACGAGCGCGAGTATCGCGTAGCGGATGCGCTCGGCAGTCATTCGGGAAAAAGCTCGAGGACGGCGAGCTCGAGCGGCAAGGCGGGGATGGGCGCGTAACGGATGCGCTCGGCGGCCGTGAGGAAAGCGAGCAAGGTCGCGTGCGTAATTCCTCTTTCCTTCGCGAATTGCTCGAGCGCGGAGAACTCGTCGGCGCCGAGCGCTTCGCCGATCGAGTCGCGGAGCTCCGGCGCGTAGCGGATGAGGAGCGCGCTGCGGAGCGACTCGAGCACGAGCTCGAGGAAGAGGCGCATGTCCGCGCCCGAGTTTGCGGCGCGCTGGATAGCCGCCAGCGATGCCCCGCGCTCGCCCTTGGCGAGCGCAGCGACAAGCGCGTGCACGAGCTCGCGCTTGGGCGCCCCGGTCGCCTGTTCCACCTCCTTGCGCGCAAGCTCCTTTCCCGCCGCACTCGCGATCACTTTCTGCAAGACCGAGAGCGCGTCGCGATATGAGCCCTCGGCGAGGATGGCGACGAGCTCGGCCGCGTCCGGCGCGAGTTCGTAGCCCTCCTTCTTCGCTACCTGCGCCACTACTTTTGCTAAATCCTTGCGCGAGGGTTTCTTGAACTCGAAGACCTGGCAGCGGCTCTGCACCGTCTCCGGTACGCGCTCGGGCTCGGTCGTCGCGAGGATGAAGACCGCGTGCGCGGGCGGCTCCTCAAGCGTCTTGAGGAAAGCGTTCCATGCGGCCTTGGAGAGCATGTGCGCCTCGTCAAGGATATAGACCTTGTAGGGCGAGGCGAAGGGCAGCGTGTAGACGTTCTCCGCGAGCTCCCGGATGTCCTCGACGGAGTTGTTGGAGGCCGCATCTATTTCATAAATGTCGCGCTCGCCCGCGCCGATCTCTTTGGCGAAGATGCGCGCGACGCTGGTCTTCCCGAGCCCGCGCGAGCCCGCGAAGAGGTAGGCGTGGCCGATCTTTTTACTCTTGATCTCCTCCTCAAGCGGGCCCGTCACCTGCGCCTGCCCCGCGACCTCCTTGAAGGACTGCGGGCGATATTTGCGGTAGAGCGACTCGTACGCCATTGCGAAGGATTATACCGCGCAACGCGAGCGGCCGGTATGCGTGCGAACGATAGTAAGACTTGGCCTAGCGGCCTGGAGCGCGATCGTGAGCATGCATACCGGCCGCGAGCTCCTCGGCATTCTCCGCGGCCATGAGCTTGGCGCGCAATTCCGCGGCGCCGTCGTAACCTGCGACGAACGCCTTGATGTGCTTTTTCAATATCGCGAAGGATTTGGGCGGAGAGAGCTGTTCGAACTCCTGGGCGAGCTCGACCAAGGCCGCGAGCTTCTCCTGCGGGGTTGAATCTTCAAACGTGCGGCCCGCGAAGATCCAAGGATTGCCGAAGATGCCGCGGCCGACCATCACGCCGTCTGCCCCGCTCTGCGCCACTTTCTCTCTCGCCTGCGCGAGGCTCTTCACGTCGCCATTGCCGAGGATCGGGATCGAACGGTCTACCGAATCGCGGATCTCCACCGCGCGTTTCATCAGCTCCCAGTGCGCGGGGACGGCGCTCATCTCCTTGCGAGTGCGCAAGTGGAGCGTGATCGCCGCGGGCTTGGCCGCAAGCAATTCGGGCAGCCATTCCTCAAGCTCGACCTTGTTGTAACCGATGCGCGTCTTGACCGAGACCGGGAGCGGCGACGCCTCTTGCGCCGCCCTGATCAGCCCCTGCGCTACCTCGGGCGTCTTGATGAGGCAGGCGCCCGCGCCCTGGCGCTCGATCGCTTTGTCCGGGCAGCCCATGTTGATGTCGACGCCATCAAAGCCGAGCTCGTGCGCGAGCTTGGTTCCGTAGGCGATCATCGCCGGATTCGCGGAGAATATCTGCGCGACAATCGGCCGCTCGGCCTCGCTAAACTGCAAATCGCGCATGAGCGGATTCTCCGCGTCCGACATCTTCTTGATCTCGCGGGTATGGAAGAGCCCATCCGCCGAGACGAACTCGGTATAGGTGATGCTCGGCTTGCCGTATTTCGCAACCAACTTCCTAAACGCCGGATCCGTCACATCCGCCATCGGCGCCATCACGAAAAGCGGCCTTGGCAAAATATCCCAGAACGATTTCATCGTCCGGCCCTTTTAACATACACGTCGCCTGGGAAGCGCAGGTCGATGTAGGAGACGGAGCCGTCGGAGAGGTCGAGGTCTTTGAGCGCGGCGGTAAGCGCGGAGTATGCCTGCTGCTCCTCCCCGAGGACATAGGTGATGCGCGTCCCTGAGGCGAGGAGGTCGTCCGCCTCTCCTGCTCCGGGCCGGATGACCACCGCTTCCGCGGGCGAGCCGAGGCCGCCCATCTTGCGGGCGAAGGCGAAGGCGTCGGGCAGCTCGTCCGCACTCGAAAGCGTCGCGCGCAAAGGCTCGGTAGAGCTCGCCTCAAGGGAGTCATAGACCACAAAGGAGTTTAGGGTCGTAGGCGGCGTCGCCGAGGCATCCTCAGAGAGAGCGGCAAAGATATACCCGTTCCCGTCAAAGAGATAGCAATACGGCGCTTCGCCTTCAGTTGAGGGCGCAAGCCCGCACCAGCGCGCAACGGCAACGCGGCTCGTCGCGCCTATAGAGAGCGCGGTGAAGCCCGTGCGCGCGATCGAGAGCGCGGCGATTTCCGGATGATCGGCGAGAATCGCGTGCCGGATCATGGCCTCCGGCACAAAGAGGATCGAGTCGCGCGGGACGATGCCGAGATATGATCCCGGGAGCGCGCGCTGTGCATAGGCAGCGAGCGATTGATCAGCACCGAATACCTCCACCCTTGAAACGCGCAGATACGGCTGCCAAGCGAGCCAGATGAGCGAACCGGCAATGACGAGCGCAAGGAGGATTAGCTCGATAGAAAGCCGCAGCCGCGCGCGCCTGCGGCGCGCGCGCAAGCTCTCAATCCCTCTTCGTGATGACCTCCTTCCCCACATAGGGCACGAGCGCTTCGGGCACTTTGATAGAGCCGTCCTCCTGCTGATAGTTCTCGACGATGGAGACGAGGATGCGCGGCGTGGGGATCGCGGTCGAGTTCATCGAGTGGGCGAACTGCATATTCCCCGCGGCGTCGCGATAGCGCGTATTCAAACGCCGCGTCTGGAAGTCGTGGAAGTAGGAGGCCGAGCTGATCTCGCGATACTTCTTCTCGCCCGGCACCCAGAGCTCGACGTCGTATTTCTTCACCTGGCCGAGGCCCAGGTCGCCGCCACAGTTGGCGACGGTGTGGTACGGGATCTTCAAGAGCTCGATGAACTCCTCCGTGTTGCGGTTGAGCTCCTCATGCAAGCGGACGCTCTCCGCATGCGAGGCCTCGCAGAGGATGACCTGCTCCCATTTATAGAACTCGTGCACGCGGATGAGGCCTTTTACGTCTTTAGAATGCGCGCCCGCCTCGCGGCGAAAGCACGGCGAGAAGGAGAGATATTTGATCGGCAGATTCTTGAGCTCAAGCGTCTCGTCCATGTGGTAGCCCATCGTCGCGACCTCCGCGGTGCCCGCGAGATACTCGCCGTCCTGGGTCTTGTAGAGATCCTCCTCGCCCTGCGGCAAGTAGCCGGTGCCCATGAAGGCCTCGCGCCGCACGAGCGATGGGACGATCATCGGCGAGAGCCCTTTGCCCGCGAAGTGCTTGAGCGCGAGCTGCCAGACGGCATTCGCAAGCAACACGCCGTCGCCCGCCAGAAAATAGCCGCGGAAGCCGGCGACCTTTGCCCCGCGCTCGAAGTCGGCCATCCCGAGCGCTGTCATGAGCTCGACGTGTCCTTTCGGTTGAAATGAGAACTGCGTCGGCTCGCCCCACTTCTTGACCTCTTTATTATCCGCGTCGCTCTCGCCCTCGGGCACCGAGACGTCCGGGACGTTCGGCACGGAGAGCATGAGCCGTTGCCATTCCTCCATGACGCCCGAGAGCTTCTCCTCCGCCTCCTCCATCCCGCGCTTGAAGTGCCGCATGCCTTCAAGCAATTTCTCGCGCTCTTCGCCCTTGGCGAGCGCAATAGTCTGGCTCATCCTGTTCTGCTCCGCGCGCTTCCCTTCGAGCTCGAGCTTGAGCGCCTTGCGCTCGTCGTCGAGCGCGAGGAGGCGGTCGATGTCCACCTCGATGCGCTTCTTGGCCGCGCCGGCCTTCACCAAGTCTGCGTTCTCGCGGATAAAATGGATATCGAGCATACGCGGCAGTATACAATAGATACATGGACATTCGCGAGCTCGCGCGCGAGGAGTGGCCGGCGCAACTCTTGGAGATACCGCAGCCGCCTAAAAGGCTCTGGGCCCGCGGCTCGATGCCGCCGGCGGAGAACAAATTGCTCGTCGTAGTCGGGAGCCGCGCGATGAGCCAGTATGGCCGCGAGGCGTGCGAGCGGCTCATCATGGGGCTCGCCGGCTACCCGATCACGATCGTCTCGGGCTTAGCGCTTGGCGTCGACACCTGCGCGCATAAGGCCGCGCTCGCCGCCGGCCTCCACACGCTCGCGCTCCCCGGCTCGGGGCTTGGCGACGACGTGCTCTATCCGAGGAGCAATCGCTCCTTCGCCCAGGAGATCCTTCAGAAAGGCGGCGGCCTTATTTCCGAATATGCGCCGGACCGCGCCTCGATGATCCACTTCTTCCCGGAACGCAATCGTTTGATGGTCGGGCTCGCGGACGCCGTGCTTATCGTCGAGGCGGGGCCGCAATCCGGGACGCTGATCACCGCGCGGCTCGCGGCGGATTACAATCGCGAGCTCCTCGCTATCCCGCACCGCCTCAGCGACCCGCACGGCTTCGGGCCGCACCTTTTCATCCGCCTCGGCGCTGGGCTCGTGACCGAGCCTCTGCACATCCTCGAAGCACTCAAGATTGCGCCGCGCGAGAATGGCGAAGAGCGCGAGATGCCCGCCGACCTCGAAGATGCGGAGAAAGAGATCTGGGAATTGCTCGCCGAGCCCCTGCCGCGCGACGAAGTCCTGCGCGCCTCCTCTCTTGGCAGCAACGAGGCCCTTACCGCCCTCATCGCGCTCGAGCTTCGGGGCCTTATTAAGGAAGAATTCGGCGCTTGGCGCAGATGTTGATGCTTGACTATATATAGATGTGCGCGGTATGGGTTAAAGCGTGGCGAAGCGCTTACTCATAGTGGAATCGCCGACCAAAGCCAAGACGGTCGGCCAATATCTGGGCAAGGAGTACGAGGTCATGGCCTCGGTCGGGCACGTGCGCGACTTGCCCAAGTCCAACAAGGACGCCGTGGATATCGCGGACGGCTTCGTGCCGCGCTATGTGGTTTCTCCGGGCAAGGGCGAGGTCATCGAGAAGATCAGGCACGAGGCGAAGAAGGTCGGCGAGGATGAGGTCTACCTTGCGACCGACCCGGACAGAGAAGGCGAGGCGATCGCCTGGCATATCAAGGAAGCCGCCGGATTGAAAAAGCCCAAGCGCGTCGTCTTCCACGAGATCACCAAGAGCGCGGTCGAGGAGGCGCTTGCGCACCCGCGCGCGATAGACGAGGATCTGCGCCGCGCGCAAGAAGCGCGACGGGTCTTGGATCGTATCGTCGGCTACGACCTCTCGGGGCTCATCTGGAAGAAGGTACGCTACGGCCTCTCGGCCGGGCGCGTGCAGTCGCCGGCCTTGCGCATCCTCGCCGAGCGCGAGCGCGAGATCAAGAATTTCATACCCGAGACGTACTTCGTCCTCTCCGCGCTCTTCAAAGCCAAGAACGGCGAGTTCCCGGCGACGTGCGTCGAGGAGCCAAAGACCAAGGAGGAGGCCGAGCGCATAGTTTCGCTCGGGAAGGAATCCGCTTGGGAAGTCGCTAAGGTCGAGGAAAAAGAGGAGCTGCGCAACCCGCGCCCGCCCTTCACCACCTCCACGCTCCAGCAA
Organism: Minisyncoccota bacterium; assembly: GCA_035547315.1. Taxonomy (GTDB): domain Bacteria; phylum Patescibacteriota; class Minisyncoccia; order Phycocordibacterales; family Phycocordibacteraceae; genus C7867-001. The sequence goes on from DASZVH010000006.1 coordinate 121,677, forward strand.
GCAGCCTCGACGCGCCTCGGCTTCTCCCCCTCCCGCACCATGCGCGCCGCGCAGAAACTCTACGAGGCCGGGCAGATAACCTACATGCGCACCGACTCGGTCAATCTCGCCAAAGAAGCGATCGCGAAGATGGCGAGCGTCGTCGAAGAAGAGTTCGGCAAGGAATACTTGCAGGTGCGCGCCTATAAGACCAAGAGCAAGAACGCGCAGGAGGCGCACGAGGCGATACGCCCGACCGACCCGGCGCGCGCGGCGGCCGGCAAGGCGCCGGACGAGGAGCGGCTCTACGAGCTTATCCGCACCCGCGCCTTAGCCTCCCAGATGGCGAGCGCGAAGCTCTCACGCACGACGATCGGCGCGAAGGCGAAGGCCGACATCCCGCTCTTCTCCGCGACCGGCGCGCGCGTCGTCTTCCCCGGCTGGCTCGCGCTCGATACCCGCGCGCGCGGCGAGGATGTCGAGCTGCCCAAGGTCGCCACGGGAGAAAAGCTCGATCTCAAGAAATTGGAGTCTGAGGAGAAGCAGACCGAGCCGCCCAAGCGCTACACCGAGGCGGGCCTCATCAAGGAGCTCGAGAAGCGCGGCATCGGCCGGCCCTCTACCTACGCCTCGATCATGAAGACGATCCAGGATCGCGGCTACGTCCTCGCGGAGAATCGCTCGCTCGTGCCGACCGCGACCGGCATGGTGGTCTCCGGCTGGCTCGAGGAGAATTTCCCGCAGTACATCAGCGACTCCTTCACCGCGGAGATGGAGGACGAGCTCGACGAAATAGCGCGCGGCGAGCGCGGCTATGAGAAGACGCTCGCCGACTTCTACGCGCCCTTCGAGAAAGCGGTGAAGAGCAAGGACAAGCTGCCCAAGGCGACCGCGCTCGGCGCCGCTCCCGAGGAATTCAAGTGCCCTATCTGCGGAAGCCCGATGGAGTTCAAGCTCGGCAAGGGCGGCGTCTTCATGAGCTGCACGCGCTACCCGGAGTGCCTCGGCGCGCGCGGCGAGAACGGCGAAGAGATCAAGGAGGCGGAGCCGATCGGCGCGCACCCGGAGAGCGGCGCGCCGATCTTCGTGAAGACGGGGCGCTACGGCCCCTATGTCGAGATGCCGATCGAGGCAACCGGGAAAGGCCCTGGGGAGTCCGCGTCGAAGGGGAAGAAAAAGAAAAAACCGAAGGTAAAGCGCGCAAGCGTCCCGGCAGGCACGGATCCGCAGTCGGTCACGCTCGAGGACGCGCTCAAGTATCTCTCGCTCCCGCGCGCGCTCGGCGCTTACCCCGAGACCGGCGAGCCGGTCATCGCGAACGTCGGCCGCTTCGGCCCCTACGTGGCTAAGATGCCGCTCGCGGGAATCAAGGCGAAGGCGGACTTCCGCTCGATAAAAAACGGCGACCCGTACACGATCACCTTTGCGGAGGCGCTCGCGCTCCTTGCGGAGCCTAAAAAGCCGCGCGGCCGCCGGGCGGCGGCAAAGAACTAGGAAGCGGCGGCACCAGGGTG
>DASZVH010000007.1:0-1845 GCA_035547315.1 Minisyncoccota bacterium
GTCCGACTTCCGTTCTGACGGAAGTCGGACTTCCGTAGGCGGCTGCGGGCGGGACGAACGGGGCAAGCGGGGCGAGCGGGGCGGACGGCCGAGCGCCTCCTTGATCGCCTCGATCGAGAGGCCGAGCGCGCGGGCGGCGACCGCCGCGAAGTGCTCGCGTTCCATCGGGCTCCTCATCGCGGCGATCAGGGGAAGGACACCGCGCTCGGCCTGCCGTACCAGGCGATGCTGGTCGCGCTCGCGCCGCGCGAGCTCGGCGAGGAAAAACTCGACCACGGGCGCCGCCTCGCGGAGCGCGCGGGCGAATTCCTGCGGGTCCTCGGCGACAAGGTCGGCCGGATCCTTCCCTGCGGGGAGGCGCGCGACTTTGACCTGCATGCCCGCCGCGAGCGCGAGCAGCGCGGCTTTCTGCGTCGCGGCGAGGCCGGCGGTATCCGCGTCGAGGCAGAGGAGCAGGTTCTCTGCGTAGCGCTTCAAGAGCTTTGCGTGCGCCTCGGTAAAGGCGGTGCCCGAGACGGCGACGACATTCGCGAAGCCCGCCTGGCGCGCCATGAGGAGGTCCATCTGCCCCTCGACCAGGAGCGCGAAGCCGCGCAGGCGTATCTGGTCCTTGGCGCGGTCGAGCCCGAAGAGGATCTCGGACTTGCGGTAGAGCTCGGTCTCCGGACTGTTGAGATACTTCGCGAGCTCATCCTCCTTGAGCGCGCGGCCGGTGAAGGCGACCACGCGCCCGGCCGTATCGCGTATCGGGAACATGAGCCGCGCACGGAAACGGTCGTAGTAGGTGCCGGGCTTGCCGTCTGCCTCCTTGATGAGCCCGGCCGCGAGCATCTCGTCGTTAGCAAAGCCCGCGGCCGCAAGATGCTCGAGCAAGACGCGCCACGCATCGGGAGCGAAGCCCAGCCCCCAATCTTGTATCGTCTCGGCGTGAAGACCGCGTGAACGCGCGTAGCCGTAGGCCGCGCTCCCCTCCGCGAGCTGCGCGGCATAGAACTGCTCGGCGCGGGCCATAGCGTCGCGAAGACGTTCAGCTCTATCCTTTGCCTTTTTGTCGCCGCCGGAGTACACGAGCTCGACGCCGGCGCGCTCGGCCAAGATCTTGAGCGCGCCTTTGAAATCAACGCCTTCCGTCTTTTCTACAAAAGAGAAAATATCGCCGCCCTCCCCGCAGCCGAAGCAGTGGTAGCTGCCGCGCTCTAATGACACATGAAAAGAGGGCGTCTTCTCCTTATGGAACGGGCAGAGCCCGACATAACTCCGCCCCGCTTTGCGCAGCTTCACCACCTGCCCCACCACATCCACGATGGTCAGCCGATCCTTCACTTGCCCTACCGTATCCCCCGCCATATTTTCCCGATTTTACCGCGCTTTGAGCGGACTTGACAAAATCTAGGGTATCTGATACCTTATTTTCAGACCCGACAGCGGGTTGGGTCTTTACAGGACAGGAGGTCCTATGAGGTATGAAAAGCTCACGCTCGTTCACGTGGCCGGCGTCACCGCCCTCTGCGGAGCAGCATTCTTTGGCTACCAGTATCTTTCGACCAACTACGACTATTCCGATGCGGCGTTCGTTACGATCGTCGTCTTCGGGGTCTCATTGGCCAATTATCTGGCAGCAAAGTATGTGCCGCTCGGCAGCAAAGGTGGCAACACCGCCAGGCAGAAGCATCCGCAATCGCTGAAGCCGCAACACTGAACGAACCGTGACGCCGAGTAAGTACTAAATACTCCAGGGCGACACGGGATGGGCTGACACTTATTCCGTGTCGCTTTTTTTATTTCCCTACTCCGACGAAACGGCAGAAGAAAAGCGGCGCGAGGATTCCTCCTCGCGCCGCTTTT
>DASZVH010000008.1:0-109210 GCA_035547315.1 Minisyncoccota bacterium
CAACAGCTCAATCGCCCTTGCCTGGGATCCCTCGACGGACAACGTCGGCGTCGCCGGCTACAAGCTCTACCGGGACGGACTCCAGATCGCGACTACGACCGGTGCCTCCTATACCGACTCTAATCTCGCGGCGAGCACGACGTATGCTTACAGCATCGCCGCTTTCGACTTCGCTGGCAACGCATCACCCGCATCTCCGGAGCTTCGCGTCACGACTCCCGGAGAGCCGCCGATCACAATCGGGGAAACAAGCGCCTTTTCCGACACTGATGGCGGCAATGGCAACGTGCTCCTCGCCCAGGATGTCGCGCTCCCCGAAGCCGCAACAATCGAGAGCCTCTCTTTTAACGTGCGGACCGCGGACGGCGCGCTCCGGCTCGGCATCTATGATGCAACGGGCCCCGGTGGCGGCCCCGGCGTGCTTAAAGCATGGACCGATTCCTTTGTGCCGGTGCTCGGATGGAACACCAAGAACGTAACGACTCCAACTGTCTTGCCCGCAGGGAACTATTGGCTCGCGTATTTACCTTCAAGCTCCAACCTCGCCTTCCCGGCGAACTTTGCGATTGGGACATACGAGGTCGCGTTTCTCAATTATGGCCCATTACCCTCGACCTTCCCGACCGTGGCGGGGAGCGGCGCGACGCATTGGTCGCTCTACGCAACCCTGCAGCCTTGAGCTGCGCCGCGCCGCCCAGCAGGAAGCGCAGCGGCTTCTTCGCCCATGCGCCCGCGTAGCCGACGCCGATGCGCGGCGTCTTCTTGATCGCGCGGGGCGCGATCTTCTCTCCGCGGTCCTCCACCCAGAGGCCGCTTGCGCGCGCGGCGCGCTTTCCCGTGAGCGCGAGGTTGATCCCGAGCGCTTTGGTGAGGAGCGTGGGGCGGGGCAGCCCTTCGACGCCGCGGATAAGCACGGCCGAAGGCTCTCCCGCCGGGCCGGTCACGAGATTGAGCATCTCGTGCATGCCAGAGATGAAATAGACGTAGAAGCGCCCGGGCGGCCCGTGCATCACCGCATTGCGCTTAGTCTTCCCGTGCCGCGCGTGCGAGGCCGAGGTCCTCGGGCCCGAGATACGCCTCGGCCTCGATAATCTTGTACGCACGCATCTCTTGGCCGATTTTCCTCACTAGATATTTCCCAACCAGCTCCGGCGAGGCGAAGGCGGAAGGGGTGGGACTCGAACCCACAAGACCTTGCGGTCGCCGGTTTTCAAGACCGGTTCCTTACCATTCGGAACACCCTTCCCGGATTATTGCGCCGATGATGAGGAGGGCATCGGCGCGTGCGTGTCGGTGGTGCGGGGGCGGAACCAGATCAGATAGATGATCTCGAGGATGCCGAGCGTGTTAAGGACGAGGAGGAAGATGAACCACCACTTCTGGTGGGCGCGCGCGGCGTACCAGAGCGCGAAGCCCTTAAGCACGAGCGTCCAGACGACCGCCGCGAGGATGAGGGGCACGAGAACGCCGGTCGCGAAGGGCGCGTCGACAGGGGAGTAGTGCCACATAGCCGGAACTATAGCATACTATCGCGTATGCGATACCTCGGCATCGACTACGGCGCGCGCAAGGTGGGCCTTGCCCTCTCGGATGAGAACGGGACTATGGGCTTCCCGCACGGCATCCTCGAGAACGCGCCCGCGCTCCTGCCGACCCTGCTCGCGCTCATCGCCAAGGAGAAAATCGGCGCGGTGGTGATGGGCGAGTCGAAGGGCCTCGACGGGAGCGATAACGGCGTCGCGGCCGCGGCTCGCGCCCTCGCCGCGCAGCTTGGCGCGGGCGCGGGCGTACCCGTCTACTTCGAGGACGAGCGCTTCACCTCGGCCGAGGCGCGGCGGCAGTTCGCGCCCGCCGAGAAGTCGCGCAAGCCCGCGCGCCGCGCGCCGGTGGACGCCTCGGCCGCCGCGCTCATCCTTACCAATTTCTTAACTAGGCAGAAAAGCGGTTAGGCGCTAGGCTCTCGTTATGCAGAAGCCGAAAATCTCAATAGACGAATTCGCGAAGATCGAGGTGAAGATCGGCACGGTCAAGAGCGTCGAGCGGGTGCCCGAGACCGACAAGCTCCTCAAGTGCCTCGTCGACTTCGGCGAAGAGGCGGGGCCGCGCACGATCGTCTCCGGCATCGCCGCGTATGTCCCCGAGCCGGCCGCGCTTGTCGGCCGCCAGCTCGCCTATGTGACCAACCTCGCGCCGCGCGTGATCCGCGGCGTGGAGAGCAACGGCATGCTCTTTGCCGTCGGGGAGGACGAGCGCTTCGCTTTCCTCGTCCCCGACCGCGCGGTCCCGCCGGGAACTTCCGCGCATTAACCGCCGCCCGCTTCCCGCTGCCTGTATACTGTCTATTGATGGCTGTTCTTGAGAATCGCCTGCGCGCATTTTTCCCGCCGCCACGCTATCTCGCGCGGCCGGCCGCGGGCATCGACGTCTCCACGAGCGGTGTGAAGATCGCGCTCATCGCGCCCGCCGCGCACGGGCTCGAGCTCGCGCGCTATGCCGACCTGCGGCTTCCTGTCGGCGCGGTCGAGGGGGGCGAGATCATCGAGCGCGGCCCCCTGGTCGAGCTCCTGGCGAAGGCGGCGCGGGAGCTCCGGTTTTCCCGCGCGAACGTTTCCCTGCCCGAGTCCAAGGGCTACCTCTTCGAGGCGTCGGTCGCCGGCGCGAGCAAGGCGGAGTGGCGCGCGGCGATCGAGCCGCGGCTCGACGAGTTCATCCCGCTCGCGCCCGCGGAGGCCGCCTTCGACCTGGCGGCGGTAGGGAAGAGCGGCGCGGAGACGCTGGTCGCCGGCGTGGGCTACGCGCGGCGCGTGGTCGAGGGCATGCTCGCCGCGCTCGACGAAGCGGGAATCGACACCAATGCGCTCGAGGGCGAGAACTTCGCGCTCCCGCGCGCGCTCCTGCCCTGGGGCGACGCCTCGACGGTGCTCGTCGTCGACATCGGCAAGACCACCACCAAGCTCGCGATCGTCGGCCGCGGCGTGCCGCGTTTTGCCACGACGATCGCCATCGGCGGCCACTCGCTTACGCTCGCGGTGCAGAAGCACTTCGGCGTCACCGAGGAGGAGGCCAAGCGGGTCAAGGCCGAGCGCGGCATCGTCCCGGGCCCCGGCAACGAGGATTATCTGGCGGCGATGCTCTCGACCTGCTCGGCGATCCGCGACGAGATCGCCCGGCGCCTCTCCTACTGGCAGAGCCATGCCGCCGCCTCGTCCGGCCACGAGCGCGTGACGAGCGCGCTCCTGGTGGGCGGGAATGCCTCGGTGCGCGGGCTCGCCGAATATCTCGAGGGCGCGCTGCGCATCCCGGTCTCGACCGGCAACGTCTTTACCAACTTCGCCGACAGCGAACACTGGCTGCCGCCGTTCGACTACGACGCCTCGCTCGCTTTCGGCACCGCGATCGGCTTGGCGCTGCGCGATTATGAACCCTAGCTCCATCAACCTCTTGCCCGAGGACCGCGCGCGCGGGCTGGTGCGCGATTATTGGCTGCGCCTCGCCGCGCTCGCGGCCTTCGTCGCGGCGCTCCTGGTGGCGGTCAACGCGCTCCTGCTCGCGCCCTCCTACGGGATCGTGCGCGGAGGCATCGCCGCCAAGAAGACGCAGCTCGCGGCGCTCACCGCCGCCGGCGCCTCCTCCGGCGCCTCCGCCTTCGCCGCCGGGCTCGCCGACTTCACCGCGCGCGCGAGCGCGCTCGAGGCGCTCGCGGACTCCGCGCCCGACGTCCCGCTGCTCGCCCAGGTGCTGGCGGTCGCGCACCCGAACGTCTCGCTGACCGGCTTCGTCTTCGCGAGCGCGAAGAAGGGCGCGCCCGCGAGCGTCTCGATCACTGGCACCGCGGCGACTCGCGACGCGCTGCGCGCCTACGACCTCGCGCTCGCGGGCGCGCCCTTCGCCGCCTCGGTCGAACTGCCCGTCTCGAGCTACGCGGCGGAGAGCGATCTGCCCTTCACGCTTACGCTCACCTTCGTCTCGCCATGAGGAGCGCCCGCATCCAGTTCCTCCTCGCGCTCTCGCTCCTCGCTCTCTCGCTCGCCGGCTACTTCTTCTGGTATCGCGCGGTCGCCGCGGCCTCGCAGCAGGCGCAGGCGCTCGCCGCTTCGGTGGGGAGCGCCGCCGCGGCGAACGAGAAGGCGCGGCAGTCCAAGGACGCGCAGAGCCTGCTCGCGGCCGACCAAGCCGCGGTCGGACGCTACTTCCTCGCCGACGCCGATGTCGTGCCCTTCCTTGAGGCGCTGCAAGCGCTCGGCGCGCAGACAGGCGCGGACGTGTCTGTCGTCTCGGTGGGCGCCGACCCGGCGAAGAGCGCCGCGCTCGCGGTCGCGCTGCATATCACCGGCTCCTTCGCGGCGGTGGTGCGTACCGCCGGCGCGATCGAGTACGCGCCCTACGACCTCGCCGAAACCTCCCTTGCCGTCGTAAGCGACGGCAAGGGGGCGTGGCACGCCGACCTCGCGCTCTCGGTCGGGACCGCGCTCGCGGCAAGCTCGGCGCCCGCGGCATCCGCAGGACCCGCGCCGCCGCCGAAAACGCCCGCAGCGCCTGCGGGCCTCTCGCCTCAGACCGCGCCGCTTTGATCCGCCATGAACCTCCCCTTCCATATCGACCTCTCGCGCGCCGCGCCGCGCCCGCCCGGCCCCGACCCCGAACGCGACTGGCTTATCGTGCTTAGCCTCGCGCTCGCGTTCCTGGCGGCGAGCGCGCTCGGCAACGCGTTCCTCTACCGTGAAGCCGTCATCGGCGCGCCTATCGGCGGCGGGAACGGCGCGGGGAGCGCCGCGCTCTCCGCGGACGCGCTCGCCAAGGTCGAGAGCGTCTTCGCTGCGCGCGCGGCGGAGTCGGCCAAGTACGAAAACGGCGCCTATTCCTTCGTTGACCCCTCGCGCGAGTAGGGTAGGGTGTGGACACGCGTCCCCGTAGCTCAATGGATAGAGCCGCGATCTTCTAAGTCGCTGATGTGGGTTCGATTCCTACCGGGGACACCGCTTCGCAAGAAATTCATCCGCGAGCCGTATATAGTAGAGGCATGAAAAAATCCGCTCTCCAGGCAATCGCGGCAGGCGCGCTCGCGTGCGCGCTCACGGGTGCGCCCGCCGCCGCCTCCGCCGCCGGGCTCTCGAGCGAGCAAGCGAGCGCCATCGTCGGGCTCGTGCAGGCCTTCGGGGCCGAGCAGTCGGTCGTGCTCGCGGTCGGGCGCGTCCTCGGGCTTGCGCCTGCGCCCGCAGCGCCTGCGCCGCCCGCCCCGCACGTGCCGGTCGTGGGGAGCCCCTACAAAGCGAGCAACCTCGGCTTCGACTATTCCTACAACGCACCTTTATTCCCGCCGACGAACTTCGGCTTCGGCATGGTGGGGCTTACCGGCGGCAAAGCGTTCACGCCTAATCCGCGCCTCGCGCAGGAGGTCAGCTGGGCGCGCTTCGGCGCGGGGGCGCCCCCGACCCTCTATCTCAACCTGAACGCGCCCTACGGCAGCGCCGCCGCGATCCCGGACAACACGAGCGGCCCCGAGGCCTGCAGCGCGACCTCCACCGCGCTCGAAGACGGCGAGGCCGAGCCCACGCCGTGCGTGGCTTACAACTTCGGCTATCATGCCGCCGCTTACGCCTATGCCTACGCCAAGAGCGGCGGCATCTCCTCGCCGATCTGGTGGCTCGACATCGAGGAGGCTAACAGCTGGGCCCCCGATACCGCGGTCAACGACCAGGTCATCCAGGGCGCCATCGACTATCTGAACGCGCAGGGCTTGCGCGCCGGCATCTACTCCATGGCGAGCATGTGGAAGAACATCGCGGGTGCCGCATTCGTCCCGACGCAGAGCCTCGGCGGCGCGTCCGCTTCCGTCCCGACCTGGGTCCCGATCGGCATCAACGACCAGATTGGCGCCGCCGATTATTGCTCGGTAGGCGCCTCGTTCATCCCCGGAAGCCCGGTCTGGCTCGTGCAGTATGAGGCGAGCGCGACCGCTGTCGACCAGAACTACGCCTGCTAGCGAGTTTCCAATAAATCGGTAAAGTAAAGCCACGGGCATGCCCTCACCCCACGAGGGCTGCTTGAGGTAAGGGCACGTGGCGGAATTGGTATACGCGCAGGACTCAGAATCCTGTCCCGCAAGGGTTGGAGGTTCAAATCCTCTCGTGCCCACATGCCCGCGCCGCGAGGCGGCGCGGGAAGCGCGCGGTTAGCTCAGTTGGTAGAGCAACCCCTTTACACGGGGAAGGTCGGGAGTTCGAGCCTCTCACCGCGCACTCGAGCGGTCGCGCCGCGCACTCGGCGCCCTTGACGGGGCGGGGCGGGGCGGCCTACGCTTTGAGCGTGAGTGTGCCGCAGATCTCTTTACCCATTTATACGCATTATCATGACCAGCAACGCATGTTCTAAAGCCGCCGCGCTCGCGGGCGGCCTCGCGCTCGCCTTCTCGGCCTTTACCCCGGCCGCGGGCGCGGCGGCGCTCACCTCCGCGCAGGTGAACGCCATCCTCAACCTCGTTTCCTCCTTCGGTGCCGACAGCGGCACGCTCTCTAACGTCCAAGCCGCGCTCACCGGCGCGGCTCCCGCCGCCGGCTCCCCCGCGGGCGGCGCGAACGCCGGCGCCGGGCTCGGCGGGGCCGTGAGCGGCGCGCCCGCAGTGCGCTGTCTCACGCTCGCGCACACGCTCGCGAGCGGAACCACCGACGCCACCTCGGGTGGCGAAGTCTCTTCGGTCCAGGCCTCGCTTATCGCGCAGGGATTCCTGACCGCGGTCGCCGCGCCGACCGGCTACTTCGGCCCGGCGACCGCAGCGGCGGTCGCTAAGTTCCAGGCGGCCAACGGCGTCTCGGCGGTCGGCCAGGTCGGCCCGCAGACCCGCGCGCTCTTCGGCTCCGTCTGCCGCCGCCTCGCCCCGCCGCCCTCCGGGCCGCCGCCGAGCGCAGCGGGCGGCACCGGCTCGAACACCAGCGCGGCGCCCTCGGCCGCGGCGAACACCATCGCCAGCCAGCTCGCGGCCATCGACGGCCAGCTCCAGGGCCTCGACACCGACCTCAGCGCCGAGGCCGACGCCGCGAGCCAGAACGATAACGACCAATAACCTTCCTTCCATGAAATTCTCCCTCTCCCATCTTGCGGTCGGCGTCGCGGTGCTCGGGCTTGTCGCGCCCTCGGCCGCGCTTGCGACCGACAAGTCGACCTATTGTCGCAGCCAAGCCGGCTATCCGGCGGACGCGACGCTGGCGAGCGGCACCGTCGCGCAGCTGATCACCTACGGCGACTGCCAGGTCAACTTCCGCACCATCGACCTCAACGCCGCGCTCGCCCGCATCGCGCAGATGCAGCGCCTCTCCGACGCGACCAAGCAATCCCTCACCAACTCGGTCAATGCGACGCTCGCCGACCTCGCTTCAATCAAAGGATCGATCGACTCGAACGCGGGCTCGACCGGGACCTCGACCGTCTACGCGCAGGTGCGCACCATCTTCACCGCCGTGCGCGTCTACCAGCTCCAGCTGCCGCTCGTCTGGACGGTCGCCGCAGCCGACCGCGAGCTGACCACCGCGGGCCTGCTCGCGCAGGTGCAAGCCGAGCTCCAAGCCGAGCTCGACGCCAACGGGGCGGGGCAGACGACGGCTTTGCAGGTGTATCTCGACGACATGAGCGCCAAGCTCGCCGACCTCAACGCCCAGGCGCAGAACGCCGAGAACGGCGTCGTGAACCTGCAGCCCGACCATGGCGACGCGAGCGTCCGCGCCGCCAATAAGGCCGCGCTCGCCGCCGCGCTCACGGCGCTCCAGAGCGGCCGCAACGACCTCAAAGCGGCGCGCCAGGACGCCGCGGCCGTGGACCAGGCACTCAACGGCGGCCAGTAGGCCGGCGCTCCCGAGCTCGCGGCCCCGCCTCCGGGCGGGGCCGCGTTGCTATTTGGCCCTCATCCTCTAAGCTCCACCTATGGAGCCGAAAACCCTCTACGAAGACGCCGATATCATCGCCCTCGACAAGCCTGCGGGCGTCTTGACTGAATCCCTCCGCTACGGCATCGGGCACGTGCATCGGCTCGATCGCGACACTTCGGGCGTCCTGGCCTTCGCCAAAAATCAGGAGGCGTATGATTTCTTGCGCAAGGCATTTACCGAGAGGGAAGTGAAGAAGGAATATCTCGCCTTCGTCTATGGCGTGCCCAAAGAGAGGAAGGGCACGATAGACTTCGACATCGGCCGCTCGCGCAAGGATTTCCGGCTGCGTTCCGCGCAGCCCAAGGCCAAGGGGAAGCTGCGCGCCTCCCTCACGCGCTACGAGGTCGCAGGCGAAGACGCGGGCAAGAAGCACGCGCTCCTGCGCGTCTTTCCCGAGACCGGCCGTACGCACCAGATCCGCGTGCATCTCAAAGCCATCCATCACCCCATCGTCTGCGACCCGCTCTACGCGCCCAACCACCCTTGCGACTTGGGCTTCTCCCGCCTCGGCCTCCACGCCGCGAAAATCGATGTCCCGCTGCCGGGGGGCGGCCGCATTACTATCGAGTCTCCGATCCCTTCGGACCTTGCCGCAGCCGCGGCCGGTTTCACGTAAGCATTTTTGCTTTTTATAAGAGCGGATGGTAAGGTGGGCGGACTTATGAAGGTGATGACTCCGGTCCACGCAGAAGGGCGCGCGAAGCTCGGGATACGCCCGGGCGACACCGTGCGCGTCGTCCAGAAGATCACGGAGCTCAAGCGCGGGCGCGGCACCGACAAAAAGGAGAAGGTCAACAAGGTCGCGCGTACCCAGACCTTCGAGGGTCTCGTGCTCGCGGTCAAGCACGGCAGCGAGGCGGGCGCCACCTTCACGGTCCGCGCGACGCTCTCGGGCGTCGGCGTCGAGAAGATCTTTCCGCTCTACTCGCCGATGATCGACAAGATCGAGATCGTCCGCCGGAGCAAGGTCCGCCGTGCCAAGCTCTACTTCATCCGTGAGAAGGCTTCTAAAGAGGTCAAGCGGCAGCTCCGCAACGCCCGCCGCGTCTCGATCGTCGAAGAGGCCGCGCCGGTTCCGGAGGCCGAGGCGAGCGTCGAGGCGGCTCCCGAGAACAAAGAAGAGGCGGTCGCCGCCTAAGCCGGAATCTGCTATAGTTGCGGCCACGCGCAGGTGGCGAAATTGGTAGACGCACTACCTTGAGGTGGTAGCTCCCGCAAGGGATTGGAGGTTCGAGTCCTCTCCTGCGCACTTTGCTATACTGGCGGCGTTATCCTTAACGTTTTCCGCATGAACTATATCGCTATCATCGTCGCCGCGATAGCCGCCTTCGCGGTCGGGGCGCTCTGGTACGGGCCGATGTTCGGCAAGACGTGGCGCGGGCTGATGGGAGTCCCGGCCGAGGGCCCGATGGGCTCGGCTGCGTATTCGCCCGCGCAGGCGGTGGCGATGGGTTTCGTCGCGACGCTGGTGCTTTGCTTCGTGCTCGGGATCTTCGAGGGCGCGCTCGGCGTCTCGACCGCCGCGGGAGGCGCTATCCTCGCGGCATGGCTCTGGCTCGGCTTCGTCGCGACGACGCTCGCGAGCGGCGTCTTCTACGAGGGCCGGCCGTGGAAGCTCTACTTCATCAACGCCTTCCAGTATCTCGCCGCGCTCGTCGTGGCGGGCATCATCATCGCGATTTGGTAGCGGAAGTGTTATAAAAAGCCGGTGCGAGATGGCGGCCGTAGCTCAATGGCGGAGCTCCTGGTTGTGGTCCAGGAGGTTGTGGGTTCGAGTCCCACCGGTCGCCCCGGATAATCGTTTTGCTATACTGCCCGCATGAGCCGGCTCAAGGGTTTTTTCAAGGAGTTCGAGACCTTCGCGATCCGCGGCAACGCGATCGATCTGGCGGTGGGCGTCGTCATCGGCGCCGCGTTCAACCAGATCACGACCGCACTCTCCACGAACGTGCTCACCCCCTTCGTCGGGCTCGCGCTCGGCGGCTACGACTTTTCCAAGCTCTCGGTTACGCTCGGCGGCAACGCGACCGTCTCGTACGGGGTTTTTCTTGAGGCGTGCCTCAACTTCATCCTGATCGCCTTCGCGCTCTTTCTCCTGGTCAAGGTCATCAACCGCCTCACCCGCAAGAAGAAGGAGGAGGCCAAGAAGCCGGCGGAGAATCCGGAGCTCAAGGTCCTGATGGAAATCCGCGACGAGCTCAAACGTAGTACCATCTGAGAACCATGAAGACGCTCCTCCTCGGCATCGCGCTCATCATCCTCGTCGGTATCGGCGGCCTCGTCTACCGCAACGCCGTCTCGCGCCCGGCCGCGCCCGCGGGCGCCTGCACGCTCGACGCGCGCGTCTGCCCCGACGGCAGCGCGGTGGGCCGCGTCGCGCCCTCCTGCGACTTCGCTGCCTGCCCGCCGCCCAACGTTGCGCTCGCGGGCGTCGTCTTCGCGCTCCCCGAGGGCTTCGCCTCGACGACGCTCCCGGACGCGAACGCCGTCGCGGCCTACGCGAGCGCCTCCTCGAGCGCGGGCGAGATAGACGTGCGCCAGTATCCGCTCGGCTCCTCGACGCCCGAGAGCGTCATCTACGCCTCGGCTATCGGCGACGCCTCCGGCGCGCTCGTCTCTCCCGGCAGCTTCTCCGCCGCGACCCTGGGCACCCGGACCTACTCTTTCGTCGTGCTCGGGCGCTTCGAAGGCGTCGTGCATGCGGCCTACTATCTCCCGGTCGGGGACTCGGTGCTGCGTTTCGACTCGATCGATCGAGGCGTCGCGGGCTGGAGCGACCCCGCGCTCGACGTCGCCGCGCTCCCGGCCAACGCGGCGCTGCGTGCTATGCTCTCTACATTGCAAACTAACCAGTAATCCATGAATCCCAACGATCTTTTCGCCAACAACTCCGTGCGCATCGCGTTCGTGGGCGTGCTCGCGATCCTCGCGCTTTTTCTCTTCGCGGAGACGATCGGCGCGATCCAGGAATTCTCCAACCCGACCAGCCCGCCGGCCGACACGATCACGGTGACAGGGCAGGGGCAGGCCGCGCTCGCGCCCGACATCGCGCATATCACTTTCACGGTGCAGAACGAGGCTAAGGCGGTTGCCGATGCGCAGAGCGCCACCACCAAGCAGGCTAATGCCGTCATCGACGCGGTGAAGGGCGCGGGCATCGCGGCGGCCGACATTACAACTCTCTCCTACACCATCAACCCGCAATACTCCTACAAGGCGTGCCCCGCGGGCACCTACTGCCCCTCCTCGGGCACGATCACCGGCTACCAGGTCGCCGAAACCGTGCAGATCACGGTCCACGACCTCTCGCAGGTGAGCGGGCTCCTCAACACACTCGGGCAAGAGCAGGTGCAGAATCTTTCGGGCCCCAACTTCGCTCTCGAGGACCCGAACGCCGGGCAGGACGCGGCGCGCGCGGCGGCTATCGCGGACGCCAAACAGCAAGCGCAGACCCTCGCCAAGCAGCTCGGGGTCTCCTTGGGCCGTATCACGAGCTTCTCCGAGGGCTCGGGCGGCTACCCCTACCCGGCGACCTACGCGATGAGCGCCGCAGGCAGCGCAGCTTCGGCCCCCGCGCCCGAGGTCCCCGCCGGCAACAACACCTACACCGACACGGTCACCATCACCTACGCGATCCGCTAGTTGACGCGAAGAAACTCCCGCGGTAGGATGCTCTCATCCGACCCCGCGGGGGTTTTTTAATTTGGGAACGTAATCGAAAACGCCATGAACATCGCTACCTATCTGCGGCACGTGCGCGAAGAGTTCAAGCACCTCACCTGGCCCAGCCGCCAGGAGGCCATCGCGCATACGCTGATGGTCATCCTCGTCTCCGCCGTCGTCGCGGCGCTGGTCGGCGCGCTCGACTACGCGCTCACGAGCGCGGTCTCCGCGGTGGTAGGCGGCTAATCTCTTCGCTATGGACGACTTTACTCCCGACGAGGGCGCAGAGGCATTCGCCGAGATCGGCATGGCCGACATCGCGCCGGGCAAGCCCAAGGAGATCCGCGACGAGGTCGAGGGCCCGGCGCCCACCAAGGCGGACGCGCGCTGGTACGCCATCCACACCTACTCCGGCTACGAGAGCGCCGTGGAGCGCAATTTGAAGCAGCGCATCGAGTCTTTGGGCATGGAGAACAAGATATTCGACGTCGTCGTGCCCACCGAGAAGAAGATCCGGGTCAAAGGCGGCAAGCGCGTGGTCGAGGAGGAGAAGATCTACCCGGGCTACATCCTCGTTTTGATGAACGTAGACGACGACTCCTGGTTCGTCGTGCGCAACACGCCGCGGGTGACCGGCTTCGTCGGGAGCGGCAACGACCCGGTCGCGATGGACGAGGCGGAGGTCGCCTCGCTCATGAGGCGCATGCACGCCGAGGCGCCCAAGCATAAGATCGACCTGATGAAGGACGACCCGGTCGTGATCGCGGACGGCCCCTTCAAGGACCTCGAGGGCAAGGTGGGCGACATCGACGAGGAGCGCGGCAAGGTCAAGGTGCTGGTCTCGATGTTCGGCCGCGAGACTCCCGTGGAGCTCGATTTCTTGCAGGTACGCAAGTTATAAGCTAGAGTCGCTCCAACATGGCAACCGTCGTCAAGAAGATCAAATTGCAGCTCCCGGCCGGGGCGGCCACCGCCGCGCCGCCGGTCGGCACCGTGCTCGGCCCTGCGGGCGTCAATATCGGCCAGTTCGTGCAGCAGTTCAACGAGGCTACCAAGGACAAGCGCGGCGACATCATCCCCTGCGACCTCTCGGTCTACGACGACCGCTCCTTCACCTTCGTCCTCAAGCAGCCGCCCATGTCGCGCATGATCCTCAAAATGCTCGGGATCGAGAAGGGGAGCGGCAAGGCGCCCAAAGAGAAGGCCGGCACCCTCACGAAGGCGCAGGTTGCAGAGATCGCGGAGAACAAAATGCCGGACCTGAACGCCGGCTCTCCCGAGGCCGCCGCGCGGCTTGTCGAGGGTACTGCTCGGAGCATGGGGGTGGACGTGCGTTAAGCACGTCCACCGGCCGGAGCTGCGGAGGCAGCGAGGCGGGCCCGCGCAAAATCTCAGCAGAGATTTATGCGTGGGTCGGCGTCAAATAATTTCCGCTAAGAAAAAGGAAACGGGCGCGGAGTAATCCGCGCCCGTTTTTGTTTAGTACATGCCCGGGTCTTTCCTCATCTTGCCGAAGAAAACCATTGCCCAGCGCGCCCTTGATCCGCCGGTCGTGTCCACGACCTCGTGGTAGAGGGCCGGCACCGCGCCTTCGGTGACGCTCTCGAGCTGCTTGCCCGAGAAGCAGAGCACGCCCGGTGAGAGCGGCGTCTTCACGGGCATCCAGTCCCAGCCTTGGCGGCTGTGGAGACCATCTGCCGACTCCGCAATATGGAAGGTCACTGCACAGCGGTCGGTGTGGCAGCGCGCGAGGTCGCCCTCGCGCGGCTCATACTTCAAGATGCGCAGCACATGCTGGTCCATAGCCGCATGGACTCGCTCAGCGAAGCGGTACCCGGGCCGCATGAGATCCATCTTGCCTGCGAGCTCGACGAGCGAGTTCGTGCAGGCGATATGGATGCGTTCGCAGCTCGCGAACCACTCTTCTTGCCAAGGCAGGAGCGTGACATTGCGCGCATGGAGATGCGCGCGAAGATCCCGCCGGTAGTGGAGAAACACCTTCCAGTCCGTCTTAGCTTTGCGAATGATGCCGTCGTCCGGCTCGTCGTATTCCGGATCGCGCGGGATATGGAACTCCCACCGCTGCTGGAGCTCGCGCGGCGTCTCGGCGTCGAAACGGAAGAGCCCGTCTTTGGCGCCGAGCACATCCACGCGCTCGAGCCCGTCTACCCGCAAGAGGATAGGCGTCTCGCGCGCGAGGAGCGCGATGGCGGCGCGCCCGACGGAGCCGAGTGCCGGGCCCCGGCCCTCGCGGACGAGAAGGGGCGTTTTCTTCAGTACTGATGATTGCTGTCGCAAAAGAGCCTCCTTCTCAGGTTCTGCCCTTGAGTATCGCGCACCCCGCCGCCCGCGCTCTCCCCAGGTGGGGAGAGCGTCATTTACCGCTCGAGGTCAAGGGAACGGTACCGGAGGCCGTTCGATTCTCCGGATTGATCGGAGAGGATTTTTGTAGATTCGGACTCGTAGGAAGGGAAGAAGGTGTCGCCGGGGGCGGCGGAGTCCACGAGGGTGAGGTAGAGGCGAGAGGCGAGCGGGAGGGCGGCGGCGTAAAGCTCGCCGCCGCCGATCACGAAGATCTCGGAGGCGCCCGTCGCGCTCGCGGCTGCCGCGAGCGCGGCTTCGAGCGAGTTCACTGCGATCGCGCCTGGCGCCGCATAGCGCGCGTCGCGGGTCACGACGATATTCGTGCGGTTGGGTAGGGGCCGCGCCCGCTCGGGCAAGGATTCCCAGGTCTTTCGGCCCATGATCACCGGGTGCCCCGAGGTGAGCGCCTTGAAGCGCCTCAAGTCCTCCGGGATATGCCAGAGGAGGGCTCCATTTTTACCGATCGCCCGGGTCGAGGCGCCTAACGCGGCGATCAGAGCCACGCGAGTTTTCCCCAATTCGTCAACGCTTTGCGGGGCTTCGGGCATGGCCCGTATACTAGCAGCACCCTATGGCAGGCTCCTACGAGGTCGAGGTCAAGACGTTGCTCGGAAGCAAGGAGGCCGCCGACGCGCTTCTCGCGCGCATGCGCGCGCTCGATCCGGAGCTCGCGCCCCCGGCGACTAGCAAGCAGCTCAATCATTACTTCGAAGGCGGCGACCCGAAGGCGCTCGTTACGAATTTGACCGCGCGCCACGCTATAGATGCAGAACACGCCGCGCGAATGCAGACGATGGCCGAGCGGGGAGATAAGCTTTCAGTGCGTACGCGCGAGACCGAGGGCGGGGTCCGCTTCGTGATGAAGGCGTCGGTCGGCAGCGACTCGAGCGCGAACGGCGTGATGCGGATGGAAGTGGATTTGCCCATACCGGATGCTACGCTCGACTCGCTCGACAAGGAAGTGGAGCGGGCGGGCTACCGCTACCAGGCGAAATGGTCGCGCGAGCGGCAGGAATACCAGCTCGGGGATGTCGCGGTCTGTCTCGACAAGAACGCGGGCTACGGCTACCTTGCGGAGTTCGAGCGTGTGGTCGAGGAGGAGGGCGCGGTCTCGGCCGCCCGCGCGAAGCTCAAGCTCCTCATGGAGGAGCTTGGCGTCGAGGAGCTGCCGCAAGACCGCCTCGAGCGGATGTTCAGCTATTACAACGCGCACTGGTC
The DNA here is from genome assembly GCA_035547315.1 of Minisyncoccota bacterium. Taxonomy (GTDB): domain Bacteria; phylum Patescibacteriota; class Minisyncoccia; order Phycocordibacterales; family Phycocordibacteraceae; genus C7867-001. Next base: position 15,165 of record DASZVH010000008.1, read on the forward strand.
CGAGTATTACGGCACTGATAAGATTTTCACCATCGAATAATCGTATGTTTCTCTCTGACGTAGACATCAAGAAAGCGATTAGGCAAGGCACGATCACGATCCGGCCTTTTTCGTCCGCGCGGCTCCAGCCTGTCAGCTATGACGTAACGCTCGGGAACGAGTTCCAGGTCACTAACCGCCATATCACCTCCACGATCGACCCGGCGAACAAGATCTATCCGCAGACGCGAACCGTCTCTATCAAGGACGGCGAGGCGTTCATACTCCATCCGGGCGAGAGCGTCTTGGGGAAGCAGCGCGAGTTTATCGGCGTTAACGAGGAGCATCTCATCCTCCTCTCCGGCAAATCCTCGCTCGCGCGCGCGGGGCTCGTCGTGCACAACACGGCGATGCTCTTCAATCCAGGGCACTATTTCTACCCGACCTTCGAGCTCGTCAACACGAACAACGTGCCGATCATCCTGCGGCCCGGCATGGAGGTCGCACAGCTTCTCTTCGCGCGGCTCACAAGCCCGACATCGCGTTCCTATAAGCAGACCGGCCGTTACGACGGCAAGAACTCGCAACACTTCGTGCCCAAACGCGGCGAGATCCGGAAGCGCGCCCTCGCACGCGCCAAACGCAACAAGAAGTAGCCCTATGGAAAAGCGCCACCCTGAAGAGCAGTATCTCGATCTCCTGCGCGACACCCTCGAGCAGGGCGATGAACAGGTAGACGCCGACCACGGCACCAAGACCTACAGCGTCTTCGGGCGGCAGATCCGCTTCGACCTCTCAGAGGGTTTGCCGCTCCTCACCACCAAGCGGGTGTATTGGAAGGGCGTGCTCCACGAGCTCTACTGGTTCCTCTCCGGGCAGAGCAACATCAAGTATCTCGTAGATAACAATGTGCATATCTGGGACGACTACCCCTACCGCATCTACAAGGAGAAGCACGGCGAGGCGATGAGCAAAGAGGAGTTCATCGCCAAGATCGCGAGCGATGGAGCCTTCGCCAAGGAGCACGGCGAGCTCCGCCACATCTACGGCGAGCTCTGGCGCCGCTGGCCCGCCTCGGACGGCCGCGCGGTGGACCAGCTGCAATGGGTCGTGGACGAGCTGACCTCGGACCCGGATGCGCACAACACCTTGGTGACGAGCTGGAACCCGGAGTATCTCTACGCGATGGCGAAGCCCGGCGAGGGCGCGCGCTTCCCGATCTGCCACAACCTCTACCAGCTCAATATCAAGAAAGGGAAGGTTTGTCTCCAGCTCTATCAGCGCTCGGCGGACATTTTCCTCGGCGTGCCCTTCAATATCGGCAGCTACGCCTTGCTCACGATGATCATCGCCAAGATACTCGGGCGCGAGCCGGGCGAGTTCATCCACACCTTCGGCGACCTCCATATCTACGAGAATCACCAAGAGGCCGCTAGGGAGCAGCTCGCGCGCGCTCCGCGCGCGTTCCCGCAAATCAAGTTCACGCACGATTTCTCGACGCTCGACGAGTTCCGCCCCGAATATGTCGAGCTCGTGGGCTACGAGCCGGAGGCGACCATCAAGGCCGACCTTGTCGTCTCGGGCGGCTATAATGAGAAAATCCACAAGAAGCAACCATGATCTGAGGCCGTACCAGCTCCTTATTAAAAATCGTTAATCACGAGCTATGTACGAGCACATCAAGCAAGAAGACGCCGAGATCTACGCGGCGATAGCGGGGGAGGAGAAGCGGCAGAGGGAGGGCCTCGAGCTCATCCCGAGCGAGAATTATGTGAGCAGGGCGGTCAAGGAGGCGATGGCCTCGAGCTTAACCAACAAATACTCCGAAGGGTATCCCGGCAAGCGCTACTACGGCGGGCAGGAGTTTACCGACAAGGTAGAGAATCTCGCAATCGAGCGCGCGAAGAAATTATTTGGCGCCGCCTCCGCCAATGTGCAGCCCTTGGGCGGGGCCAACGCGAACATCGCCTTCTATATGGCCGCGATGGAGCCGGGCGACACCATCCTTGGCATGGACCTCTCGCACGGCGGGCACCTCACCCACGGCCACCCGGTGACCTACATCTCCAAAATCTTCAACTTCGTCCGCTACAAGATGAAAGATGTGGAGACGGGCGAGATTGACTACGAAGCTTTGCGGGAGACCGCGAAGAGGGAGAAGCCCAAAGTCATACTCGCCGGCTTCTCGGCGTACCCGCGCGAGTTGGATTGGCAGAAGATCGCGGATATCGCCAAAGAGGTCGGCGCGGTATCGGTCGCGGATGTCGCGCATATCGCGGGGCTCATCGCCGGCGGCTCGCAGAAGAATCCCTTCGACCACGACTTCGACGCAATGACGACCACGACCCACAAGACGCTGCGGGGCCCGCGCGGCGGCATGATCTTGGTGCGCGAGAGCGAGGAGCTCGCGAAAAAAGTTGATAAAGCAGTGTTCCCGGGCCTCCAGGGCGGCCCGCATATGCACCAGATCGCGGCGAAGGCTATAGCCTTTGGCGAGGCGCTCAAGCCCTCGTTCAAGACCTATGCCAAGCAAGTAGTCGAGAACGCCGCGGCGATGGCGGAGGTTTTCTCGCGCGAGGGCGTGCGGATGATCACGGGCGGCACCTCGAATCACCTTATCCTCGCGGATGTCTTCTCCTCGCTCGGCATCTCGGGCGGCGAGGCGGAGAAGCTCCTCGATGAGGCCGGCATCACGCTCAATAAGAACGCTATCGCCGACGACATGCGTAAACCGATGGACCCTTCCGGCATCCGCTTTGGCACGCCCGCTTTGACCACGCGCGGCTTCTCGGCCGCCGAGTGCGCCCGTGTCGCAGAGCTCATACTCGAAGTCCTCAAATCAAAAGACGCCGCCAAAGCCCGCGCGCGCATCAAAGAAATGGCGCTCGCGCATCCGATTCCCGAGTCGTTCGCATAATTTGCTACACTCGCGGTAATGGAAGAGAAGGTACGGAAGGCGATTGAGGGGGCGCTCGCGAAGGCGGGCGCGGAAGGGATTAATTTCGCGGTCGAGCGGCCGGTAGAGATGGCCCATGGCGACTACGCGACCAACGCCGCGTTGGTCGCGGCCAAGGCGCTCGGGAAGAACCCTAAGTCGCTCGCGGACTCGCTCGCGCCCTTGATCGAGGACGCGCTCGGCGAGGACGCCTCGCGCGTCGAGAGCGCGGGGCCGGGCTTCATCAACATCACGCTCTCGAGCGCGGCGGTCGGCTTTTTAGTTTCTGAAGCGGATGCCAAGGGAGAAGAATGGGGCAAAGGCGAAGCGGAGGCGGGGAAGAGGGTACTAATCGAATACAGCAATCCCAACGCCTTCAAGGAGATGCACGCCGGGCACCTGGTGGGCACCGTTATTGGCGAGGCGCTCTCGCGCCTCATCGAGAACGAGGGCGCGAAGGTCGTGCGCGACACCTTCGGCGGCGATGTCGGCCCGAATGTCGCGAAGGCGCTCTGGGGATTGCAGAAGGCGGAGAACCTCGAGCCGCAAAACGCCGCGGAGATCGGCGCCGCCTATGCCGCAGGCGCCAAGGCCTACGAGGAAAGCGAGGAGGCCAAGCAAGAGATTGATGATTTGAATCAAGCCATCTATGCAGGCAAAGACGAGGCAGTGATGGATCTCTGGCGCCGCGGGCGCGAGATCTCGATGGAGGAGTTCCGCCGCTTATGGAAATTGCTCGGCACGCACTTCGACTATGAATTCTTCGACAGCGACACGACCGAGGGCGGCATCCGCGTGGTCAAAGACGGGCTCGCAAAGGGCATCTTCAAAGAGAGCGACGGCGCGATCATCTACGACGGCGAGGCGAAGGGAGTCCACACTATGGTCTTTATCACCTCGCACCAAACCCCCACCTACGAGGCCAAGGATATCGGCCTCGCCTTCCTCAAAGAGGAGCGCGTGCAATCGGATGAAATCATCATCCTCACCGGCAACGAGCAGACCGGGCGCTTCAAGACGGTGCTCGCGGCCTTGGGCGAGCTCGCGCCGCAGGTCGCGGAGAAGATGCGGCATGTCGCGACCGGCTTCCTCCGCCTCGCCTCGGGCAAGATGTCGAGCCGCGAGGGGAACGTCATCACCGCCGCCGGGCTTATCGAGGACGTCATCAAGCGGGCGAGCGAGAAGAACGCGGACCCGCTCATCGCCGAGCAGGTCGCTATCGGCGCTATCAAATACATGATCCTGCGGCAGGCGCCGGGCTCGGACATCGTCTTCGATCCGGTGAAGTCGCTCGCGCTCGACGGCGACTCGGGCCCGTATCTGCAATACGCGCTCGTGCGCGCGGCCAAGATCCTCGCCTACTCCTCAGAGGGCGCGGGCGCCGCCGCCGAGCCCGCAGAGCCCTACGCGATCGAGCGCCTGATCATCCACTACCCGGAGGTGGCCGCGCGCGCCGCGCGGGAGTTCGCGCCCAATCTCCTGGCCAACTACCTGATCGAGCTTGCGGGCGCCTGGAACTCCTTCTACGCCAAGGAGCAGGTCTTGGGCTCGCCCGAAGAGGCCTACAAGATGCGCCTCGCGCGCGCCTTCGCCAATACGATGGCGGGCGGCCTCCGACTCCTCGCTATCCCCGCGCCCGAGCGGATGTAGTTGCGGTTCGTTTTCGTTGGGGTAGATTTTAGGAGGGACCAAAGAAAGGGGATCTTTTTGGACGAGATTGGCTGGACGCCCGACCCTGGAGTGTACGAGAAGCCGGTACGATTCAAGGTTCCCGGGCGAGAGATTTCTGCCGCCGAGCGCGAAGCAAAGCGAGCACAAGCCGAACGGAGGCGGTCTAAGCGCCATGCGCGGGACCGCAACAACAGCATCAATCGATGCCACGCCTAGAGCTTGTCCGCCTCGCTTTGAGGCGGGCATGGGGGCAGGAAGCCGCGCGGACCGCCTCTCCGTCCGCGCGGCTTTTTTATTTACCTCTAAAACGCTAGGATAGGGCGATATGGCCGAGAAATCGGGGGTCGCCAAACGGGAGGAGGAAACGCTCGCCTTCTGGGAGCGCGAGCGCATCTTCGAGAAATCGCTCGAGAAGGAGGCGCCAAAAGGGAGGTTCGTCTTCTGGGAGGGACCGCCGACCGCCAACGGCAAGCCCGGGATCCACCACCTTGAGAGCCGCGCATTCAAAGACGCCATCCCGCGCTACCGCACGATGAAGGGCTACGCCGTGCCGCGCCGCGCGGGCTGGGATACCCACGGCCTCCCGGTCGAGCTCGAGGTCGAGAAGCAGCTCGGCATCACGCACAAGAAGCAGATCGAGGAGTACGGCATCGCGGCCTTCAATAAGAAGTGCAAGGAGAGCGTCTTCAAATATATAGATGAGTGGGCGCGCTTCACCAAGCGCATCGGCTATTGGGTCGACCAAGCGGCCGCGTACTTCACCTTCGACCCTTCCTATATGGCGGCGGAGTGGGGCATCTTCAAGAAAATCACGGATGACGGCCGGCTCTACAAGGACTACAAAGTAGTGCCCTGGTGCCCACGCGACGAGACCGCGCTCTCTTCGCACGAGCTCGCGCAAGGCTACGCGGAGGTGAAGGATCTGACCATCACCGCGAAGTTCGAGCTCGTTGACCATCCGGGCACCTACTTCCTCGCCTGGACGACGACGCCATGGACGCTGCCCGGCAACGTGGCGCTCGCGGTCGGCCCTGAGATCGAATACGCGAAAGTAAAGACCGCAGAAGGCACGTACATCCTCGCCAAGGAGCGCCTCGCGGAGGTATTGAAGGACGCGCCCTACGAGATTCTCGGCACGATGAAGGGGAAAGAATTCGTCGGCGGCAGCTATACGCCGCTCTACCCGTTCGCGAAAGAGCTCGCGCCGGAAGGGGAGAGAGCGAAGTCCGAGAACGCCTACAAAGTCTATGCGGCGGATTTCGTAACGACCGAGGAGGGTACCGGCATCGTGCACACCGCGGTAATGTACGGCCAGGACGACTTCGATCTGGGCACCAAGATCGGCTTGCCCAAGGTGCACCTCGTGAATCAGCAGGGGCAGTTCGTCGCGGGCACCGGAGCGTTCGCGGGGAAGTCGGTCGTTGACCCGGAGACCAATGTCGAGGTGCTGAGGGACCTCCAGGCGCGCGGCCTCCTCTTTGCAAAAGAGAACTATACGCATACCTACCCCTTCTGCTGGCGCTGCAAGACGAGGCTCATCTATTACGCGCGCGACTCCTGGTATATCCGCATGCAGGACCTGCGCGAGAAGCTCGTCGCGGAAAATAAGAAGGTGAATTGGGTCCCGGAGCACATCCGCGAGGGGCGCATGGGCGAATGGCTCGCGGGCGCCAAGGACTGGGCGATTAGTCGCGAGCGCTACTGGGGCACGCCACTTCCGGTCTGGCAGAGCGCAGATGGCAGCGAACGGCTCGTTATCGGTTCTATCGAAGAGCTGAGAAAGCGCACTAAGAAATCCGGCAATAAATATTGGGTGATGCGGCACGGCGAGGCGGAGCACAATGTCCGGGGCCTGGCGAGCTGCGACCCGCACGCGGCCTTCCCGCTTACAGAGAAGGGGAAAGCCGAGGCGCGCGCCGCTGGACAAAAACTGCGCGGGAAGGGGATCTCACAGATTTACGCGTCTCCTCTCGAGCGCGCCCGCGAAACCGCGCAGGTCGTCGCTCAAGAGCTGGGGATCGCCAAGGAGTCGATACGGCATGACGAGCGCCTGCGCGAGTTTGATTTTGGCGAGCTCGATGGAAAGCCGATAGAAGAATTCACCGCGTTCCGCCGTTCTCACGCATACACGGATTCGGTGCCCGGCGGCGCGAGCTACCAGGAAGTGAAGAACCGCTTCGGCGCATTCCTCTATGAGCTCGAGAAGCAACAGCAGAGAGAGAATATCCTCGTGGTTACGCACGGCGCGGGCCTCGAGACGCTCGAGGCGGTCATTTCCGGAGCAGATAAAGCGGCGTCACGAGAAATCCTCGATACGAAGCATGCGCGACGCGGCGAGCTGCGCGAGCTCGACTTCGCCCCGCTGCCGCACAACGAGGACTATGAGCTCGATTTGCACCGACCGTATATAGATGAAGTAGTGCTGCTTGGCGACTCGGGCCAGGAGTTGCGCAGAGTGAGCGAAGTGATGGATGTGTGGTTCGACTCGGGCGCGATGCCGGAGGCGAGCGGCTCGCCGTACCCTGCCGATTTCATCAGCGAGGCGATCGACCAGACGCGCGGCTGGTTCTACACGCTCCTTGCGGTGGGTACGCTCATGGGTCGCGGCCTCGCCTACCGGAACGTTATCTGCCTCGGCCACCTCCTTGATGCCGCCGGCCAGAAGATGAGCAAGTCGCGCGGGAACGTCGTCGAGCCCTTCGCCGAGATAGAGCGGTGGGGCGCGGATGCGCTCCGCTTCTGGATGTACTCCGTCAATCAGCCGGGCGACAGCAAGAACTACGACGAGAAGACGGTCAAAGAGGCGGTCAAGGTTCTCGGCTGGTTCGAGAATAGCGCGAAGTTCTACGAGCTCTTCAAGGATGCGGCGCCGGAGGCGAGCGGAGAGGAGGCGGTGCTCGACCGCTGGATGCGCGCGCGGCTCAACGAAGCGGCCGGCACTACGAGCGCGGCGATGGAGCGCTACGACCTCTACGCGGCGACACGCGCGGTGGCCGCTTTGGGAGAGGACCTTTCGCAGTGGTATGTGCGTCGCATCCGCGACCGCGCTCGCGCGGGCGACGCCGCGGCGCTCGCGACCCTGCGCGATACGCTCGACACTTCCGCGCGGCTCTTGGCACCCTTCGCGCCATTCCTCGCCGAGCGCATCTGGCAGATCGTGAAAGAAGAGGATGCGGCGGTGAGCGTGCATCTTGCGACGTGGCCCACGCTCGAGCAGAGCTTCCTCGCGCGCATCGGCTTCTCGAGCAAAGCTGCCAAGGAGGCGGGGCTCATCGCGGACATGGCGATCGTCCGCGCGCTCGCCTCGGAGGCGCTCCAGGCGCGGCAGAAGGCGGATATCAAAGTGCGCCAGCCGCTCGCTTCGCTTAAGGTGCCGGACGCGCTCTCGCCGGAACTCGCAGCGATTCTCGCCGAGGAGGTGAACGTGAAGAAGGTCGCGACGGGTGCCTCGGCGCTTGCCCTCGACACCGCGCTCACGCCCGAGCTTATCGCCGAGGGCGACGAGCGTGCCTTCGCGCGCGCGGTCGCCGAGGCGCGCAAAGCGGAAGGGCTCTCGATCAAAGATTCCGCGCGCGCGGTTCGCCGCGAAGGCGGCAAGTATTCCGCCGAGCTCTCGACCGGCCCCGTCACCTTCAACCTCGAACGCGACCCGTCCTGATAGGATTGAAGGATGCGGCATAAGTACGCCACGCGGGCGATCGTGCTCGGGAGGAGCCCCGCGGGGGAGGCGAACGCTTCGCTCGCTTTGCTCACGCGCGAGCTCGGGCTCGTGCGCGCGCGGGCGCAGGGGCTCCGGAAAAGCGGCGCCAAGCTCGCCCCCGCGCTCGCCACTCTCGCCGAGAGCGAAGTGATCCTCGTGCGCGGAGCCGAAGGCTGGCGGCTCGCGGGCGCCGCGCTCGTCGAGCCCTGGTTCGGGCGGATCCCGGCGCGCGAGCGCGAACGCGCAGGGCGGCTCGCCGCGCTCTCGCTCCGGCTCATCTCGGGCGAGGTTGCTGACGAGCGGCTCTTTGACGCGCTCGCAGCCTTCCTCGCCGCGCTCGCCGCGGAAGAGGACGCGGATGCCGCGGAGATACGCGCCGCGCTCGCGCTCCTCGCCGCGCTCGGACTCGACGCGGGGGAGCTGCCCGCGGATCTCGAGCGCGCGGCCTCCGGCCGCGCCTCCTACATCTCCCGCATCAATCGCGGCATCGAGGCATCGGGTTTATAATGGAGGGCGATGCCGATCCACCCGGGCGACCCTCCGACGCCTCAAGGGCAAGACGACTCGAGCGCGCTCGAGGACGCGCGCGAGCGCCTCTACTCTCCGCGCGCGGTGGAGGTCAAGCTGCGCCGCGCGCTCGAGGAGAGCGGCGCGGCGAATCTGCCGCATGCCTGGGCCGCGCGTATCGCGCCCAAGGCGCACCCGCACGTCCGGCTCGCGCTCCTCTTCCTTATCGGGGCGGCGGGCTTTTTCGTCATCGCGGGCGGCCTGGCCGCGCTCCTGCTCTTCACCGGCTCGACCTCGGTCTCCACCGCCAATATTACGGTCGCCATCCAGGGCCCGACTACCATCGCTGCGGGAGATACCGTCCCGCTCTCGCTCGCCATCACCAACAAGAATGTCGTCCCGCTCGAGAACGCCACCCTGGAGGTCGACTTCCCGCCGGGGACGCGCTCGGCGAGCGACGAGTCGCAGTCGTACCCGCGGTATGTCGAGAACCTCGGCACGCTCGCGCCGGGCGTGACCGTCCTGCGCTCGGTCAAGGCGGTCGTCTTCGGCTCCTCGGGCAGCGCACTCTCGATCCCGCTCTCGCTCTCCTACGAGGCGCAGGGCAGCAACGCAACGTTCGTCAAGAAGTCGAGCTACCCGCTCTCGGTGACTTCCGCGCCGCTCTCTCTCTCGGTCGACCTGCCCCCCGAGGCGGTCGCGGGGCAGCCCTTCACCGCGACGCTCCTGGTGCGCAGCAACGCGACCACGCAGCTCGACGATGTCGTGCTCGCGGGGCAGTTCCCTTTCACCTTCACGCTCCAGTCCTCCTCGCCGACGATGAGCGGCGCGAGCTTCCTGCTCGGCACGCTCGCGCCGGGCGCCACCCGCACGGTCCAGTTCACCGGCACGCTCGCAGGGCAGGCGGGCGACCAGGACACCTTCCATTTCATGGTGGGGACGGGCAAGAACGCCTCGGACCCGACGCCGGAGATCACCTACATGACCCAGGACGCGACTGCGGCAATCGCCGCGCCCTTCCTCGCCACCGCGCTCTCGATCAACGGCGACACCTCGGCCTCGCCCACGCTCGCGCCCGGCGCGCATAACACCGCGACCCTCACCTGGAAAAACACGCTCGACGTGCCGCTCACCGGCGCGACGATCTCGGTCGCGCTCTCGGGCGCGGTGGCGCCGGGCTCCATCTCGAGCGGCAATGGTTTCTACGACTCCTCGAGCGGCTCGATCGTCTTCAGTCCCTCGACCGACGCCTCGCTCGGCTCGCTCGCGCCGGGCGCCTCGGGCATCGGCTCCTTCAGCTTCGACACCGCGGCCGCCGGCGGCGCGCGCGCGCCGAGCGTCACCTTCACCGTCTCGATCTCCGGCGAGCGCGCCGGGCAGGACAACCTCCCCGAGCAGGTGACCGCCTCGCAGGTGGAGACCGCCGCCGTCGCAGGCTCCGTCTCCCTCGTGACCGAGACGCTCCATGCCTCGGGCCCCATCCCCAACAGCGGCCCGCTGCCGCCCGCCCCGGGCGCCGCGACCACCTACACGGTCCTCTGGCAGCTCACCAATCCGGGCAACGACATCGCCAACCCGCAGGTGGTCGCCACGCTGCCGAGCTATGTGAGCTACACGGGGCAGACCTCCGGAGCCGGCCTCTCCTACGACGACGCGGCGCACACCGTGACCTGGAAGCCCGGCGATCTCGCGAGCGGCGGCACCGCGGCCGCGGCCTTCCAGCTCTCCTTCACGCCCTCGACCTCGCAGGCGGGCTCCGCGCCGCCCTTGACCTCGGCGGCGAGCTTCACCGGCTTCGACCGCTATGCGCAAGTGCCTATCTCGGCGCAGGCCGATCCCGCCACGACCGAGACCGCCGACCCGGGCGCCACCCTGGAGCAGGCGGACGTGCAATAAGCTCGCGGACGAGCTTTCTCCCTGCGCTTGCCTCGGACAACATATGCGGACATACGTTGTCGCTCGGCTCGCTTGGTAGTAATCTCCTCCCTATGGCCGACGCCTCAATGGAGAAGATCGTCTCGCTCGCGAAGCGCCGCGGGTTTATCTTCCCGGGCTCGGAGATCTACGGCGGCCTCGCCGGCATCTACGACTACGGCCCCCTGGGCACTGATCTGCGTTTCAATATCAAGCAGTATTTCTGGCAGAAATTTGTGCTCGAGCGCGAGGATGTCTACGGCATGAGCGCGGCTATCCTCATGCCTGAGCGTGTCTGGGAGGCTTCGGGCCATACCGAGTCTTTCTCCGACCCGATGGTCGAGTGCAGCCTTTGCAAGGCGCGCGTCCGCGCTGACCAGCCCGAGGCGGTTGCCGCGCACGAGGCGACCCACAAAAAGGAGCACGTAGTGTGGTCTGAGCCCGCCGCCTTCAATCTCTTGGTGAAGACGCGCCTCGGTGCGGCGTCGCAGGAGTCCGCGCAAACGCTCGCGTATTTGCGCGGCGAGATCACGCAGGGGGTGCACGTCAATTTCAAAAATATCGTCGACTCCATGCACCCGAAGCTGCCTTTCGGTATCGCGCAGGTGGGCAAGGCCTTTCGCAACGAGATCGCGCCGCGCGACTTCCTCTTCCGGCAGCGCGAGTTTGAGCAGATGGAGCTGCAGTACTACATCAGCCCGGACGAGGCGGAAGGGAAGAAGCAATTCGAGTACTGGAAGGAGTTCGCCCTCACCTGGTATGAGGGACTCGGTATTCGCAAAGAGCATCTGCGGCTGCGTCAGCATGCGGAGGACGAGCGCGCGCACTATGCCAAAGACGCCTGGGACATCGAGTACGAGAGCCCGATGGGTTGGAAGGAGGCGTGGGGCATCCACCACCGCGGCGACTGGGATTTGCGCCGCCACAGCGAATATTCCGGGCAAGACCTCTCGGTCGTTCTCGACGACGGTACGCGCGTTACGCCCTGGGACATCGAGTGCTCGGGCGGCGTGGACCGCGCGTTTCTCTTTGTGCTTCTCGACGCGTACCGTGAGGATGAGGTCGGGGGAGAGAAGCGCGTGTACCTCGCGCTCCATCCGCGCATTGCGCCGGTGAAGGCGATGGTCGCCCCGCTTTTGAAGAACAAGCCCGAGCTCGTCGCCAAGGCGCGCGAGGTGTATGCGGATTTGAAGAAGGAGATCCCGCACGTCGCCTGGGACGACAACGGCAATATCGGCAAGCGCTACCGCCGCCAGGACGAGATCGGCACTCCGTTTTGCATCACGATCGACTTCGACACGCTCGGCGAACATCCCGAGCTCAAGGACACCGTCACGCTCCGCCACCGTGACAGCGGGGGACAGGAGCGCCTCCCGATCGAGGAAGCCGCGAAGCGCATCCGGGCCGCTATCGCCTGAGCGCCCTCTGGCGGGGCCGTTTCTCTAGCCATTGTGCTACCATGCGGGGAATGGAGAAGGATGTCCGCGTCCATGTGCCGGCCGGGGCCGTCATCACCGTCATCGTGGTGTGCCTGGGGGCCTATGTCCTCTGGCTCCTGCGCGACCTGGCGCTTCTCCTCTTGACCGCCATCGTCATCGCCTCGGCGATCGAGCCGGGGGTCGCCTTTTTCACCCGCCACCGGATCCCGCGCTTCCTCGCGGTCTTGCTCATGTATCTTCTCGTCTTTGGCTCCGTGTTCGTGCTGATTTATTTCTTCTTCCCGCCCATCATCGCGGACGCGGCGCAGTTCCTCGCCTCGGTGCCGCAATATCTCGACACGCTCTCCGTGCCGAGCTCCTTCTCCGGCATCGCGCAGGCGACCGACCTCCTCGGCAGCGCCAACCAGGCGCAGTCGATACTCCAGACCCTGCTCTCGTTGCAGAACGCCTTCTCCGAGAGCGGCAGCGGCGTGATCCAGCTCTTCGCCACCTTCTTCGGCGGCATATTCTCGCTCCTTCTGGTGATCGTGCTCTCCTTCTACTTCGCTCTCCAGGAGACCGGCGTCGAGGATTTCCTCCGTCTCGTAGCGCCCGCGCGCCACGAGGACTACGCCGCAGACCTCTGGAAGAGGGCGCAGAAGAAGATCGGCCTCTGGATGCAGGGCCAGATCCTGCTCTCGGTCATCGTCGGCATTCTTGTCTATCTCGGGCTCCTCATCATGGGCATCCCCTTCGCGCTTCTGTTGGCCGTCTTCACCGCGCTCGCCGAGATCATCCCCATCTTCGGCTCGCTCATGGCCGGGCTCGCGGCCGCGGTGGTTGCCTTCTCCTCGGGGGGCATCGCGCTCGCGCTCGTGGTCGTGGGCCTCTATATCGTGGTCAACCAGTTCGAGACCAACCTCATCTATCCGCTCATCGTCAAGAAGGTGGTCGGGCTGCCGCCCCTCTTGGTCATCGTCGCGCTTATCGCGGGCGGCTCCCTGGCCGGCTTCCTCGGCGTCCTCCTCTCGGTGCCGGTGGCGGCGGTCGCGCTCGAGTTCCTCTCCGACTTCGAGCGGCGCAAGCACCGCCTGGCCGAGCGCGCGGCGTAAGCAGGCAATGGCGCGCTACCTAACCACCACGCTGCCGTATGTGAACGCGAACCCGCATCTCGGGCACGCGCTTGAGTTCGTCGAGGCCGACTTCCTTGCGCGGGCGCGGAAGGCGAAAGGGGAAGAAGTGTTCCTCACCATCGGCACCGACGAGCACGGCGCCAAGATCGCCAAGAAGGCCGAGGAGGAAGGGAAGAGCCCGCAGGAGTATGCGGACGATTACGCGGGACGTTTCAAAGCTTTCGCCGACCGGCTCGATATCTCCTACGACGCCTTCCTGCGCACCACCGACCCGGCGCACCTGAAAGCCGCGCAAGAGTTCTGGAGGCGCTGCAGCGAGGCGGGCGACATCTATCTCGCCGAGTATGAGGTCAAGTATTGCATCGGCTGCGAGCTCGAGAAGACGGAGAGCGAGCTCGTCGAGGGCCGCTGCCCGATCCACCCCACGCTTGAGATCGAGATCCGAGAAGAGGAGAATTACTACTTCCGTTTTTCTAAATACCAGGAGAAGCTCCTCGCGGTGTATGAGGATCGGGCGTTCATCCTTCCGCCCGAGCGGCTCAAGGAGATCAAGAGCTTCGTCGCGGCGGGGCTCAAGGACTTCTCCATTTCGCGCAAGAAGGAGCGCCTCGCCTGGGGCGTGCCGGTCCCCGGCGACGATGCGCACGTGATGTACGTCTGGTTCGACGCGCTCGTCTCCTATATCTCCGCGATTGGCTGGCCGGCAGACGCGGAAAAGTTCGGGAAGTGGTGGCCGGTCGAGCAGCTCGCCGGCAAGGACAACCTCCGCCAGCAATCCGCGATGTGGCAGGCGATGCTCTTCTCGGCGGGCCTGCCGCACTCGCGGCGCGTATTCATCCACGGCAATCTCGTCTCCGGCGGCCAGAAGATGAGCAAGACGCTCGGCAACGTCATCGACCCGATGGCGCTGGTCGACCGCTACGGCGCCGAGGCGCTGCGCTACGTGCTCCTGCGGCACGCCAACCCCTTTGAGGATACCGACCTCACGCTCGAGTACATCCACGAGCAGTACACCGCGAACCTGGTGAACGGGCTCGGCAACCTGGTCGCGCGCGTGATGACGCTTGCCGAGGCGCACCTGCCGCACCCGGCCGAGCTTAGAGACGCGGACGAGCGCATCGCGCCCGAGTTCTTCGAGAAGGTCGAGGCGTATCGCTTCAACGAGGCGATGGACGCCGTCTTCGAAGGAATCGCCGAGGCCGACCGCTTCATGACCAGGAACGCGCCCTACAAGAAGATCAAGAGCGGCGACGCGGTCGAGCGCGAAGAGGCGCGCAAGGACATCGAGGAACTCGTGCGGCGCCTCGCTTCGGTCGCGGCGCACCTCGCGCCCGCGCTGCCGCGCACCGCCGCCGCCATCGCCGCCGCCATCCGCACCAACAAAAAGCCCGAGAACCTCTTCCCCCGGATATGAGCGGGCTTCGATATCTCGACGCGCACTGCCATATCCAATTCGACTGGTATGACGCGGATCGGGATGCGGTGATCGCGCAGATGGAGGAGCGGGGCGTGGGCGGAGTCGTGGTGGGCTGCGACCTCGAGAGCTCCAAGAAGGCGGTCGAGCTTGCCGAAAAACACGACAATCTCTGGGCCGCGATCGGCCTCCACCCCAACGAAGAGCCCAACGAATGGTTTGCGCCCGAGCCGTATCGCGAGCTCGCGAAGAGCCCGAAGGCGGTCGCGATAGGGGAGTGCGGCCTCGACTACTACCGCCCCGAGGACACGGGCGAGAAAGCCAAACGCAAGCAGAAGAACGTTTTGAACGACCACCTCGAGCTCGCGGCCGAGCTTGATCTCCCGCTTATCATCCACTCCCGCCCGAGCAAGGGGACGCAGGACGCCTATCTCGATCTAATCGCCCTCCTCGCCGAGGCCAGGGAGAAACATCCGAACCTTCGCGGCGATATCCATTTTTTCGTCGGCGGAGCAGAGGAGATGCGCGCCCTGCATGCGCTCGGCTTCACCACTTCCTTCACCGCAGTCGTCACCTTTGCCCGCGACTACGACGCCGTCATCAAGGCGGCGCCGCTCGAGATGCTCCTGGCGGAGACCGACGCGCCCTTCGTCGCGCCCGCCTCGCGCAGGGGGCAGCGCAACGATCCGCTCGCGATCATGGAGGTAGCCGCTAAGATCGCGGAAATCCGCGGGCAGGACCCCGAGATGGCCCGCGCCGCGCTCCTCGCGAACGCGCGTCGGCTCTTCAAGCTCGACTAGAGCGCTTCATTGTGTTTTCTCGGTGAAAAGGTACGATGTTTGGGCATGAATACTCCCACCAAAGGTTCGGTCCGGTGCATCGTCTTTCGGGAAGGAGAGGAGTGGTATGGCGTCGCGCTCGAATTCAATATCGTCGTTGAAGGAGACGACTTCGATGTCGTCATGTTTGAATTGCAAGAGGCGATCCGCGGATACATCGAAGCCGAGAAGAAAGTTGCAGGGAGCAATACTCACGAACCGCTCAACCAGAAGCCCGACGATGAATATGAACAGCTTTGGCAAATGCTCCAGGAATCAAAGCCGGTCCCGTCCCCCTACCAGGTCAAGTACTACGGCGTCGCCGCTATTTGAGCCATGCCCAGTGGCGCGTTCAACTGGTCCTTTAGCGACGTTGCGGCCGTGCTTAAGAAGCATGGCTTCCGTCTCGTGCATATCGAAGGCAGCCACTATTTCTACGAAGGCATCGTTGATGGAAAGCGCCGGACGGTGCAGGTAGCCAAGCACGGCAGCAGGGCATTCAAGCCGCGGACTTTTAAGAGCATGATGCTGCAATCGGGCTTGCCCAAGAAGGCATGGGGTCTCGACTGAAGCGACTCTTTACAATATACAGAGCTTGTGCTACAATAGTATTGGTTTTGTACCCAACACTCAACGGAGGTGGAAATGCAAAAGATACTCGCGGCCCTGGAATCTGCGGAACGGCAGATCGGGGAAATGGAGGCCGCGCTCTCGGCGATAGATTTAGAAGAAAGCAAAGCCGTTCTCGCAAGAGCCAAGAAATTGGCCGGGCGCATAGAGGCGGCGAAGAGAGATCTCTTCATCAAGAAAAGAGCGCTCCTGAACTCGCTCGTCTCGATGCTCCAGGTTGCGTTTTGGTTTCAGACGCCGCCGGCGCTGCGATATCATAGAATTGAGGTCAAAAGCGGCGGCGGATACCCGATGTTCGTCCACGACGGCGGGCGTATTGAGCACCATCTGCGCACCTACACCGGTGTAGATCAGTTCATGGATCCCGGTTTTGGAGGCGGCAGCGGTGGCTGCATTGCTCTTGAGGTCTGTCGCGGCTGCGTGCCGATCATTGAAAAGTTCCTTGAGCGTTGCAGTAAGGACACCCGCTCGGCTGAGGATATGGCGAACATGAAGAATATCCTCAAGCAGATATGGAGCCTTCCTGCCCGGTTCGAGGAACTTGCTGCCTGAAGTGCGGATATACAAGCGAGAGCCCGAAGCGATTCGGGCTCTTTTTCTTACGCTTGCGGGGGTGGAAATCCCGTGCTAGATTGGCCCCACTATGGCCAAAAAGGAGGCGGAAATGCAGAGTGACGAGATGCTCGACGAGGGCAGCGGCCCGCGCGTCTACGAGCTCGGCTTCCACCTGGACCCCGAGCTCCCGGCCGAGGAGGTGAAAAAGGCGTATCAGTCCATCAAGGAGGTCATCGAGAGCGTGGGCGCCGTCGTCGCCGAGGGCGAGCCCGAGCAGATCCAGCTCGCCTACACGATCTCCCGGCAGGAGCCCGCCGGCCGCCGCGACTTCGACACCGCATACTTCTGCTGGATCGCGTATGAGTGCGACGCGAGCAAGCACGCGCGGGTCGCCGATGCCGCCAAGGCCGACGCGCGGATCATCCGCTCCCTCGACATCCTTACCGACAAAGAGGCCGCCCGCCACGCCGCGGAGATGAAGGCGCTCTCGATGCGCGCTCCCGCCCCCTCCGGCGCCGAGGAGGGCGTATCCGAGGCCGAACTCGACGCCGCCCTCGAGGAGGTCGCCGCCTGATATGTACCTCAACAAAGCATTCCTCTACGGCAATCTCACCCGCGACCCGGAGCTGCGGGCGCTCCCCTCGGGCGGCCAGGTCGCCTCCTTCGGCATCGCGACCAACCGCACCTACAAGGACAAGAACGGCGCCAAGCAGGAGGCCACCGAGTTCCACAACATCGTCGCCTTCGGCCGCACCGCCGAGCTCATCGGCCAGTATATGAAGAAAGGCCGCCCGATTTTCGTCGAGGGCCGCATCCAGACCCGCAGCTGGGAGGGCAAGGAGGACGGGAAGAAGCAGTACCGCACCGAGATCGTCATCGAGAATTTCCAGTTCGGGGCGGACGGCGGCTCTTCGCGCGGCTCGGGCTCTCCGAGCCGCGGCGAGGAGGGTTCGCAGGCGGCGCCCGCTCGAGACGACGAGGCGATAAAGTATCCGGACGAAGAGATCAATCCGGAGGATATCCCTTTTTAAGACGCGCGACTTACCACTAACCACTACTCATATGGCGCACCAAGCCGAGCGCGAAGAGATCGAGATCAAGAAGTTCGTCGACTACAAGGACGTCGACTATCTCAAGCAGTTCACCAATGCGCACGCCAAGATGCTCTCCAAGCGCCGGACCGGCGTGCCCGCCGCCAAGCAGCGCGAGATCGCGCAGGCGATAAAGCGCGCGCGCTACATGGCGCTCCTGCCCTTCGTCCAGGCCTGAGCAACTCCCGGCCTGCGGCGCCCGCGATGCGGGCGCCGTTTGCGTTTATTCTCGGGCGTAGTATCGTGCCGGCGGAAGAGAGGAGGTGCCTCATGAACGCCTTTATCGCCGCGCTCGCGCTCGCGCTCGGGAGCGCGCAGGCGGATGCCGCCGCGCCCCTGAGCGAGGCTGCGATGGCCGGGCGGGCGGCCTCGTGTCTGGGCCTTGGTCTCGGCGCGGCGGCGCTTGTCAGCGGCAATTTCACCGAGCCGGGAGCGGCGGCCCAGACGGGCCCGCTGCCCGCCGACGCGCCGAAGCGCATGCGTTTCCTCATCGTCTCGCCCGCAGGCGCCTGCACGCTCGGCAGCGAGATGGAGATCGCCCCGGAGGGGGAGTTCGCGTATCTCTGGCTCGAGCAGCCCGCGGCCAAAGAGCCGCGCCAGTTTATCCTGCTCGAGCTCCAAGAGCTGCCGGGCGGCGCGCGCGAGTTCGCGGGCGCCGGATACTGATAAAAAGCGGGGCGCTCGCGCGCCCCGCTTTTTCCATGCCCGGCGCGGGCGCCGCAAGGAGGGTGCCGGGCGGCTCCGGCGCCTACGCCTTGCGTACGCGTTCGACGTACTCGCCCGTGTCGGTATTGATCCGGATGACGTCGCCCGTGTTGATGAAGAGCGGGGCGTTGACCGAGGCTCCGCTCTCGAGCGTGACCTGCTTGTTGCCGCCGGTGGCGGTGTCGCCCTTGATCGAGGGGGGCGCTTCGGCGACCTCGAGGTCCACCTTCACGGGGATGGACACCGTGATCGGCTTCTCCTCATAGGTGCGCACCTCGACGGGGGAGTTTTGTTTGAGCCACCGCACTTTCTCATGCACCGCCTCCTCGGGGAAGGAGAAGCGGTTCGCAGGCTTTCCCTCCTCGGCAAACCAGCTCTGCCCGCGGTTGGTGTAGAGGTAGACCGCGTCCATCTCGCCGACCTCGGCCTCCTCGACCGTCTCGTTCTGATGGAAGGAGATCTCGATCACGCGGCCGCTGACCAGGTGCCGCAGCTTGGTCTGATTGACCGGCTTCCTCATCTGCATGCGGAAGATGTGCGAGGAGAGCACCTCGTAGGGCTCGCCGTTATACTCGATCACGCTTTTGGGGAGGATCTCGTTGTAAGACAATACGGCCATAGTGAACAGATCAGATAAGAGGTTTCAGGTGTCGGGGAAACCCCGCAACTGCAGCCAAGGTTATAAAAAGTAGCCCTCGCGGGCGACTGCGCGTATGCTAGCAGATGCGATGGCATTTTCAACCCACGACGATACCGCCGCGCTCTCGGACGCGCAGATACTCGCGCGCGTGCGCCGCGAGCCGGAGCTCTTCGCCCACCTCGTGCGCCGCTACGAGGCGCCTCTCTTGCGCCGCGCCCGCAGCATCCTGCGCAGCCCCGAGGACGCGGAGGAGGCGGTGCAGGACGCCTTCACCAAGATGTATCTCTATGCCGACAAATACGCGCCGCAGGCGGGCGCTTCCTTCGCGAGCTGGGCCTACACGATCCTCAATCGCGTCGCCTACACCCGCTACCGCGCGCGAATGAGCGAGGCGGGCAGGCGCGCGGAGCTCGAGCCCGAGCACTACGAGACGCTGCCGGACGCGCGCGCCGAGTTCCTCGAGGACCTCACGATCCGCGACGAGGTCATCGCCGCGCTCGCCAAGCTCCCCGAGACCGCCGCGAAGATCCTGCGGCTCCAGTTCATCGAGGGCAAGAGCCAGGAGGAAATCGCCGCTTCCGAGGACCTCTCGGTCTCGGCGGTGAAGACGCGCGTGCATCGCGCCAAGAAAATGTTCAAAGAAGCGTATGATGAACAGCATCATGACTGAAACGAGCGGCATCGAGAAGCAAGTGATGCGCCGCGTGCGCCGCATCGCGCTCCTGCGCATCCTCATCTCGGGCGGCGTCTTCGCGATCGCCCTCGCGCTTCTCG
Organism: Minisyncoccota bacterium; assembly: GCA_035547315.1. Classification (GTDB taxonomy): domain Bacteria; phylum Patescibacteriota; class Minisyncoccia; order Phycocordibacterales; family Phycocordibacteraceae; genus C7867-001. Next base: position 35,049 of record DASZVH010000008.1, read on the forward strand.
CGCTCTATGGCCTCGGCAGGGAGGTCTGGGTCGCGATGGTATTCGCCAACGGCCCCTCGGGCTTCGCCGGCCATGCGTTCTATCTCCTCTACGCCTTCGAGCACACCCGCTTCGTGGTGCAGGCGCTCTGCCTCGTCGCGCTCGGCTCCTTCCTCTTCCTCGCGCGCGAGCTCGCGCGCTTCCTCTCGACGACGCTTACGCCTCGGCGAGCTTCGCTTTGATCTGTTTGAGGAGTTCGTTCGCGACTTGCTTGGTGTCGCGCAGGTAGGTGCGGGTCGCGTCGTAGCCGACCGCGAGCTTCTCGCCGTTGAACTTGTAGGTTGCTCCGGATTTCTCCACGAGGCCGAACTTCTCGCCCAGAGCGATCAGCTCGCCCTCGCGGTTGATGCCCTCGCCGTAGATGACGTCGAACTCGGTGGTTTTGAAGGGCGCGGCGACCTTGTTCTTGACCACCTTCACGCGCGTCCTGCCGCCGACCACCTCCTCGCCCTTCTTGATGCTCGCGATGCGGCGGATGTCGAGGCGCACGGAGGTGTAGAACTTGAGCGCTTTGCCGCCGGGCGTCGTCTCGGGGTTGCCGAACATGACGCCGATCTGCATGCGGATCTGATTGATAAAGATGACGATGGTCTTGCTTCTCGCGACGATCGCGGTCAATTTGCGCAGTGCCTGGCTCATGAGGCGCGCCTGCTTGCCGACGTGCTGCTGGCCCATCTCGCCCTCGATCTCGTCCTTGGGGGTAAGCGCCGCCACCGAGTCCACCACGACCACGTCCACGTTGCCGCTCCTGACCAGCGATTCGACGATGTCGAGCGCCTGCTCGCCGGTATCCGGCTGGGAGATGAGCAGCTCGGGGAGCTTCACGCCGATACGCCGCGCGTACTCCGGGTCGAGCGCGTGCTCGGCGTCCACGAAGGCCGCGATGCCGCCGTGCTTCTGCGCCTCCGCGATGATATGGAGCGCGAGCGTGGTCTTGCCGGAGGACTCCGGGCCGAAGATCTCGATGATGCGCCCGCGCGGCACTCCGCCGATGCCGAGCGCGGCGTCGAGGCCTATGGAGCCGGTGGAGATAGCGGGTATTTTCTCCACCTTGCCCGCGCCGTAGGTGGTGATCGCCTCCTCGCCGAACTTGGTGCGGATCTCCTTGAGCGCCTGGTCGATCGACTTCTGCTTCTCGCTCTTGTCCGCACTCGAGGCGCCGACCGTCTTCAAAATTTTTTCTTTCGCGGGTTTCTTGAATGCCATAGATAACATTATTCGACGACGATCGTGCGAGTAAGGGTGATCGAACGGCCGAACCGATCGCGCGCCGACAGGGTAAGTATAGAGCTTCCCGCGGGGAAGGCGAGCAGCTTGACGAAGCTGCCGTCTTCCTCCGGGATCAGGGGCGCGCCGTCGAGCGTGAGCGCGGCCGCGCGGGAGACGCGGCCCGCGACCGTGACCGGATCCGAGGTCGCCTCGCCCGAGCGCGGCGCGGAAAGCTCGATCGCGGGGCCGGCGAGGAGCGGGTAGGCCTCGACGAGGCCGTAGACCGCGACCAAGAGGAGCACGCCCAGGACCACGAGCCGGTTAGAAGGCATCGGCGTCCGGCGCGGCCTCCTCGGGCGCCGCAGCGCCGGCCCGGCTCAAGACCTCGCGCGGCTTGGAGCCGTCCTGCGGGCCGATGACGCCCTTGGCCTCGAGGACGTCCATGAGCCGGGCGGCGCGGCTATAGCCGATCTTGAGCTTGCGCTGGAGATAGCTCGTCGAGGCGCGGCCGGCCTCCTCGACGGCGGCCTTGGCCGCCTCGTAGAGATCGTCGTCGATATCCTCCTCCTCGCCGAAGGAGCCGCCTGCGATGCCGATCGCGTCGGCCGCGTCCGTATGCACGATCCCGTTGCCCCCCATGTCAATCGAGTTCAAATCGCCCGCATTGTGACTCTTTATATAGGAAGAGACTTTCTTCACCTCGCTCTCGGAGATGAAGGCGGTCTGGATGCGCACCGGCTTTTGCATGTCGGCGGAGAGATAGAGCATGTCGCCCGCGCCAAGCAGGGTCTCCGCGCCGCCCTGGTCGAGGATCGTGCGCGAGTCGATCTGCGAGGCAACCTGGAGGGCGAGCCGGGTCGGGACGTTGGCCTTGATGAGGCCGGTAATCACGTTGACCGAGGGCCGCTGGGTCGAGAGCACCAGGTGGATGCCCACCGCGCGGCTCATCTGCGCGAGGCGCACCACGCCTGCCTCGAGCTCGCGCGGGTAGCTCTGCATGATATCCGCGAGCTCGTCGATGACGATGACGATGAAGGGCATGGACTCCGGCAGTTCCTCTGCGCCTTTCTTCTTGGCGGGCTCGTAGACCGACTTGTGGTAGGAGTCGATGTCGCGCACCGCTTCGGCCTCGAGAATATTGTAGCGGCGCTCCATCTCCTTGGCCGCCCACTTGAGGGCGAGGATGGCCTTCCTGGGGTCGGTGATGACCGGCGTGAGGAGATGGGGGATGCCGTTGTAGAGGGTCAGCTCGACGCGCTTCGGGTCGATCAAGATGAAGCGCAGCTGGTTGGGCCCCCCGCGATAGAGCAGGGAGGTGATGAGCGCGTGGATGGCGACTGATTTGCCCGAGCCGGTCGCGCCCGCCACGAGCGCGTGCGGAGCCTTGGCGAGGTTCACATAGTGGGGGACGCCGGTGATGTCGCGGCCGAGCGCGGCGAGGAGCGGCTTGTCCGAGCCGCTCCACTCGGCGGCCGCGAGCAGGCCGCCGAGGCCGACCATCGCCTTGGTGGTGTTGGGGACCTCGATGCCGACCAGCGACTTGCCCGGGATCGGCGCCTCGATGCGTACCGGGTGCGCGGCGAGCGCGAGTTCTAGATTGCTCGCCAGCGAGACGATCTTGGAGAGACGGACGCCCTCGGCCGGCTTGACCGCGTAGCGGGTGACGGTGGGACCCACCGAGACCTCGTCCATCTCGACGTTGATGCCGAAGTTCTGGAAGGTGCGCTTGATTAGGTTCGCGTTGGCCTTGATGTCGCCGACCCCCGGCTTGCCGCGGTCCTCGCCGAGGAGCGAGAGCGGCGGCGGCTCATACTCCGCGTCGATGTCGGGGATGCCGGGCGCGGCGTTTTTGCCGGCGCGCTCGCCGAACATCCGGACCTCCGGCTCGCGCTCCGGCTCCGGCTCCTCTTCCGCCGCCTCTTCGAACTCCTCTTCCGGCTCGGGAGGCAGCGGCACGCCCACCGCCTCGAGCTCCTCCGCTCCCTCATGGCTTCCGCGCTCGCGGGCCCGCGCGAGCAGGGCGGAGAAGAGCTCGGCGAGCGCGGCCCCGATAGCCTCGATGTCGAAGACGAGCGCGGCGCCGATCGCGAGGAGGGCGGCGAGCAGTACCAGCGCCCCCCAAAAGCCGAAGAAGGCGCCCAGCGCCGCCCCGCCCCAGGAGCCGGCCATTCCGCCAAAGGAGGCGCCCGGGAAGAGTCCGGCGAAGGCCAAGACCGCCGCGAGCATGAGCGCGACTCCCGAGAGCGCGAGCGGCGCGAGCGCGGGCCGGCCGAAGCCCGCGTACAGCCCGACCAAAAAGAGCGCGACGGGGAGCAGGAAAGCGCCGACGCCCACGAGCCCGTAGGCGGCGGTGAAGACGGCGCGGCCCGCGGGGCCCGCGTCGCCCACGATCGCGAGGGTGAAGAGGGCGGCGCACGCGACAAGCGCTATCGCCGAGCCCCAGCGGATGAGCGCGTCGTATTCCTCGACGTTCTCCGCCTTGCTCCGCCGCTTCGCGCGCTTCATTGCTTCACCATTGTAGCAGAGCGCGCTCGCGCGCCCAGCGTGTGCATACGCTCTTTTCCGGGGCACGCGCGGCGGATTTGACGCGGCTCGGGCAGGGCCTATACTTGTCTTATATGGCGGATAATCAAGGACAGGAGAGCCGTACGCTCTCGGTTGCCGGGAGAGGGCATCCTGATGATTTTGTCCTTGAAAAAGTCATATTCTCCAACGTATTTGATAAGGACATCCAGCGAATTTACATCTACAAGAAGGCAGAGCGCCTCGCCAAGGCGATCCACCTGGTCGCGCCCGGGCTCGCCGCCTCGCCCGCGCTGCGCGCGCGCGCCGAGAGCGTCGCGGTCGCGCTCGTGGACGCCGCGATACTCTCGGGCGCTCCCGCGCGCGAGGCGCTTGCGCGCGAACTGCTCGCGCTCTCGAGCGTCCTCGCCATCGCTCGGGCCGGCGGCGCGCTCTCGAGCATGAACGCCGAGCTTATCGCCCGCGAGGCGCAGCTCCTCCTCGGCGAGGTGGCCGGCTACGAGCCGCCGCGCCTTACCCTCGAAGAGCCGACCTCTCTGGCAAGCCTCGCGCGCCGCGCCGCGGGCGGCGGCCGCGCAACGCTCCCTACGGCACCCAAGCGCCCGGCCGCTCCGCCGCCATCTAAAGGACATATAAAGGACAGTCCAAAGGACTCCGGCCGCCGCGAGGCGATATTGTCCGTTATACGAGAGCGCGGCCGCGTTTATATGAAGGATATCTCCACGGTGGTGCGGGGCGTCTCGGAGAAGACGATCCAGCGGGAGCTTGCGAGCCTGATCGGGGAGGGGGTCGTAGCTCGGGAGGGGGAGCGGCGCTGGACATTGTATTACCTGCCCTGATTTGCTAGTGTTTATCCACACGGAAAGCGCCGCCGGGGCCTTGCATGCGCTATAGTATGCCGAGCCCTCGCGGAACACCGTTTCCGTCGGGCGGGTCCTTGACATAGCGAATAGCGGCTATGCCGCAGTGCGTACTAACTCTTACCAGCTAACCCATGGGAGGCAGGTCGATACCGCTTCCTGTGGGGTAGTGTGAAAGTGCGTCGTGCGGACAACCCTTGATTATTCACGGGCTCATTAAAACCCTTATCAAATTGTTATGTCTAAAACGGTAACTACCAAAGCGATGGCGAAAGTCGCGGCGGTTGCGGCCGGTCTCGCCGTTGCGGCGAGCGCGCTCACGTTCGCCCAGGTGGCGGACGCGGCGGCTCTCACGCAGGCGCAGGTCTCCGCGATCGTCTCGCTCTTGCAGTCCTTCGGCGCTGATGCGACCACCATCGCGAACGTCGAGGCCTCGCTTACGGGCGGCACGGTCACGACCGGCGGCGGCACCACCACCTCCGGCTCCTGCACCTTCACGCGCGATCTTACGAACGGCGTGTCGGGCAGCGACGTGACCTGCCTCCAGCAGGCTCTTATCGCCGCGGGGTATTCCATCCCGGCGGGCGCTACGGGCTACTTCGGAGCGCAGACCACGGCGGCAGTCGCGGCGTGGCAGAAGGCTAACGGCATCTCGCCGGCGGCCGGCTACTTCGGCCCTATCTCGCAGTCCCACTGGAATCTCGGTGGCGGCACGACGACGGGCGGCGGCTCCACGGGCGGCGGCACGGTGACGGGCAACGGCCTTAAGGTCATGCTCTCCCCGACCTCCCCGAACGGTACGGTCCTCGTCCAGGGTCAGGGCATCGGCGATCTCGGAGACTTCGTCTTCTCGAACCCGACCGGCTCCTCGATCACGGTCACGGGCCTCACCTTCAACCGCATCGGCGTCTCCAACGACGCGACCATCAACAACGTCTATCTGTATAACGGCGTAAACCGCATTACGGACTCGGCTGGAGTCTCCAGCTCGCAGTTCTCGTTCAACAATGCGGCGGGCCTCTTCACGGTGCTCCCGGGCCAGACCTACACGGTCTCGGTTCGCGCGGACATCGCGACGGGTACCTCGGGCCAGCAGATCGGCGCTTCCTTGGTCTCGGTCGCTTCGACGGGCACCCTCGACTCGTCTGACGTCTTCCCGATCAACTCGGGCTATCAGACGATCTCGGCGGCGACTCTCGCGGTGGTTAACTTCGCCTCCGGCGATACCTATAACGGTAGCGTCTGGACCGGCAGCACCCTTCCTTCGGGCGCGACGACCATCTCTCCCCAGACGGGCTACACCCTCTGGCAGAACACGGTCTCCATCTCGCAGAACCCGGTCTGGCTCCGCTCGATGAAGTTCACGAACCTCGGTTCGATCGACTCGACGAGCGTGCAGAACCTGACCCTCTACGTTGACGGCACCCAGGTCGGCACCGCCGTCCCGACGCTCGCGGCGGATCGCTCGGTCACCTTCGACCTCTCGGCGAGCTCGCTCGAGCTCAACACCGGCAGCCATGTCATCCGCGTCGCGGGCGACATCGTCGGCGGTTCTTCCCGCACCATCCAGCTCTCGCTCCAGTACTCGTCTGACGCGATGTTCGTGGACAGCCAGTTGAACCAGCCGGTCACTCCGGAGGTCAACTCGACCAACTTCTCGGCGGTCTCGGCTTCCCCGATCACCGTTCAGTCGGTCGGTACTTCCGGCGTCTCGGTGACCCTTGATCCGAACTCCGCGACCAACGACGTCGCGGTCGGCGCGACGAGCCAGAACCTCGCGACCTTCGACATGCTCGCCGCAGGCGAGAACACGAAGGTCCAGGATCTCTATGTCTGCGCGACGGTCTCCGGATCGGGCGCGGGCACGGGTGAGGGCCTCCAGAACGGCAAGATCTACTTCAACGGCGTGCAGGTCGGCTCGACCAAGAACCTCCCGGAGTGCGGCACCATTGCCGACTTCTCCCTCGGTTCTTCGTTGATCCTCCCGGCAGGCCAGACCTCGGTGATTTCGATCTACGCTGATGCGCAGACCGCGACCACCTCGGTCGCCAACGGCAACAGCATCAAGATCACCCTCAAGCAGGGCAGCTCGAACGCTCAGGGCCAATCCTCGCTCACCTCGACCAGCGTTCCAGCGAATGATATCTCCGGCAACGATCTCAGCGTGACGAGCTCTACCCTCACGGCGACGAAGGCTACCGGTTACGGCGACCAGGCGGTTGTCGCGGGTACAAACGCCGCGAAGATCGGCTCCTTCGTGCTCCAGGCCGGCTCGACGGGCTCGCTCAACGTGAACTCGATCGGCATCAAGCTCGGCGGCACGGGCACCTCGACGCTGCAGAACTTGAAGCTCGTCGATGAGTCCACGGGCGCGCAGCTCGGCACGACGCAGACCTCGCCCGGTACGCCGGCAAGCGGCAACGTCGTGACGTACTCGACGAACTTCACGCTCGGCTCCTCGCAGACCAAGACGATCGACGTCTACGCCGACATTCCTTCGGGAACGTCGAACAACGACACGATTCAGCTCTCGGTCAGCAATGCGGCGACGAACGCGACCGACCAGAACGGCCAGTCGACGAACATCGGCGGCTCTGACGTGACCCTCCAGACCATTACGGTCGGTACGGGCACGTTCTCGGTCTCGATAGGCGCGGGCAACCCGGTCGCGGCGAACGTCGTGGCGGGTGCCAGCAACCTCGAGGTTGCGGACTACACCTTCTCGGCGAACACCGCAAGCTACAATGTGAAGAAGCTTGAGCTCACGACCGCGACCTCCTCTGCGGTGAACACCGTTACGATCCAGTACAAGGATCAGAGCGGCGCCACGCAGACGGCTACGGCCGCGATCGGCTCGGGCGGCAAGGCGCTCTTCTCGAACCTGACGATGTACGTCCCGGCGGGCAATTCGGCCGATCTTACGGTCTGGGTCTCCACGCCGACGATCGTTCCGCCGGGCTCGATCTCGGGCTCCAAGATCGCCTTCTCGCTGGTGAACACGGACGGCACGAACGTCCAGATCCAGCCGGTTGGCGGCGCCGTGTCGAACACGCTCGGCATGGGCTCCGACCTGAGCTCGGCGCAGGCGGGCTACGGCTTCTTGGTTCTGCGCAAGTCGGTTCCGACCTTCGCAGGCCAGAGCAGCAGCCAGACGGCAGCGCCGAACACCTCGACCGTGCTCTACCAGTTCACGGTCTCGGCTGATCCGGCAGGGGCGGTTGACTTCAACCAGTTTGCGTTCAACGTCGCGACCAGCGGCAGCAACGCGAACCTGAAGGACTTCTACCTCTACGACTCGGCGAACCCGTCGATTGCCCTCAACGGCAGCGCGGTGAACCCGACGTACGGCACCGGCCTCATGAAGGTCTCGACGACCAACGTCGTCCAGATCCCGGCGGGCGGCTCCAAGACCTTCATCCTGAAGGCCTCGACGGGCAGCTTCGGCAACGCGTCCTCGATGTCGATCAACCTCGCTCCGGCGGACGTTGACCTCATCGCAAACACGCAGGAAAGCTCGGTTACCGGTAATTACGTCTGGACGGATCGCGCCGCGAACAGCGACTCGAACGGCACCGGCGTGAATCAGTGGACCAACGGCTTCCTCTTGCGCGACTTGGTTGACGGCACCTACAGCTTCACCACCAGCTCCTAAGGGAGTTGAGGAAAGGCTCAAAGGCCACGAGCTAGGGATCGCCTAGCAAACGAAAACCGCCCCTATGGGGGCGGTTTTCGTTTTTATGCAGGGAGTTTACAATGCTCGAAAAGGGGGTTTACAATAAAGCATAAGAGGGTTAACAATATGTCTATGGAGAAGAATCAATGGGAAATAAGAGAGTTCTTGCTCAAGAACTTGCCCGACCACCCCCAAGACATCGTCTCCTTGCTTGCAAGTACCTTTGGCTTCACGCGACAACGGGCCCACTTCTATCTGGCCAGGGAAGTCAAGAAAGGGACAGTAGTCCGAGTAGGGAAGACCCGAGCGACCCGGTACTTTCTTGTCGGCAGCAAGAAGCTCCAAGTCACCCTTCCTTTAAAGAGTGTGACTGAAGACAGGGTCTGGGGTACGTATATAAGACCCATGCTCAATGACTATCCAGAGAATGTCCAAAGGGTTGCAAATTATGGATTCACGGAAATGCTCAATAACGCGATCGATCACTCGGAGGGCACCGAGGTCTGGATCGACGTGGAGATAACAGACAAGGCGCTCGCGTTCGTCATCATGGATAACGGCGTCGGCATCTTCCAGAAAATCAAAGATGCCTTGAAGCTGGAGTCTGAAAGGGAGGCCATACTGCATCTCTCTAAAGGGAAGTTCACCACGGACCCTTCGCGGCATACAGGAGAAGGCATATTCTTCACGTCGAGAATGGTCGATGCCTTCTCGATCTTGTCCGACGACCTGTTCTACGTATTCCAGGGGTGGGAGTGGTTCTCCTCTCCGGAAAAGCCCGAGCCGTTCGGTCGCGGCACCTCAATCCGTATGGTTATCAACCTAGATACCAAGCGTACGCCCAAAGAGGTGCTCGATAAATATTCCAATGCCGAGATAGGATTCCATAAGACTATAGTGTCGGTAGGCCTGAGTTCAGACCCTAGTGATCCGCATGTATCCCGGTCTCAGGCCAAACGGCTGATGGCCGGGACCGAGAAATTCCGTACGGTTATTCTCGACTTCCGTGGTGTGAAAGAGGTCGGGCAGGCGTTCGTGGACGAGATATTCAGGGTGTTCCAGAACGAGCATCCGTCTATCCGCATCGCCTATGCGAACGCAAACCCGGACGTGGAAGCGATGATTAAGAGAGGCCTTGCGGAGAGTCAGGCCTCATAAGGCTCGGTCAGGACGATTTTTGGTATACTAGGACACATGTCAAACAGCACCAAGTATTGGGTAATCGGAGTAGTGGTCATCGTCGCGCTCGGAGGGATCGCCTGGCTCATCACGGGCGCGAGCTCGAGCGCCTTCGCCGTCGATCCCGCCGACCGCCTCGCGAACTGGACCATCCCCGTCAATATCGACGCGAGCTCGACCGCGCTCTTCGAAGCGGATATCGCGAGCTTGAAGAGCGAGATCGGCACCACCACCTACTCGGCCGCCGATCTCTACACCGGCATCGGCAACGACTACCTCACGCTCGGGCAGGGCAGGGAGGCATACGAGTATTACGGCAAAGCGCTCGCGGCTTCCTCCACCGACCCTGTCATCTACGACAACCTCGGCGCCCTCTTCGAGCGGCTCTATGCGACCTCGACCGCGCTCAAGGCCTATGCCAAGGCCGTCGCGCTCGCGCCCGCCACCGAGCTCTATCAGCTCGCCTATCTCCAGTATCTGGCGCAGGCCGAGCCGGAGGCGAGCTCGACCGCGGCCGCCTTCGCCGCGGCGGGGGAGGCGCTCGGCACGACCACGCCCGACTACCTGGTGGTACGCGCCGCCTGGGAGGGCGTGCTCGGCGATACGGCCGCCGCGGTCGCCGATTGGCAGGCCGTGCGCGCGCAGGTCGCGCCCGCGCAGCAGGCCGCAATCGACGCCCAGATCGCGCGTCTGCGCCAATGATCGCCTCCGAAAAGCGCCGCGCGCTCTCGTATGCCGTCGAGTTCGTGCGTTTTGCCGCCGGGTTCGCGCTCATCCTCGCGCTCGCGCTCATAGCGCTCCACTTCGCCACCGCCGCAAGCGCCTAGGGTATAAAAAGCGCCGCCGCGGCCCTTGGCCGCGGCGGTTTCGTTAATGCGTGATGCCGACGAGGTATCCCTCCTTGTCGAACATCATGCATGAGAGATCGAGGCGGGTCGCCTCGTCGCCGGAGAAGCGGAACTCGCCGCCCTCCTCCTGCCGGATCACTCCCGCGAGCTTCTCGAGGATATCTCGCGTCGGGGCGGGGCGGACGTTCGGGAAGCTGCCGCGCTTGTTCTTCGCGATGGCGACGAGCCCGCTGCCGACCGCGAGCCGCAGGTGCTGATCCTCGATGGCGTTGACCGCGGCGATGGCGAGCGCCGCCTTAGAGAATTGCCTGCGCGGCGGGGGCGCCGCCGCAATGGCCGATTCCGAATCCATAGTAAAGAACTCCTCTTGAGTGCGAGCGCACCCTACCACGACTTGCCTTGCGCGCCAAACGCCGCGCTGCTATAGTCGCGGGGTACGAACCGAAGACCGTGGGTAGCAGATTCCGAGCGTACTCGCGAGGGGTCGGCGGTAAAGCCTGCGCAGGGAGACCGATAGGTCGAACTCTCCTTCACGTTCGTTCGTACGGAACACAACATGGCAATAAGCAAAGAGAAGAAGAACGCGATCAGCGAGAAGCTGGCGAGCGTCCTCGCGGGCGCGGCGTCGGTCGTCTTCGTCCGCTTCCACAAGCTCTCGGTGGCCGACACCGCGGCGGTGCGCAAGCAGCTGAAACAGGAGGGCGTCGGCTACTACGTCGCCAAGAAGACGCTGATCAAGCGCGCGCTCGCGCAGAAGGGCTTCGCGGGGGAGCTCCCGCCGCTGGAGGGCGAGATCGCGCTCGCCTGGAGCGAGGAAGACCCGACCGCGCCGGCCCGGCTCATCTGGGCCGCAGGGAAGAAGTATAAGGACGCGCTCGCGATCGCGGGCGGCGTCTTCGAGGAGGCATTCGCGGATGCCGCGAAGATGCTCTCGATCGCGACGATCCCGCCGCTGCCCGCCCTGCGCGGCATGTTCGCCAACGTTATCAACTCGCCTCGGAGCCGGCTCGCTATCGCGCTTGCGGAGGTCGCCAAAACTAAAACTAGCTAATCATGAATCAGGATCAGATCATCGACGCCGTCGAGAAGATGACCGTGCTCGAGCTCAACACGCTCGTGAAGGCCATCGAGGAGAAGTGGGGCGTCTCCGCGACCGCGGTCGCGGCGGCGGGCCCGGCCGCGGCCGGCCCGGCCGAGGAGGGCAAGAGCACCGCGGACGTGGAGCTCACGGACGCGGGCGCGCAGAAGATCGCCGTCATCAAGGTGGTCAAGGAGGCGCTCGCGCTCGGCCTCAAGGAGGCCAAGGATCTCGTCGACGGCGCTCCGGCCATGCTCAAGCAGGGCATGAAGAAGGAGGACGCCGAGGAGCTCAAGGGCAAGCTCGAGGCGGCGGGCGCGAAGGTTACGCTGAAGTAACTTCTGAGCCGACGCCGCGCAGGCGGCCAAAAACGCGCGGGGGCGCTCCCCGCGCGTTTTTGCATTTTGGCCGGCGCGCGCGTACACTTTGCCGGACATGGACGCTCTCGGGAAGCTTTTCGGTTCTCCGGCGCGGCTCAAACTCTTGCGCGCGTTCATCTTCAGCCCCGGCGCGGCGCTCTCGGCCGAGAGCCTCGCCGCGCGGCTTGCGCTCCCGGGCGAGAAGCTGCGCGCCGAGCTCGCCGCGCTCGCCGGCATCGGCCTCGTGCGCAAGAGCGGCGCCGGCGCCAAGGCGCGCTACGCGCTCGACCGGCGCTATCCGCACCTCGCCGCGCTCGACCGCTTCATCCGGGAGACCACGGCCGCCGAGCCCGCCGACCTCAAGCGCGCGCTCCGGCAGGCCGGGAGCCCCGAGGTGGTGGTGCTTTCCGGCTTTTTCACCGGCCTCAGCGAGTCTTCGGTCGACCTCCTCGTGGTGGGGGACGCGCTTAAGGAGCGCGCGCTCGCCAGGGCCGTCCGCGGCATCGAGGCCGAGCTCGGGCGGGAGATACGCTACGCGGTGCTCTCGGGGAGCGATTTCCGCTACCGGCACGGGGTCTATGACCGCCTTTTGCGCGATATTTTCGACTATCCACACCGGGTCATCGTGGACCGCATCGGGCTCTAGGGCGTGCTAGGCTTTAAAGGTGGCGCTCGCGCCAATCGCGAGATTAATCGATAAACTATCACGCAGTTGCTATGGTTTTCACCACCTGGGCGGATACGCTCAATGCCTCGTTCCAGAACCTCTTCTACGGGGTCGTGGCCTTTATCCCGAACTTGGTCGTCGCGGTCGTCATCTTCGTCATCGGCTGGCTCATAGGGCTCGGGCTCGGCCGGGTGGTCGAACAGATTATCGACGCGCTCAAGATCGACCAGGCGCTCAAGGCGGCCGGCGTTGACCGCGTCGTCAGCCGCGCGGGCTTTACGCTCTCGTCGGGTAAGTTCCTCGGCTTCCTCGTCAAGTGGTTCTTCATCATCGTCTTCCTCGTCGCGGCCTTGGGAGTGCTCCACCTCGACCAGGTGAATCTCTTCATCAGCGACGTCGTCCTCGGCTACCTCCCGCAGGTGATCGTGGCGGTGCTGATCCTCTTGGTCGCGGCCGTCGTCGCGAACGCGGCGGAGCGCGTGGTCGCGGGCGCGGCGCGCGCGGCGGAGATCCGCGCGGCGGGCTTCATCGGCCAGGTCGCCAAGTGGGCGATCTGGATCTTCGCGATCCTCGCGGCGCTCTCCGAGCTCGAGGTCGCGACTGCCTTCGTCCAGACCCTCTTCACCGGCATCGTCATCGCGATCGCTCTGGCGCTCGGCCTCTCTTTCGGCCTTGGCGGCCAGGCCTCCGCGGCTCGCTACCTGGAGCATCTCCGGGGCGAGATCAAGGAATAAGCCTGCCTACCGGTAGGCAGGCGCTCGCTTCTCCTTACGCAAAACGGCCCCGGAAGGGGCGTTTTGCTATCCCCAACATACCCCAAATGGCGGGCTCCGGGCCGCTGGTTGACAGCCATTTGGGGCTCGCGTATACTCGCCTCTACGTGTCTACGAATACGAAATCCACTCACATTCCTAGGCGAAAGGGCCGGTAGGCCCACGCGCGCGTAAAAAGCGCTCGAAACCGCCCGGGAAGGGCGGTTTTCGTTTCGAGAGGAGGCACGGAGCTCTTCGACATACGAATACGCAAAGGTAATGAAGAAACTCGCGCTATCGAGCCGATAGCGCGGGCGAATCAAGTGCAAGCATAACGATTGTGGTATTCAGATCTCCGCACAGGAGAAATGAAGAGTACACGGTGGATGCCTTGGCTTAGGATGGCGATGAAGGACGCGACTGATCTCGCGATAAGCTCCGGGGAAGCGATACGTGGCTAACGATCCGGAGATCTCCGAATGAGGAAACTCACCCTGACGCAAGGAAGGGTACGCGCGAGGTAACGCTCGCGCGAGCGAACCCAGGGAAGTGAAACATCTCAGTACCTGGAGGAAAAGTGAATAATAATTATTCCCCGAGTAGCGGCGAGCGAAACGGGAAGAGCCCAAACCTCGGTCTTCGGACCGGGGGGTTGTAAGGCGGAGCGGGCGCAAGCCAGAGAGTTATCAATCAGGTCTATAGCCGAAGCTGCTGGGAAGCAGCGCCCCAGAGGGTAATGGCCCCGTAGGCGAAATGGATCCTGACTCTCGCTCCGTTCTTGAGTAGCGCCAGACACGAATAGCTGGCGCGAAGCTGCCGGAACTAACCGGCAAGGCAAAATACATCCTACGACCGATAGCGAACTAGTACCGTGAGGGAAAGGTGAAAAGCACCCCGAGAGGGGAGTGAAATAGAACTGAAACCGTGTACTTACAAAGGGTGGGAGCGGGCCTCCGCAAGGAGTGCGCCGTGACCGCGTGCCTATTGAAGAATGAGCCGGCGAGTGGATGCAGATTGCATAGCTAAGGCCTTACGGGCCGGAGCTTAAGGGAAACCGAGCGTTAAGAGCGCGTTGGTAGTCTGCATACGACCCGAAGCCAGATGAGCTTGCCATGCGCAGGCTGAAGTGCGGCGAAAGCCGCATGGAGGGCCGAACCCATAAGTTGTACAACGCTTTGGGATGACGTGTGGCAAGGAGTGAAAAGCTAATCGAATCTGGGAATAGCTGGTTCTCTCCGAAACAGCTTTTGGGCTGGCGTCGCGATAACGTGCAGCTGGAGGTAGAGCACTGGAAGGGACCAACAGGGAGAAATCTCGTGGTTCCTATCAAACTCCGAATGCCAGCTGCCCCGCGCGGCAGTTAGACGGTGGGGGCGAAGCTCCACGCGTCGAGAGGGGAAGAGCCCGGATCGCAAGTTAAGGCCCCAAAATCTACGCTCAGTACATCACAAGGAAGTGCGGATTCATTGACAGCGAGGATGTTGGCTTAGAAGCAGCCACCATTCAAAGAAAGCGTAACAGCTCACTCGTCGAGAGTCCGTGCGCCGAAGATGATCGGGGTTAAGCGTAGTGCCGAAACTGCGGGCTTGAGCATGTATGTATATATGCCAAGCGGTAGGAGAGCGTTCGCATCCGCGATGAAGGTCAAGGGGTAACCCAGGCTGGAGCGTTGCGAAGTGAGAATGCCGGTACAAGTAACCACAATGCAGGTGAGATCCCTGCACATCGAAAGACCGAGGTTTCCAGAGCCATGGTAATCATCTCTGGGTTAGTCGGGCCTAAGGGGATGGCGAAAGCCGCACCCGATGGACACACGGTTAATATTCCGTGACCGGCTTGGTGGGCGACGGAGTGACGGACTGCTGTAGACGCTGCCGCTTATTGGATTGCGGCTGGAGCTATGAGGGCGCGCTGTAGGTAAATCCGCAGCGCATCAAGCCCGAGTAGAAACGCGATTCTCTCTACGGGGAGGAAAGAGCGTCGAGCGCGGTCTCGAGAAAACCTTCTACGCTTAACCATCAAGCTGACCGTACCGCAAACCGACACAGGTGGTCTGGGCGAGTAGCCCTAGATGAACGAGTGAGATGTCCTCAAGGAACTCGGCAAAAAAGCGGCCGTAAGTTAGCGATAAGGCCTGCCCCTCGCAAGAGGGGCCGCAGTGAAAGTTTCCCTGGCAACTGTTTACCAAAAACACAGCTCCCTGCGAACTCGTAAGAGGAGGTATAGGGGGTGACACCTGACCAATGCCGGAAGGTCAACCGAGGCGGGTACTGGATAGCAATATCGAGTGCTGAGCTTCGTAAGCCCCGGTGAATGTCGGCGATAACTATAATCGTCCTAAGGTAGCGCAATTCCTTGTCGGGTAAATTCCGACGTGCACGAATGGTGTAATGACTGGGGAACTGTCTCGAGGACTCGCTCGGTGAAAATGCACTTCCGGTGAAGATGCCGGATACCTGTAGTTAGACGAAAAGACCCCAGGAGCTTTACTACAGCTTCGTATTGGCCCTGCGGAATTCATGCGTAGCATAGTGGTGAGAGGTTGAAGCATCGGTTTCGGCTGGTGTGGACTCGTCAGTGAAATAGCCATCTTGAATTCTGCAGTGTCTAACCTAGCCGGACAAAACCGGCTGGGGACCGTGCGTGGCGGGTAGTTTTGGTGGGGCGCTATCCTCCCAAAATGTAACGGAGGAGTTTATCAAGGTCGGCTAGGCGCGAATGGAAACCGTGCCGATAGTGTAATGGCAGAAGCCGGCTTAACTGAAAGGGGGACATCCCGATCAGATGCGAAAGCAGAACATAGTGATCCGATGGTTCGCCTTAGATGCGGCCAGAGCTCAACGGATAAAAGTTACCCTGGGGATAACAGGCTAGTTCCGCCCAAGCGTCCATAGCGACGGCGGAGTTCGGCACCTCGATGTCGGCTCACCTTAGCGCGGGGCTGGAGAAGGTCCCAAGCGTTTGGCTGTTCGCCAATTAAAAAGGTACGCGAGCTGGGTTCAAACCGTTCAGCATCTCATATCGAGGTTAAACCTCGATAATGGGGGATTGAACGGTTTGAACCCACGAGGAATCTGTTAGCCGCGTGGAGACGCGGTGTGCGAAAACGACAATTCACGGCGGCGCGGTGCAGGAATGCATCGCGAAGCAAATCAACTGATATCGGTGGAATCCGTAATGCAACGGACAACACCGAGGGAAGTTTGTGAGTTTCAAAGGGAAGAGGTGAGATAATCCTCGAAATCAGTAGTTGCGTAACAGCATGCCGCAGCGAAAAAGCGAGGACGACTTCGGTCGTTCAACCCCTCTTCCTGCTGAATCCAAACGGATTCGGCTTCCCTTTGAAACTCACAAGCACCCGTAGAGACTGAATGTTGATCACCGAGAACCGGTGAAGTTACAGTCCGATCCTCCGGGCAATCGGAGCAAACAAGATGCGTGAGACAGGTTGGTCTCCTATCTACTACAGGCGTTGATTCTTGAGAGGGCTCGTCCCTAGTACGAGAGGACCGGGATGAACTGACCTCTGGTCTGTGGGCTGTCGCGCCAGCGGCACCGCCCAGTAGCTATGTCGGGTTTAGATAACCGCTGAAAGCATATAAGCGGGAAGCTAGCCTCAAGATAAGGAATCGTTATGAGACTCGTGGGAGATGACCACGTCGATAGGCTCTAGGTGGAAGCGCCGTGAGGCGTTGAGCCGAGGAGTACTAATATGTCCATCTCCTGTGCGGAACTCTGAAGGGCACAATCGCGCTTGCAATTACTTTTGCGTATATCGTTGTCATCTTGGAGCGAATCAAACGCGCCCAGGATGCTGGTGATTTATCGGAGGGGTCATACCCGATCCCATTCCGAACTCGGCAGTCAAGCCCTCTTGAGCCGATGGTACTGGCCTTAACCGGCCGGGAGAGTAGGTAGTCGCCAGCATCCTGGGCGTGTTTGTTTTATACTGAGGGGCAATGAGCTGGGCAGCAAGGCGGCGCGCGACGATACTCGGCGGGATCGGGCTGGTCGTCGTAGCCGCCCTCATTGTGATTTTCTACCCGGTCGTGCACCACGCTCCCACCTGCTCTGACCGCACGCAAGACCAAGGCGAGGCGGGCGTCGACTGCGGCGGCCCCTGCCCGTATCTCTGCCAGAGCCAGGTGGAGGCGCCGGTGGTGCGCTTCACGCAGGCTTTCTCTCCCGCGGCAGGGAAGACGGACGTCATCGCCTACGTCGACAACCCCAACCAGAGCGCCTATGCCAAGAACGTTCCCTACGCGCTCGCGCTCTACGGCGCCGACAACGTCCTGCTCGGCCGGACGACGGGCACGCTCGAGCTGCCGCCCGCCTCGACCGTTCCCGTCTTCGTCGCCAACCTGCCGACGGGCGGCCAGGAGGCCGCGCACGCGTTCCTCCAGATCGACCCGGCCTCGGTCGCCTGGCAGGCGGGCGCCGATACCCGGCTTATGCCCGCGGTAGGGAGCCCGTCGATCGGCGGCACCCCGCAGAGCGCGCGCGTGGTCGCCGAGCTCACGGACCCGTACGCGGCGCCGATCGATAACGTCACCGTCATCGCGAGCGTCTTCGACGCGGCGGGGAACGTCATCGACGCCTCCCGCACGCTCCTGCCCGAGATCCCCGCTCAGGGGAGTGCGGAAGCCACCTTCACCTGGAACGAGTCCTTCCCGAGCCCGCCGGCGCGCATCGACGTCCTCCCCATCGTCGCGCTGCCATGAGCCTCGGGCGCGCGTCATTGCTCGCCCGCATCGACTGGGCGCTCCTCGCTCCCGCGCTCGTGCTCTCCTTCCTCGGGCTGTTGACCATGCACACCTTCGGCGCGGGCGCCTCGCTCGCGCCGCGGCAGCTCCTCTGGCTCGCGCTTGGCGTCCTCGTCTACTTCCTCCTTGCCTCGCTCGACCTGCGGCTCCTGCGCCGGACGCCGGTGGTGCTCGCGCTCTACGGCGTCGCCTTTCTCCTCCTCGCGCTCGTTTTGGTCGCCTCGCACGCGGTCATGGGCGCGCATAGCTGGTTCACCTTCGGCGGGCTCTCCTTCCAGCCCGCGGACTTCGCCAAGCTCGCCTTGATCTCGCTCCTCGCCAAGTATCTCTCCCGCCGGCACGTCGCTATCGGCGATTTCCGCCATATTCTCATCTCCGGCGCCTATGCCGCCGCGCTCACGCTCCTGATCCTGGTAGAGCCGGACCTCGGCAACGCGATCATCTTCGGCGCCCTGTGGCTCGGGCTCATGCTGCTCTCCGGCATTTCCAAGCGGCATCTCGCTATCATCGGCGCCGCCGGCCTCGCGGCCGCGCTCCTCTTGTGGTTCGGCGGCTTGCACCAATACCAGCGCGAGCGCATCCTCTCCTTCGTCAATCCGGCGAGCGATATCCAGGGCGCCGGCTACAACGCCTACCAAGCCAAGATCGCGGTGGGCTCGGGCGAGCTCTTCGGCAAGGGCATCGGCTACGGCACGCAGAGCAAGCTGCGTTTCCTTCCCGAATATCAGACCGACTTCATCTTTGCGGCCTTCGCCGAGGAGTGGGGCTTCGCCGGAGTCGCGCTCGCGCTCGCCCTCTACGGGCTCCTCTTCGCGCGCCTGCTCGCGATCGCGCGCGGGAGCGCGACCAATTTCGACGCTTTTTTCACTCTGGGCGCGCTCGTGCTCTTAGCCGCCCACGTGGTGATCCACGCGGGCATCTCGCTGGGGCTCTTGCCGGTGACCGGCACGACGATCCCCTTCATGAGCTATGGCGGCTCGCACCTCCTCTTGGAGTTCACCCTGCTCGGCATCGTGACCTCGCTCGCGCGCTACGGCCAGGCCGCCCCGCGCGAGGCGCTCGCCAACGAATACCTGGGCGGCTAGCGGTAGAGGGCGAAAGTCGCCGCGAGCATCTTTTCTTTTGAAAAAACGGCGAGATCCGGCGCCTCGAGGATCTCGCCGACGCCCCCGACGCGACGAGCGGAGATCGGCAGCCCCGCCGCGCGCGCCTCGATCACGACATACGGGAGCCCTTCCTTCAAGGAGGGGAGCGCGAACTCGTCAAAGCCGCGCAGAGCCTCCGCCGCCGGGATGAAGCCGAAGAGCTTCACCCGCGCGCCAAGGCCATAGGCGGCGATCGCGCGCTCGAGCGCGGGGCGCTCCTCGCCCTCGCCGACGATGGCGACGAAGCGCTGCGGGTCGTGCCGCGCTTCCTCGACGAGCGCGATCTGATTCTTGTTCCGGTTCAGCTCGCCGATGGTGCCGGTGATGCGCGCCCCGCGGGGAAAGGCGCTGCGGATCACCTCGCCGCTCCCGAGCGGGGCGTCGAGATCGATGCCGTTGTAGATGAGATGCATCTTGCGCGCGGCGAACGGCATCCGCCGGCCGAGCGCGAGATCTTCGCGGGAGACCACGATAACCGCGTGCGCGAAAAGCGTGGTCGCGTATGAGCCCAGGAGCGCGAGGAGCCGCCACGCCGGATTGCGCCGCTCCTTGAAGGGCCAGCCGTGGGCGGTGAAGACGATACGCGGCACGCCCGCGCGGCGCGCGGCGAGGGCGCCGAGCCCTCCGGCCTTGGAGCTGTTGAGGTGGACGACCGCGGGGCGATACTCGCGCAAGAGACGCGCGAGTTCGGCGTAGCCGCCGAGGTCGCGTCCGGGCGAGAGGTCGCGCTCGAGGGCCCCGAGCGGGAAGAGCGGTATGCCGCGCGCCGCAAGGCGCGCGGCAAGCTCGCCTCCGCCGCCCAAGGCGACGGCGACCTCGTGCCCGGCGGCTTGCGCGGCCGTCGCGAGGTCGTAGACGTACCGCTGCGCGCCGCCCCAGTTGCCCTTGGTGATAACGTAGAGGATCTTCATGGGGCGCGTGCGGTAACTGTACAACGCCGCGGGAAGTTATACTATGGCGAGCGTCTATGGCTTTTACCCGCCGCGAGACGGCGATTTTGATTATCGGGGATTTCATCCTGCTAATCGCCTCCCTCTGGGCGGCGCTCCTTATCCGCAACCTGGCGCTCCCCGCGGCGAGTTACTTCCTCGCCAACCTGCTGCCGTTCCTGCCGGTCTTCCTGCTCTCGCTCGCCGTCTTCTATATCGCCGGCCTCTATGAGAAACAGACCGCGCCCGTACGCCGGGTGATGAGCGAACGCATCGCGGGCGCGCAGCTCGCCAACGCGATCATCGCCGCGCTTCTCTTCTTCGTCTTGCCGTTCGCGATCGCGCCCAAGACCATCCTCGCGATCTACCTGGTCGTCTCGATCGCCGCCGTCTCGCTCTGGCGCTCCTATCGCCTCGGGCGCGAGATCAAGCGCGAGGGGCGGGTGAGCGCGGCGCTCGTCGGCCGCGGCGCGGCGGCGCGCGAGCTCTTCGAAGAGGTCAACGGAGGCGGCCGCTACCTGATCCGCTTCAACGAGTGGATCGACACCGAGCGCCTCGCGGCGCCCGGTGCGCTTTCGGCGGCGGTGGCGCGCGCGCTCTTGGGCGGTGCGCGCATCCTCGTCCTCGATACCCGCGACCCCGTCATCGCGGACGACCTCCCGATGCTCTACGACGCGATGACCAAGGGCGCCTCCTTCGTCGAGTTCGCCCAGTTCTACGAGGAGCTCTTCGACCGCGTGCCGCTCGCGCATATCGACTACGCTTGGCTCTTCGCGGTCGTGCCGGCGCGTCCGCTGCTCTATGACATCGCCAAGCGCGCCTTCGATCTCTTCTTCGCCGCGGCGGGGAGCGTCGTCGCGCTGCCATTCATCCTCCTGGCCGCGCTCCTGCTCGCGCCCTCGGGCCCGCCTTTCATCTTCAACGAGCGGGTGGGCAAGGGCGGCCGCGTCTTTACCATGATCAAGCTGCGGACGATGCTCTTCAACGACCAGGGCGACCCTATGCTCCGCGCCAAGAACCGCGTCACCGCGCTCGGCCGCTTCCTCCGGCAGTCGCGCATCGACGAGCTGCCGCAGCTCTGGAACGTGCTGCTCGGCGACGTCTCGTTCATCGGCCCGCGGCCGGAGCTGCCCGCGATCGCGGCCGTCTACGAGCGGGAGATCCCCTTCTACCAGATCCGGCACCTGATCCCGCCGGGGCTCTCGGGCTGGGCGCAGATCCGCGACTACGACGCGCCCAGGGGCGGCCCGGACGTGGAGAAGACGCGCACCAAGCTTTCCTACGACCTCTACTATCTCAAGCATCGCTCCTTCGGCCTTGATCTCTCGATCGCGGCGAAAACGTTGCGCGCCCTGGCGAGCTTTTCTGGCAAGTAGAATAGAACTGTGATCATCGACGGCAAAGCGATAGCGGCAGAGATCCTCGCGCGCGCCAAGGTGCGCGCGCGCGAGCTCCCGCGGGCGCCCTTGGTCGTGGCGCTCGCCGCCGGCGAGCCCGGCCCCGCGACGCGCTCCTATCTCAAGATAAAAGAGCGCACCGCGCTTGAGGCGGGCTGCCGCCTCGAAGTGCGGCCCTTCTCCACCGACTATGCCGATGCCGACAGCGTCATCGTGCAGCTCCCGCTCCCTGCCGGGCTCGATGAGCGCGCGGCGCTCGATGCCATCCCGCTCGATAAAGACGCGGACGTCCTCTCGCGCGGGGCGCGAGAACAATTCGCGAAGGGAGAGGATGGAGCGCTCCTGCCGCCGGTGGTCGGCGCTATCGCGGAGATTTTTACTAAGTACGGCGTCGAGTCGAGAGGGAAGAGGGCGGCCGTCATCGGCCGCGGCTGGCTGGTGGGCGAGCCCGCTGCCGCCTGGCTCATGCAGCGGGAAGCGAAAGTCACGACTCTCGACAAAGGGGCGAAGCTCGGGCAGGAGCTTCAAGACGCCGACATCATCGTCTGCGGGGCGGGCGCGCCGCATCTCGTGAAGCCCTACATGCTCAAAGAAGGCGCCGTGCTCATAGACGCCGGCACCTCGGAGCAGGGCGGCGCGCTCGTCGGCGACGCCGACCCGGCCTGCGCCACCAAGTGCAGCGTCTTCACCCCTGTCCCCGGAGGCGTCGGCCCCATCGCGGTCGCCAAGCTCTTCGAGAACGCACTAATTCTCGCAGAACGCAAGGTTCCTTTTTCCGCAAGCTGAGCTATACTCCCCGCATCATGACTCGCTATAGAGTTTGGGCCATCCTTGCCCTCCTTGCGGGGCTTTTGCTTGCCTATTTCGTCTGGGCGACCCAAGCTAACCCGGAGAGCGCGTATCGCTTCAAGCTCGGGCTCGATCTTGCCGGCGGCACCGAGCTGGTCTATACGGCCGATATGAGCAAGGTTGCTCCCGCCAACCGCGCGGGCGCGCTCTCCGCGCTCCAGGAGGTTATCGAGCGGCGGGTCAACCTCTTCGGCGTGGCAGAGCCGGTCGTGGAGACGGAAGAGGCCAACGCCGCCTTGGGCACCACCGAGGACCGTCTTATCGTCGATCTCCCCGGCGTCACCGATATCAACGCCGCGGTCGCCGCGCTCGGCCAGACGCCCACGCTCGACTTCGAGCTCGCGACCACGAGCACGGTGGGCACCACGACCGCGATTATCTACGAGCCGACCGGCCTCACGGGGGAATATTTGAAGAGCGCCTCCGTGCAATTCGCCTCCGGCGTCTCGGCCGCGCTCGCCTCGCCGGAGGTTGAGCTCACCTTCAACGACGCGGGCGCCAAGCTCTTCCAGGAGATCACGGCCGACAACGTCGGCCGCACGCTCGCGATCTTCCTCGACGGGCAGCCAATCTCGACGCCCACGATCCAGGAGGCGATCCCGGGCGGCACCGCAGTCATCACCGGCAGCTTCAGCGCCACCGAGGCGCGCGACCTCGCGCGCAACTTGAACTTCGGCGCGCTCCCCGTGCCTATCGCGCTCGAGGGCTCGAGCTCGGTGGGGCCGACGCTCGGCGCTGCAGCCATCGCCGCCGGCGTCGCGGCGGGCATCGTCGCGCTCGCCATCGTCGCGCTCTTCATGGTCCTCTGGTACCGCCTGCCGGGGCTTATCGCCGCGGTCGCGCTCGCGGAATATCTCGCCTTCATGCTCGCGGCGGTCAAGTTCATCCCCGTCACGCTGACCGCCTCCGGCATCGCGGGCCTCATCATCACGCTCGGCATGGCCGTGGACGCGAATGTGCTCATATTCGAGCGCACCAAGGAAGAGCTGCGCAAGGGAGAGAGCCCGCGGCAGGCGGTGCATATCGGCTTCTCCCGCGCGTGGACTGCGATCCGCGACGGCCACCTCACCATGCTCATCTCGGGCGTGATCCTCTTCTGGCTCGGGACCTCTATCGTGCAGGGCTTCGCGCTCGTCTTCGTGCTCGGCGTCCTCGCCTCGCTCATCTCGGCGGTCTCGCTCTCGCGCGTATACCTCTTGGCGCTCGTGCCCGACCTGCCTGCCGGCAGGCAGGGAAGCGGCGGCTTCTGGCACTTCATGTTGCGCTCCGGATTTTCCAAGAATCTAACGCCTAAAGCCTAGCGCCTAGCTTATGTATATCGTCAATCATCGCGGGCTCTTCTTCTCCCTCACCGGCGCGATCGTCGTCATCGCGATCGCCGCGATCGCTTTCTTTCATCTCCCCCTGGGGATCGACTTCACCGGCGGCTCGCTGGTGCAGCTCGAGTACGCGGGCGCCCGGCCGCCGCTCGCCACGCTCCAGGAGGAGGCCGCCAACGCCGCCATCGGCCCGGCCTCGATCATCCCCTCCGGCGCGGACGCGATCAACGTCCGGGCCAAGACCCTCACTCCCGCCGAGCACGCCGCGCTGCTCAACGCCCTTTCTCTCAATGCTTCGACCACGGAGCTCTCCTTCACCTCGGTCGGCCCGGCGCTCGGCAGCCAATTCGCCCACAAGGCGCTCTGGGCTATCCTCGCGGTGCTGCTGGTCATCGTGCTCTATATCGCGTTCGCCTTCCGCAAGGTCTCGCGGCCGGTGCCGAGCTGGGGCTACGGGCTCACCGTGGTCGCAATCCTGGTGCATGACCTCCTTATCCCCGCCGGCTTCTACGCAGTTCTCGCGCATTACACGGGCGCGCAGGTGGATTCGCTCTTCATCACCGCTCTCCTCGCGCTCATGGGCTACTCGATCAACGACACGATCGTCATCTTCGACCGCGTGCGCGAGCACCTGCGCAACAACGAGAAGGAGAACAACAAAGAGCCCTTCGAGCTGACGGTCGGCAAGTCCATCCGCGAGACCATGACCCGCTCGATCAACACCTCGCTCACGGTCGTACTCGCGCTCCTCGCGCTCATCCTGCTCGGCGCTCCGGCGACGCGCGACTTCGCGCTCGTGATGCTCGTCGGCGTCGTCGCCGGCACCTACTCCTCGATCCTCCTGGCCGCGCCGCTCTTGGTGCCCATGGCGCGCTGGTTCGCGAAGAAGTGATCGCCGCATGATTCTCGGCGTCACTGGCACGAATGGCGCGGGGAAGGGGGCGGTCGTCGACGCGCTCAAAGAGGAGGGGTTCATGCACTACTCGGTGCGGGAAGAGATCACACGCGAACTTGCGCGCCGCGGGCTTCCGGCAGATCGTCCGCACATGGGCGCGCTCGGGAACGAACTGCGGGAGAAGAACGGACCAGCCTATTTCGTCACGCTTTTCAAAACGCGCGCGCAAGCGGAAGGCGTCGCCGATCTCGTCATCGACTCCCTGCGCAGCGTAGGAGAAGCGCGGGCGCTCAAGGAGGCAGGAGGCGTCTTGCTCGCGGTCGATGCAGATCGGAAGCTGCGCTATGAACGCGCCGTGTTGCGAGGCAGCTCTACCGACAAGGTCGACTTTGATACCTGGGTCGCGCAAGAGGAGAAGGAGTGGGGGAACGCCGCGGCCAGCCAGATGAATATCCCGGCCGTGATGCAGATGGCCGATTACACCGTCCATAATGACGGC
The DNA here is from genome assembly GCA_035547315.1 of Minisyncoccota bacterium. Lineage (GTDB taxonomy): Bacteria > Patescibacteriota > Minisyncoccia > Phycocordibacterales > Phycocordibacteraceae > C7867-001. The sequence goes on from DASZVH010000008.1 coordinate 60,032, forward strand.
ACGCTCGAAGAGCTCCACCGCCGGATTGATCAGGTGCTAGAGAAGATCAAGAAATGACCGTGCCGGTGAAGGGAGAGCCCGCGAGGTAGTCGGAGAGGCGCTCGAGGTGCTTGCCGTTTATGATGGCGACCTCGAGATTCAATTGCTCGGCCTCCTTGGCCGCGACGGGGTCGAAGGGGGAGTGGATGCCCGGGTCCCACTCGCTCGGGATGATAGTGCGGAACTCGCCCCACGATACCTTCTCCAGAGGCTTCGCGTTTTTATTCTGCTTCGGGTCCGCGTCGTAGACATAGTCGATGTCGGAGAGATTGACGAGCTTGGTCGCGCCCAGATTCTTTGCCATCAGGACCGCGCAGTAGTCGGTCGACCATCCGGGCTTCCAGCCGCCCGCGATCAAAATGGGTTCTTGCGCGGAGATGTCTGCGGTCGGGTTCTTGAGGATGTGCGGATACGCCTCTTCGGCGAAGATGTTGCGCAGGAGCTGCGCGTTGAGGCGGGTCGAGTGGATGCCGACCCAGTCCACATCCTCGCGCGGCAGATCGCCGCGCACGGCCTCGCTCGCTTTTTGATATGCCCGCGCGGTCGCGCCGCCGCCCGAGATGATGACGAAGGAGAAGCCGCGCTTGATCTCCTCGAGGACGAGCGCGCGGAAATTCCGGAGAAAACCGGTATCGATCCCCGCAGGGACGATAAGAGACCCGCCGACAGAGACAACTACACGCTCACGCATCGCGTTTGCGCTCATAGGCAAGGGTGACGGCTCTTCAAAGCATATACCCCTCCCGCCGCCGCGCAATGATGACAATCCGGATAAGTATGCTCCTGCACGAAACAAGCGCGCCGTGAGGCGCGCCCGAGCCTTTCTGGGGGCTTGACTTCATTTCGGCCTTAGACTAGGATTGCGGTATCACCTCGAAAGAGGTGGGATTCTTTTGACTCAAATCGGAGTCAGGCACGTTGAAAACTGAATACGAAATCCACCCCGCAGGCCGTAGGCCTGCGGGGCAGAAAAGATGTGTGAATTCTTTTGTTCCGCTTATTCTTGAATGAGAGTTTGATCCTAGCTCAGGATGAATGCTGGCGGCGTGGATAAGGCATGCAAGTCGAACGGGTTTAGACCCGTGGCAGACGAGGTAGTAAGGCGCAGGGAGATCCCCCCAAGTCGGGCATATGCCGTCGAAAGACGGAGCAATTCCCGATGGTCCCGCAAGGGTAAAGATTTATCGCTTGGGGAGTCACCTGCGTAATATCAGCTAGTTGGTGAGGTAACGGCTCACCAAGGCTACGACGTTTAGGGGCGCTGAGAGGCGGACCCCCACCGATGGGACTGAGACACGGCCCATACTCCTACGGGAGGCAGCAGCCGAGAATATTCGACAATGGGGGAAACCCTGATCGAGCGACGCCGCGTGCTGGATGAAGTGCTTCGGTACGTAAACAGCTTTTATCGGGGACGAAATTATTGACGGTACCCGATGAATAAGGGGCTCCTAACTCTGTGCCAGCAGGAGCGGTAATACAGAGGCCCCGAGCATTATCCGGAATCACTGGGCGTAAAGGGTGTCTAGGCGGTCGTATTAGTCGTGTGTAAAATCCCTGGGCTCAACCTAGGGCGCGCATGCGAAACGGTACGACTCGAGGGCGCGAGAGGTGCACGGAACTCATGGTGGAGGGGTGAAATCCGTTGATATCATGGGGAACACCGAAGGCGAAGGCAGTGCACTGGCGCGTTCCTGACGCTCAAACACGAAAGCCAGGGGAGCGAACGGGATTAGATACCCCGGTAGTCCTGGCCCTCAACGTTGCTCGCTCGTTCCGCGGAGTATCGACCCTCTGCGGGACTAAGCTAACGCGGTAAGCGAGCCGCCTGGGTAGTACGAGCGCAAGCTTAAAACTCAAAGGAATAGACGGGGACTCGCACAAGCGGTGGATTATGTGGCTCAATTCGTCGGTAAACGAAGAACCTTACCAAGGTTAGAAATGCTACTGCATCCTCTCCGAAAGGAGAGGAGCCTTCGAGGGTGTAGCACAGGTGGTGCACGGCTGTCGTCAGTTCGTGGTTTGAACTGTTCCCTTCAGTGGGGTAACGAACGCAACCCACGTTGCCTGTTGCCTATATGGTCAGGCGAGACTGCTCCCTCACGGGAGAGGAAGGTGTGGATGACGCCAAGTCAGCGTGCCCCTCTGATACCTTGGGCCGCACACATAATACAATGGTTGGCTACAGCGGGAGGCAATGCCGCAAGGCGGAGCAAATCCTCAAAACCAACCTCAGTACGGATCGAGGTCTGCAACCGACCTCGTGAAGCCGGAATCGCTAGTAATCCCGGGTCAGCCAAACCGGGGTGAATACGTTCTCGAGTCTTGTACTCACCGCCCGTCAACTCAAGGGAGCTGGGGATGCCCGAAGGCCCGCCTCGCGCGGGACTACGGCAAATTCAGTGACAGGGAGTAAGTCGTAACAAGGCACGGGTAGGGGAACCTGCTCGTGGAACAATTCCAAATTGGGTCGCTCTTGGCCGAAAGCCGGAGCAAGTCGAATCGCTCGCAAGAGTGATGTGGAGATAGTGGTCGTCCCTAAACGCCACTCGGACGCCGGATAACGTATCCCGGTGCGGAGCTTGAATCGCTCAATTGACGATTCAAACCGCGAATAGGCGGAACAAAAGAGCGCAAACATCTTTTCTTGGATCAAACGACAGCCGCCCCGAGAGGGGCGTCTGTTTGCGTTGATTCTATCTGGAGCTCGCGGGAGAGGCGCTTGACGGCTCGCCGCCAGATGCGCGCTTTGTTGCGGTGGCGGCGATATTTGTCCTCAAGAGTAGACACTTGGATCCCGTGGATCCGTTTGGCTTCGCGGGGCTTGGCGCCTCGGTAGACCATTTTCTTGCCCCTAGTATAGCAAATGGGGTGGTCGGGCAAGGAGAAATCTGGTACTATCCCCGCACGCATGCGTAGCTCAGTTGGTAGAGCATCCGCCTGATACGCGGACGGTCCCAGGTTCGAATCCTGGCGCATGCACCAGTATGGATGCGGCCGGCCACTTTAGAAGCAAAAAGATCACCCTCATGGGCCTCGGGCTCTTGGGGCGTGGGGTGGGGGATGCCGAATATCTCGCAGCGTGCGGCGCCGAGCTTATCGTTACCGACCTCAAGAGCAAGGAGCAATTGGCCGACTCCCTTGCGCGACTCGAGAAATTTAAGAACATCGCCTACGTGCTCGGCGAGCATCGGCTTGAGGATTTCGACGGTCGCGACCTCATTATTAAGGCGGCGGGGGTGCCGCTCGATTCTCCCTACATCGCGGAGGCAAAAAAACACAGGATACCGGTGCGCATGAGCGCAGATCTCTTTATGGAATATGCCGGGATCGAGTGCGTGGGCGTGACCGGCACTCGCGGCAAGTCGACCGTGAGCGCGATGATCGCGGCGATCCTCAAAGAAGCGGGGAGAGAGGTGGTGCTTGGCGGCAACGTCCGCGGCGTCTCTACGCTCGCGCTTCTCGAGGAGGTGAAGGGCGGCGAGATCGCAGTCCTCGAGCTCGACAGCTGGCAGTGCCAAGGCCTTAAGGAAGCGGGACTCTCGCCGCACATCGCCGTCTTCACCACTTTTTATCCGGACCATCTGAACTACTACAAGGGCGATCTCGATGCGTATCTCGCGGACAAAGCGAACATTTTTCTCTACCAGAGGCCGGAAGACACGCTCGTGCTGGGGCAGCAGTGCGCGGCGTTTGTGCGCGAGAAATACGGGGCCTCGATCAAATCGAGAATCGTCGAGGCGAGCGAGCGCGACGTGCCGGCCGAGTGGGAGCTCACGATCCCGGGCGCCCACAACCGCTACGACGCCGCCTGCGCGCTCGCCGCAGCGCGCGCGGCGGGCATCGCGGACGATGTCTCGCGCGAGGCGCTCGAGTCTTTCAAAGGCGTGCCCGGCAGGCTCGAGCTCGTGCGCGAAATAAACGGCGTGAAAATCTATAACGATACTAATTCGACGACGCCCGAGGCGACCATCGCGGCGCTTGCGGCGCTCGACCCGCATGGCGAGCGCAAGATCGTGCTCATCATGGGCGGCGCGGACAAAGGCCTCGATATGAGCGCGCTTCGAGAGGCGGTGCATGCGCACGCCAAAGACGTCGTATTCCTCGCGGGCTCGGGCACCGAGCGCATCAAGGGCGATGCGCCGGATAAGCCCGTCTTCGGCTCGCTTGAAGAGGCGCTCGCGGCCGCGCAAAGCGCGGCCGTGCCCGGCGACACCATCCTTTTCTCACCCGCCTTCGCCTCCTTCGGCATGTTCCGCAACGAATACGACCGCGGCGACCAATTCAACGCCCTCGTCGCGGCGCTATGATCGCCGGTAGGCCGGTATGATCGGGATATTCGATTCGGGGAGCGGGGGGCTCACGGTCGCGAAGGCCATCCGCGCGCGGATGCCCTCGGCAGATATTCTCTACTTCGGCGATATCAAGAATGCGCCTTACGGCGAGCGGCCACGCGCGGAGCTTTCGCAGCTCACCATCGAGGGGCTGTCATTTCTCAAGAGCCGGGGCGCGAGCCGGATCGTCTCGGCCTGCAACTCGGTCTCCGCCTCGCTCGCGGTCTCCCTCTTCGACGCGCTCACGCTCGCGCCCGCTGACCTTATCGAGATGGTCGGGCCGACCGTCTCCTGCCTGCGCGGGAGCGAGGCGCGCCTCGTGCTTGCCGCGACCCCGGCGACCATAGATTCGCGTATTTATCAGGATGCCTTCGCGATGCTCGGGAAGGAGATCACCGCACTCCCGCTCCCGGGGCTCGCCGGCGCGATCGAGGCAGGGAAGAGCGAGGCTGAGATTGAGCGCATCATCCGCGCGGCGTTCAAGGGGATCGCGCCGGGCTCCTTCGACGCGCTCGTGCTCGCGTGCACGCACTATCCGCTCGCGTCGGGAGCATTTCGCGCGGTGATCGGCGAGGGACCGATTCTCTTCGATCCGGCCGAGGCGGTCGCGGCACGCGTCGAGCAGAACTGGTGGCCGCAGGAGGTGGGCGAGGGGAGCGCCCGGCTCCTCATCTCCAAAGAGTCCGCGCCGTTTCGGCAGTTTGCCGCGGCGGCGCTCGGCGGCGCCCTCGAGATCAAAGTGCTAGCATGAGCGCCATGCGCAAGGTCTATTTTATCGGCATCGGAGGGATCGGGATGAGCGCCTTGGCGCAATATTTGAAAGATCGCGGAGATTCGGTCGAAGGCTCGGATAGGGAAGCGAGCCCGGTGACGGCGATGCTCGAGGAAAAGGGGATCGGGGTGAAGATCGGGCAGAGAGCGGAGAATGTCCCCGAGGGTGCCGCGCTCGTGATCTACTCGGACGCCGTCCCGGAGGAGAATCCGGAGCGTGCGCGGGCCAAAGAGCTCGGGATCCCGCAGCTCTCCTATTTCGCCATGCTCGGCGAAGTCTCCGCGGGGATGCGCACGGTCGCGGTCGCCGGCACGCACGGCAAGACCACGACGACCGGCATGCTCGCGGCAATCCTCAAGGCCGCGGGCGCGGCGCCCACCGCCATCATCGGCTCTATCGTGCGCGACTTCTCGAGCAATTATCTGCCGGGCGCAGGCGAGCTCTTCGTCGTCGAGGCCTGCGAGTATCGCGACCACCTCCTTGAGCTCTCGCCCGAAATCCTGGTGATCACCAATCTCGAATGGGACCATACCGACTGGTTCTCCTCGCTCGAGGCGCTCTCGCAGACCTTCGCCAAGGCGATGCGCAAGGTGCCGGAGCGGGGCGCGATACTCACCGACCCGAGCCACCCGAATATCGCGCCTTTGCTCGAGGGGCTCGCCGTCAAAGTGATCGATTACACCAAGGAGCCGGCGTTCGAGTTGAAGCTGCCCGGGGAGTTCAACCAGATGAACGCCCGCGCCGCCGCAGCGGCGGCGCGGGTCGCGCTCCCAGGCATTACCACCGAAGCGATCGCCGACGCGCTCGCAAATTTCCACGGCACCTGGCGCAGATTCGAATACAAAGGGAAGACCGCCCGGGGCGTGGAGGTCTATGACGACTACGCGCACCATCCGACCGCGATCAAGGAGACCCTTCGCGCCCTCAGGGCCAAGACCCGGGGCAAGGTGTATGTCGCCTTCCACCCGCATCTCTACTCGCGCACGCGCGATCTCCTCGACGGCTTCGCCCGCGCCTTCGGCGACGCGGACGAGGTGCTGGTCGCGCCCATCTACGCCGCGCGCGAGGCCGACGACGGCAGCATCTCGAGCGAGGTCCTCGCGGAGCATATTCGCGCCGAGGGCGTCCGTGCGCGCGCCGCCTCTTTTGAGGAAATCGAGCGGGCGCTTTCTGTCGAGCCTCAAGAAGGCGACGCCATCATAAGCATGGGCGCGGGCGACATCTACAAGGTTGCGGACGCGCTCATAAAGCACTAGAGTGCGCGGATGAAAGAGGTCGGCACCCTCTCGGTGGTCGCGACGCCTATCGGCAACTTAGGCGACATCACGCTGCGCGCCTTGGAGACGCTCAAGAACGCGGACGCGATCGCCTGCGAGGATACGCGGGTCTCAAGCAAGCTGCTTGCGCGCTTCGACATCTCGAAGCCCCTCCTCATCTACCACGCGCGCTCGGGGCGCTTGAACGCCGAGCGCGTGCTCGCCCTGCTTGCTGAGGGAAAGCGCGTCGCGCTCTTGACCGACGCCGGCACGCCGGGGATCTCCGACCCGGGCGCGGAATTGGTCGCGCTCGCGCGCGAGCGCTTGGGGGGCAGTGTACGCATCGAGGCCATCCCGGGCGCTTCGGCATTGACCGCGGCGCTCTCGGTCGCCGGGGTCCCGGCCCCCTCCTTCCTTTTTCTCGGCTTCCTGCCGCACAAGAAGGGCCGCCTGACGCTCTTCAAGGAGATCGCGCTCGAGGAGCGTGCCGTCGTTTTTTACGAATCGCCCCACCGCATCGTGAAGGCGCTCGAATCCCTCGCCGAGGTGGCGGGGGAGCGCGAGGTAGCCGTCTGCCGCGAGCTCACCAAGATCCACGAGGAGGTCGCGCGCGGCACGGCCCGAGAGCTCGCAAGCGACTTCGCCGCCCGGCCCGACGCGAAGCGAAAGGGCGAGTTTGTAGTAGTGATAAGCGCTAAGTAGTAAGCGGTAAGGCAGAAGGTTATCCCCACTTACAACTTACAGATCACGACGTATACTATCCGCATGTCCCGCTCCACTATTTTCATCATCCTGGGCCTCATCGTGCTGATCGCACCCTTCTCCGGCCTCTACCATTCGTGGATCGCGCTCGTCGAGGCGCTTTGCGGCATCGGTTTCGTCGGCTTCGGCATCGCCGAGCGCGCCGCGATCACTCAGCGCTCGCGCGAGGCAGCGCCCGTGCCGCCTGCCGAGGCCGCCGCTCCTCTCGACGACTCCCCGCACCTCTCTCCGATCGCATAAGGCCGGACGGGGGCGTCCGAATCGAATGTGTGAGGAGTGCGACGGCGCGAAACCTAGGCGATTTCTAGCAAGAAATCGCCGCTTTCGCTAAGAATGTTCCCGTCGGGCCGCCACAAGTTGTATACTTCCTACACATGGACAATCCGGAACGCATAACCTACTTCGCCGCGACCGACTCGAGAGGGAAGCGCACGCCCTTCGGCATCAAGGCGCGCGACCGCGAGCGCCACATGTACGTGATCGGCAAGACCGGCATGGGCAAATCGACCCTGCTCGAGAATATGGCGATCCAGGACATCAGGAACGGCGAGGGGCTCGCCTTCATAGACCCGCACGGCTCGGCGGTGGACAAGCTCCTCGACTACATCCCCGAGGAGCGGCTCAAGGACGTGATCTACTTCGCCCCCTTCGACCTCGAGCAGCCTATAGCCTTCAACGTGATGGAGGATGTCGGCTACGACAAGCGCCACCTCGTCGTCTCAGGCCTCATGGCCACCTTTAAAAAGATCTGGGTCGACGCCTGGTCGGCCCGCATGGAGTACATCCTCTCCAACACCTTGCTCGCGCTCCTTGAGTACCCGGACGCGACGCTGCTCGGGGTCAACCGCATGTACACCGATAAGGAGTACCGAAAAAAGGTCGTCGCGAACGTCAAAGACCCGCTCGTCAAATCATTCTGGGAGGACGAGTTCGCCAACTACGGCGACCGCTACACACAGGAGGCGACGCCCGCGATCCAGAACAAGATCGGGCAGTTCACTTCCAATCCGCTCATCCGCAATATAATCGGGCAGCCCAAGTCCTCCTTCGATATCCGCGAGTGCATGGATAATCGCAAGATCCTCCTTATCAACCTCTCCAAGGGCTTGGTGGGCGATACCAACATGAAGCTCCTGGGCTCCATGCTCACGACGCGCATCTTCCTCGGCGCGATGAGCCGCGCCGAGCTCGACGAGCGCTCGCTCAAGCGCTCGGCCAAATTCTATTTCTACGTGGACGAGTTCCAGAACTTCGCCAACGAGACCTTCGCCGAGATCCTCTCCGAGGCGCGCAAATATAATCTCAATTTGCTGATCGCGCACCAGTATGTCGAGCAGATGGAGGAGGAGGTGCGGGCCGCCGTTTTCGGCAACGTGGGGACCACCGTCGCCTTCCGGGTCGGGCCCTTCGACGCCGAGGTGCTCGAGACCGTCTTCGCTCCCGAGTTCACCCAGGAGGACCTGGTCAACCTTGGCTTCGCGCAGGTCTACCTCACGCTCATGATCGACGGCATCGGCTCGCGGCCCTTCTCCGCGGTGACGCTGCCGCCCATCGAGCCGCCGCCCCGCTCCTACCGCAAAGAGGTCATCGAGCTCTCGCGCGCCACCTACGGCAACGCGCGCGGCCCGATCGAGAAGGCGCTCTTCGAGGAACTCTCCGCCGCGCGCGCGGCCTCGCTCGCCGCGCACAAGGAGGCCTCAACCAAGCCGCCGCGTTTCGCCCCCAAGGGCGCCGCCGCGCGCCCTGCGCGCCCGGCGCCGCGCACCCCGGCGGGCGAGCCGGAACGCGCGGCGGCGCCCACCTCCGCGCCGCTCCCGCCGCCGCGCCCTGCGCGTCCCATGCCGCCCTCGGGAGAGAAGAGCGCGGAAGACCTCAAGAGCATTCTGCGCCGGATGACGAGCAAGGAGCGCGCGCAGCGGCAGGGCGAGTCCGTCGCCAAACAGCAGTCGCTCAAAGGCGCTCTCGCCGATGCGCTCGCCAAGGCGCCGCCTCCCTCGGCTGCCTCGGGACCTTCGGCCTCCGCCTTGCCGCATAATCCACCACCTAAGCCCTTCGAGGTCCCCGAGGAGCGGCTGCGCTCTATACTGAAAGGAGACGATTAACACCTAACACGCTCGCCATGCGGATGCTCGCCCCGCTCATCCTCGCCGCTTTTCTCGCTCCGGCCCTCGCTCTGGCCGCCGACCTCATCAATATCAATACCGCGGACGAAGCCACGCTCGAGTCATTGCCCGGCATCGGCAGCACCAAGGCGGAGGCGATTATCGCTTATCGGGGCGCGCACGGCGACTTTGCGGCGATCGCGGACATCCAGAACGTGAGCGGCATAGGCCCCTCGACCTACGGCGAGATCAAGGGCCTGATAACCGTCGGGGCGGGGCAGGAGGAGTCCGGCGAGAGCGCGCAGGACGATGCCGCGAGCAGCACGAGTCCCGCGGCGACCGCCTCGCAGGAGAAGGCGCTCCCCGTCTATGTCGACGGCGGGGGAGAGCGTACGGTGGTCGCGGGCGCGGAGACCGCTTATACCGCCAACGTCTACGACGCCAGCGGCGAGGCCTACGCCGCGCCGGCCGTGCGCTGGGCCTTCGGCGACGGCTCGACCGCCGAGGGAGCGAGCGTGATGAAGAGCTACGCCCTGCCCGGCACCTACCTCGTCTCGGTGAGCGCGGTGGCTGAGAGTTCCTCGGGCGAGGACTCCTTCATCGTGAGGGCGCAGGCGCCGCTGGTGGCGCTCACGAACTCCTCGGCCGCGGGCATCACGGTCGAGAATACGGACGCCGAGGCGCCGCTCGACCTCTCCCGCTGGCAGCTCTCGGCGGGCGGGGCTCTTTTCACCTTCCCGGCGGGGACTAAACTCGCGCCGGGCGCCTCGGTCACCTTCGCTCCGGCAGTGACGGGGCTTGCGGCCGCGGAGGCGGCGGAGTTGCTTTTCCCTTCCGGCGCGCTCGCGGCGAGCTATGCGACGGCTCCGCCTGCCGCTGCGCCCGGGCCGCGAAGCCCCGGCGGAGCCGTGCAACCTTCCGCGCCGCCGGCGCGTTCTCAAGAAGTGCAGACCGTCGAATCTGCGAGTACGCAAAGCCCAGCACCGGCACATGCAGCGGAAACAGCCCTAGCCCCCGCGACGACGAGCGAACTCGCCGCCGCGGGGGCGGCATTGGCCGCCCTCCCGCCGCCCGCGGCGGGCGGCGGGAGCCCGCTCTCCGGCGCGCTCAAGCTCGCGCGCTCGCCCTGGGCCTTGGGCGCGCTTAGCGTCCTTGCCTTTTCCGCCGCGGCGTTTATGGTGTTGTAATAATGATCTCACCGAAGCTCATCCTCGTGACCGGCGGCGCCGGCTTCATCGGCTCGCATTTATGCGAGCGACTCGCGAAGGACGGCCATCGCGTCATCTCGCTCGACAACTACTTCACCGGCAGCCGGGAAAATCACGTCGCGCGCGTCGAGTATCGCGAGGGCCATACTAAAGACATCGAAAAGCTTGTTCCCGAATCGCCCGATCTCATCTATCACCTCGGCGAGTATTCGCGCGTCCATAAGGCGCTTGAGGAGCCGGAACTGGTGTGGGACATGAACACCGCGGGCACGCTCGGCGTGCTTGAGTTCTGGCGCAAGCGTGGGGGGAAGCTCGTCTACGCGGCTTCTTCCACCAAATCCGCGGCAACCAAGGCCGCCGACGGTACGCCGGGCAAGCACCTCTCGCCCTATACGTGGGCAAAGGCGGCGAACGTCGAGCTGGTGGAGAACTACGGCCGCTGGTATTCGCTTCCGTACGCGGTCGTATATTTCTACAATGTGTACGGGCCGCGCGAGCGCGCCTGGGGGGACTACGGCACCGTCGTCGAGACGTTCCGGCAGAACCTCCTCGCCAGCCGCCCGCATCAGGTGAACGCGCCCGGTACCCAGACACGCGCGTTCACTCATGTGCTCGATACGGTTGACGGGATCGTTCTCGCTGGCGAGAAAGGGCGGGGCGACGGGCACAACATAAGCTCGAAAGACGTGCATTCTATCGTGGAGGTCGCGGAAATGTTCGGCGGCCCTATCGAAATGCATCCGCAAACCAAGACATCGCGGTCTTCCGTTGCCGACGATACGTCGAAGATAGAATCGCTCGGCTGGAAGCAGAAGCGCCACCTCAAGGAGTACGTCGAAGAGGCGAAAAAAACAAAATGAAGCGCGTCCTCATATTTTCGCTCGCGTACTACCCGAGTTTCGTCTCCGGAGCCGAGGCGGCGATAAAGGAAATTACGGATCGCATCGATCCCGCGGACATCGAGTTCCACCTCATCACCCTCCTGTTCGATCCGAAAGCCCCGCGCGAGGAGCGCATTGGTAATGTCCACGTGCACCGCGTCGGCCTTGGGAGCGCCTACCTTTCGAAGATCCTTTTCATACCGCTTGCCGCGCTTAAAGCTCGCTCGCTCGATTGCGCACTCCATTTTGACGCGGTCTGGAGCATGATGACCTACATGCTCTTTCCGGCAGTGTTCGCGCGCGCCGTAGGAGTGAAGGCTCCGCGCATTCTCACGCTTCAGGATGGCGATCCGTATGAGAAAGTCTTCGAGCGCGCGTTCATCAGGCCCTTCGCCTGGATTCTCGATTACGGCTTCCGCACGACTGCCATTGTGCAGGTTATCTCGTCATACCTCGGTACGTGGCCCGGCAAACGCGGGTATCGCGGTCCTCTTGAGCTCATCTACAACGGCGCGAACCCGAAAAACCTTAAAGAAGAATATTCAGCGGAGAAAGCGGGCGAAGCCGCCGAGAAACTCGGTAAGAAGCCCGGTGATGTGTATCTTCTGAACGCGTCGCGGCTCGTACACCAGAAAGCCAATGACGTTACGCTCCGCGCGCTCTCGCTCCTGCCGCAGAAGGTGCATCTCGTGCTCATCGGCGAAGGCGACGACCGCCCGATGATCGAGTCGCTCGCTCGCGAACTCAAAGTCGAAAACCGTCTCCACTTGCTCGGACAAATGGATCGAATGGAGGTGCCCAACTACCGCAACCGCGTGTTCTCCGATATTTACGTCACCCCAAGCCGTTCCGAAGGGCTCCAGCTCTCCTCGCTCTCGGCAATGGCCGGCCGCCTTCCGCTCATCTCGACCCAGGCGGGCGGTCTTGCAGAATACGTGTGGGATAAAAAACATAACCCCGAAAAGCCTGAGACGGCATGGGTCGTGGACGTCAATGCGCCGGAGCAGATCGCCGCTGCGGTCATGGACATTATGAGCAACCCTGAGAAGGTCGAGCGAGTTACGGAGACAGCGCGGGCGATGGTCTTGGAATCCTATGATTGGGACAAGATTGCCGTACAGATGCGGCAGCGGGTATTCGCTAAGGTACTCGGCGCGTAGTTGCGCAGACGCATATTTTGTGCTATAGATAAGTCGGGTAATCGCATCGCGATTTGAGTTCCATCAACCACGGGAGGGCGTAATGCCTGCACTCAAGCCTGAAGAAATAACTGCGCTCGGCGTCGTCTTCAGCTCACATGCCATGGATAACGGCGAGACGCGCCATCGTGTGTTGCGCCAAGGATACGGATACATCCTGACGATCATGCCTCCCGATGGCGGCGGCTGGCAGAACAGCCATTACCACAAAGAAATCAAGGAACAGTATACGGTCCAGGAAGGCTGGATTTGCTATGCGTGCCTTGTTCCTGGCGGCAATAACGGAGGCGTCTCGTTCAAAATTTATACGGCTGGGCAAACCTTCACTACCGGCACGGAGCCGCATAACGTGTATATGCCCGGTGGCGCGGTAATTCATACCGTCAAGCACGGCATGACGTCACTCGAGAAGGATTGGTTCCCTTCGCCAGAACTCGATCTGCTGACGAAAGAAGTCTCGGAGAACGAACTGCGTCGGCGTATAGCTTGCGGATGAGACACGAAGAGAGCGCGGTACGCCGCGCTCTTTCTTTTTGCCCATACGATGCTTAAATAGCGCTATGGAACCAAGCTTGCTTGAGAAAGCGGCGCGGGTCGCGGCGGTTGCGCATAAGGATCAGAAGCGCAAGGAAGCGGACGTGCCCTATATCGAGCATCCGATCGTCGTCGCGATCATCCTCGCGCAGCACGGATTTGGCGAGGAGGTAATCGCGGCAGGGCTCGTGCACGACGTCCTCGAGGATACCGAGTATCCGGAAGTGCAGATGCGCGCGGAGCTCGGCGAAGGAGTGATGGCGATCGTGGATGCGGTTACCAACGACGATTCGCTCTCCTGGGACGAGAAAAAGAAGAAGTACATCGAGACGGTTCGCGCAGGAAGCAAGGGTGCGAGGGCGGTCGCGACCGCCGACAAGATCGCGAACGCGAGATCTCTGGTCGCCGCGCACGCTCGGGAGGGGAGCGCGGTCTGGGCGCATTTCAATGCCGGGAGAGAGAAGAAACTTTGGTTCGAGAACGCAATGCTCGCAATGCTCGAGGAGACATGGCAGCACCCGCTCGTCGAGGAATACGCCGCGCTCGTCGCGCAGATGAACGCGCTCGACTAGTGCAGACCCTTCTGCCGCTCCTTTTCGTCTTCGCTCCGCAGCGCATCCCGGAGCTCGGTATATGCATCAATGCGCTCCTGCGGTAACTCCCTGTCCTCGAGCGCCGCCTCGAGCATGTCGGCCCAGAAGGCGACGCGCGCCTCGGTCAGCCGGCGTAGATCGCCTTCGGTATGCGGGAGGTTGCGCGCGTAGTACCAGATGAGCTCGCTCAAGCGGTAGAGCCGCATCGCGTGGAGCGCGGCCGACTCCTCCTGCGTGCGATTCTTGCGTACGTATTCCTCGAGGGCGCGCGTGAGCGGCGGGTTATAGAGCGCCATGAAGTTGAGGAAGCGCGCCCATCCCTCGTATTTATTGCCGAAGCGGAGCGAGGAGTAGTCGAGGAGATAGATCTGGCCGTCCTTGATGCGGAAATTATGCGGAACGAAATCCGTGTGGGTAAGAAAATCGCCGTATTGCTCGAGCACGCCCGTATTCTCTCGGAGAACCGCAGCTGTTCGGGCGATGAGCGTTGCGGGCCGCGTATCGTTCGAGAGCGCTACCGCAATGCCATCCTTAAACGAATCGGAATTGCGCAGGTAGTCGCGCGCCTCGAGCCTGCCGAAGACGCGTTCGATGCGGCGGCGGTGGCCATAGGTGGTGGCGTGCGCGCCCTCCTGCGCCTTAAACGCGCCAAGCGCGTAGGCGAACTGCTCCTTCAAGGGGCGCGCGAGGTAAGGGCGCTCCTGTTCGATGAATTCCTGCACGGAAATGAGGTAGGACCCGCGGCTCCCGAAGAAGAGCTCGCGCGGCGAAGCGAAGAGTTCATAGGCGAAGTTGATTTTGTTGAGCTCGGCGCGGCGCTCGCGCTCGTGGATCAGCTCTTGCTTGCTCTCAGGATCGCTCGTGGCCTTGATGACGACGCGGCTGCCATCCGCGCGCGCGCCAAGCAGGATCAGCTTGCGCCCGCTCTCTGTGGTAACGGCGCGATGGAGGTGGCGCTCGCCCGCAAGATGCGGCTGCGCGGCATCGAGCGCATACCCCTCGCGCGCGAGGATGGGGCGGAGGCCCGCGAGCTCGCGCCCGACGTATGCCTCCCAGATTTTCCGGCTATCGGGCATGATTCAAAATAGTCTCGATCGTATCGAGATGCGCGCTCCATGACGCTTCATACTCCGCAATCTCTTCGGCCGGATACGGCTCAAGCGGGAGAATCTCCGGCCGAGGCGGCGGCACTTCCCGGAGCAGCGCGCGCGCCTGAGCGCGCGCGCGCCGCGCGAGGAGTCCGCCGCGCGCCTGCGCAGCCTTGTCCGCGAGAGAAAAGATGAATGGCGCGGCGATTCCGGGCAGGAGCGCGAGCTCGACCGAGGCGCCATTGATCGCGATGGCCGTCTCGGCGCCGCGCGCTTCCCGCCTCAGCGCGCGGGTAAAGGCAAAGAGCCGCGCGAGGCGCGGCCGCCGCTTGTCGATCGCGACGAGGCGGACGTTCGGGAGCTCCTC
The DNA here is from genome assembly GCA_035547315.1 of Minisyncoccota bacterium. Lineage (GTDB taxonomy): Bacteria > Patescibacteriota > Minisyncoccia > Phycocordibacterales > Phycocordibacteraceae > C7867-001. The sequence continues at coordinate 75,167 of DASZVH010000008.1, forward strand.
GGGCAGATGCGCGTGAGCGAGCACGGCGACCTCATGGCGCGCGGAGAGGCGCCGCGCGAGCTCTTTGGCGTATGCAGCCGCGGGCGCAACCTCGGGCGGGTAGAGCGGGGTTGCTATGAGTATCCGCATGAGTGCAAATCTAGCATGTCTCCTATAACCCGCAGCCCGCTCGCTCGGGTGCGCTAAAACCGCTAAAATGAAGGCATGAAGCTCGTCCTGGCGACTCCGCTCTACCCGCCCGAGATCGGCGGGCCGGCTACTTACGCCAAGGAGCTCGTGGAGGGACTGCCTGCGCGCGGTATCGAGGTCGAGCTGGTGAAGTTCTCCGACGTGCGGAACCTGCCGAAGCTCCTGCGGCATTATAGATATTACCGACATGTACTTGCCGCAGCGCGCGACGGGGATATCGTCTTTGTTCAAGACACCGTGAGTTGCGGATTGCCCGCGCGTCTCGCCGCATGGCGGGCGGGGAAGCCGCTTATCGTGCGCGTCCCCGGCGACTATGTCTGGGAGCAGGCGCGCCAGCGCTTTGGCGTAGCCGATGGCATCGATGAGTTTCAAGGCAAACAATACGGCCTACGGGTCGGCGTGCTGCGCTTTATCCAGCGGGGCGTCGTGCGTTCCGCGGCGCGCGTCATTGTACCGAGCGAATATTTCGCCGGCGTCGCGGCGGGTTGGGGGGTGCCGCGCGCGCGGATCGCGGTCATCTACAACGGCATCCATCTGCCGCTCACTGCCGTGCCGCCGCGCGAGGTGCCGGAAGCACCCTTCATGGTCTCCGTCGGCCGGCTCGTGCCGTGGAAGGGCTTTGCGGCGCTCATCCGAATCCTCGCGACGCTGCCGGCCTGGCGCCTCGTGATCATCGGAGACGGCCCCAACCGTGCCGCGCTCGAGCAGGAAGCACGCGCCGCGGGCGTCGCGGACCGCGTGCGCTTCGTGGGCGCGCTGCCTAATGCCGAGGCGGTCGGCTGGTATCGCGCGGCGACCGCCTTCGTGCTCAACTCCTCGTTCGAGAGTTTCTCGTTCCAAGTCGCCGAGGCGATGGCCGTCGGAGCCCGCATAATCGCGACCGATATCGGCAGCATTCCCGAGCTCGTCGAAGACGGGCAGGAAGGCCTGCTGATACGGCCCGACGACGAGGCGGCTATCGCCGCCTCGCTCGAGCTCATCCGCACCGAGCCCGCCGCGGCGGCCGCGCGCGCCGAGGCCGCGAGAGAAAAAGCCCGGCGATTCTCGAGCGAGCGCACCTTCGACGCGCTCGCGACGCTCCTCGGGGAGGTCGCCGCTGCGATGCTACGATGAGCCCTGCTATGGAGGTCCAAGTAAAGGAAGGCGCCTATCGCCGGGATTCCTATGCGCCGCTCGAGCGCTTCATCGCCTATCATGCCCAGCTCGAGCTCGTGCGCGAGACGCGGGCCGCGACCATCCTCTTTATCGGCATCGGCGACGGCATGGTGCCCGATTTCCTCAAGAAGGATCCGCGCTATCAGGTGACCACGTTCGACTTCGACGCGCGGCTCGCGCCGGACGTCGTCGGCGACATCCGCGCGCTCCCGTTTCCCGATCGGAGCTTCGACCTCGTCTGCGCGTTCGAGGTCTTGGAACATATCCCTTTCGACGACGCCAAGGGCGCGCTCGCCGAGATCGCGCGCGTCGCGCGCGCGGCGGCGGTCTCGCTGCCGCACCGCCAGACCGGCTTCGACGTCGCGCTTAAATTTCCCTTCATCCGCTCTCTTACCGGCCGGAACCTCCTCGCCTTTTCGCTTTTGGTGCCGGTGCGCTTCCCGGGCTTTGCGGTTTCCGGACAGCACTATTGGGAGATCGACTGGTGGACGACGAGCATCCGCGCGGTCCGCGCCGCGATGCGCTGCCATTTCACGATCGAGCGCGAATTCACGCCGCCGCTCGATCAGTATCATCGCTTCTTCCTGCTCGCGGCGAAGCTATGAAAGCGCTTTTCATCTCCAACGATCCAAGCATTTTCGACGCCTCAAGCGAAGCGCGCGTGCGGATGCGCGACTACGCCGCCGCGATCGGCGAGCTGCATATCGTCTCGCCGGCCGCGAAGGACGCGCAAGAAATCGCGGAGCAGAATCTTTTCCTCCACCCCGTCCGCGCGTCGCGCCTCTTCCGTATCGGCGCGCTCGCCAAGCGCGCGCGCGGCGTCATCGCGGAGCGCGGCATCGAGGTCGTCTCCGCCCAGGATCCGTTCGAGCAGGGGCTTGCGGCGCTGCGGGCGGTGCAAAACACTCCGGCGAAGCTGCACGTGCAGGTGCATACCGACTTCCTCTCGCCGTGGTTCGTCAAAAGTGGGAATCCGCGTAGCCCGCGCGTGCGCATGCCACTCATCAACCGCTTGCGCCGCCGCTGGGCCGACAAAGTGTTGCCGCAGGCAAGCGGCATCCGCGTCGTCTCGGCGCGCGTCAAGAGCTCGCTCGCCAAGCGCTACGGCGCCGCGATCCGCGAGCCCGCCGTGATCCCGATCCGCATATCTGCAGAGCTGCCGCCCAAATCGCCGCTCAATCTCTTCAGCTTCACGCTGCTTGCGGTCGGCCGGCTCGAACCCGAGAAACGGGTCGAAGACATCCTCGCGGCGCTCGCGAATGTCGTGCCCAAATATCCGATCGTGGGCCTCGCGATCGCGGGCGAAGGCCGTGAGCGCGCGCGCCTCGAGCGGATGGTCAAAAAGCTCGGGCTCGGGCAGCATGTCGCCTTCCTCGGCGCGCGCGCGGACGCGCGCGGGCTCATGCAGAGCGCGCAAGGGTTCATCCAGGCGAGCGCCTATGAGGGCTACGGCCGTACGCTCATAGAGGCCGCGCTCGCCAAAGTCCCGATCATCACGACCGACGTCGGCATCGTCGGCGAGGTGCTGAAGGGCTACGACGACGTGCTTTCGGCGCCGGTCGCGGACCCGACCGCGCTCATGTATCACATCGTCGGCCTCGTCGAAGACGTCGCGACGCGCCTCGCGCTCGCGCTCCACGCCGAGGCCACCGCGCGGAGCTATCTCGCCGGCGCCAGGAACGCGCCGGAAGACATCGCCGCCGATCTCGCGAAAGCGCTTTTATGAGATTACTGATCTGCGCGCAGGCGGTGGACGAGAATGACCCCGCGCTCGGCTTCTTCTGCGGCTGGCTCGCGGAGCTCGCCAAGCGTTTCGACTCGATCGATGTGATCTGCCTGCGGGAGGGGGAGCACGCGCTGCCGGAAAACGTCAGCATCCATCCCCTCGGCGCCGGCGGCAGGATCGCGCGCACGATCCGGCTCAAGCGGCTCGCGTGGAAGCTCCGGCGCGATTACGACGCCGTCTTCGTGCACATGAATCAGGAGTATGTGCTCGTCGCGGGAACGCTCTGGAAGATGCTCGGCAAGCCGGTCTATCTTTGGCGCAATCATTACGCCGGATCTTTCCTTACCCGCATCGCCGCGGCTTTTTGCGCGAAAGTTTTCTACACCTCGGCGCACTCCTACACCGCGCGCTTTGCGAACGCCGTGCGGATGCCGGTGGGCGTCGATCTCGCGCGCTTCGGCACTGCCGCCGCTTCGTCCGCGCCGCGCTCGATCCTCTTCCTTGCGCGGATGTCGCCCGCGAAGCGCCCGGAGATGCTACTTCGCGCGCTCGCTGCGCTCGCGCGCGAAGGCGCGGAGTTCTCCGCGGTTTTCTGCGGCTCGCCGCTCCCGCGCGACCGCGCATGGTATGAAAAGCTCAAGGAGGAGGCGCGTTCGCTCGGCATAGCGGAGCGGATCGAATGGAAGCCCTCCATCGCGAATGCCCAGACGCCCGCGCTCTACCGCGCGCACGCGATCTTCGTCAATTGCTCGCCCTCGGGAATGTTCGACAAGACGCTCTTCGAGGCGGCGGCCTGCGGCTGCCGCGTGCTCGCCTCAAGCGACGACTGGCGCGCGCTCGCGGGTGCCGATTCATTCTTCTCTTCCGAAGCCGAGCTTGCGGTACGTCTTAAAGAAACGTTCGTCCTGCCCGCCTCCACCACGCCGGCATTCGTCGCGGCGAACGATCTCTCCGCACTCGCGGCCGCGCTCGCGGCCGAATGCAATCCTTCCGCGGATCGCGAGACCCGGCTTCTGTACGCGACCTCCGCTCTCTTTCCCTCGCAGATGGCCAACCGCGTGCAGATCCTCTCCATGGCGCGCGCCTTCCATGAAGCGCTCGGAGAACGCTTTATCCTCGGCATTCCGGCGCAGTCCGTTCTCGTGGAGGGCTTTCAAATCGCGCGCGTTCCCGGCTCGACCTGGAGCTTTGCGCTCGCGTGGCGCTACGCGAACCTCATACGTCGGGAACGCATCACCCATGTCTTTTGCCGCGAGGAGCGGCTGCTCTATTTCCTCATGCTTTTCTCGCGATTGGCCGGCGTGCGCGTGGAATTCGTCTTCGAGGCGCATTGGGTGCTCGATAATTCCTTCTTCCGCGCGGTCGTCCGCCGCGCCGATCGGATCATCGCGACCGCTTCGGGCGTTATGACGGATCTTGCCCCCCTTGAGATTCCGCAGAATCGTCTAGCGATCGAGCCGAACGGAGTAGATCTCGCCGTATACACGACGCTTCCTGACGCCGACACTACGCGCGCGCGGTATAAAATAGCCGAAGGCGCACGCCTGATCGGCTACACCGGCAGCATCGGAGTGCACGACTGGAAGGGAGTCGACATCTTGCTCGAGGCCGCGCGTGCCGCGCCGCCTGGCTGGCTATTCTGGCTCGTGGGCGGCGAGCCGAAGGAAGTAGGGGAACTGCGCGCGCGCTATCCCGACGTCCGGTTCGAGGGATATCAAGCTCACGCGCAAATCGCGGCGATCCAAGCCGCGTGCGATATTCTCGTTCTTCCCAACAAAAGCAGAGATCCGGCTTCCGAACGCTATACCTCGCCGCTCAAGCTGTTTGAATATATGGCGAGCGGCGCGCCGATCCTCGCGAGCGATTTGCCCTCCGCGCGCGAGATCGTCTCGGAAGAAGAGGTCGTTTTTTTCACGGCCGGAGACGCGACGGCGCTCTGCGCCGGCATCGCGCAGATCTTCGCCGACCCGGAAGCGGCCCGCGCGCGCGCGGCGCGCGCGCGGGCGAAAGCGGGCGAGCACACCTGGAGCGCGCGGGCGCGCCGCATCGTATACTCCCTGCCATGAGCGCTCGCACCGCCGCAATTTTCGCCTATCATTCGATCGACGACCGGCCGGAATATCCTTTCTCGATCGCGCCCGCCGAATTCGAGCGGCGGATGGCCGAGCTCAAGCGGCAGGAGCGGCCGGTCCTCCCGCTCGCCGAGATCGTCCGCCGGATCGAAGCCCGCGAGGATCTTGAAGGCGCGGCAGCGATCACCTTCGACGACGGCTACCGCGACAATCTCGAGGTCGCGCTGCCGATCCTCGAGCGCTATGGATTCCCCGCGACCGTCTTCATCGCGCCCGAGACGCTGGGAAGGCCTAACGGCTTCGGGATCGAGCGGCTCTCCCGCGACGAGCTCCGGCGGCTTGCCGCGTCGCCTTTGATCGCCATCGGCTCGCACGCGCTGACGCACCGGATGCTTACGAAGCTTTCCGAAGCGGAGGTTGCCCATGAAGTAGCGGCGTCGAAGGCGGCGCTCGCCGAGATCGTGGGCTACCCTCCGCGATTCTTCGCCTATCCTTATGGGAAAGCGAGCCCGCAAATCGCCGCGCAAGTGAAAAGGGAAGGATTCATAGCCGCGTTCACCACCGACGCGCGCGACGCGGGCATCGGCGACGACCTCTTCTCCCTCCCGCGCCATACGATCAAAGCGCCGGCGGATATGAAAGAAGCCCTGCTGCGCAAGCTCTGGGTACGCATGCGCGCCTCCGGCCCGCGCATAGTCGCGAAAGCGCTCGGCCGCGTGCTTATGGCCGGCCGCAGTACGCCGCTTTTCCTCACCGACGCCGATATCGAGATCCTGGCCGCTCATAAGGAACGGCGCCGCGGCGCCCGCCTGCGCGAGCTGGGCGCCGCTTCAGCCGCCGACCTCGAGAAGGGAAGGGAGGAGATAGTCTCGATCGGCATCTTCGCCTGTAACCGCTTCGATCTCCTGCAGGAGACCTGCGCCGCGCTTGCGCGCTATCTCGCCGAATACGGCGGCAATTGGAAACACGAGGTGCTGCTCTTCCACGACGGGCAAAACGAGGAGATCGAGCGCTGGGCGCGCGCGAACCCGCTCTTCGACCGCGTCTTTTTCAATAGCGAGAATCGCGGCCTCTCCCATAACATCAACCGATTCTGGTTCGAGGAGTCGCGCGGCACATGGCTCTTCGATCTCGAAGACGACTGGCTCTGCGAATTCAAGAACGATTTCGTCGGGAACGGCCTCGCCATACTCGCCGAGGACGAGCGCGTCGGCTGTGTCAAGTTCGAGCGGCGCTATCCGGACGATTGGAAGGCGTGGCGCACGACCTTCAAGGCCGGCACGCGCATGCTCTCGGCGCGTGTCTTCCAGACGGCGGGGCATCATCGCTACCGGCTGATCTGCCGGGCGCCCTACGCCAACTCCTGCGCGCTCTACCGCTTCTCTTCGCTCGCGCTCACCGGCCGGCTGCGCGATGATCGCGTCAACCGCCGCGCGCAGGAGGGCGAATATATCAGGAAATACGACCGGCTCTGGCTCGGCGCGCAGGGCGCCTCGGCCAAGGATCATCCCTTCCTCCACACCGGGGACGGCCGGTCGGTAGAAACGTGGAATCAATGAAACGCCTTTCGCTTGCGCTTAAGATCGCCGCGCTCCCCGCCACGCCGCTTGAACGCGCGCTCCTCTTCGCCTGGTCGGGCGCCGCGGCGCTCCGGCTCCCGCTCTCGCCGCTCCGCGTGCGCATCCGTTTCCCCGGCGGCGCGCATGCTATCTCCTTCAAGGCCATCGCCGACGTCTGGGTCTTGAAGGACGTGCTCCTCGACCGCGAATATGACCATCCGTATCCGGGCGCGCCGGAAGTGATCGTCGATCTCGGCGCGAACATCGGCATCTCGACCGCTTACTTCGCCGCGCGTTTCCCAGGCGCGATCGTCCACGCCGTCGAGCCCAACCCGCATCTCGCGCGCCAGCTCGCGGAGAACCTCGCCGGGTTCGGGAATGTCCGCGTCCACCATTTCGCGCTCGGCGCGGGCGACGGCCGCGCCTCGCTCTCGCTCGGCGCGTCTTCCGCCGCATCCTCCATCGTCGCGCGCGTCGGCGCGAACGCGGTCTCAGTCGAGACCGTCTCCTTCGCGACGCTCTTCGCGCGCATCGGGAGCGAGCGCATCGACATCCTCAAGTTCGACATCGAGGGCGCGGAACGCTACCTCTTCGAGCGTCCGGCGCCGCGCCCGGTCGGCGCGTATGTCGGCGAGATCCACTACGATAAAATGCCGCTTGTCCGCGACGACATCTGCGCCGCGCTTGCCGGCTACGCGATCGAGGAGTATCCCGCGGGCCGCGATGACCGCGCGCTCATCTATGCGCAGAAGGAATGACGCTCGCGACCGGGTATGCTAAGACATATGCAATGCAGCGCCTCGTAAGCATTATTGGCTCCTTCCATCTCGCTACGCGCATCCGTACGGCGTGGTGGCGGCTTTGGATAGGGCGTATGGGGCGCGATGTCCGCATCCAGGGAGGCGTTCATTTTTCTACGCCGTCGCAAATCAGCCTCGGCGATGGCGTGCGGATAAATTACGGCGTCGTGCTTGCGGCGAAAGGTGAGATTACCATCGGCGCTCATTCCACGATTTCTTCAGGTGCTATTATAAACACCGCTGGCCTCGTGTATACCAATCCACCGGAGCGGCGCGATCATATCGTCGCACCTGTCGTCGTCGAAGACAAAGTATGGGTCTGTTCGGGCGCAATCATCAACCCTGGCGTGCGGATTGGGAGCCACAGCGTCGTCGCCTCCGGAGCGGTAGTCACCAAGGATGTGCCTCCCTATGTCGTGGTCGGCGGCGTCCCCGCAGCCATCATCAAGGAGATCCGACGTTTCTAGCGGGGGCCGACTCTTCCTTGAACCGGCGATAATAAAACAATGAGATCCCCGCGTTAAAGAAGCGCGAGATGAGCTGCGCCCAGATCGCGCCGCCGATGCCATCGTAGAACGTCAGAACGGGAAGCGCGACGAGAAGGATCGCTCCCGTCGCGAGCGAGATGACGTACTGCTCGCGGACGCGCTTCTTCGCCTGAAAGACGGTCGAAAGAATGATGGATGCGAAGCTCAGGATGAGCGTGAGCGCATAGAATTGCGAATACGGGACTGCTTCTATATAGCGGGGGAAGAGGACGCGGAAAAGGAGCGGCGCTAGGATCACGTAGACGAGAAAGGCGCAGAATATCGCCATCCCGGCATATACCAGCTTGGAGCGCAAGCTCGCGCGGATGTCGGTGATGGAGCGCCCGGCGAAGCGGGGCAGGGAGAGCGGCACCACGAGCTTGACGAGCTGCTTGATCTGCTCCGGCATCGCGATCGCGAAGGCGTAGACCGCGAGCTGCGCCGGCCCGAGCAAGCTGAAGACGGCGATGCTATCTACCTTATCCGCGAGAGCGTTGACGATGCCCATGACCGAGAGGTGCCTGCTATAGGAGAAGGTGCCGGGGTCGGTCGCCGCGTTCTTGGCCTGCCGGAGCGTGAGCAGATAGAAGAGCGCGTCGGCCGCTGCGTTGGCGGCGAAGTAGGCCAGGATGATGAAGACCGCGCGATGGGTGAAGAAGAGCGACGCGATGACCGCCGCGACAGGGAAGAGGGCGTTGAGGAAATTGTAGGCCGTATCGCGTACGAACGCTTTCTTGCCCACGAGGAACGGGCTGAAAAGCGAGAGGCCGTTGAGGAGCGGCAGCAGGAAGGCGACGACGAGCAGCGACGCGCCGAGGAAGGCGTTGCGCGCGAAGAAGTAATAATACGTCGCGGCGCCGGCGGAGAGCAGGACCACGCCCCAGCTCCAGCGCAGGCTCAGGCGGAATCCCTGCGCGAGCGAGCCCTCATAGCCGCGCGCAACCGCCTGCGTGACCGCGATACCGATCCCCGAGAGCGAGAAGGCGCCGAAGAGCCCGGCCAAGGAGAGCACGTATTTATAATTGCCGTAGGTATCCTGCGAGGCGAAGTGGCCGAAGGCGATCGCGGTCGCGAGGCCCAAGAGGACCGAGCCGATCTGCCCGAGCAGGAGCCAAAATCCGCCTTTGGCGAGGTAGACCATATCGGTCTGGGTGTATCGCTCGCTCCAGCGCAGGAGGGCTATGATGCGATCCTTCATGCGATCCCTACTATAACCGGTTTCCGGCCTGCGGGGTCTCGCTGGAGCGGGAGGCATGTATTATGTATTATGCGGGAATGACTAAGGCCGAGTATGTCGAGACATACCGACGCTCCGTGGAGGAGCCGGAGGCATTCTGGAAAGAGGAGGGCCAGCGGATTTCCTGGATGCGCCCTTATACGAAGGTTAAGGAGACCTCTTTTCTCGGCGAGGTGCCCATTCGCTGGTTTGCGGACGGAACGCTGAACGCTTCCTATAATTGCATCGATCGTCATCTGGCGGAGCGGGGAAACAAGCCGGCACTGATTTGGGTCGGCAATGCACCGGGCGAGAGCGAGACGATAACCTATGCCGAGCTCCATAAGCGTGTCTGCCGCTTCGCGAGCATGCTCAAGCGCAACGGCGTAGCACGCGGCGACCGGGTGACACTCTATATGCCGATGATTCCTGAAGCGGTATGCGCCATGCTCGCCTGCGCCCGGCTGGGTGCTATACATTCGGTGGTGTTCGGTGGCTTCTCCCCGGAGAGCTTGGCGAATCGAATCCTCGATGCTGGCTCCCGCATTGTGATCACTGCCGACGAAGGAATGCGTGGCGATAAACGGGTGCCTCTCAAGCACAACGTCGACCAAGCCCTGCAGAAAGCCCAGGGTGTCGAGCGCGTGCTCGTCGCGCGTCGTACCGGCACGCCGATCGCCTGGGACGACGCACGCGACCGCTGGATCTCTGACGAGCTCGAGGATTGTGAGAGCGACTGCTCTCCCGAAGAGATGGGGGCAGAAGATCCTCTCTTCATCCTCTATACGTCCGGTTCGACCGGCAAGCCCAAAGGCGTACTGCATACTACCGGCGGGTATCTCGTGTATGCGGCTCTGACGCACCAGCATGCGTTCGACCTGCGAGAACATGACATTTACTGGTGCACCGCCGATGTCGGGTGGATTACCGGCCACAGCTATATGGTCTATGGCCCGCTCGCCAACGGCGCCACCGTGCTGATGTATGAGGGCCTCCCAGCATATCCGTCGCCCGCGCGCTTCTGGGAGATTGTCGATGAATGGAACGTTTCTATTCTCTATACATCGCCGACGGTTATTCGTTCGCTCATGGCGGCCAGCGACGCGTACGTCACGAAGACCAGTAGGAAATCATTGCGGGTCTTAGGTACCGTTGGAGAGCCGATTAACCCCGAAGCATGGAGATGGTATGACGAGGTTATTGGCGAAGGTCGCTGCCCGATTGTAGACACCTGGTGGCAGACCGAAACTGGTGGCATCGCGATCGCTCCCATCCCGGGCGCGGCGCCGCAAAAGCCCGGCTCGGCTTCCTGGCCCTTCTTTGGCATACGCCCCGCAATTGCAGACGAAGAGGGGATTGTGCAGGAGAACGCAACGGAAGGCCATCTTGTCATCCTCGATAGTTGGCCAGGGCAAGCACGCACTCTCTGGGGTGATCACCAGCGTTTTATTGAGACATATTTCTCCAAAGTGCCTGGTGCTTACTTTACCGGCGACGGGTGTCGCGTCGACGAAGACGGCTGCTGGTGGATTACCGGGCGCGTCGACGATGTCATCAACGTTTCCGGTCACCGGCTCGGCACCGCAGAGGTAGAATCGGCCCTCGCAGGGCATCCCGCGGTCGCGGAATCTGCGGCGGTCGGGTACCCGCATCCGATCAAGGGCAGCGGCCTCTTCTGTTTTGTCGTCCTGCGCGAAGGTCAGCAGGCCTCGGAAGAGCTCAAGGCCGGGCTTATCCGATGCGTGCGGGCTGAGATCGGCCCGATAGCCACTCCAGATCGGCTGCATTTCACCAAAGGTCTGCCCAAAACTCGCTCCGGCAAGATCATGCGTCGCCTCTTGCGGACGTTGGCTGCGGGCGAGCGGGGGTTCGGCGATATCTCCACCCTCGTAGATCCGACGGCGATAGATGATCTCGCAGTTGAGCTCGGCATGGGCGTCCTGCCGGACGCGACCTGAATCAGAAGCTTCGTGGTAGAGTTGCCCGCATAATGCCGCGCCCATGAAGGTCGCCGTTATCATACCCACCTATAACGAAGCGGGAGCGATCGGCGGGCTCCTCGACGAGCTCGCGGGCGTCCTCAGCGGCGCACCCAGGTACGAGTGGCGCGTCCTCGTGGTGGACGCGAACTCGCCCGACGGTACTGCGGGCATCGTGCGCGCCGCGGCCGAGCGCCACCCAGGCCTGATCGAGCTCCTCGAGGAGCCCGAGAAGCGCGGTATCGCGGCCGCCTACCTGCTCGGCATGCGCTACGCGATCGACACGCTCCGCGCCGACGTGTTCGTCGAGTTCGACGGCGACGGCCAGCACGATCCGCGCGACATCCCGCGGCTCATCCGCGCGCTTGAGGAGGGCGCGGATTACGCGATCGGCTCGCGCTATGTCGAAGGTGGCGCGATCCCGCGCGAGTGGGCGCTCTACCGCAAGATCCTCTCGCGCTTCGGCAGCTTGTACGCGCGGCTCTTGCTCGAGCTGCCCGTGCATGACGCGACCTCGGGGCTCAAGGCGACCCGAGTCGCGACCTTGGCCGCCGCGCTTCCGCTCGAGGAGCGGCAGCTCGTCTCGCGCCAGTACGCCTACAAGCTGCAGTTCCTCTACGCGGCGGCGCTCGCGGGCGCGCGCATCCGCGAGATCCCGATCACCTTCCGCATGCGCGCGCACGATATCTCGAAGAGCGCGGCCGGCGACATCTTCGAGTCGCTCCGGCTCACCCTTATCCTGCGCGCACGCACGCTCGCGCGCTGGCGGCTCCTGCGGGTCGCGCTCGTGAGCGGGGCCGGCCTCCTCTTCCAGGCGGCGTTCTTCGAGATCGCGGGCGTGTGGCTGCATTTGCTTGCGCCTTCTATCGCGGTGCTTATCGCGGGCGAGCTCGCCGTCTTCCTCAATTTCGCGCTCCACGAGCGTTTCTCCTTCCGCGACAAGCGGGAGGCGGCCGCGCCGCTTGCGCCGCGGCTCGTGCGCTTCCAGATCCTCTCCCTGCTCTCGATCGCGGCGCAGTGGATCCTGGTCCATGCGGCCGAGCTTGCCGGCGCGGGGCCGCTTTTGCTGAACATCGCGTACGCGCTCGGCGTCGCGCTCGGCTTCCTCGCGATCTATGCCGGCGCCTATTTCTGGGTCTGGGGCGCGCGGGCGGATACCGGCACCAGTGCGCTTTGATACGATGGGTAGCATGAAATCGTGGCTCGCCCGCCGCACGCCCGCCGAGTGGCTCACCGCGCTCCTTGCCGCCGCCTTCCTGCTCACCTTCGGCTGGGCGCTCTATTTCCAGATCGTTCCGCAGGTGGACGCCGCGCACTACGAGAGCATCTCGAGCAATATCGCGGCAGGGGACGGCTACCGCATGGTTGCCGGCACGCCGCTCGCGAGCGACGACGCGATCGCGAGCGTCGGGCCTTTGTACGAATTCTTCCTTGCGCTTCTGCTGCGCGTCTTCCATTTCCAGCTTGCCTTCGTCTGGCTCGCGCAGGCGCTCTTGGATGTCGCGACGGGCTTCCTGCTCTTCCTCACCGCGCGGCGCGCGTTCGGCAAAGCGGACGGGGAATATATGGGGCTCATCGCCGCGGGGCTCTATCTTTTCTGCATCGACATCGTCCAGATGCCGGCGATGCTGATGACCGAGACGCTCTATCTTTTCCTGATCGCCTTCACGACGTATCTCTTCGTCCGCTTGTATCAGGAGCCGGGCTATGCGAACGCCGCACTGCTCGGCGTTGCGGGCGCGTTCGCGGTGCTCACGCGCCCGACCGCCCTTCTCATGCTGATTCTCGTATTCATCGCCGCGCTCGCCCTGCGCCGCTACAAGCAGGCGGCGGCGCTGCTTTTCTGCAGCGTGCTCGTGATCGCGCCGTGGACGCTCCGCAATTATTTCGTCTACCACTCCTTCATCCTCACCACGGCCGCGGGCGGCTACGACCTCTGGATGGGCAACAACGCGGGCGCCGACGGCGGCGCGCATCCGACGCCGGAGATCGTCGCGTACGCCGCCTCGCACACCTTCACGCAGACCGCCGCCTACGGCGACGCGCAGTTCAAGCAATTTATCTTCGGGCATCCGCTTGCCGAAACGAAACTCCTCGCCGAGAAGACGATCGCATACGCGAGCGTCGCGCGGCCCTATGCCTTCTGGTTCTACCTTTCCGGCCTCGCGCAGAAGATCGTGCTCGTATGGTCGGCGGCGTGGTCCTTCATCCTCTTCTCGCTCGGGCTCGCGGGCGCGTGGCTCCTTTGGGAATCGAAGCAGCCGCTCTATCGCTGGCTCTTGGCGCTTGCCGTTCTCATGCCGGCCTCGGTAATCCCGATCATCGTCGAGACGCGCTACCGCCTGCCGCTCTACCCGTTCCTCGCGCTCTTCGCGGGCTACTTTGCCGTGCGGCTCTATCGCGACCGTTCGCTCTCGAAAGTGCTCGGCGTTGCGGCGGCGCTCATCGTCGCGGACGCGGCGGTCGACGGCGCGAGCCACCTCGGCCTCATTCTCGACCGGCTCGGGCTCTAGCCGCTATGCCGGCCGGCGCAACTCGAGAAAGACGAGGCCGAGCGGGAGCGGCTGCAGGAGGAAGACGCGCGCGTGGGGCGTCACGGCCTTGCCGACTTCGAGCAATTCCTTCCGATCGAAAAAGCGCTGCTCGGTCCACGGCCAGAATCGGCGGAGGAAGCGCGGGCGCGTGAGCTTGTACCAGAGCGTGTGATACGAGTATTTATACGGCACGGAAAGGAGCGCGACTCCGCCGGGCGCCAGCATGCGGTAGTGCTCGCGGGCGATCAATACCGGATCCTCGAAATGCTCGAGGAGGCCCTGGCTCCAGACGAAGTCGAAGCGCTCCTCAAGCGCGAGCTTCGTGCAGTCGTCGAGCATAAAGGAGGCGTTCGAAAGGCCGAGGCGCTTCGCAGCGGCGTTCGCCTGCGCGACCGCGGCGGGAGAGATGTCGATCCCGACCAGCTTCTTGATCCGTGGCGCCATCGAGATCGTGAGCGAGGCGCGGCCGCTTCCGAGCTCGAGCAGGGAAGAGTCGGGAGAGAGATATTCGCGGAGCGTCCGGCGGAAGAACCAGTTGTAGACCGAGCGCCCCGCGTCTATGGCCGCGTCGAAGAATCCCCGCCGCTCCCAGATTTCCTCCCACTGCCCCGCCTGTTCCGTGCCGGTTTGCATGCGAGGACTATAGCATTTCAAGTGCTATGATGCGGGCCATGTCCGCGGATGCCCGCATGCGGTTCGCGCCGCTCGCCGCCCTCTTTCTCGCCGGTATCGCGCTCGTCGTTTTCAAGCTTTGCGCGTTCGGCGTCGCGCCCAACAGCGACTACTATTCCTATCTCGAGACCGCCGCGTTCTTCCGCGGAGAAGCGGGCGCGCAGGTTTTTCCTAATCGGATCTTGAAGCCGCTTGAGCCGCTCATGATCGCGGCCGAGGAGAGCGTCCTCTCTCCGGAGCATGCGTTCGTTGTGCAGATCGTCTTCTTCTATTTTCTCCTGCTTGGTGCCTGCTACTTCTTCGGCCGCGCGTTCGGCTTCTCGCGCGCGGAGAGCGCGCTCGCGGGGCTCTTCATCGGCGGCAGCTATCCGGTGCTGCGCTACGGCCTCGACCTTTATACCGAGACGGGCGCGCTCTTCTTCTATATTCTCGCGCTCACGCTCACGCTCCTCTATCTGCGCGCGCCGGCGAGGCGGATTCTCTACGCGAATATCGCCGTCGTTACCATCGGCGCTTTATGGAAGGAATACAGCATCGTCGCGGGCGCCGTTTTCGGCTTCGCGATCCTCTTCCATCCGCAGCTCTCGTGGCGCGCGCGTTTCGCCGCGCTCGCCGCCTACGCGGGGATTTTCCTCGCGATCAATCTCGCCTGGCAGGCGTACGTCTATCGCGTCTATGACTATTCCTACTTTTCCTTCTATGCCGAGGACGGCGCGCCCGGCTACTATGAGTTCACGTTCAAGAACGTGGCCAAGAGCTTGGCCGCGCTTCTCGGGCTTGCGTGGCTGCTCGTTCCTTTTGGCCTCGCGCGCTGGCGCGCGCTCGAAGCGTGGCAGCGGCGGTTCTTCATGTTCGCAATCCCACTTTCCGCGATGGCATTCCTCTGGGGGTTCGTCTCCTCGCGCCTCTACTTCGTCATCGCTCCGGCCTTCGTGCTTTTGGCCCTTCTCAGCCTCGCGCGGGTGCGCTCGCCGCTCGCACGCTCTGCGCTTGTCGCACTGGTCCTTGCCGCGAATCTCGCGTGGCTCGCGCTCTCCTTCCGCATCACGCTTTAGCGGAGCGGCTTCAGTTATACTTGTCGCATGGCCTATCTTTTCCTGGCGCTCGCGTTTCTCTGCAATGGCGCGGCCAACGTCCTGCTTAAGGTCGCGGCGATGCGCGGCTTTTCCTTCGCGGGGGTTTTGGGAGGCGATTGGAACATGGCGACCTTTACCGCCCTTGCCGCCGCTGGGCTGTTCGCGCTCAATCTCTGTTTTTATCTCGCCGCGCTCGAAAAGATCCCGCTCTCGCTCGGGTATCCGGTGATGATCGGCATGACGTTCCTGATAACGATCGCCGCATCTCTTTTCCTCGGGGAGCGCATCGCGCTCGTGCAAGGCCTCGGCATGGCGCTCATTGTCGTCGGTATCCTCCTTGCCGCCCGCTTTGCCGCTTAGATTTTTTCGAATACCCCGCGCCAAATGCGCATGCCCGCGAAGTAGCCCTCGAGAAACGCGCGCTCGTCATCCTTGAGCGATATTTTAGAAAAGGCCGCCGGCAGTGATTCCGCGAGCTCCGCATAGCAGGTCCGATAATCCCTTCCGGAGAGGGGAAGCGCCGCGAGCGTCTCCACGAAGCCGAGCGTGAGCGCATGGCCGTAGCGCTCCATGTCGAGGTCGCGCCAGTAGTTATGCGGGTTGCGCTCCTGCTTCACCAACGGCTCTCCGAAGGCGATTGAGTCGCCGAGATGATCGGCGATCTTTTTCAGGATGTACGAGGCCCAGATGTCGTCATAGCGGCCGACTTTGGGCGAGAGGAAATACGCCGGAATAACCGCGCGCGCGAGCGCCGTGTTTTGCGAATTGAACGGCGTCCACGTGCCGTTCGCGGGAGTGACGCGGTCGTTCCGCGCGAGCTTCGTCGCCTCGGTGGGATCGGTGAAATGGTAGAGCCGCTCGAGCGCGTCCACGTCCGGATCGCCGAGCCAAAGCCCTGCGCTTGCGACCGGCGCGGCGGTTGTTTTCCGCTCGGTCCATAGCTCCTCTATGCGCTTCTCGAGCGGAAAGCCGCGATGGTAGAAGGTCCGGCCGTGCTTCTCCTTGAGCAGGCGGCAGACATTCATCCAGCCGGTCGAGGAAGAGATCTCGGTCATCTCCCGCTTTTGCCCTATGCCGTGCGTGCCGAGATAATCCTCGGTCGCAAGGAAATTGTCGTCGTCGATCGTCGCGAGCCACGGGCAGCCGGACTCGTATGCGAAGAGGATACCGACATTGCGGCGCATGATGCAGTTCCATTGGATGTGGTCGCGAAGCGCGGGGAAGCGGGAGAGGTATTCCTCCTGGCGCTCGGGCGGGAAATATTCGACGGGGAATCCGGAGCGTTCGGCGAGGCCGGCGCAATAAGTCGCGGTCTCGGGCGGCGTCTTCTTGTCGCCGACGACGATGAAGACGACGGCGCGCCCATGCTTCTTCGCGTCTTCGGCGTAGGAGTCGAGGAGTTTCGGGACGAATATCGTCGTCGTCACGATGGCGATCTTTCCGTCGTACATATCAATCGAGAGAGAAGGGGAGTTCGGTCCCCGCGAGCCGCTCGTGCGCGCCGGCGAGTACCATCGCGAGACCTTCCTCGAGCGAGAGTTTCGGCTTCCAGTCGATCTCGCGTGCGAGGCGCGTCGTGTCGGCATACCGATTCGCGACGCCGACCGGCTTGTCGGAGAGCGGCCGTATCTTCGCGCTTCGCTTCTCGACGGTGAGCATTTTCTTGATGAGGTCGAGGAAGGAGGTGATCGTGCCGGTGCCGATGTTGACGCCCGAGCCGTCGGAAATGCGGTCGAGGATCGCGAAGAACGCATCGACGCAATCGTCGATATGAATGAAATCGCGGCTTTGTGCGCCGGTGCCCCAGACCTCGATCGGATCGTCGCCGCGCGCAATCCGGAGCGCGATCGAGGGCGTGGGGTAGGTGAGATCCTGATCCTCGCCGAAGCCGGAGAAGGGCCGGACGCAAGCGATCCGGACGCCGTAGCGTTCGTGCGCGAGGCGCGCGAGATACTCGCCGGTCAGCTTCGACCAGCCATAGGTCATGTCGGGCGTCCCGAGGTCGGCCTTGAAATCGATCATATGCTCGGCGAGCGCGACGGCGCCCTCGCTCTTCTGTAGCCGGGTGGGATAGGCCGCCGAGGAAGAGGCGTAGAGCACGCGGCCGGCCTTGTCCGGGAAGCGCGAAAGCCAGAGGAAGAAAGCGGCGTCTATGCCGAGGTCGGTCGCGACCAAGAGCGGATCGCCGTCTATAAGCGCGCGGCCGCCGACG
Source organism: Minisyncoccota bacterium (assembly GCA_035547315.1). GTDB lineage: Bacteria > Patescibacteriota > Minisyncoccia > Phycocordibacterales > Phycocordibacteraceae > C7867-001. The sequence continues at coordinate 92,884 of DASZVH010000008.1, forward strand.
ATGGAAGCGAGATGGAAGATATCGCCGAAGGCGGGCAGTTCTACCGGGTGCGTGCCTGCCGCCTGCTCATGGAAGAAGGCGATCGCGTCGGCTTTATGGAATACGATAGTCCGGCCGCTTTTGGTAAAGCGCGTAAAGCCGCGCTCGGGCTCTTTCTTCCAGCTCGCGAGCCATTCTTCGGGCGCGTGTCCGCTGGCGATCGAGAGGTTGTCCACGATCCAGATTTCCCGGTAGCCGCGGGCGAGCAATCCTTTCACAAGATGCCGACCGACGAATCCGCATCCGCCAGTGATGAGGACGGGCTTCATGTCCCGCTACTATAGCGCAGTTTGTAGAGAGGCAGGAAGCGCACCCGCAGGCCGACTTTGGCGTAGGCCATGATTTGGCCGAGGTCGGCATGGCTCACGCCTTCGGTGCGCGCGCGCCACGGCGCGGAAATCTCCACCGCCCGATAGCCGAGCCGCAGCGGCTTCACGATCGTCTCAAAAAGGAACGGGAAGCGCGTTTCTTCCCAGCGGATCCCTTTGAGTACTTCGGCGCGATAGGCGCGATAGGCATAGGTCAGGTCGGTGAGGCGCGTCCAATAGAGCGTGCGGAAGAAAAGCTGGAAAAGGTAATTGCATACGAGCTTCACCGGATGGTAGCCGGTGAAATGCGCGCCGCCGCGCCACCGACTGGTCGCCGCGATGTCGGCGCCCGCGTCAAGCGTGGCGACCAGTTGCGGCAACACCGCCGGATCGGTCTCGAGATCCGAAGCCATGAGGACGACGTACGCACCCTTCGCGCGGGCGAAGGCCTCTTGAATGGCGCCGCCGATTCCGGGACGCGACTGATCGAAAGCGACGACCGCTTCGCCGAAGCGGCCGCGCAGTTCTTCGATCGTCGCGCGGCAGGCCGCGGTCGTGAGCTTCGGGGAAGTGACCATGAGGAATTCGAGATCCCGATCGCGAAGCAGGGAGGCGGCGCGCTCCGCGGTTTCGGCGAGGGAATAGGTCTCATCGGTCGCGGGCAGGACGAGCGATACCGAGCGCATTGCGATCAGTATAGCGAGGCCCCGGTTGCGGCGCGAGGCATGCTATCATCGGGCGCACGAGCCCATAGCATGAAGCGATTCCACCTCTATAGGGTGCGTTTCTGGGGCGCGTATCGCCCGGAGACCGTCGCGGCGCTCGGCGCGCTCGGCGTCCTCTTCACGATTCTTGCCGCGACGCTGGTCCTGCTACACGGTCATTTTTCTTACGCCTTCGACGACCCGTACATTGGGCTTGCGCTCGCGGAAAATATCGCGCGCTTCGGTCACTACGGCGTGAATCTCGTCGAATATTCCTCACCCTCTTCTTCGATCCTCTATCCTTTTCTCCTTGTTCCGTTTTTCTGGATCGGCATCCCGACTGCGGGGCCGCTCATTCTCGCCTTCTTCTTCACCGCCGCGACCGCCGCCCTCTGCGCGTGGTATTTCTCCAAGCGCCTCCGATTCTCGGATCCGCTCGCGGCCGGCCTCGCGCTCGGCCTTGCCGCCGCCGCGGGAGCGTTCGGCGTTGCGTTCTCCGGCCTCGAGCACAGCCTGCATATTTTGGCGACGGTGCTGCTTGCCTTCGCGCTCATCGAGTTCGTACGCGCGCAGTGGTCCGACGGCGCGGTTTCCTCGCGCTGGCTTTGGGTCCTGGTAGGCGCCGCGATATTGAATCCCCTCATCCGATTCGAAGGTCTCGCGCTCTCCGCGTGCGTCATGGTCATCTTGGTGTGCGCGCGCCGCGTGGGGGCGGCCGCGCTCGCGCTCGCGGGGATCGCCGGATGCCTCGGCATCTATATGCTCGCGATGCAGCATCTCGGGCTGCCGCTTTTGCCGAGCTCGGTCTTGACGAAAGAGTCCTCGGCGGCGCTGATCGTCGGCGCACCCCACGGGTTTCTCGGCGGGGTATTAGGCACGATCATCCGGCAACTTTTCGCAAATCTGCGCGGCATGAGCCCGCAGCTCGCCGCGGCGCTGATCGGTCCATTTCTGCTGCTTGCGGGATATGTGGCTTTCGCCGATCGCGGGTGCCGCGCGGAGAAGGTTCTCTCGTGGGGAGCGCTCGGCGTGCTCGCTCTTTATTTCTGCTTCGGCAATGTGCTCAGCCTGCGCTACGACTGCTTTCTGATCGCTTTCGCGCTCGCGCTCATCGCGTACGTGTACCGCGAGACCATACAAAATATCGCGCGCCTTGATTTTGGCCGGATCGCCGCGCTCGCCGTTCTCGCCGCGCTCGTCTTTGCCATACAGATCAAAGCGGCGGCTTTCATCCCGCTCGCCGCAGATAATATTTACCTCCAGCAGTATCAGATGCATCGCTTGGCCGTCCTGCTCGACATGCCCGTGGCGGTGAATGATCTCGGCTGGGTCAGTTACGAGAACGATCAATACGTGCTCGACCTCTTCGGCCTCGCGTCGGAGCCGGCACGGCAGGCGCGCGCGGCGCACGATCTCTCCTATGCGGAGCGTCTCGCGCGCGAATATAACGTCCACTTCGCTATGGTATATCCGGAGCTGCTCGGGGAATATCTGCCGGGGAACTGGGTGCGCATCGGTACCTTGCAGTTCAGTGTGCGGAAGGTCAATGCGGCCAATTCATCCGTTTCCTTGTATGCGTTTGATCTCACGCCGGAAGCCTGCCGTGCGCTCGCGAATCGAATCGCCGCATTCGGCTCGTCCCTGCCTTCCGGCGCATCGCTTACGACCGACCCCGCCGCCTGCGCCGCGTTGTAAGAGACCGATATGCTATACTGCCCCGCATCATGCAGCAGGGAGGGATGGTCAAGCAGATAGCTCGTTGGACCGCGCTCGGGGCCTTGTTCCTGATCCCGATCGCGCCGCTCATCGTCGCCAACGCCTTCTTCTTCCCCTTCATTACCGGCAAGGCCTTCTACTTCCGCATCCTGGTCGAGATCCTCGTCTGCGCCTGGCTCGTGCTCGCCCTCGTCGACAAGGAGTACCGGCCGCGCTTCTCCTGGGTGGGACTAGCGGTGCTCGCGTTCGTCGCCTGGATGCTCGTCGCGGACCTTACCGCGGTCAACGCGGTCAAGGCCTTCTGGAGCAACTTCGAGCGGATGGAGGGCTGGGTCTTGCTCGTCCACCTGCTCGGTTTCTTCCTCGCGGCCTCGGCGGTGCTGCGAGTGGAGCGGCAGTGGCGCAACTGGTTCCTCGCCTCGCTCGCGGTCTCGGTGGTGATCGTCCTCCACTCCTTCCTCCAGCTTGCGGGCGTCGCGGCGATCCATCAAGGCGCGACCCGCATCGACGCCTCCTTCGGCAATTCCGCTTATCTCGCCGTCTACTTCCTCTTCAACGTCTTCCTCGCGTTCTGGCTCGCGCTCACCGAGGAGCGCGCCTGGCTCAAGTGGTCCCTGCTCGCGCTCGCGGTTGTCGAGGGCGTACTCGTCTTTTATACCCAGACGCGCGGCACGATCCTGGGCCTCACCGGCGGCGCGGCACTCGTCGCGCTCCTCTTCGCGCTCGCCTCCGGCGGGCGCGCGCGCCGCATCGCGGCGGGCGGCCTCGCGCTCATCGTGGTCCTTGCCGGCGGCTTCCTGCTTATTAAGGACACGAGTTTCGTGAAGGAGCACGGCATCCTCGAACGCATCGCCTCCATCTCGCTCCAGGACGGGCAGGTGCGCTTCACCCTCTGGCGGATGGCGGGCGTCGGTGTCTCGGCGAGCGCCAAGACCGCGCTCTTGGGCTACGGGCAGGAGGGCTATAATTACGTTTTCAACGAATATTACGACCCCTCGCTCTACGCGCAGGAGCAATGGTTCGACCGCGCGCACAACGCGTTCATCGACTGGCTCGTCGCGGGCGGCATGCCGGCTTTCCTCCTCTATATCTCGCTCTTCCTCGCCGCGATCGTCGCGCTCTGGAGGAGCCCGCTCGCCCGGCCGGAGAAGATCGCGCTCACCGCCGCGCTCGCGGGCTATATCGTCCACAACCTCTTCGTCTTCGATAATCTCTACGCCTATATCTACTTCTTCGCCATCCTCGCGCTCGTCGACAGCCAGGTGGGCCGGCCGCTGCGGGCATTCGAGAATGCGGGCGAGCTCGACGCCGCCGCTGCAGGCGGCGCGCTCGCGGGCGCGGGGATTCTCGCCGCGCTCCTGATCTGGTTCGTGAACATCCCGCAGATGGAGGCCTCCGGCGAGCTCATCCAGGCGCTCTCTGGGCAGAGCGCGGGCCCCTCGGCCAATCTCGCCGCCTTCGAGGATCTCGTGAAGCAGGACTCGCCGCAGATGCAGGAGGTCCGCGAGCAGCTGGTCTCCTTCGCCTCCCAGATCGCCCAGAATCAGTCCGCCGACGCGAGCACTACGCAGGCGCTCCTCACGCTCGCGGTCGCGCAGATGCAGGCGCAGATCGCGGCGCATCCGGGCGATGCGCGCACCGTGCTCGAGCTCTCGGGCGCCTACAGCGCCGGGGGCGATCTTCCCGACGCGCTTACGGCGGTCGAGCAGGCCGAGCAGCTTTCGCCGGGCAAGGAGTCCATCTATATCCAGGAGGGCGCGCTGCGCTGGGACATGGGCGACACCGCGGGCGCTCGGGCCGCCTTCGCCAAAGCGTATGCGCTCGGGCCCTCGTTCCCGGCGCTCGCCGCATACGCGGCCGTGGGCGACCTCATCACGGGCGACGCGGCCGGCGCCCACCAGATCCTGGAGCAGGCCTTCGGCACGACGACGGTCGACAGCGACGCGCTCGCGCTCGCTTACTACCGGCTCAAGGATTGGAACGACCTGATCGCGCTCTGGCAGCTGCGGGCCGCGGCGCCCGGCGCGACCGCCGACACCGGCTACGGCCTCGCCGCCGCCTACTATGTGGCGGGAGAGAAGCAGCAGGCGCTTGCGCAGGTCCAGGCGACGATACGCGCGTATCCGGACTCGGCCGCGGAGGGGCAGGAGCTCACCAAGGAAATCGAGGCGGCGCCGGCGCAATGATCCGGCGCGAGCGCGTTCCGCTCGCCGCGCTCACCACCTTCGGCACGGGCGGGAAGGCGCGCGAGCTCCTCGAGCTCGAGCGCGAGGATGACCTCGAGGCTGCGGCGATGGCCGCCCGCGCGGGCGCTTTTTTCATTCTGGGCGGCGGCAGCAACCTGCTCGCGCCCGACGCGGGCCTCGACGCGGCCGTTCTCAGGCCCGCCTTCAAGGGCATCTCTTTCGAGGGGGCGGGAGAGGGGAGGGTGCGCGCGGCCATCGCCGCGGGAGAGTCCTGGGACGGCTTCGTCAAGGCCGCGGCGGCCCGCGGCCTCTGGGGCGTCGAGAATCTGGCGGGCATACCCGGCACTGCCGGCGGCGCCGCGGTGCAGAACATCGGCGCCTATGGCGCGGCGCTCTCGGACACGTTCGACTATGCCGATGCGTTCGATGTGCGGACGGGGAAGATGCAGCGGCTTGATCGCGCCATGTGCGCCTTCGGCTATCGCGACAGCATCTTCAAGCGCCGGCCGGAGCTGCTCATCACGCGTATCGCGCTGCTGCTTTGTGTGTGTGCGCGCGCGAATCTCTCCTACCGGGACCCGAGCCGCAGGTATCGCGACCTCGAGAGCTTCCTGGGCGCCCACGCCGATCCCTCTCCGGCCGAGATGGGCGCCGCCATACGCGCGGTGCGCGCCGGCAAGTTCCCGGACCTCGCCCGGGAGGGAACGGCCGGCTCATTTTTCGCGAATCCGGTCCTGCCGGAGCCCGCTGCCCGCGCGCTCGCCGCGCGATTCCGAGAGATGCCGCTCTTTCCGCTTCCGGAGACCGGGGCGGTGAAGGTCCCGCTCGGGTGGATACTGGACCACGCGCTCGATCTGCGCGGATTCTCCTACGGGAGCGCGCGTGTATACGAGAAACACGCGCTCGTTATCGCGGCGCAGCGGGGCGCGCGCTCATCCGACATCGAAGCGCTCGCGCGCCTCATCGAGCGGAAGGTGTTCGAGGAGACCGGGCTCGTTATCGAGCGGGAGGTGATAACGCTCCGCGCGCGCGCGGCCTGACTTATCCACATGGCGCGATAATTCGCCACAAAAATATCTCAAGAGGCGCGATAATGACGAAGTGCTGGTCGACCAATCTACTAATTTCTAATTTCTCTTCTGCACCATGGCCAAGAAGCGAAAGGCAGCGAAGAAGACGAAGGCGAAGAAAGCCAAGAAGCGCCGCTAAGTCTCTTACAAAAACGCCTCGCATCCGCGGGGCGTTTTTGTTATACTCGGCGCTCATGGCAAGCTTCCTCGGCAAGCTTTTCAGCAAGAATCAATCGGCCGGATTCCTCCGCGCGGCGGAGCCGGTGGTCGCCGAAGTCAACCGCCTGGGCCCCCAGATCGCCGCGCTTTCCCAGGAGGAGATGCGGGCGAAGATCCGGGCGCTGCGCGAGGCGCACCGAGGCGGCGAGCTCTCCGAGAGCCAGACCGCCGAGGTGTTCGCCCTGGTGCGCGAGGCCGCCCGGCGCACCCTCGCCGAGCCCCACTACGACGTCCAGCTCGCCGGCGGCCTCGCGCTCTCTCGCGGCAAGATCGCCGAGATGCGTACCGGCGAGGGCAAGACGCTGGTCGCGACCCTGCCCGCGACCCTGCGCGCGCTCGCCGGGAAGGGCGTTCATATCGTCACCGTCAACGACTACCTCGCGCGCCGCGACGCTTCCTGGATGGGGCAGGTCTACGATTACCTCGGCCTCACGGTGGGCGCGGTCACCTCCGCGGGCTCGTATATATATGATGCGAGCCACACGAAGCCCGAAGAGGACGCCGAGCGCGACGAGGCGGGCTCTTTCAAAATCTTCTACGACTACCTGCGGCCCGTCTCGAAGAAAGAGGCGTATGCCGCCGACCTCACCTACGCGACCAACAACGAGCTCGGCTTCGACTACCTGCGCGACAACACCGCCTACGACCCCTCGCAGCTCTCCCAGCGGGGGCACCACTTCGCCATCATCGACGAGGTCGACTCGATCCTCATAGACGAGGCGCGCACGCCGCTTATCATCTCGGGGCCCGCGGGCGAGGGCGAGAAGCTCTATGAGCGATTCGCGCAGATCGTCTCCGATTTCGCCAAGGGCGAGGATTACGAGGTCGACGAGAAGCAGAAGGCGATCCAGATCACGGACGCGGGGATGAGGAAGGCGGAGCAGGCGCTCGGGCTCGAGAACCTCTACACCGAGGGCGGCATCAAGTACGCGCACCATCTCGAGACGGCGGTGCGCGCCCGGGCCCTCTTCCACAAGGACAAGGAGTACGTCGTCAAAGGGGATGGGCAGACCGGAGAGATCATCATTGTCGACGAATTCACCGGGCGCCTGCAGCCCGGCCGCCGCTGGAGCGAGGGGCTCCACCAGGCGATCGAGGCCAAGGAGGGCGTGGCGGTCAAGCAGGAGACCCGCACCTTCGCCACCGTCACCTTCCAGAACTATTTCCGCCTCTACGACTCGCTCGCCGGCATGACCGGTACCGCGCTCTCCTCTGAGGAGGAGTTCTTCACCATCTACGGGCTCGAGGTCGTGGTGGTGCCCACCAACAAGCCGGTCGCCCGCAAGGACTTCGACGACCTCATCTTCCAGACCTCGGCGGGGAAATATCGCGCCGTTGCCCGCGATGTCAAGGCGCGCCATGAGCGAGGGCAGCCGGTCCTGGTGGGCACCGTCTCTATAGAGGACAACGAGATCGTGAGCGAGTATCTGGCGCGCGAGGGCGTCCCGCACGAGGTGCTGAACGCCAAGAACCACGAGCGCGAGGGCGAGGTCATTGCGGGCGCGGGTGCGCGCGGCCAGGTGACGGTCGCGACCAACCTCGCCGGCCGCGGCGTCGACATCAAGCTCGGCGGGGCGCTCCCGGGACCCGAGAGCCGCGCGGAGATCGCGGGGCTCGGCGGCCTCGCGGTGATCGGCACCGAGCGGCACGACGCGCGCCGCATCGACAACCAGCTGCGCGGCCGCTCCGGCCGCCAGGGCGACCCGGGGGAGACCCGCTTCTACGTCTCCCTCGAGGACAAGCTGATGCGCGTCTTCGCGAGCGACACGCTGAAGCGCGTGATGGGCACCTTCGGCATCCCGGAGGACGAGCCGATCGAGAGCGGCATGATCACCCGTTCCTTAGAGAGCGCGCAGGAGCGCATCGAGGGCTTCAACTTCGACTCGCGCAAACAGGTCCTTGCCTATGACGACGTGATGAACACGCAGCGTCTCGCGATCTACGAGCGCCGGCGCAAAGCGCTCCTCGGCACCGACGACGAGGTCGAGGCGGAGGCGCGCGCGTTGCTCGCCGGGAGCGGAGTCGAGGAAGCGGGCACGGTTCTCGAGAAGAAGAAGGCCGAGCTCGGCGAGCACCTCACCGCGCTTATGCGCCGCCTCATGCTCCAGGTCATCGACGTCTTCTGGCTCGAGCACCTGGAGACGATGGACTATCTGCGCCGCTCGGTCTCGCTGCGCGCCTACGGCCAGCGCGACCCGCTGATCGAGTATCGCCGCGAGGGGCTCGCGCGCTTCCGCGCCTTGGAGCAGGGCATCGCCGCGGCCTTCAGCCAGGCGCTCCCCAATCTGATACTCGCGGACGACGCGCGCATCAAGCAGGAGGAGGCCAAAGTGCGCGCCCAGATGCAGGCCGCAGGGCAGGAGGGGGCGGTGGGGGGCGCGAGTGCTCCCATCGTCAACACGGCCAAGCATGGCCGCAACGACCTCGTCACCATCCGCAAAGACGATCAAACCCAGCAGCTCAAATATAAGAAAGCCGAGCCGCTCCTTGCCGAAGGCTGGGAGATCATCAAATAAAAGGCCGCTCCCCTGGAGCGGCCTTTCTTAAGACTCGGCGAGTACGTGCCCGAGCGCCCAGGGATAGAGCTCATGCTCTCGCGCCTTGATGCGCGCCCGCAGGGTCTCGACCGCGTCGCCCGGCTCGATCGGGACGCGCGCCTGGGCGATGATGCGCCCGCTATCGATTGCGAGTTCCATCTCGTGGAGTGTGCAGCCGGTCATCGAGACCCCTGCCGCGATCGCGTCCTCGACCGCGTGCGCACCCTTGAAGGCGGGCAGCAGGGAAGGGTGCCCGTTGTAGATGCGCCCGCCATACGCGCCGAACATACGCCGGCCCAATATCGTCATGAAGCCGAGGCACGCGATGTGCGTGATGCCGAAAGCCCCGAGCGCAGCGACGACCTCTTCGTCGAAAAGATCGCGCGTACGGCGGCTGCCGCGCGGGATAAGGAGCGCCGGGATATCTTGAGCGCGCGCGACTCCGAGCGCGCCGCACGCGCGGTCGGCGATGACGAGGGCCGCGCGGACGCCCGCGCCCCGGAGCGCCGCCAGATTCGAGCCTTCGCCTGAGGCGAGGACGGCAAGTCGATATTCCATTCTGTCTGCTCTCCAACGTTCTTTCTCGCCGCACCTTAGCACGCGCCGATTCGGGCGCAATATGCTAGGGTGAGCGCACTATGGCGTTCGTAGACGAGGTGAAGATACACGCGCAGGCGGGGAAGGGCGGCGACGGGGTCGTCAGGTGGCTGCGCACCAAAGAGACCGCGCGCGGCGGGCCTTCGGGCGGAGACGGGGGCCGGGGCGGCTCGGTTATCCTCGAGGGCGTGCGCGATCTGGCGGCGCTCGGCGCGTATCGCTACGAGAAGAAATTCAAAGCCGAGGCGGGCCAAGCGGGCGCGAACGAGAGCCGCCACGGCAGGGACGGCGCGGATGCCGTGCTTAAGGTGCCGGTCGGCACCGTCGCGCGCACCGAGAATGGCGAAGAGCTCGAGATCAAGGAGGCCGGCGAGCGGCTTATCGTCTTCAAGGGCGGGCGCGGCGGCAAGGGCAACATCCACTTCAAATCCTCCACCAATCAGAACCCGTGGGAGCAGACGGACGGTACGCCCGGGGAGGGTGGGGATATCTTTTTGACTCTCAAACTGATCGCGGACGCGGGCCTTATCGGGCTCCCCAACGCCGGCAAATCCTCGCTCCTCAACGAACTCACTCGCGCCAAGAGCAAGGTCGGCGCCTATGCCTTCACCACGCTTGAGCCGGCGCTCGGCGACTTCTTCGGCTACATTCTCGCCGACATTCCCGGGCTTATCGAGGGCGCCTCGGCTGGGCGAGGCCTCGGCACGAGATTTTTAAAGCATATAGAAAGGACCAAGATACTTGTGCATCTCGTCTCGGCTACCCAAGAAGACCCCGCCGCGGCCTATAGGGAAGTCCGCAGCGAGCTTAAGGCCTTCGGTCGCGGCCTCTCGGAGAAGCCCGAGCTCGTCTTGCTCTCCAAGACGGACGAGATCGGCCGGGAAGAACGGGAAACGAGGCTCGCGGCGCTTGCCCGAGCCTCGGGGCAGGAGGTCCTGCCGGTCTCGACGCTCGAGCCCGAGCTCCTCAAAGCCCTCGCCGACCGGCTCGCCGCCCTCCTTCGCAGCGCCCCCGGAGTAGTGCTAGATTGAGGCCAATGGCTGCCGGCTCCGGATACCGCCCCACCATCGGGCTCGAGATACACGCGGAACTCGCGACCGCGACCAAGATGTTCTGCGCCTGCAAGAACGATCCGGATGAGAAGCGCCCCAACGTCAACGTCTGCCCGATCTGCCTCGCGCATCCTGGCACGCTCCCCGCCGCCAATCGCGCCGCGGTCGGCCACCTCATGCGCATCGGCGCCGCGCTCGGCGGCGCGCGCGCGGACTTTTCCGAGTTCGACCGCAAGAGCTATTTTTATCCTGACATCCCGAAGGGCTACCAGATCTCGCAGTTCGAGCACCCCTTCGTCGCAGGCGGAGAGCTCGCGGGCGTCGCGATCACCCGCGTGCATCTGGAGGAGGATACCGCGCGCTCGGCGCACGGCTCGACGACGCTCGCCACGGGCGAGCCGGCATCGCTCGTCGACTTCAACCGCGCGGGCGTTCCCTTGATGGAACTCGTCACTGAGCCGGTGATCCACGACGCGCAGACGGCGGGGAGGTTCGCGCGCGAGCTGCAGCAGCTCCTGCGCGCGCTCGGCGCCTCGCACGCCAATCTCGAGAAAGGGCAGATGCGCGTCGAGGCGAACATCTCGGTCTCGAAGGAGGCTGGGAAGTACGGCACTAAGGTCGAGGTCAAGAATCTCAACTCCTTCCGCTCGGTCGAGCGCGCGATCGCCTACGAGATCGAGCGCCAGGGCGCGCTGCTCGAGCGGGGAGAACGGGTCCTTCAAGAGACCCGCGGCTGGGACGAGGGCAGACAGCAGACCTTCTCCCAGCGGCTCAAAGAGGGGAGCGCGGATTACCGCTACTTCCCGGAACCCGATCTGCCCAAGGTGCTGCGCGCCGAGGTGCCGGCGTGGAGCGACGCGGCGCTCGCGGCCGACCTCCCCGAGCTCCCGGTGGCTCGCCGCGCGCGCTACGAGGCGCGGGGCGCGCGCGGGGAAGCAGCGCGCGTCATCGCGGAAGAGGGCGCCCTGCGCGAGATCTTCGACTCATTTCTCGCGCAGGCGCGCGAAGACGCCGAGCTCGCGGCGCTGGCGGCAAACTACTTGACCACCGATATCGCCGCCCTTCTCGAGGAGGGACCGCCCGCGCTCGCTCATTTCTCGGGCGGGCGGCTCCTCGCGCTCCTGCAGATGGTGCGTGCCGGGGAGCTTTCCTCGCGCGGGGCAAAAGAGGTTATCGCGGTCCTCGCGCGGGAGGGCGGCGAGCCTGCCGCTATCGCCAGGCAGCGCGGCCTTGTACAGGTCCAGGACCAAGAGGCGCTCGCCGAACTGGCCGCCAAGGTGATCGGGGCTAATCCGGGGCCTGCCGCGGATTACCGCGCTGGGAAGGAGCCGGCGCTCCAGTATCTAGTGGGGCAGGCGATGAAGCTCAGCAAAGGCGCCGGAAATCCGCAAAAATTCCAAGAATTGCTCAAAAAGCAGCTCTGTGGATAACGGCAGGTTGCTCCGAGCCGAGATAAGCTTATAGTAGGCGGATGAATGAGATTACTCTCGACGGCAAGATATATGTCTCTTCCAAACGAGCAGCAGAGATAACCGGATATGCCAAGGACTACGTCGGCCAGCTCTGCCGGGAAGGGCGGGTAGAGGCCCGGCTCATTGGCCGCAATTGGTACGTACTCAAGGATGCCATACAAGACCGGCAATTTGATACCGTCGAGAGCGCCAAACCTGCGGATGCGCTGCAAGATACGGGCAATAGGTCTGTCTCGAATAACCGAGATATGCCGATAGCAAACTATAAGCCTCAAGAAAACGCTGATTTTCCCGTACTTACTCGCCTCGAGGAGCCGAGTGCTTATCTTGAGGGAGAAAAAGATGAGAAATCATTGCCCGTGGCCTCTCAGGACTCGTGGAGCGAATGGTTCTCGACTCAAGAAACGGCTCTTCCCGAACCGGCAGAGCCGGCCGGGTTCTCGCAAGAGCAGAATGCTATGCCTGCTTCGCACGATGAACCCCAGCTGCAGGAACAACCAGATGAGCCCGCTCAGGCAGTAACGCTCCGACGCATACGCGAATATCAGCCAAAAATGGACATCGAGGCGCCAGAGGCCCTTCTTGAGCCGGTGGAAGCTCCAAAATCGCCCGTAGCGAGGCGTATTCCCTCGACCTGGCTCTACCCCGCAGTCGAGGTCGCTTCTCTCCTGGTGATCGTCGGGGCGCTCGCTCTTGCCGGAATCGGCAGCGGCTTGTATCACTCGCCGGTCTTTGAAAATCAGGCGAACGCCGTGGCTGGCGTCTCCTTCTATACCAAGCCCTGACAGCCGATATAGCTATATTTTATAAGGGCTATTTACCACGCTCCTCTCGGGAGTTTTTTCTTTTTCCGCACTCCCGGATGTTGTGCGCACTTGTTCGCCCCATATTCTCCGCGAGGGAAGCGCTCCCGAGCCCACTCTGAGGCATGAAAGCGTACTGCGGCCTCCTCGCCAGGTCTTGAGGGCGGGCCAGGAGCGACTCGGAGCGGTTTTAGCCTGAATCATCGTAAAAGCCGGGGCGGAGCTGGGCAGGAACGGGGCGGGGATGAGGAGAGACGCGAGCGGCGCCGCGGCAGCAGCGCATAGGACAAGACGGGTCTTTTTCTCAAGGACAAAAGCGTTGTCCTTTATCCACAGAGAGGGTGCGTAAAGTGTTCGAAAAGTCTTGATAAATAGTGGATAATTCGTTTATCCGACATGGATACGCTCTTTCCTCAAAAGTCTGATTTCATCTCGACGAAAGAGGCGGCTCGTCTCTCCAGCTATCACTCGGACTATCTCGCGCGACTCGCGAAGCAAAATAAAATAATCGGGCGACAAGTGGGGCGCACCTGGCTCATCAGCTGGAGCTCGCTCGAACGATTCGCCGCCGAGCAGGAAAGCCGCAAACGCGCGCGCGCCGGCGCGCTCTCGAGCGAGCGACGCAGCCACTATCGCGCCGCGAACGCGCCCTCGCTGCCGGCGCCGATTGGTATCTCGGCCGATCCGCCCCGCCCGCGTCCGCGTCCGCTCGTCTCTCCCTGGAGCTCGCTCGCGCGCTCGCGCCTTCTTGCGCTTGCGGTGACCTGCGCGCTCCTTGGCGCGAGCGCCGCAGCCTCCGCGGCGCCGGCGTTGCCCGCGTTCGGCGCTCATGCCGCCGCGCTCGCGGTGCAGTCGGCGCGCGGATTCTCGCTCCTTGCCGACGAAGCGCTCGCGCCGGTCGCCGCGCGTGTCGCCGCCGCACACGCGCAGGAGCGCTCCGCGAGCGAGCGGGCGTATGCGCGCGCGCAGAGCGTGGGCGGCGCCCCGCTCGCGTTCGGGCTCGCCGCGCCGCAGCTCCCGCGCGCCCCGCTCGCGCTCGCATCACCTGCATCACCTGCAACTTCCGCGCGCGAGGTGCCGCACGCTGCGCTCTCGCCGAGCGTCCGGACGCTCCTCGCGCAGGCGCCGCAGGCCGTTGCGGCGATGAACCTCGCGCTCGGCGAGGGAGTCATCGCCGCCGCGCACGGCGCGATCGCGCTCGAGGTCCGCGGCATCTACGCGACGCCGGGCGCCGCGCGCGCGAGCGCGCGTGCGACCACGCTCGCGCTCGGCGACACCGGCGCGGCGCTCGCGTTCGCCGCGGCGCAGGCGCCCGGCGTCGCCTCCGCGCTTAGCGCCGCGGGCCGGCGCGCCGCGATCGCGCTCGGCGAGAGCGCCGCGCGCGAATTCTTCGGCGCCGAATACGCGCTCGCGGAGCGCTTCCTCGCCGTGCGCGACGCCGCGCTCGCCGCCGACTGGCAGGCGACCTGGGGCGCCGGCGCGCTGGCCGCCCAGGGCACGCTCGCGCTCTCCGCGGCGGCCGCGCACCTCGACGCCCCCGCCGCCGAGGATCTCGCGCTCGGGCTCCTCGGCCGCGCCGCCGCCGCGCTCGAGGCGGGCTCCGACCGCCTCGCCGCCGCCGCCGCGCTGCCCTCGCTCTCGCCGCTCCAGAAGGTCGCGCTCGCGACCTACGAGTATTTCAACGCCATCTTCGCGCCTCCGCCGGGCGTCGCCGTCGTCGAGAACGCGACCACGACGCCCGCCCCGATCGCCATCGCGCCCGCGCCCGCCGCTCCTGCCGCAGCGCCCGCGCCGCGCCCCGTCACCCTCTCCTACCCGAGCTATACGACCGTGGTGAACGGCGTCTCGCAGAGCTATGTCGACCAGGCGATCGCGACCGCCACCAACGAGCTCGAGGCGCGGATGGCGCTGCTCGTCGCGCCGGTGGCCGCGCAGTCGGTAGTGAACGAGACGAGCATCCAGGAGGTGAACATGATCCAGTCGCTCTCGGGACTCACCGTCAACGACGGCACCTGGAACGGCGGCGCGATCAGCGGCGCCACGGTGGACGCGACGGCGCTCCACGCCGACACCGCGGGGATCGGGCTCCTCTCGGCCGGCACCACCACGCTCTCGGGCACCATCGACGCAACCGGCTACCTGCTCAACGGCGTCCCGCTCTCCGGAAGCGGCACCGTGACCTCCGTCGACGCCGACGGCGGCGCCACCGGGCTTACTTTCTCGGGCGGGCCGGTCACCACCTCCGGCACGCTCACGCTCGGCGGGACGCTCGCGGTCGCCGCCGGCGGCACGGGGACCAGCACCGCGCCCGGCTACGGGCAGCTCCTTCTCGGCAACGGCGCCGGCGGCTTCGACTACGTCGCGACCTCGAGCTTGGGCATCGTCGGCGGCAGCGGCAGCGGGATACTCACCGGCCTCGGCTCCGGCTACGCGACCACGACCGGCGCGGCGATCACCTTCGCCACCTCCTCGAGCGCCGCGACCGGCCTCACGCTCGGGCTCTCGATCGTCCCGGCGGCTTCCTCGCTCGCGTTCAACCCCTCGCTCGGCGGGACGCTCGCGGTCGCTCACGGCGGCACCGGCACCTCAAGCGCGCCCGGCTACGGGCAGCTCCTTCTCGGCAACGGCGCCGGCGGCTTCGACTACGTCGCGACCTCGAGCTTGGGTATCACGGCCGGCACCTCCTTCACCGCGAACTATCCGCTCGCTCTCAATGCCGGCGTTCTTTCGCTCGCGTTCGGCACGAGCACCTCCAACACCTGGGGCGGCACGCAGATCTTCACCAACGCGCCGATCCTAGGCTCGCTCACCGGCCTCATCTACGGAAGCTCCGGCGCGCTCCATACCGCTGCCACGTCGACCGCCGCGCTCGGCCCCGGCCTCTCGGGCACGCTCACTACGCTCGGCGCGGGCGACTCGCTCTCGATCGCCACCTCCTCGCTCTTTGGCGGCTCGACCGGGCAGGTCGCGTACTTCTCCGGCGCCGATTCGATTGCGGGAACATCGAGCATTACCGTCGCCGCAAGCGGCAACGTCGGCGTGGGCACGGCGGCGCCCACGTATCCATTCGAAGTCGATTCCGCCACCACGAACACGGCGCTTTTCCTCTCATCCTCCAACACGCTCACCGACGTTGCGGTGAAGAACAGCTCGGCCGGCGGGAGGGACTGGCAGCTCCTGTCCATCGGCGCGAACGGCTTCAACTCGATGACAGCGGGGAGTTTCGCTATCCACGACAACTCCTCGGGAGCTACGAGATTCGACATCAGCCCCGGCGGCGATATCGGCATCGGCACCACCTCGCCCTTCGCCAAGCTCTCGGTGGCGGGCAGCGGCTACTTCGACGGCGCGCTCACCTCCGGCAACCTGACCGCGACCGGCACCGTCGCCTTCACCGGCCTCGGCTCGGGCCTCGTGAAGAGCGCGAGCGGCACTTTGGGTCTCGCGGCCGACGGCACGGACTACCTCTCGCCCTCGACCTTGGGCGGCCTCTTCTACGATCTCTTCCACGCGACCACGACCAACGCCCTCGCGGAGGGCTCTTCGAATCTCTATTTCACCAACGCCCGCGCCGACGCGCGCTTCATCACCGACCTCGCCGCGACCTCCTCGGTCTCGAGCATC
>DASZVH010000009.1:0-32427 GCA_035547315.1 Minisyncoccota bacterium
AGGGCAACGGCTCCGGCGGCTTCGCGAACGCGGCCGCGGGCACCGACTACGAAAACCCGCTCACCTTCACCTACCCGCTCACGCGCTCGACAAACACGGTCTCGCTCGCCTTTGGCACGACCACGAGCAACACCTGGAGCGCGCTCCAGCAGTTCGCCAATGCCTCCACCTCCCAGCTCTCGGCGGGCGTCGCCTCCTTCGGCGCGACCGCGACCTCCACCTTCGCGGCCAACGGCTCGCTCACCTTGCCCTCAGGGGCGGCGCTGACGCTTACCGGAAACACCTCGCACCTCCTGCGCACCGACGGGAGCGGGACGGTGTCCTCGGTGACGATCGGCACGGGCCTCTCTTTCGATGGAGCCACCCTCATCGCGACTAGCGGCGGGGGAGGCAGCGTCGCGACCTCCTCGGCGGAAACGGCGGGCCAGCTCGCGTACTGGACCACGACCGCAGGCACGCCAGCGACACTCGGCACAATCGCGACCTCGTCAGTCGCTCTTGCAAGTCCGCTCTCGTATTCCGGTACCCTGGGTGCTCTGGTGGGCGGCGCGGGGGGTACGCTCTCGATCGCGAATGCGAAGGCCGATGGCTCCACTGTGGGCGCCGCTACCTTCTCCACCTCCGGATTCAACGACAACGGCTCGGGGCTTATTTCGCTCGACTACGCGAACGGCCAGAAGGCAGATGGAGCCCAGCCAGGCTATCTCGCGAGCTCGGACTGGACCCTTTTCAACAACAAAATCTCGAGCACCTCGCTCTCCGCTTCCTACCCGCTTTCCTACAATAGCGCCACGGGTGCCTTCATCTTTACGGGCCTTTCGACTTCCACCGTCCCCGTGGTGGGCAATATTCCTTACTACAGCGGCGCGAACACCTTCGCAAACGTCGCGACCTCCTCTGCCGTTCTTGGCTCGGAGTTTAGCTACTCCGGTACCCTGGGTGCTCTGGTGGGCGGCGCGGGGGGTACGCTCCATATCACAGGCGGCGGCGTGACCAATGCGATGCTCCAAAACTCAACGATCTCGGGTGTCGCGCTCGGGAACGCTCTGGGCGCGCTAACCGCGACCAATGGCACACTCACTTTTTCTGGTTCCTACAACGGTTCCGCTGCACAGACCGTGGGTCTCAATCTCGGCAGTGCCAACGCCTGGAGCGCGCTCCAGCAGTTCGGGGGCGGGCTCACTGCTTACGCCTCTTCTACAATCGGCAATGGCAGCACTACTGGCGGCCTCACTGTAAATGGGAACGCCACAACGACCGGCAGCGTCTACGCTGCGGGCACGCTCGCCGTGGGAACCAACGTTCCGGCCGATCTCATTACCGCATCAAACCCTTCGGGCGGCGGTATCACCGTGATCGACACCGGCACCAATGGCGCAACCTGGTCTGTCGATACCACGGACGACGCTTGGTGCGCAAAGGGCAGTAAGCTCATCTTTCTCGCAAACGAGGGCAACAGCTGCGACGCGACGCTCACGCTCCTTACGAGCGGGTCGGTCGGTATCGGGACCACAACCCCCACGGCCGCGCTGTCCGTCGTCGGGGAAGGGAGCAGCGGGGACGCGCTGACAGTGGCGAATACTGATACCACCGGCTGGTCCGATGTCGCCCTCCTGGATGCCAACGGGGCTCAGCAAGCGACGCTCGCTTACGCGAATGCTGGGAGTAGCGTATATGCGGACTCGCTTGTGTTCGAGTCCAACGCAAAAAACATCATCTTCGGGACCGGCCTTGGCAGCAATGAGCGTATGCGGATTACCGCCGGGGGCAATATCGGCATTGGTACGACGAGCCCGGGTTCCCTGCTTTCTGTGGGGGACACGGGAGGCATTAATTTCGGGACGGCGACGTCTACATTCTCCACTACCGGGGGCATAAATTTGGCGAGCGGTTGCTTCGCGATCAACGGCACCTGCATCTCGGGCGGCGTAGTAGGCGGCAGTGGAACGGTGGGCTCGGGCAGCACCGGCCAGTTCCCGTATTATGCGGGGGGCGGCACCACTCTCACCGCGACCTCCTCGCTCTTTCTCGCCGCGTCGGGTAATATCGGCATTGGTACAACCTCGCCGATTGGTAAGTTCGCCATCCAGACGGCGGTCAACCAAGCGGGCGCTTTTACAATCAGTAATGCGATCGGCTCGACCACGCTTCAGTTCGATACCCTCGACAACTCGACCTCGATTTTCACCGTTGCGACCTCGACTGGCACGGCTTATTTCAACGTTGGCGCCTCGGGCACGATCACCATATCTGGCCTCGCCGCAGCAGCTGGCGCCTTTATCGCTGCAGACCCGAGCGGCAACCTGATCGCAACCACAACGCCTGGAGGCTCTGGCGGGGTGGGATCAGGTACTATCGGCCAACTCCCGTACTATGCCGCAAACGGCACCACTCTCACCGCGACCTCCTCGCTCTTTCTCGCCGCGTCGGGTAATATCGGCATTGGTACAACCTCGCCTTACGCGCGGCTCTCGGTGATGGCGGGCGGTGACTACGCAAGCCACGCCGTTTCGACGCTCTTCGCGATCAGTTCCTCAAGCGCGGGCACCGCGACCTCGACGCTCTTCAGCGTCGATAGCACCGGACTCACGACGGTCGGCGACTCATCCGGCACGGGCGATGCTGTCTTCCAGTTTGCAGCAGACTCCAACGCTTGGGCTGTGGGCTACAAATCTTCCGACAAATCCTTCAACATCGCCTCATCGACCAATCTCAGCGGCACCGCAGCACTTTCGATCGCGAAGAACGGCAACGCGACCTTCAGCGGCTCGGGCGGCACCTGTGTCATAAATGGGTCGGGTGCCTGCACCTCGGATGAACGGCTCAAGAGTGATATCAAGGACATCAGCGGCTCCGACGCGCTCGCCAAGCTCGCGCTTATCTCAGGAATCACCTACACCTGGGCCGACCCGTCGCTTGACCAGAGCCAGCGCGTGGGAGTGCTCGCCCAACAGGTCTTGAGCGCGTTCCCGCAGCTCGTCGGCTCGACGACCGTCAACTTCAAAGGCACACCCGGCAACTACTATACGGTGGACTATGCGGGCCTTACTGCGCCCCTCATCTCGGCGGTGAATCAGCTTAATGGTGTTTACGACGCGGGGGGCGCCTCGACGACGCAGCCGACACTTCGCTCCTTCTATCACGGCGCGGCGCTGCCGGCGCTCTCGGTGGATGCTGTCGGCAACGTCGCGATAGCCACCACCACCTCCGCCTATCGCCTCGCGATCGCCGGGAGCGCCTATGCCGAAAGCTATGCGGCTCCGCAGGGCCTGTGGACGGGCTACCTTTCCTCGATGGGCCTCGGCACCACGACGGTCGGGAGCGCGCCGCCCTCTGCGGTTCTCACCGCCAACGGCGCGGTCGACGTCTACAAGCTCGCTGCCTACAACGCGGGCTCGATCGCCGCGCTCGCCTCGCGGATCGCGCTCGACGAGACGCGAATCACCTCGCTCGAAAGCCGCGTCACCGCGCTCGAGAACGGCACCGTCTCCGACGGCGGCTTCTCAAGCTCGACGCTCGCCGACGCGCTGCAGTCTGTGGGCGCGTTCATCCAGAACGGGATCGCCCAGTTCGGCACGCTGGTCGCGGACCGCTTCGTCGCTGCGAGCGACTCGGCGGGGAACTCCTCGGCGGGCTCGAGCGCCGTGCTCGCGGGCAACACGGTCGTCGAGGTCGACAACGTCTACGCGCACCCCGACTCCAAGATCCTGGTCACGTTCACCTCCCCGATCTCGGGCGGCTGGTATCTTTCGCAGAAGAACGAGGGAAGCTTCCGCGTCACGCTCAATCAGCCGCAGCTCTACGATTCTACCTTCGATTACTTCATCATCGAGACCTCGGGGCAGATCGCGACCTCGACCGCGCCGGTGGGGGAGGAGGCGAGCTCGACGTCGCAGAGGCTGCCTGCGGGTGAGGAGGCCTCCTCGATGCCGCCCGCACCGCCCGCACCGCCCGCAGACGAGGAAGAGGCCTCCTCCACGCCGCCTGCCGGCGGCGATGACGAGGCGAGCTCGACGCCCGTTCTCCCGCCCACGATCGCGCTTATAGGCGCGGCCGCGATGCAGCTCTCCGTCGGCGATAGCTGGAGCGACCCGGGCGCGACGGCCACCGCGAGCGACGGCGTCACCGACCTCACGAGCGCCATCGTCGAGACGGGCGCGGTCGACACGGCTACGCCCGCGCTCTACATCCTCACCTACGCAGTAACCGACCCCGACGGTGCCTCGGCGCAGGTTTCGCGCGCGGTCTCGGTACTCGCTCCCGCGCCTACCGCTCAGAACGCAGCGACTTCAACGCCTTCAACTGACGAGGGAGTGGCGAGCTCCACTGCGCCAGCGGATACAGCGAGTTCTGCCGCGCCATGAAGAACGCCCCTGCAGCACGGTGGTACATGTTTGGAGGGATTCTTCTTGCGGCGGCGTTCGCAATGCCGTTGACGGTATCCGCGAGCGCAATTAGCTTCATTGGTCAGGCAAGCGCGAATGCAGCGAGCGTGACGCTTCCCGCTTTTTCCGCTGGAGACGTCGCGGTCGTCTTTGCTTACCGCGACAATAATGCGACCGCCCCCTTGCTGCCGGGCGGCTGGACGAATATCTTAAACGGAGGAGCAAATACCAATGCCGCCCGAATCGGTTACCGGATTCTCCAGGCAGGGGACACGACGACCGGAACTTGGACCAACGCTACGCAAATCGTCGTCCATGTTTATCGCGGAGTCGATAGCGCGACTTCGATCGGCGCAAGCGCCGCCGCCGGCGCGAGCAGCATAACCGTCTCGTACCCTGCGCTCACGCTCCAGATCACTGACGGCACCTCATGGGTGGCGGGTTTCGGCGGCTACCGGACTAACTCCTCCAATATTCAGAATGCCCCAACGGGCATGACAAACCGTTCGGACATCGTTGGCGCCTCGGCCGGGGAAGCGGCAGGCCACGATACCAACGGCGGAGTGAGTTCCTGGAGTGCCCAGAACGTAACTGTGAGCGGCTCGGCGACTGGCTACCGTAGCTTTACAGTCGAGCTGCGCGCGACGCCCGCGGCCCCTACAGTAAGCACCGACTCTGCGACCGCCTTCAGCACCGCCTCTGCCGATCTGTTCGGTACACTCGTGACGGGTACACAGGTGACTCAACATGGATTCGCCTACTCCACCAACTCGATGCTCTCAAGCGGTGTCTCGACCACGACTGACGGAGCTCTTGCGAGCACCGGCTCCTTCTCCCGTATTATTTCCTCGCTTACAAACAACACCACTTATTACTACCGTGCTTACGCGACTAATAGTGGCGGCACCTCCTATGGCAGCATCAAGAGCTTTACAAGTACGGGAAGCGATGCACCGGCGCGCGTGATGCGGCTCTTTGAGGGCTATAAAATCAAGCTCGTGAGCGGCACGCTCAAAGTCCTGCCGCAATGAAACGCACGTTCCTCATCGCGTTCGCCGCAGCCGCCTTCCTCGCGGTGCCGGCGCTCGCGCGCGCGGATACGGCGACGTACTGCTTCACCAGCTTCTCCGCGACTACCTGGGATTCTACGCCCACGCAGATCGTCGACTGCAACACGGCCGACGGCACCAACGACAACAACAACGGCCATCACGTCCACCTCGACGCGAGCGAGTATACGAGCGGCGGCAGCGGCACCATCACCAAAGTCGAGCTCCGGGTCTACTATAAGAACAACTGGGCCGCGAGCGCGACCACACGCAACAACGTCGCGCAGCTCGTGCCGTACTTCGGCGGGACGAGCGAGGGGAGCGCCTACAACGACGCGCTCGGGAACCATGCGACCGCCGGCTGGTCCGCCTACTTCGACATCACGAGCGACGCGAGCGCGCCCGCGAGCTGGAGCTGGAGCGACATCGCCGGGCTCGACGTCGACCTGATCGACGACCGGCCGAGCTCCGGCCAGATCACCGTCTACCGGGTCGAGATGCGGGTCACCTATACGCCCGCCGGCGACTCGACCCAGGCGCGCACGCTCAGGCTTTTCGAAGGGTTTGTCATCAAGCTCGTGAGCGGTACTATTAAATTGTTGGGCCAATGACACGCCGATGACTATGCGCACCGCCTCTCTCACCCTCTCTGCCGTCTTATGCGCCGCGCTCGTCGCCGGAGCGGCGTGGTATCTGCGCAGCCCAGCGCCGCAGGAGGAGCTCTCGGCCGCGGCTGCGGCCGCCGCGACCACGAGCGCGGCGCTCCCGCCGCGGCCGCCTCCCGCCGCCTGCGGCCAGGCGGCGGGCGCGGCCTGCGTCGAGTTCCGCAGCGCACAGTACCACTTCTCCCTCTTCCATTCGGACCAGAAAGATGTGAAAACCTACGACGAGGGCGGCGGGGCGGCGACCTTCACCTTTGAGAATTTCGATAATGCGCACGGCTTCCAGATCTTCGTCGTGCCTTATAGCGGAACGACGATCTCTGACGCGCGCTTCGCCGAGGACGAGCCATCGGGCGTCCGCACTAACCTCACCACCCTCATGGTCGACGGGGTGGCCGCCGCGGCCTTCGACAGCTACGACGAGAATCTCGGCGACACCTACGAGGTCTGGTTCATTCACGACGGCTACCTCTACGAGCTCACGACGCTCAAGGCGTTCGCCGGCAGCATGAGGGAGCGCCTCGCGACCTGGCAGTTCATATGAGCCACATTGCCAAGTACGTTTCCTTGAGTGTTCTTCTGCCTGCGTTTGGCTTGGGCGCGTTTCTCTCCGCTCCCATAGGTGCGTTCGCAGCGACAGTTATTGTCATCACTTCCAATACAGGCACCTGCGGTGCAAATTGTTGGACGGTGCCGTCCGACTGGAATTCTTCGGCCAATACGATCGAAGTCATCGGTGGTGGCGGCGCGGGCGGCGGCGGCGACGGGAGCCCCACCATGGGCGGCGGCGGCGGCGGCGGCGCTTATGCCTCGATCTCGAACCTTTCCCTCACGCCGGGCACGAGCGTGACCTATGCGGTTGGCGCGGGCGGGACGCCCGCGGCGGGCGCTGCCGGGGGTGCAGGCGGCGACACTTGGTTCCATGCCGCGAGCATGGCCAATTGCGTCTCGATAGGTGCGGGCTTCTGCGCCGCGGCTAAGGGCGGTGCAGGCGGTTCGATCGGGAGCTCGCAGCCGGCCGGCGGTGTTGGGGGCCAGGCGGGCAGCAGCGTGGGTACTACGAAGTATTCAGGCGGGACGGGTGGCTCGGGCTCCGATCTGGATGGCAACGGTTCGGATGGCGGCGGCGGCGGCGGCGGAGCGGCAGGGCCCAACGGTGCCGGCAAGGATGGGGGTACAGGCCAATTGTTAACCGCAAGCCAGGGAGGAGGAGGAGGGGGAGGAGGAGCAAATAACGGAGCGGCAGGAAATCCGGGCGTAAACAATACCGGCGGCGCAGGCGGCAATGGCCGAGGCGGCGCCGGAGGCGGTGCCGGCGGCACCTCAGGTAATGACGGCGCAGACGGTGCTGCCGGGACGGGCGGCGGAGGCGGCGGGGGCGGTTCAACCGACAGCACGAGCGGCCCCGGCAAGAACGGCGGCAATGGCGCGCAGGACACAATTTGGGCCACGGCGGGCCCGGGTGGTGGTGGTGGCGGCGGCGGCGGGCCTAACGACGGGACGGTCGCTAACGGCTTGGGCGGCACGAGTAACGGTTACGGCGGGGGCGGCGGCGGCTCGACACCCGGCAATACGAGCGCGAACGGCGGTGCTGGCTCACAAGGAATCATCATAGTAAGTTATACGCCTTCCGTGGCTTCTGGCCCGATATCTTCGCTGTTTAAGATCCTTGGCGGCCGGCTCCTGATTCAAGGCGGTCGGCTCCTGATTCAATAGCAATGGACCGTTGGCAGATTACCGGAGGCGCAGCGGCCGTAATGGCTGCCGCGCTCCTTGTGTTGTGGATAACGGCCGCGCCGCGTCCGCCTGTGCCGTTGCCGACCGCCTCTTCGACGGTTCCCTTTGCATTTTCTCCGGGCATGCAAACTTTCAATATGCAACAGGGAATTGAAACTTGGTACCGCGACGACCGTCGCCCGTTCTTATTCCGGCTACCGCAAGGATTTTCTGCGAAATCGTATCCCATCGCTCCTGCCGGCGCGGAAGCTGTCCTGGTCGCGGATGATGAAGGCGACGGCCTCGTGATTCTTATTACACCCGCGCCGGGGGCGGGGCCCGATCTTACCGTTCAAGATGTTGCTAGCCTCGATCCGCACTTCGTACAGAACGGAGCGGTCGCTGTTGAAATAGCGCCTGGAGCCGCGGGCGTCGCGTTTACAGCAGAGGAGGATCCGCTTTGGCAACAGCCGGCCGCAGAACTCTGGTTTTACTACAGAGGTGATCGCTACCAAATCTCCGCTCCGGCTGCCGACGCCGGGCTGATTGATTTCATCTGGAATGCTTGGATCTGGCAAGAGTGAGGGAGGAGCGTGGTGCGGATGGTACACTTACCCCATATGGCACAGATCAGGACAGCGATTAATGGTTTCGGGCGCATTGGCCGGGCTTTTGCACGCCGATCGTGGGGCAGAGGAATCGAGCTTGTCGCGGTCAACGACCTGGGCTCCCTGGAGAATCTCGCCTACCTCCTCAGATACGATACGGTGTACCGCCGTGCCCCCTTTTCGGTCGAGGTAAAAGACGGCACCCTTACTGTGGGCGGTAAAGAGGTCAAGTTCTTCCAGGAGAAAGATCCGGCGCAGTTGCCGTGGAAGGAGCTCGGCGTCGACGTGGTCATTGAGAGCACCGGCTTCTTCACCGACTACGAGAAGGCCAAGGCGCATCTTTCCGCGGGCGCGCGGCACGTGATCATCTCGGCGCCGGTGAAGCAGGATGTCGAGGGCCTCGGCACCACGGTGCTCATGGGGCTCAACGAGGAAAAGATCAAGACCTGCCCCATCACGAGCAACGCCTCCTGCACCACCAACTCCGCCTCCCCGGTCATCTCGATCCTCGACGAGGCTCTCGGCATCGAGAAGGCCGTGCTCTCGACCACCCACGCCTACACGGCGAGCCAGGCGCTCGTCGACGGCCCGAGCAAGAAGGACCGCAAGGAAGGCCGCGCCGCAGCGCAGAACATCGTCCCCACCTCGACCGGCGCCGCGATCGCGGTGACGCAGGCGTACCCCGCGCTCGCCGGGAAGTTCGACGGCATATCGCTCCGAGTGCCGGTGCCCGCGGGCTCTATCGCGGACATCACGTTCATTGCCAAGAAGCCGACGACGGTCGAGGAGGTGAACGCGGCCTTGAGGAAGGCGGCCGCGGACCCGCGCTGGCAGGGCATATTCAGCGCGACCGACGACGAGCTCGTGAGCTCAGACATCGTGGGAGAGCCGGTCGCCTCCATCGCCGACCTCGGCATGACGCGCGTGGTCGACGGCAACCTCGTGAAAGTGCTCGCCTGGTACGACAACGAGATGGGCTATACCGAGAGCTTGGTGCGCCACGCGCTCGCGGCAGGGCAATGAAGATCTACCTCGCCGGCGACCACGCGGGCTATCGGCTCAAAGCCGCGCTCGCCGAGCATTTGCCGATCTTGGGGCATGAGGTCGAGGACTTGGGCCCGCACGAGCTCGCTCCGGCCGACGACTACCCCGAGTACGTGACGCCGCTCGCCGAGCGGGTAGCGCGCGAGCCGGGCGCGTGCGGCATCGTCTGCGCGGGCTCGGGCGAAGGAGAGGCGATGTGCGCGAACCGGGTCAAAGGCGCGCGCGCGGCGGTCTACTACGGCAGGATGCGGGTTACCGAGGCGCTCGACGCCGAGGGCGCGGCGAGCGAAGACGGCTACGACATCGTGCGCCTCGCGCGCCGACACAACGACGCGAACATCCTCTCGATCGGCGCGCGCTTCGTCCCGCCCGCGGAGGCCGACGAAGCCGTGCGGATCTTTCTTGCGACCGAGTTCTCGAGCGACCCGCGCCACGCGCGCCGGCTCGCCGAATTCTAGCCATGGAGATCGTCCCCGCGATCCTGCCCGCGTCGCGTGAGGACCTCGCCCGGAAGCTCGCGCTCCTCTCGGAGGCGGGCTTCTCCGGCTGCGTGCAGATCGACGCGGTAGACGGCCGTTTTGCCGCGCCGGCGAACTGGCCGTTTTCCAGCGGGGAAGCGCTCCCCGAGGAGCTGCCGTTCGCCGGGCGCTTCTCCTTCGACGCGGACCTCATGACCGCCGACCCGGCGCGCGAGGCGGAGCGGTATCTCGCCGCCGGCGCCGCGCGGATCACGATCCACGCCGAGAGCGCGCTCGACCTCGGCGCGCTCCTCGCGCGCCTGCGCCGCCGGCTCGGCCACGAGAAGGATTTCATGCCCGACCTGGTCTCGCTCGGCCTCGCGCTCTCGCTCGAGACGCCGCTTTCGCTCGTCGAGCCGCACCTGGCGGAGGTAGACTACGTGCAGCTTATGGGCATCGCCCGCGTCGGGCGGCAGCACGAGCCCTTCGACGCGCGGGTCCTGCCCAAGCTCGCCGCGCTCGCGCGTCGCGCGCCCGAGCTGCCGATCCAGATCGACGGCGGCGTCTCGCTTGCAAGCGCGCCGCGGCTCCTCAAGGCCGGCGCGACGCGCCTCGTCGTCGGCTCCGCGCTCTTTGGCGCGGGCGACCTCGCCGCGGCGCTCAAGCGCTTCGAGATGCTATCATTCTGGTGATGCCGAGCGAGGTCCAGATCAACGCGCTCGAGAAGAAGGCGGAGTCTATCCGCGAGACGATCATCGAGATGCTCGTTGCGGCAGGCTCGGGCCACACCGCAGGTCCGCTCGGCATGGCGGATATCTTCGCCGCCTTTTATTTCCATATCTTGAAGCACGACCCCAAGAACCCCGATTGGGAGGGGCGCGATCGCTTGATCCTTTCTAATGGCCACATCGTGCCGGTGCGCTATGCGGCGATGGCGCACGCGGGGTATTTCCCGGTCGAGGAGTGTCTGACGCTGCGCAAATTCGGCTCGCGCCTCCAAGGGCATCCGGAGCGACTGCGTCTGCCGGGCCTCGAGACCACCTCGGGCCCGCTTGGCGAGGGGCTCGCGCAGGCCGCGGGCATCGCGTATGCGCTCCGGATGGACGGCAAGAAGGACCGCGTCTATTGCCTGACCTCCGACGGCGAGCACGACGAGGGCAACACCTGGGAGGCGGCGATGTTCGCGGGCAAATATAAGCTCGCGAACCTGGTCGCGGTGATGGACCGCAACAATATCCAGATCGACGGGACGACCGAGGACGTGATGCCGCTCGAGAACCTGCGCGCGAAATACGAAGCCTTCAATTGGCACGTGATCGAGGTAAACGGCAACGACATCCGCGCCTTCATCGCGGCGGTCGAGGAGGCGCAGGCGATCGAGAACAAGCCGGTGATGATCCTCGCGCACACTATCCCCGGCAAAGGCGTGCCCGAGATCGAGGGCGACTACCACTGGCACGGCAAGCCGCCGACCAAAGAGGAAGGGAAGCGTTTCCTCAAGGAGCTGCGGACGCTCGGCGGCAAAGTCAACGGCGAATATGCTTAGCAAAGACGCAAAACTGGTCGAGAATATCTTTGACGCCAAGATCGCGCAGGCGGCGACGCGCGACGGGTTCGGGAAAGGAGTCGTCGAGGCAGGGAAGGCGGATGCGAACGTGGTCGTGCTGTGCGCCGATCTCAAAGAGAGTACGCGCGCGGAAGAATTCGAGGAAGCGTTTCCCGATCGTTTTATAGAAATGGGCGTCGCCGAGCAGGGAATGGCGACCGTCGCGGCCGGGTTCGCGGAGGCGGGGAAGATCCCGTTCATCGCGAGCTACGCCGCCTTCTCGCCCGGCAGGAATTACGAGCAGATCCGCACGACGATCGCGCTCAACGAAATGCCGGTGAAGATCATGGGCATGCACGCGGGCGTCTCGGTGGGCCCCGACGGCGCGACGCACCAGATGCTCGAGGACCTCGCGCTCATGCGGGTCCTGCCCGGCATGCTCGTGCTCAACCCGGGCGACAGCGAGGAGGCGAGGAAAGCCGTCCTTGCCGCGGCGAAGACGAACGGCCCCGCGTATATCCGCTTCGGCCGCTCGGCAACGCCGGTTTTCACTACCGCCGAGACGCCGTTTGAGCTAGGCAAAGCGCTGCCGCTCTGGAAGTCGGCCAACCCAAAAGTCGCGCTCCTGGCGACCGGCCAGATGAGCTACAACGCGCTCATGGCCGCGCGCGCGCTCGACGCCGACGGCATCGGCACGCTCGTGCTGCACAATCCGAGCGTCAAGCCGCTCGACGAAGCCGCGATACTCGCCGCCGCCGAAGAATGCGGCCGCATCGTGACGATCGAGGAGCACCAGATCGCGGGCGGCTTCGGGAGCGCGGTCGCGGAGCTTTTGAGCGAGAACTATCCGGTGCCGGTCAAGCGCCTCGGCATCGACGATCAATTCGGACAATCCGGCGAGCCTCCGGAACTGCTTGAGCACTACAAGCTCTCGCCCGCCGCGATCGCGCACGCCTGCGAGCGCGGCCTGAAATCATGAAGGGCAATCCGCTCGCCTACCGCGTGAACGCGTATCTCGCGGCGCTCGTCATCACCGTCTTCGGCGCGGGCGCCTCGCTGCTCATCATCCATATCGCAGGCACGGCGAGCGCCGCGGCGGCCGCGTTCATCCCCGCGCTCTAGAGCGGCTCCACTTGGTAGGAGGGCGGCGCCTCGGCGAGATAGCGCTCGAGCTCTGCGCGCGGCAAGAGCCCCTCTTGCGCGCCGATTTTCTGTACGACCGACATGGAATTGATCGGCCCCCACCGCAGGGCCTCCTGAAGCGGCTTGCCGAGCGTGAGCGCGACGGCGACCGTGGAGGCGAAGGCGTCGCCCGCGCCCGTACGCTCGAAGGGCGGCCGCGGGTCCGGATAGAGCGGGACGAAGAGAGCGGCGGCACCGTCGAAGGAATAGGCGCCGTTCCTGCCGTCGGTGATGATGACCGTCTCGGGCCCGAGTGCTTTGAGCGCCGCCAGGAGCGTGCGGATCTCCTGGTCGGGGCCGGTGCCGAGGATGCGCTCGGCTTCTTCCTTGTTGCAGATGAAGAGGTTCGCGCGCGCGTAGAGCGGGGCGAGGAGCTCCTTGCCCATGGACATCTGGAAGGTCCCCGGCTGAAAGACGAAGCGGATGCCGGGCTCGGCCGCCAGATAGCGCGCGAGCGCCTCATGATACGCCTCGGTGCCGTGCGCGAGCGATGAAAGATAGAGGGTCTTGGGCGGCGGGAGCGCGGCGGGGAACTCGTAGGGATATGCCTCGTGGCGGACAAGGATGGTCCGTTCGGAGTCGTAAGAGAGCACGTAGTGGTGGTTGGTCGGGATGCCCGCATGCCGCCGAACGTGCTCGAGAGAGACGCCGTTGCCCGAGAGCGCGGCGACGACGTCGTCGCCGAGGCGATCCGCGCCGATATCGGCGAGGAAGCCGGTCGCAAGCCCGAGCCGAGCCGCCGCGACGGCGGCGTTCGCCGCGTTGCCCACGCCCGCCACCGTCACCGCGCGGTCGAAGGGGATTTTGTCCGCCCACTTGAGCGCGATGGTGCAGTTCTCATCGTCGACGTCGCAGGTGACGCGCGCGTCTTTGAGGAAGATGAATTCGTCCACGGTCGTATCCCCGATAGCCAGGAAATCCATATAGTCCTGATTCTAGCATGGTAAAATCAATGGCATGATCGATCTCGCGGAGATCGCCCGCTCGCTCGTCGCGGAGGGGAAAGGCCTCCTCGCCGCCGACGAGAGCGTACACACGGCGACGGCGCGCCTCGCCCTGTACGGCATCGCCGAGGGCGAGGATATGCGCCGCGCGTACCGCGACCTCTTCCTCGAGGCCGAGGGCATCGAGCGCTATCTCTCGGGGGTGATCCTCTTCTCCGAGACGTTCGGCGAGCGGGGCAGCGACGGCAAATGGTTCCCCCAGTCGATCAGCGCGCGCGGCGTCCTCGCCGGCATCAAGGTGGACGAGGGCACCGAGCCATTTCCCGATAGTCCGAAGGAGTTTTTGACCAAAGGACTCTTCGGGCTGCCCGAGCGCTTCAAGGAGTTCCGCGAGAAGGGCGCGACCTTCGCCAAGTGGCGCGCCGTGTTCCCGATAGACGGTGACCGGCTGCCCTCGAGCTCGGCCATCGTCGAGAATGCCAAGCGCCTTGCCAAGTACGCGCGCGAGGCGCAAGAGTACGGCATCGTGCCGATCGTCGAGCCGGAGGTGCTGCTTGAGGGCGCGCACGCCCGCGCCCGCGCCGAGGAGGTGATCAAGGAAGTGCTCGGGGTCCTCTTCGCGGCGCTCGCGGAGCAGTCGGTCGACCTCCCGGCGCTCATCCTCAAGACGGCGATGGCGCTCTCGGGGAGCGCAAGCGGCAGGAAGGATACGCCCGAAGAAGTCGCCGAGAGTACGCTCGCCGCGCTTCTCGCGGCGGTGCCCAGGAAGACGGGCGGAGTCGTTTTCCTCTCCGGCGGGCAGAGCCCCGAGGAGGCGACCGAGAACCTCGCGGCGGTGCATCGGCGCGCCCGCATCGCCGGCGCGCCGTGGCCGCTGACTTTCTCCTACGCGCGCGCGCTTCAGGAGGAGGCGCTCGCCCTCTGGGGCGGCAAGCCCGAGAACGTCGCCGCCGCGCGCGCCGCGTTCCTCGCGCGGCTCGCCAAGGTCTCGGCGGCGGTGCTGCCATGAGGAGAGGCTTCACCCTGATCGAGCTCCTGGTCGTCATCGCCATCATCGGCCTCCTCTCGGCGGTAGTACTCGCCTCGCTCTCGTCGGCAAGAGCCAAGGGCCGCGATGCGCGCAGGGCGGAGGACATGCACTCGGTCGTCCAGGCGCTCGAGCTCTACGCCAGCGACAACGGCAGCGCTTACCCGGCGACCGACGCCGGAGGCCAGCTCGGCTGCGGAGTCCCTCACCGCGCGAAATGCCTCGCCGATCTCGCGCCGCTTCTCGTGCCCAAATATCTGCCGGCCGTCCCCGCCGACCCCGCCTACGGCGGGGGGTCTTCGGATTACGTCTATTGCCGCGACAGCTCGGATACTCATTCGTATCTGCTCGCCTATTGGCTCGAGGCGACGGGGACGCCGACCTGGTGCCGTCCGCAGGTCCCGGCCGCGGTGCCGATCAACGGCTGCGGCTCGCTCGTCTCGTACCCCGCTTGCTAGCGGTTGCGCGCGCGCTCTATATATAGTATTCTCGCCGGACATGATTACACTCCCAGTGGAGAAGCGGGCTGCCGGCGGCGCGAACGCCCTGCGCAAAGCGGGCAAGGTGCCGGCGGTGGTCTATGGCGCCCATCAGGAGGCGACGCCGATCTCGCTCGACGCGCGCGCCTTCGAGAAGGCCTTCCGCGAGGCGGGGGAAGCGGCCATCGTCTCGCTCGAGGGATTGGGGAGCGCGCTGCCCACCCTTATCCACGAGGTCGATCTCGACCCGATCACCAACCGGCCGCGGCACGTCGACTTCTACGCGGTCACCAAGGGGCAGAAAGTCGAGGTCGCCATCCCGATCGTCTTCTCCGGCGAGGCGCCGGCCGCCAAGGCGGGCGCCAACGTAGTTAAGGTCCTCCATGAGATCGAGATAAAAGCCGACCCGATGCATCTCCCGCACGAGTTCACGGTCGATCTCGCGCCGCTCGCGGCGGTGGGCGACCAGATCCACGTCCGCGACCTCGCGCTGCCGGCGGAGGTCGAGCTCGTCACCGGCGCGGAGGAGGTGGTCGCGCTCGTCCAGCAGATCGACGAGGAGAAGGAGGAGGCGCCCGCCGCCGACCTCTCGGCGATCGAGGTGGAAGGCAAGGGCAAGGAGGAGGAGGGCGCCGAAGCGGCGGAGGCCGAGCCGAAGGCCGAGTAACGCGGCGCGCGTGCTACCATGGACCGGACATGCGCCGGTTTTTCGTTTTGTGTGCGGGGATAAGCGTGCTTGCGGCCCCCTTCGCCGCCCTTGCGCAATCCGACGGCTCTCTGGCGGCGACCCAGGCGGCGCTTCAGGCGCAGCTCGACGACATCGAGAACCAGATCGCCGCGCAGCAATCCCTCTTGAACGCCGCGCAGAGCGCGCATCAGACGCTCCAGACCCAGATCGACGCGCTCGACGCGCAGATCAAGAAAACGCAGCTGCAGATCCAGGCGATCAACGTTACCATCGAGCAGCTCTCGGGCGGCATCAGCGAGGACAACCGCACGCTCTCCGACCTCTCCACGCAGCTCGCGAGCGAGAAGGAGTCGCTCGCGGAGATCCTGCGGCAGGTCCAGATGATCGATGACTATTCACCGGTGGACGTCGCGCTCTCGGCCGGCAGCGTCTCGCAGTTCTTCAGCGACCTCGACGCGTTCGCGCAGATCCAGTCCTCGCTCGCCGACTCCTTCGACCAGATCGCCAAGACCTCCTCCTCGACCGCCGACGACGAGGCCGCGCTCGAGGCAAAGCTCGAGGAGCAGGAAGAGCTCCAGCAGGAGGCGCAGCTCGCCAAGCAGCAGGTGCAGGCGCAAGAAGGGCAGAAGCAGCAGCTCCTCGCCGCGACCAAGGGCCAGGAGGCCAACTATCAGAAGCTCATCGCCCAGAATCAGCAGACCGCCGGGGAGATCCGCGCCGCGCTTTTCAACCTCGCGGGCGGCGGCGGCCAAATCCCGTTGCCCACCGCCATCTCGCTCGCGGAGGAGGCGGGGAAGGAGACCGGCGTCGACCCAGCCTTCATCCTCGGGGTCCTCAAGCAGGAGACCGATCTCGGTGCCAACGTCGGCCAATGCCTCCTGACCAACGATCCCAAGAAGGGCGACGGCAAAGGCAAGAACAGCGGCAAGACCATTCTCGGCGTGATGAAGCCGACGCGCGATGTCGATCCCTTCGAGGCGCTGACCGCCTCGCTTGGCCTCGCGTGGCAGTCGATGCCCGTCTCCTGCCCGCAGTCCACCGGCTACGGCGGCGCGATGGGCCCCGCGCAGTTCATTCCCTCCACCTGGGCCTCCTACGCCACCCGCATCAGCAAGCTCGCCGGACACCCGGGCACGCCCGCCAACCCCTGGGATAATCTTGACGCCTTCACTGCCGTCGCTCTTTACATGGACGACCTCGGCGCCGGCGCCGGGACCGCCGCGGCCGAGCGCACTGCCGCGCTCAAGTATTTCGCGGGCGGCAGCTACCGCAACCCGGCATTCGCCTTCTACGGCGACAGCGTCATGGGCTATACCAGCCAGTTCCGGCAGCAGATCAACATCCTCAACGGCTCGTAGCCGGTATGCACAGCGCTGTCCCGCAAGCGGGGCAGGCCGGTGCTATGCTTGAGGTATCCCTATGGAGACCGAGCATCGACTCTCGCCCCACCTCCTTCTTGTCGCCTCTCTCGCCGCGGTCATCGCGGCGGCGGTCGTGATCGATCTGCGCTATTTCCCTCGGGCCGCCGGGCCCGTACCGGTCGAGCTCGTCGGCGCGCACGAGGCGGCCGACTACTCCTTCGATGGCGCGGCGCTCGCGCTCGTCTCGCCCGCGCTCTCGAAGATCGGCCCGGTCGGGCAGGGCTACGCGCTCACCGCGCGGCTCCAGATGCCGCCGCCGCCCGCGCCCGGCAGCATCGTTATCGCCGCGCCGCAGCCCTACTGGGATCTGCGCGACGGCGCGGGCACCGACCTGGGCGCCGGCCGGCCGCTCGCCCCGGCGCCGGGCGGCGGCATCTACGCGCTTACCGCCGCGGGGCTCGTCTCGATCGACCCCTCGGGCATCGCCGACCCGGTCGTCGCCGGCGGCTCGAGCGACCTCGTCGGCGCGCTCGCGCCCGGCGGGCGGCTGCTCGCGCTCAAGAACACGCAGACGCGCTTCGTCGACCTCTACGCGCTCGCGCCCGGCGGCGCCGACTATCTGGGCAACGTGCCGCTCTATGACCCCGCCGCCGCCGCGCTGCCGAGCGAGGACCGTCTGCTCCTGCTTGCGCCGGACAAGGCGACGGTCTACCTCTACGCGCTCTCGAGCGGCGCTCCCCAGCTCCTCGGCACCACCACGCTCCCCGCCGCCTGGCCATGATCCACCGCCTCATCGCGTGCGCCGCGTTCGCGCTTGCGCTTAGCGCTCTCGCGCCCGCCGCGCACGCGAGCTATTACGCCTATGACTTCGACAATCTGGGGACGGCGGTGCGTCTTACCCAGACGAGCGTCAGCGGGTTCTCGGGCGGGCAGCTGAACGCGCTCGCCTACGACATCTACCACAACTCGCTCACCTCGGGCGGCTCGCCCGCCTGCACCTCGGGCAACTGCGGCTATCCCGCCGCCTGCTACAACGGCTCGCAATGCGGCGGCGGCACGGACGGCAAGGGGGACTTCTCCGGTCGCGTCGACAAGGAACACCCTTTCAATGCCGACGACAGCAATTTCACCGCCGGCTACCCGGGGCAGTTCGTCGGCGTCGAAGGCGGCTACCTCAACACCACGGCGCAGCGCGTCTGCGACGTGCTCGAGGCCTACGACGTCGCGACGTACGGCGGCACCAGTACTCCGCTCACCGCGAAGGCTACCGGCAGCGGCGACCCGGGCGACGACGGCGGCACGCGCAACACCGTCCTCTATACCGGCTCGGGCTGGGACCTCCTCGAATCGAACCACGACTATAACGGCATCCTCAACGGCAATACCGCTCGCTACGCCATGACGAGCCTCTCCTGCGTCGCCTCCGGCGCAAGCGGCAAGCCCGCCCAGACGCTCACTATCAACGGCGGCTCTTTAGCCACGGTCAAACCCGGCCAGACCGCGAACCTCACTTGGTCCGACAACGACCTCTATGCCGCCGCCAAGCAGACCTGCACGGCCTCCGTCTCGCCCGCGGGCGCGACCGCCTTCACGGTCCCTACGCCCGCCGCGAAGCTGCCGCAGCCGGACGAGGCGAGCTGCACCCACGCCGGCGGCACCTTCACCGGCAACCCGAAGGCGGTGAGCGACCCGGGCCAGACCTCTACGCTCATGAGCGTCCCGCGCGACGACGCGGGCGACCCGCTCTACACCTACAGCTGCGACGATTCGGAGACGCCCTGGCTCGGCGGCGGCGTTTGCACGGTCGTCTCTCAGGACGACAGCTGCATACACGGCGAGGGCGGCCGGTGCAGCAAGACGGTCGAGTGCGCGGTAGCGCTCCCGGGCAACACTATTCAGGTCTCCTCCGACACGGCCGGCACGTACACCTACGACTACACCTGTACCAACGCCAACGGCACCATCGACGTCCAGGCGACGCTCGTGGTCTCGGGCGGCAGCATTTCGGGCAGCTGCACCGAAAATCCAAGCACGCCGATCAACCCGGGCGATTCCGTCACCTTCGCCGCGACGAACGTGACCGGCGGCTCCGGCTCCTATTCCTACAGCTGGTCGGGCGACGACGGCATGAGCGGCGCGGGTAAGACAGTCTCGCATACCTACGCGAACGCGGGCACCTACGGCAACAACCAGGTGGTGGTTACCGACAAGAATGACTCGAATATCCATAAGACCCTCAAGTGCGCCGACGTCGAGGTGGACAGTACCGCTCCGGACCTAAAGGGCATCGGCAGCGTCACCTACTCCGCGCCCGTTATAAGCGGTATCTCAACGCGCTATACGCAGACCGTCAAGAACGCCGGCGCGAGCACCACTGGCGGTAAATTCCCGGTCCTCTTCCGCTACTCGCCCAACGCCGACGGCAGCGGCGACACGCCCTTCGACGTTTCCTCGAGCATCAGCGCGAGCAAGCTCGCCGCGGGCGCCTCCGAGGACGTCAGCTTCAACTACTCGACCACCACCGCCGGGACCTTCTACGTCCAGGCGTGCGCCAACATGGACGCGAAGTTCAACATCCCGCCCAAGGACGGTTCGGGCGTGCAGAGCGAGACCGTCACCGACAACAACTGCGGCTCCTGGACCAAGGTCAAAGTGCAGCCTTTCCAGGTCGCCTGCACGAGTAGCGGCTCCATCAACTCGGGCGACCAGGGCGTCTGGACCGCGAGCGTGACGGGCGGCCTGAGCCCCTACACCTACGCGTGGAACTTCGACGGCGCAGGCGACTGCGGAGACGGCAGCACCGGCTCGAGCAAGACCTGCAAGGAGGACCTCTTCAACCCGCCCCAAGATACCTACTATGCCGACGTCGCCGTCTTCGACTCGACCGGCGCCGAGGTCGACGTGCCGACCACCAGCTGCGCGCCGATCACCGTCGCCGGGAGCGTTTGCGGCTTCGGCACCCCGAGCCTCACCGCGACGCCCACGCGGGTCGCCGCCGGGACGCAGGTCGATCTCTCCTGGAGCGACTCGGCCCAGGACGCCGGCAGCTGCGTCGTCACCAAGGACGGGGCCGACACCGGCTGGGAGGCCGACGACCAGGTCGAGGGTTGCAGCGTCGAAGGCTCGCATGACGGCGACATCGTGCAGGCGCAGACCAAGTACTGCTTCTCCTGCGCGGGAGACGGCACGCCGCCGGCCTGCCAGATCGTCAACGTCACGCCGGGCTTCCAAGAATATTAAGGCTGTGCTAGGGTAGGGCGACATGAAGAAGGATATACATCCGGCGGCGTACCGCCCCGTCATCTTCGAGGATCTCGCCTCGGGGACCGCCTTCCTTATCGGCTCGACGATCGCAACTGACCAGGTCGGGACGTTCGAAGGCAAAGAGTACCCAAAGTTCGTCGTCGAGATCTCTTCGCGGAGCCACCCTTTCTACACCGGTGAGGACCGTTCGCTCGACACCACCGGCCGCGTTGAGAAATTTAAGCGGCGCGCCGCGAAAAAGAAGTAAGATAGGGAGGTGGACTATTCGCCCCGGTTCAAGCAAAACTTCGCTACCGCGTACCTCGCGGAGGAGTATGAGCGACTCGACGAGGAGCGCCGCGCGGGCCGCGCCGCGGCGGGCGCCGACCCGGAGCTCCTGCGCCTGGCGCAGGAGGACGAGGCGCGCATCGCCCTACGGCAGGCGGAACTCCTCGCGGAGATCGGGCGCATCCTCGCCAAAGAGGAGGAAGAGGCCGAGCGACCCTCCTCGGTCGTTCTCGAGCTGCGCGCGGGCGCGGGCGGCTCAGAGGCGACTCTCTTCGCCAAGGAGCTCAAAGACATGTATGAGAAATTCGCGGAGAGCCGCGGCTGGCGCGTGCGCGCGGTCGACGATCTGACGCTCGAGATAGCCGCGCCGGGCGCCTACGAGGCGCTGCGCTACGAGACGGGCGTGCACCGGGTCCAGCGCGTGCCCGCGACGGAGAAGAGCGGCCGCATCCACACCTCGACCGCCTCCGTCGCGGTGCTCCCCATCCGCAAGAAGCCGAAGGTGGAGGTCAATCCGGCCGACCTTGAGATGGAGTTTTCCCGCTCGGGCGGCGCGGGCGGCCAGAACGTCAACAAGGTAGAGACGGCCGTGCGGCTGGTGCACAAGCCCTCGGGCATCGACGTGCGCAGCTCGAGCGAGCGGAGCCAGAAAGCCAACCGCGAGAAGGCGCTGCAGATCCTCTCGGCCAAGCTCGAACAGGCCGCCGAGGAGGAGGAGGCGCGGCGGCACGCCGCTCTCCGCAAGGATCAGGTCGGCACCGCCGACCGCTCTGAGAAGATCCGCACCTACAACTTCCTCCAGGATCGGGTCACCGACCACCGGCTCAAGGAGAGCTGGCACAACCTGCCCAAGATCATGGCGGGCGCGCTCGGCGACATCGCCGCCGCGCTCGCCGCGGCCGCGGCCGCGGGCGGGGTGGGTCCCGCGAGCGCAGCGGAGTGAGCCGATAGCTTGCGCGAAGGGGCGGAATCGGGTAGAGTACCCGGGTCAATGGCAGAAGTCGCGGAAAAGGCAGAGGTCAAGCGCCTGTTTGAAGCAGGCGCGCATTTTGCGCAGGTCAAGAGCCGTCGCCACCCCTCGATGAAGCCCTACCTCCTCGGAGTGAAGGGCCGCCGCGAGATCGTCGACCTCACCAAGACCGAGGGGCAGCTTGCGGAGGCGAAGCGCGCGCTCTCGGCGCTCTCCAAAGAGGGCAAGACCGTGCTCTTCGTCGGCGGCAAGCCCGAGATCGCGGGCCTTGTCGAAGCCGCCGCCCGCCGCGCGGGCGCGCCCTACGTCGCCGGCCGCTGGCTCGGCGGCACGCTCTCCAACTGGCACGAGATCAAGAAACGCATCGACCGCCTGGGCGAGCTGCGCCAAATGCGCGAGGCGGGGACGCTCGCCAAGCAGCACACCAAGCTCGAGCTCGTCCGCCTCGACCGCGAAGAGAAGAAGCTCGCCGCCCGCCTCGGTGGCATCGAGGAGCTCGCCAAGCGTCCCGACGCGCTCGTCGTGGTCGACACCGCGCGCGAGAAGCACGCGGTCAAGGAGGCCGGAGACGCGGGCCTGCCGGTGATCGCGATCATGAGCTCCGACTGCGACCTCGCCGACGCCACGTATCCCGTCGTCGCCAACGACTCCTCCCGCGCCTCCGTCGCGCTCCTGCTCGGCGAGTTGGCGGACGCTCTTATCCGCGGTAAGATGGCGTGATGGAGATCGGCAGCGACCTCATCAAAGAGCTGCGCGACGAGACGGGAGTCTCGGTGATGCAGTGCAAGAAAGCGCTCGAGGAGGCGGGCGGCGACCTCGCCGCGGCGCGCGAGATTTTGCATACGAAGGCGGCGGGCGCCGCCGCCAAGAAGGCGGATCGGGAGCTGGCTGCCGGCGCGATCGGCGCCTACGTCCATGACGGGGCGGTGGGCGCGATGGCGCTCCTCTCCTGCGAGACCGACTTCGTCGCGAAGAATCCGGAGTTCGCCGCGCTTGCCAAGGAGCTCGCGCAGCAGATCTGCGCCATGGCGCCCGAGAGCGTCGAGACCCTGCTTGCGCAGCCTTTCATCAAGGACGGCGGCAAGACGGTGGGCGACCTCGTGAGCGAAGCGTCTCAGAAGTTCGGCGAGCGAGTCGAGGTATCGCAGATCGCGCGCCTCTCCGCGCGCTAGGCCATGGGTCCGCTCGTCTTCTTGCTCGCTGCGCTCGCGCTTGTGGCGGGCTTTTTCGCGCTCACTTCGTGGGAGACGGCGCGCGGGGGCAGGCTCTTCGCGCCGGCGCGCGCGCGCTTTGACGAGCGGGTCGCGCGCGCGGCCTTCGTCGCGCGGCATGTCGATTGGGGCAGCTACTTCGCGAGCGAGAGCCGGGTGCTCCTCCTGCGCCTCGGCCACGACCTCGCGCATCTTTCCCTGCGGTTCGTCCGTTTCGTCGAGCGCGTCCTGGCGCGCACCCTCCGCAGCCTGCGCGCCCGCGTCGCGCATGAGGCGCCGGCAGGAGAGCCGACACGCCCCTTCGTCCAGGCGCTTTCCGACTTCAAAGAGGAGCTCAAGACCGCGCGCCCCGAGGATCTCGGGAACCCGCCGGAGTAACATGGCCTTTGCGCACGCCGCCCTAGCTCAGCTGGTCAGAGCAGCTGTTTTGTAAACAGCAGGTCCTCGGTTCGAATCCGAGGGGCGGCTCAGGAGTGTTTGGATTATTTCGCCGAGGTGGTCTCGGTGGAGGACGCTGCCGGAGCGGACAGCACGCCCTTGGGGAACTCGGCCTCGAGCGAGGCGAGGTCGGTGAAGCCGTAGGTAGTCGTTCCGTCGATGACGAATGCGGGCAGCGTCGCCTTGATCTTCTCGAGCGAGATCAGGGTCGAGAGCGCGCCGAGGTCGAGATTGTAGTCGAAGGAGTAGACGCGCAGGTTGGGGTAGGTGTCGCGCAGGTAGGAGAGCGCGTAGCCCGCGCGGTCGCAGTCGGCGCAGTCGCCCGCGTTGCTGTAGAAGTAGAGCACCGTCACCGGGTGCGTCCCGCAGGCCGCGGCGAGCTGCTTGGTGATCAGATAATCGCGGATCTCGAGGAGCGAGTACTGCTCCTTGAGCCCCTTTACCTGCGCGTTGCCGCTCCCGAGCTGGCCCTCGGCATAGGCGAGGCGGTCGCCCAGGCTCGCGAGCTCGCCCGTGAGATCGGTCGAGGAGGCGACCGAGCCGCAGGGCGCGGCCTCGAGGAGGGAGAACTGCGTGTCGAGCGAAAGCGTGTCGAGCGAGAGCTGGTCCTCGATCGAGTGTAGTTCCGCGACGCGCGCGTCGTTGAGATACTTGATCGCGAAGAAGACGGTCAGCACGAGCGCGACCGTGATCGCGAGCGCGATGATCGTGTTGCGCAGGACGAGCGACATAGCGCGAGACTAGCGCCAGGCGCGGGTTTTCCCGAGCGCGACGTCGGCGGTCGAGCGGATGAGCCAGAGGGGCGCGATGAGGCCGTAGAGGAGCACGTAGCCGAACAGGCCGGCCGTCAGGGAGCCGGGCGTGCGCGAGATCCGCTTGCCGAGCACGATCATCGCCGCCGCGATGAGCACGGTCAAGGCGGCGAGGAGGGTGTAGAGGCTCGCGGGAAGGTAGAACCAGCCGAAGGAAGCGTGCGGCGCGAGCGCGTAGGAGAGCGGGATGCCGGCGCGCAGGCTCACCGCCTCGACGAGGCCGTGGACGACCTGGTAGAGCGCGAGGGCGAAGAGCAGGATCCCGCTGCCGATGGCGAGCATGCCCAGGGGGAGCGTAATGGCGCCGAGCGCCCCGTAGCGGGCGCTGCCGACCATGTCGCGGTAATCGTTGAGGACGTTGCGCAGGTAGCCGGAGGTCCAGCGGGTGCGCTGCTTGACCAGCTTGAGCACCGTCGCGGGCGCCTTGGTGTAGACGCGCGCGGCGGGCGCGTTGGCGATCTTGTAGCCTGCGCGCTGGAGCCGCAATGCCATCTCGAGGTCCTCGGTCTGGTACGCGGCGCGGAAGCCGCCGAGGCTCTGGACGAGCGCGCGGCGGTAGAGCGAGAAAGGCCCCGGCGTTACGTGGATGCCGTGGACCACAGAGAGCGCGTTGGCTCGCGCGATGCCGAAGATGTACTCCGCGTTCTGCATGTGCTGGAGGAGGTTGCCCGGCTCGTGGACGCTCATCGCGGCCGTGGTCGCGCCGATGCTCGGATTCTCGAAGCACGGCACCATCGCGAGCAGGGCGGAAGGCTCGACGAAGGAGTCCGCGTCGAGGCAGCCGACGATCTCCGCCTCGCACTGCCGGATCCCGGCGTTGACTGCGTTGTGTTTGCCGCGCGCCTCTTCCCGCAGGAGCGTGACCTGCGGATGCGCGGCGTAGCGCGCCATCACCGCGGGCGTATCGTCGCTCGAGGCGTTGTCGACGAGCACGACCTCGAGCTTCTCGGCGGGATACTCGAGCGCCAGGAGCGACTCCACGGTCGCGCCCACCGTCCGCGCCTCGTTCCAGCAGGGGACGATGACGGCGACGGAGGGGAGGTCGGGCGCGTCGCGGCGTGCGGGCTTGCGCGCGCGGGCGGCCCGCGCGTCCTTGGAGAGGAACGTCACGAGCACGAACGCCTCGAAGAAGATCGCGACGAAGAGAAAGGGATACGCTAGCGCCTGGAGCCCCATAACCGAGGCATTATACCATATCGCGCGTTTCTCCCGCCCTTAGCGGACGGCGGCGCCGAACTCCGCAGCCGTCGCCTCCTCGAGCTTCTTGTGGAGCGCGCTCGCTTCCGCGCTCGTGAGCGTCTTCTCGAGCGAGCGGTAGGTGATCCGATAGGCATAGCTTATCTTGCCCGCGCCGAGCTTCGCCTCGTTCTCATATTTGTCGAGCAGCTCGACTTGCTCGACGAGGTCCCCGCCCACCGCGCGCACGAGGTCGAAATAGTCGTTGGGCGCGAACGTGCTCGGCACGATGAAGGAGATGTCGCGCACGATGGGCGGATATTTAGAGACCTCTTTATAGACGTTCCCGAGGACGAGCTGTTTCTTGATGCGCTCGTCATCGCTCCAGAGGAGGCGGATGTCCGGGAGCGCCATAAGCGTGATCGCGTGGCGCTCGATGCCGGAGCCGAAGGCCCACGCGGTGTATCCCTCAAGCCCCATCTTGGCGAGTACGCTCTTTTTCGCCATGCCGCTCCCCAGGATCTCGAGCCACTCGCCCTTGGCGGGCCCTTCGGCGGCGGTGCCTTTGACGTTGATCTCCACCTCGTAGGAGGGGTCGGTATAGGGGAACGTGTCGGGATTGATGCGGAATCTCGCCTCGGGGCCGTAAATCGCGCGCACGAAATCGCCGAGCGCGGCCTTGAGCGCATCGGGGCCCATCTTCGCCTCGTCGGGAGCCAGATACCAGGCGCCCAGCTGGTGGAAGATGTTCATGTGGCGGCTGTCGATCTCATCCTTGCGGTAGACCTTGCCGTAGCAGAGCGCGCCGAAGGACTCTTTGCGGGCGAGGCGCTCTTTGATTTCCGGGCGCTTCAGGTAGTAGTACCAGAAGACGGTGTCATGGGTGCGCAGCGCATGCTCCCCGTCGACGAAATACGTGTCGCTCTTGCTTCGAGCGGGATGGGCGGCGGGGAAGTCGAAGAGATCGAAAAGGACGGCGGTCGGCACGATCTCGGGGATCTCGACGTCGTCGAAATCCTTGAACGCGGGCGCGGCTTTCACGCGCTCGACGATCTCGTAGAGCGGGGAGCCGGGCGTGCGGGAGAGGTCCGGCATCGCGAGGTAGCGCTTGATGCGCTCCGCCTCGAAATCGCCGCGCCGCGCGAGCTCCCGCCGGAGCCGCTCCTCCTCGCCGCGGTCTATCGTTATTTCCATGCGGCGCAGTGTAGCAGAGATTCACTCGGCTTTCACTGCACCCGGTTTATTTTTCGCGGATGGAAACGGGGAGCAGCACCGACTTCTTCGCGGGCGCCAATCAGCCGGCGGGCGCGCCGGTCCTCTATCTCTGGACGCCGCTCATCATCCTCGCCGCCGGCGTGGTGATCCTGATCGTCGCGCTCATCCATCTTGCGCGCGCCGACCGGCGCGCGCGCGAGCTCCCGCCGAGCTTCTTCGATCAATAGCGGCAGCTCCGGACAAATGCGCGAGCAAGGCTGAGCCTTGCTCGCGCTGGGACGCGAGAATTCCCGCTGTTTTTGTGATAGAATAGGAGCAAGAAATCATGGCAAAAGGCAGCGAAAAAGAGCCCAAAAAGGGCGCTGGTAGGGCCTACGACGCCTCCTCGATCACCGTCCTCGAGGGGCTTGAGCCGGTCCGCAAGCGCCCGGGCATGTATATCGGGACCACGGGTCCCGAAGGGCTCCACCACCTGATCTGGGAGATCTTCGACAACGCGCGCGACGAGGCCATGGGCGGCTACGCCGACGACATCGAGGTCGCGCTCCTCCCGGGCGGCTATGTCCGGGTCGCGGACAACGGCCGCGGCGTCCCGGTCGGCATCCACCCCAAGACCAAAGTCTCCGCGCTC
The DNA here is from genome assembly GCA_035547315.1 of Minisyncoccota bacterium. Lineage (GTDB taxonomy): Bacteria > Patescibacteriota > Minisyncoccia > Phycocordibacterales > Phycocordibacteraceae > C7867-001. The sequence goes on from DASZVH010000009.1 coordinate 27,134, forward strand.
GAGACCATCATGACGACGCTCCATGCGGGCGGCAAATTCGGCGGCGAGGACTCCGGCTACAAGGTCTCGGGCGGCCTCCACGGCGTGGGCGCCTCGGTCGTCAACGCGCTCTCGACCAACACGCGCGTGCTCGTCCACCAGGAGGGCGGCATCCACGCGCAGGAATACAAGATCGGTAAAGCGCTCGGCAAAGTGAAGCAGGTAGGGAAGAGCAAGCTCCACGGCACGATCGTCGCCTTCCGCCCCGACGAGAGCATCTTCACAGGCGGTATCGAGTGGAACTGGGAGAAGATCGTCGCGCACCTGCGCCAGCAGGCATATCTCGTGAAAGGCGTGCGCATCACCGCGATCGACGCGCGCGAATCGACCAAGGCCGGAATGGAGGCCGACGACACCTTCTATCTGCGCGAACTGGGTATCGAAGCGCCCTCGATGGGCTTCTACTTCGAAGGCGGGTTGAAGTCATTGGTCGCCTTCTATAACAAGCACCAGCAGCCGATCCACAAGAACATTTTTTACGTAGACAAAGAGGCGGAGAAAGTCATGGTCGAAGTCGCGCTCCAGTACGTCGACGACATCACCGCGCGCCTCACCGCCTTCGCCAACAACACCTACAACAGCGAGGGAGGCACGCACGTGACCGGCTTTAAGACCGCGCTCACGCGCTCCCTGAATAGCTATGCGCGCAAGGCCGGGATCTTGAAGGAGAGCGAGGAGAACTTCACCGGCGACGACGTTCTCGAGGGCATCACGGCGGTGGTGTCGATCAAGATGCCGGAAGTCCAGTTCGAAGGGCAGACCAAGGCTAAGCTCGGCTCGGTGGAGGCGCAAAGCGCGGTCGCGAGCGTGTTCGGCGAGGCGTTCGGCACCTTCCTCGAGGAGAATCCGGACGACGCCAAAGCGATCGCCAACAAGGTCCTCATCGCTCTCAAGGCGCGCAAAGCGGCCAAGGCCGCGAAGGACTCGGTGTTGCGCAAGGGCGCCTTGGAGGGCATGACGCTCCCCGGCAAGCTCGCGGACTGCCAGGTCAAGAATGCGGAAGAGGCCGAGCTTTTCATCGTCGAGGGCGATTCGGCCGGCGGCTCGGCGAAGACCGGCCGCGACCGCCGCACGCAGGCGGTGCTGCCGCTACGCGGCAAGATCCTCAATATCGAGCGGGCGCGCCTCGACCGCATGCTCGCTTCCGAGCAGATCCGTAATCTGGTCGTCGCGCTTGGCACCGCGATCGGCGACGTCTTCGACCTCGAGAAGCTCCGCTACCACAAGATCATCATCGCGACCGACGCGGACGTCGACGGCGCGCATATCCGCACGCTCCTCTTGACGCTCTTTTACCGCTATTTCCGCGCCATCATCGACGGCGGCTATCTGTATATCGCCCAGCCGCCGCTCTACAAGCTCACCAAGGGCAAGGCGGTGGCCTACGCCTACTCCGACAAGGAAAAAGACGAGGCGCTCAAGGAGATGGAGGGCGCGTCGGTCCAGCGCTACAAGGGCCTCGGCGAGATGAATCCGGAGGAGCTTAAGGAGACCACCATGGACGCGCAGAATCGGGTCTTGAAGCGCGTCACCATCGAGGACGCCGAGGGCGCGGACCGCATCTTCGACATCCTCATGGGCACCGACGTCGCCTCGCGCAAGTCGTTCATCCAATCGAACGCCAAGTTGGCTACTTTGGATATTTAGATGCACCAAGTCTCATAGCAAGAAAAGTAAAAACGCCGGGCTTTTGCGGAGGTTCGTGAAAAGAAAGCGCCCGCGCGGCCTCCGGCCGCGCGGGCGCTTTCTTGCATGCGCTTACTGGACGTTGACGATGGCGGTCGCGACGTTGTTGGCGTAGCTGCTCTCCGCTACCGCATGCGTGCTGTTGACCGTGATCATAATCTGCTTTCCGGAACCGACCGCCGCGCTGTCGAAGCCGAGCGTGTAGTCGATCGAGTCGCCCGGGTTGAGCGCCTGCTGGGGGAGGGAAGTATAGACGAAGCCGCTCGTCGTCGGGATCGAGGCGAGGAAGGTCCACGCGCCGGCGGCATTGGTGCCGATATTCTTGACGGTGAACTCGACTGCCGGGCGGTTGCCTGCCGGGACGCTCGAGGCGGGGACGAAGGAGCTCGTCGAGTTGGTGGTGAGGTAGCCTACCGCGCTCACCGTGACGGAAAGGTCGGGGAGGCCCGAGAGCGGAGCCGTGTCGCCGCTGATCTGATACTGCTGGCTGGTCTCCTGGCCCGGCGTGGTCGGGACGCTGTCCGGCACCGCAGGCGTCGAGGTCGCCGGGGTGGAGCTCGCGCCGTTGCCGATGACGATCGCGGAGGGCGTCGAGCTCGCGGTGCTCGCGGGAGGCTGTTGTGCCGGGCTGAAGACGGAGCCGAGCGCCACCGCCGCCGCGCCGATGCGCGAGACGGTGCCCGGAACGTAGCGAGAGGCCGAGATGGCGAGCCACATGCCGAGCGCTACGAGCGCGATAAAGCCGACCACGGCCAACGCCGCCGTCGCCGTCTGGCGGCTCGCGCTTGACTGGCTAAGGTTCTGATTGTCGTCCATGAATTAGGTATATAGCATTGCGCTCTTTTTCTGTCAAGGAAGGCGGGAGGGGCCGGGGCTTGACATAAGCAGTGCTATGCTGTATGTCTTGGCAAGATGACGAAGGGGCATGTCAGGGCGGCGGCGCGGCTCATCCGCGCCGCCCGCGCGGCCTACGCGAGGAAGTGGAGCTTCCTCGCGTGTTTCGCGCTCGCGTTTCTGGCCTCCTTCGGCGTCCTTTGGCAGCTCGGGCTCACCCCCGATGGCGCGCGCGCCGCGGCCGCCGCGCCGCCGCCGCCCGCGAGCGCGGCCGCAGTATCAGCGCAGGCGCCGGAACTTCCCGTGAAGATAGCGATCCCCTCGATCGGGCTCTCGGCCTCGATCGCGGACCCGAGCACGACCGATATCGACGCGCTCGACGCGCTGCTCCTCAAGGGCGCCGTCCGGTACCCGACTTCCGGGCTCTTGGGAGAGGAGAACGCGAACGTGGTCATCTTCGGCCACTCGAGCTACCTGCCGGTGGTGGGTAACCCCGCCTACAAGACCTTCGACGGTATCCAGAAGCTCGCGGCCGGCGCGACCATCACCGTCTATTCATCGGACCGCGCCTATACCTATGCCGTGACCTCGGTCGCCAAGGAGAGCGCGGCGGCGGGCGACGGCATCCCGCTCACGGTCTCGGGAGAGGTGTTGACGCTCGCGACGTGCGACTCCTTCGCGACGCCCTCCGACCGCTTCGTGGTCACCGCCAGCTTTGTTGAAAGCCATCCCCTCGCGAGCTAAGCTCGCGGCAGGATGGCTCTCCGCAAGGGAGAGTGTTCTTTCATCGCCGCGTAAGAGAGCGGCAGCAAGGAGAAGCAAATGAGCAACAACGGATCGCCGAGGCCTCTCTTTAACGAGAGAGACCGCAGGCGACGCATGACCCGATTGGCCATCGGGGCGGCCGTCGCGGCCGCCTTGATCGCCCTAACCGCCTATCTCATCTGGCGGCACCACTCGCACGGCAGCCCGCCTCCGATGCGCCATACGACCGCTGCGGTCAGCGTGTCGAGGGTAAAGCCCCCTGCGCGGCCGTCGCACACGGCCGGGCCCAGGCCGATCGCTTCCCCCGGCTGTCCGCCGGAGCGAGAGGATTGGGCCGGCGCCCGCGCGGCAGCGATCGCCTGGGCGCACTGGAAGATCGCGCACAGCGGCTTCACCGCCGCCATGCGCAGCATTTTCGATCGCGCCATCGACGACACGCCGGGGCGCGAGATCCGTGAGGCCGGAGTGCTGACGCTCCGCTGGGCGGTCATGCTGCCCGGCCGAGCAAAGCCTTCCGTCCTCGTGGCGCGCGGCCAGTGCAAATGCCGCGGTTGGGGGTCTCTTAAGATCCCTCCGCGCCCGGCACCGCCCAAGCCGAGGAAACGCTCATGGTTCCGCAAGTCTTTCCCGCCCCCGCGGCCGGTAATCCGGGAGCGAGTCGGGAACTGCTTCGCGTACCATGTATACGGGCTCGGCGAGCTGCCGCAATATGCGGCGGCTCAGCCCGATGGCGATCCGTATCCGCGGATCACCGTGCCCATGCAGGTGGAGCTGCTGTTCTATCCGGGCGGCAGCTACACGAGGCGGATGCTCGAGGCCGACCCGTGCTTCCGGGCGGTCGATAACGTGACCCATGCGCATCTGCGCCTGAGCCACGATTGCAGCTTCTGTGCCCCGGGCGACCGGCAGCTTATCTGGCCGGCGGATGTGGCGGACAACACCGAGACCGACTTCATGTTCAGCATTTACAACGCTGACGGAACGGTCGCGGGGTGCCCCTCGGGCGACTGCACGGTTTACGTGCCGCTCGGGTTCGTTGCGAGCTCGCTCTGGTGCTTCGCTACCGATCGCTACTACGATCAGCGGCGCTGGCACTACGAGGGGTACAGCTTCAGCGTCACCCGGCGCGCGGTCGAGGAAGACCTCGCGCAGGGCCGCCGAGAATACCGAGCGAGAATACGACCGCTCGGGGTCTTCGGCTGGAATCAGTAAAGCTTTACGGGCGCGAGGGTCTCGCAAAGACCCTCCGCCCGCTTCATACTCAATTATGAACACCATCAAAACCAAAATTTCATATCTCATCTTCAAGCGCACGCTCCTGGCGGGCTTCTTGACCGTGGCCGCGGTGGTGGTGATCGGCTTCGGCGCCGGCATGGCTTTCGGCGTCATCAACGTGCCCTTCGCGCAGGCCTGCTGCGGCGGCCCGCCCCCGCCCCCTCCTCCGCCCCCTCCTCCCCCGCCCCCGCCCCCGCCCCCTCCTCCGCCGCCCCCACCGCCCACCTGCACGCTCACGGCGAAGCCCGCTACGCTGCCGGTCGGCGGCGGTGACGCGACGCTTTCCTGGAAAACGGTCGCGGCAACCTCGGCCTCCATTAATCGCGGCGTCGGCCCGGTCACCCCGGTCGCCAAGGGTTCGATCAACGTGAGCGTCGCCAAGACGACCACCTACACCATGACCGTCAAAGGCGCGGGAGCGGAGACTACCTGCGACGTGACCGTCACGGTCCCGCCCCCGCCCCCGCCGCCCGCTCCGCCCACCTGCACGCTCTCCGCGAGCCCCGCGACTATCCAGAAAGGCGAGCACGCCGCGCTCTCGTGGACCACGACCAATGCGGACACCTTCACCATCGACCAGGGCGTCGGCCCGGTTACCCCGGTCGCCGCGGGCTCGACTACCGTCTCGCCGACTACGACCACGACCTACACCGGCACCGCCAAGGGCGCCGGCGGCACCGTCCATTGCAGCGCGA
>DASZVH010000010.1:0-20546 GCA_035547315.1 Minisyncoccota bacterium
ACTTCCGTCAGAACGGAAGTCGGACTTCCGTAGCGGAGGGCGGGAGGAGGCGCCGGTGAACGCGCGGGAGGTCCGCGCACGTTCGCTCGCCGCGATTGTGCAGGCGTATCCCGCAGCCGCGCTTGCGGAGCGCGTGAAAAAAGAGTATAGTCGCATCGTAGACGCGCCATTGTCCGGCACGGCGAGCGAGGCCGATATCTTCTCTATCGAAGCGGCATTCGGCGAAGACCCTCCGGAGGACGCGGCAGACGACCTTATCCGCGCCTTTGAAGAAGCGCATCTGCGCGAGGCGTATCAGGAGAAGGTCAGTGAGCTCCGCAGAGCCGAGGCCGCCGGCGACCAGGGCGCTATCGCGGCCGCGCAGAAGGGCGTCGAGGAGTTCTCCGGGCGCCTGCGCGCCTTTGCTCGCTAATTTCCACACCACATGCCCACCCGCAAAGCAAAGCCCAAGAAGAAGGCCGCGCGCAAGGCGCGCCCCGCCGCGCGCCACGCCAAGCGCGCGCCCCGCCGCGCGCCCAAGAAGGAGCGCGGCAAGCAGCTCGTGCGGGTCGCGGCCTCGGGCGCGCGCGCCAAGGCGCGCGCGACTAAGGCGCTCTCGGCCGACCAGCTGATCGCCAAGGGCAAAGAGCGCGGCTATATCACTTACAACGAGATACTCAAGGCGTTCCCCCATATCGAGGAGGATGTCGACTTCCTCGACGCCCTCTACGAGCGTTTCGCGACTGCTGGCGTGGACGTGCTCGAGGGCGGCATGCTCGAAGACAACGCCGACGAATACCTCGCGACCAAGAACATCAAAGACCGGCAATCGACCGGCTACGACTCGATCCAGATCTACCTGCGCGAGATCGGTCAATATCCCCTGCTGACCGCCTCGGAAGAGCGGGAACTGGCAAAGCGGATAGAAAAGGGCGACGCCGAGGCGCGCAATATCCTCGCAAGGAGCAACTTGCGCCTCGTGGTCTCCATCGCTAAGAAATACGTCGGACGCTCGCCGGACCTGACGCTTCTCGACCTGATTCAAGAAGGGAACCTGGGGCTCTTCCGCGCAGTCGACAAGTTCGACTGGAAGAAGGGCTACAAATTCTCCACCTACGCGACCTGGTGGATCCGCCAGGCGATTACCCGGGCGCTCGCCGACCAGTCGCGCACGATCCGCATCCCCGTCCACATGGTCGAGACCATCGCCAAATACAAGCAGGTCTCCCGCCGGCTCGCGCAAACGCTCGGCCGCGACCCGCAGCCGGAGGAGATTGCCGTCGAGATGGGCGTCGAGCCGGAGAAGATCTACCAGATCGAGAAGATCAACCAGGACACGCTCTCGCTCGAGAACCCGGTCGGCTCCGACGACGACGAGGGCAAGAGTACGCTCGGGGACTTCATCGCCGACGACAAGATTCCGAGCCCCATCCAGGAGAGCTCGGAGCGCATCCTCGCCGAGCAGGTCCGCGGGATCTTGAACGATCTCTCGCCCAAGGAACGCAAGATTCTCGAGATGCGCCACGGGCTCGCCGACGGCATCTACCACACGCTCGAGGAGGTAGGGAAGGAATTCGGCGTCACGCGCGAGCGCATCCGCCAGATCGAGGCGAAGGCCTTGGAGAAAATCCGCCTCCACGACCGCGCTCGGCACCTGAAGTCCTATTAAAATATTAAAAAAGGCCCGGAGGAATCCGGGCCTTTGCCATTAGTACACCGCGAGTTCTTTGAATTTCCAGACGTTAGAGAATGGCAAGCCCGCCGTTTTGGGGCGGGTAGGAAAGAGCGTATCATATCGAATATATGCCTGCCAAGCGGCGCACGAGAACTGCCAAGAAAAGATACCCAATCAAGCACTGGAGCCACTCGAGCCTGATGAGCTTCCTCCGGAACCCGCTCGCCTGGTACAAGCGGTATGTCGAGCTCGTCTTCGACGCGCCCGCAAGCCCTTCCTCGATCGTCGGGCGCGCCGGGCACAAGGCCTTGGAGCATTTCTATAGCGGAATGGGGAAGGAGGCCGCGATCGCGCTCGGGCTCGAGTATCTGCGGGGCGTGCCGGACTTCGAGCTCGAGTTTGGCAAGGCCAGGAGCAAGAAGGCCCGCAAGGAGAAGCGCCGCGCGATGGAGGAGGAGTACCTGCGGGCGATCGGCTTCTACCTCGAGAAGCCCCCGCGGCACAAGGTCCTCGGCGTGGAGGTAAAAGGCGTCGCGGCGGTCGAGGGCCTGCCGCTCCCCTTGAAGGCCGTCTCCGACCTCGTGGTGGAATCCCGGGCCGTGCCGGGCGCCGTGGATATCGTCGACCATAAGTTCGTCGAGACCTGGAGCAAAGCGGGAAAGAGCAAGACGCTCTTCGTGATCCAGGCCATCTTCAACTATTACGTCGTCCAGGCGCTTTTCGATCGCCCGGTCGCGCGCTTCGTCGTCTATGAATGCAAGAAGAGCAAGAACAAGGAGGGCGGCCCGCAGCTGAAGCGCTATGTGCTCGACTACGAAGACCTGAAGGCGGAGTTTGCCGTCTTCCGCCGGCTCGTCGCGGACGCCTCCGCCGAGATCGCGCGCGAGCGCAGCTACCTGCCCAACCCCTATGATTTCTTCGAGGGCGAAAGCTCCTTCGATCTCTACCGCCTCGGCCTTGTCGAGGGAGCGGAGCGGGAAGAGCTCACTCTCCCTTGATCGCGGTGAGCTCTTGGTCGATCTGGGCGGCGAGCGCGGCGTAGGGCCACGCGCCGTCGATGACCACGAGCGGCTGGCTCGGCGCCTCGAGGATCGCGTAGGGTGTGCCGAGCGCGCCGATCGCCTGCGCGTTCGCGATGTCCGCGTCGATCTGCGCGTCGACGCTTGAGGAGGCGCTTTGCTCGCAGGCGCCCACCGCGCTCGGGTCGGCCCCGGCGGCTTGCGCGAGCGCGAGGTACCGCTTGGGGTCGACCGGCTGGCCCGCGAAGAGCGCGCTCGCGAAGCGCCAGTAGGCGTCATTGCCCGCGGTCGCCGCGACGCAGTCGGCCGCCTCGGCGGCGCGGTAGGCGTCGGGGTGCAGCTGCGCGATCGGGAAGTCGCGGAAGACCCACGCCACCTCGCCGCCGGCGCCGTACTGGCTCATCACCTGCCGCATCGTGTCGTCGAACTGCGCGCAAAATTCGCAGTCGAAGTCGGCGTATTCGATGATCTTGATCGGCGCCGCCGGATTGCCGTAGATATGGTCGCCGCTCGCGACCGGCGCGATGAGCGCGGGGTCGCCCCCGCCCCTCGTCGAGGGCTCGCTCCGGTGCTCGCTGAAGTAGATCGCGAGGGCGACGATCGCGCCGCCAAGCAGGATAGCGGAGGGGATGACGAGGGAGGGCTTGTTCATAGCGGGAGCGCGTGGGTCATCGCGGGCGCGGCGCTCTCGGCGAGCCAGTGCCGGGTGTCGAGCTTGATGTCCTTCGTCGCGCTCAGGTCCTTATACTTGAGCGCGCCGTGCGCGAGCGCGTAGTCGTAGAGCTCCTTGGTGAGCCGGACGTCCTCGAGGCAATACTCCTTGACCTTGTCGTAGAGCCCCGCTTCCCACCACGCTCCGGCCTTGGCACCGTCGCCCTTCTTTCCGCGGCCGAGCGTCGCGCGCGCAAGGTTGTCGAGCCGGAGCCTTCTCCCGAGCGCCCGGTAGACCTCGGTCAGGAGGTCGAGCGAGCGGATGCTGCTGAGGTCGCCCGGGTAGTAGCGGTTCAAGAGCGGGATATCGAAGGAGTCGGAGTTGAAGCCGATCAGGAGTTCGGCGCGTTCGAGGAGCGGCCAGAGCCGCGGCAGCTCCTCGAGCGTGTAGGCGCGGTAGGCGTCCTCCGTCGAGTCGTAGACGCCCGCGACGGTGAGCTCGAGCTCGCGCACATCGAGCCGCCCGCGGGAGAACGGGCTCATCTTGGTCTCGAGGTCGAAGACGACGAAACGCATGGTCAGGCAAGGGGAGGGCCCGCCTGCCCGGTCGCGATCGCGGAGTGCGCGAGGATCAGGTCGCGCAGCTGCGCCGGCGCCGGGACGTTGCCCATCGTGAAGCGGTCGACCGCGCCCGCCGTCTGGACGTTGATGTCGCCGATATCGAGCAGGGAGTGCATGAGCCCGCGCGTGTCAATAGTGACGTCCTCGACGCGGTTCAAGAGCAGCGAGGAGACCTCGCGGTTGAAGAAGCCGCGCTGCTCGATCTCGACGATGCGCAGGCTGGTGATGATCCAGGCGTTGAGGAAGTAGCGCGTGTAGATATTGAAGGCGGCGCTCCAGAGGAAGAGCCACCAGACGCCGAGCGCCACGCGGGCGAGCGGCGCGCCCCAGCCGCCGAAGCGGGCGAGCGGCGCGAGCGCGGGGCCGGCGAGCCGGATGACGGGCGGCAGGAAGAACGGCAGCACCGCGAGGACGAGATAGGGCAGGAGCCGCGCGAGGAAGAAGAACCAGTGCATCCGCACTTCCCGCAGCACCTTCTCTCCGCTCTCGAGCTCGAATTCGCGTCCCAACATGGCTAGAGGCTCGCCAAGGCGTCGAGCGTGAAGAGGATCAGCACGCCCGAGACGAAAAGGTGCGCCGCGACCGAGGGCAGCGAGAGCAGCGCCGCGTGGCTGTAGCGCAGCCAGTGGTAGATCGCCGTGAGGGTAAAGAGGAGCCAGAAGAAGAGCCCGAGGAGCACCAGCCCCGCGCCCAACTGGTGGGCCGAGAGGCCGTATTGCGCCGCGACCGCCAAGGGAGAGGTGAAAGGGACGAGCGGCTGGTCCATCAGGCAGATGATACCACGATGACTCGCGGCGCGCCGTATTGATCGGGCAGGATGCGGGCGGAGAAGCCCTCGGCGCGGAAGAGCTCCGCGGCGGCATGCGCGTGCACGCTGTCGCACTCGACCCACGCCTCTCCCGGCCTCCCGGCAGGCAGGCGCTCCGGGGCCAGATGCGCGGGGAGCTCGCGCGCGATGCGGCGTATGAGCGCGAGGCCGTCCCCACCCGCATAGAGCGCCTCGGGCGGCTCGTACTCCGTGACGGAAGCGGGGAGCGCTCGGCCCGCGGGCACATAGGGAGGGTTCGCGAGGATGAGGTCGAAACGCTCGCCCGCGAAGGGCTCGAAGAGGTCGCCGATGCGGATCTCCGCGCGCGACTCGTCGAGGCCGTTCTCGCGGATATTCTTGCGGATCGTCGCCTCGTGCCGCGGCTCGATCTCGCCGAAGGAGACGCGCGCCTCAGGCATCATCTTCAAGATCGCGCAGCCGATCGCGCCCGAGCCCGCGCAGAGATCAAGAATTCTGGTCTCGGCGGCGAGCCCTCTCGCTCCTGCGCTCCGGGCCGCTCGGCCAAGTCTTACAGTCGCTCGCTGGCTCGCCGCCTCGACCCACCACTCAGTCTCGGGGCGGGGGATGAGCGGCGCGCTGTCGAGATAGATGGTAAGGCCGAGGAAGGGTATCCAGCCGATGACGTGGGCCACGGGCTCGCCCGCGGCGAGCCGCGCGCAGTCGGCCGCAAAGGCGGGCGATTCCTCGCCGCCGTATTTTTCCTCGAGCAGCCAGCGCGCCTCTCTCGACAAAGTCATGCTCGTATGCTATATTCTAAATAGACAAAGCACAAGGGTAATGGCCGGGGTGCATCAAAACATGGAGAACCCGATGTCTAAGAAGTACGACGACGAATTCCTCAGGGCTCTCGCGGAAAGCCTCGTCAAGCATAAATGCAAAGACGGCAAAGTCGAGCGGAAAGCGGTCATCGCCGAGATGGCAAAAAGCCATCCCGAATCCCCGCTCTCGCCCGGCACGCTCGCCGGCATCTATCGCGGCTACGCCGGCGGCGGCATCGGGGAGTTCCTCGAGAAGTACCGCCGCCGGGTATCGCGCGAGGGCCAGATCATCGCGCAGGCGATGCTCGACTGGGATCCGGAGCACGCCGCCTTCGCGAGCGCCTACGCGCTCGCGGCGAAGCGCCTCAACGAGGCGCTCGGCGGGAGGTATCGCGCGAGCGAGATCGAGGCGATGGTCCGCAGGGCGGGCGGGCTCTTCGAGCTCCTTTGCGACTGCGGCGTCGGAGAGGGTGCGGCAAAGACGGCCGTCGCGCGGGCGAAGCTCCCGAGGAAAAGCGATAATATGTAAGAAGGAAAAGAAAACGGCCCGGCACGAAAGTGCCGGGCCATCTTCCGTAGTAGCTGCGGGATTAGTAGCCGCCGCGGCCATAGCCGCCGCCGAAGCCGCCGCCGTTGCCGCCGAAGCCGCCTTCGCGGCGCGCCGGGCGCTCGCCCTGCGGGCGGGCGAAGGAGACCGAGAGCATACGCCCGTCGAAGTCCTTGCCGTCCAAGAGGTCGATAGCCGCCTGCGCCTCCGCGGGGGAGGCCATCTCGACGAAGCCGAAGCCGCGCGAACGGCCCGTCATGCGATCCGAGATGATGCTCGCCGAGACGACGTTCCCAGCGGCCTCGAAGGCCTTCTTGAGATCATCCTCGGTCGAGCGATAGGGGATGCCGCCCACGTAGAGCTTGTTCCCCTGAACAGAATTTCCGTCCATGTGGTGGATTGATTTGAATAACCTCGCCGAACTGAACACTTTGCTGGCTCTTGTGGAGGGCGAAGCTCGAATACTGCGAGTGCGGATAGTATGCCAGAGTAGTGATAAAAACACAAGGCGGCTCGTTATCCCCACTATCCCCAGTATCCCCACCCGCCCGGACTCTTGACGGCGGCCCGGCTGGGCGTAGGGTGCAGGGGTCAGCGGGGCAGTCTTTTTACCAACGGGCCGTAACTCGCAATCGTTACCCATGACCTCACTTCGCACCCTCGGCATCGGCGGCGCAGCCGTCGCCGCGCTCGTGTTCGCCGGGCTCGGCTTCCGCGCGCACGTGGCGAACGCCTCGCTCGCCGACGACATCATCTGCGCGACCTTCGGCGACCTCAACTCGTTCGGCGCGCCGCTCCCGACCCTCTCGCATGATGACTGCCCGAGCTCGCTCCCCGAGGCGAGCAGCACGCTTATCATCTATAAGCACGTCGACAACAGCGCCGGCGGCGCGGCCTCCGCGAGCGACTTCACGATCACGGTCGCGCAGGGCGCCGCGAGCGTCTCCGAGCCCGGCTCCGAGGACGGCGTCGCCTATGTCGGCCTCGAGCCCGGCAGCTACACGGTGAGCGAGAGTGGCGGCCCCGCCGGCTATACCGGCGTCATAAGCGGCGACTGCGCGAGCAACGGCAGCATCACGCTCGCCGCCGGCGAGGAGAAGAGCTGCACGATCACCAATACCTATACGCCCCCGCCGCCCGCCGACGCGACCATCGTCGCGACCAAGATCATCTGTCCCGATGAGAGCGAGTTGCCCAATCTCCAGGGCGCGAGCCACTCGACTACCGCCGCGACCGCGAGCGATTTCCTTGCGGCGCACCCGGACTGCCGCGCGGCCGCGGATTGGCAGTTCGAGTGGGGCGACCAGGACGCGCCGGACGCCGGCGACGCCACGGTCGGCCTCGCGCCGGCCGAAGACGGCTACACCGCTTTCGGCCCCACCGACGCCTCGGGCACCGCGACCACTACCGTCGCGGTCGCCGGCCTGAGCGCTCTCCATCTGCGCGAGGTCCTCGAGGACGGCTACATCCCCTTCACCTACGACAGCGCCTCCTCGAGCCCCAACGGCAACGACGTTTCCGCCGAGTTCTCCTGCGGCGATGACGGCCTCAACTACGACAACTGGGAGTGGATCGACAGCCCGCAGGCGGGGCAGACTTATTATTGCGTCGCCTACAACGCGCCGGTCGCACGAAGCTGCGAGGAGGACGCCGCGCAGACCCTCGCGAGCGACGCCTCGACGCAGGTCGACGGCCACGACGCGGTGGTCCTCGACTCGAGCATGGTCAATGGCGGCATCCTTCCGCCCGGCGGAGCGTGGGCCGCCATTCCCGGCGCCTCCTGGATCTGGGCCGACGACGGCGCAAGCGACGACACCACCGCCTCGAGCACCGAAGCCTTCACCAAGGCCTTCACTATCGCGGGGACTCCGACGAGCGCCTCGATCAGCCTCTCGGCGGACAACGGCTACGCCCTCATCGTCAACGGCGTGACTGTCGACACGCGCGACGACGATCCGGCCGACGAGCAAAACTACGCGAGCGTGCATACCTATGACCTCTCGAGCTATGTCACGAGCGGCGCCAACACGCTCGAGATCGACGTGACCAACTTCGGCCGCGCGGGCTCCACCTTCAAGAGCAACCCGGGCGGGCTCATCTACGCGCTCGCGCTCGACGCGAACGAGTGCGAGGCGCCCCCTCCGCCGCCACCCTCCGCGACGGTCAACCTCTGCAAATACGACACCGGCGAACACCCGCTTGCCGGCTGGACCCTGACCCTTACGCCCGCGAGCACCGCGCAGGGCTATACCGGCGTCACCGGGGAGAACGGCTGCGTCGAGTTCGATGCCGTGCCGTACGGCAGCTACGTCACGGGCGAGGTCGCGCAAAGCGGCTGGCAGAACGTCTCGGGCCTCGGCAGCGTGACGGTCGACCAGCCGAGCGAGGAGTTCGATGTCGTCAATGACGACGGCTCGAGCGGCGGAGAAGGGAGCGACGCCTTCGCCACCACGACGGTCGAGGCGGCGGACCTCGCCGCCGACCTCGGCGACGTCATCAGCGACCCGTCCGCATGGCTCTTCTACGACGACACCAACGACCAGATCAACGACGCGCTCGGCTCCTTCGTCGACGGGCCCGCGACCGCGCCTCTCGGCACCGGCAGCGCCGAGATCAAGCTCGGCACGAGCACGGACCCGCGCACGGACCTCGCGACCTACCACTTTGCCGGCACGCTGCTGGCGGACATTACCCGCCTCTCCTACCGCGCATACTCGCACGCGGGAGTCGCGGGCCCGACCGAGGCGCCCTACCTCCTCTTCGACGTCGACTTCGCGACGAGCACGCTCTCGGGCTATGAGGGCCGGCTCGTCTACGTGCCCTCCGCCAACGGCGGCGTGCCGCAGAACCAGTGGGACGCCTTCGACGCGATCGACGGCGGCGCTGCGATGTGGACCTGGTCGCATTATGCGGCTAACGGCGACGCATGGCCGGACGGCGCGACGAGCGAGTACCGCAGCTGGGCGGACATCCTCGCCGCCTTCCCGGACGCGAGCATCCTCGCCGGCACCGGCCTCACCGGCGTGCGCGTCGGCGAGCCCGGCCCGGCCGGCTACACCGGCGATATCGACGCCTTCGTCTTCGGCGTTACCGACGGCGTCAACTCGACCACGACGACCTATGACTTCGAGCCCACGGCGTCGTCCGGCGGAGGCGGCGGCGGTGGGGGTGGGGGCGGCGGAGGCGGAGGCGGAAACTCACCGACGCCCGTCTCGCCGCTCGCGCCGATTGCGCCGATTGCGCCGCTCGCTCCCGAGCACGGCCTCGTGCTCGGCGAGTCGACCTCGACGCAGAGCGCCGCCTGCGGGCCGCTCCTCACGAGCTATCTGGGCATCGGAAAAAAGAACGACCCGGCCCAGGTGAGCGCGCTCCAGCAGTTCCTCAACGACGAGCTGGGGCTCACGCTCCCCGTCACCGGATTCTTCGGCGCGCTGACCGAGAAGGCGGTCGAGACCTTCCAGCTCAACTACTGGCAGGACGTGCTCGCGCCCTGGGTCGCGCACGGCTTGCCCTCCGATCACACGCCGACCGGCTACGTCTACAAGACGACGCAGTACGAGATCAATACGCTCTTCTGCGCCTCGCTCGATCTGCCGTTCCCCACGCTGCCGTAGGCGGCGGGGGAGGGAGCACGCCGGCCGTAGCGCGGCCGGCTTGCTTGACACCTGCGGCATGATATACTCTAAACAACTTATGGAAGGCCGCACGGAAGAGCAGTATCTCATCGGCGGATTCTTCGGCATCTTCGCGCTCGTCATCGTGCTCCTCTTCTGCGCTTCCTCGCTCGACTCCTCGGCGCTGCGCTCCTCCTCGCTCGCCGCGGTCGTCGCGAGCGTGCTCGTCGACCTCGCGAACCAGAACCGGGCCGAGAGCGGCGTCCACGGCCTCGCGGTGAGCCCGCTGCTCGCCCAAGCCGCGCAGGAGAAGGCCGACGACATGGCGAGCAAAGGCTACTTCGCCCACACCTCGCCCGACGGCAAGACGCCGTGGTACTGGTTCGGCGCGGTGGGCTACTCCTTCGCCTACGCAGGCGAGAATCTCGCGGTCGACTTCTCCGACTCGCAGGCGGTCGAGGATGCATGGATGAACTCGCCGGCGCACCGCGCCAATATCCTCGACGCGCATTTTACCGAGGTCGGGATCGCCACCGCCGAGGGCACCTACCAGGGCCGGCCCGCGACCTTCGTCGTCGAGGAGTTCGGGACTCCCGCCGCGGCCGACAAGTTTTCCGATATCCGCGCTTCGGTGCCGGAGGCGCCCGCCGAGCCGGCGCTTGCCGTCGCGGCCGATGCGCCCGCGGCTGGTATCTCCGCTTCTCCCGCTACCTCCGCTCCCCCCGTTGCTCGTGCGGCGAGCGCGAGCGCTTCCTCGAGCGTGCTCGCGGCCTCCGCCGCGGTCGAGGCGCCCGCGCCCCCCGCGCCCTGGTGGGCCCGCCTGCTCGCCTCGCCCAAGAGCGTCCTCTCCTACTCCTACGCCGCGCTCGCGCTCCTGGTCGTTGTCGCGCTCCTCTACGCGACCGAGCTCGAATGGAAGAGGCGCCACCTCCCGCACGTCTTCGCCGCGTGCGCACTTTTCATCCTCATGCTCGGGCTCTTCGCGCTCGCCGACGCCTTCATCTTCGCCGGCCCGGTTCTCGTCGCGGCCGCCTCCTAGCGCGCGAAAACGCCCGCGCGCGGCGGGCGTTGACAAGCGTGTTCGGTATCTGGTAGGTTCCCCGCCAACGGAGCCGCTCCAGCCGCGCGCTGCTCCCCGGTAGGGAATCAGAGCGGGCCCACGACCACCCAGCATTCCGCTGGTCCCCCGGTTGCGGGCCCACTCTGGGGCCGTACGGCGCGCGCCGTGCGAGGGGAAATATTATACCACATTACGGCGCTTCTGCGCCTGAGCGCGGCAGTTGACACGCGTTGGGGGAGGCAGATAATACCCGCATCGCTTCCGGCTCGCGCCGGGGCGAAGGGGGACCGGCGGCTCGTTTGACTCCACTTCTTCACCTCGAGCACATCAGCTCGTCTTTATCACTAGCAACGCGACGCGTCGCGCAGGCGCATCGCGTTTCCCGTTCTCTCCGGCAGGAGCGCGCGTAAGATCCACGGCGCGCGCCCTGCGGGAGCGGAGCGCGCGCCGTGGACCTCACGGTCCACGGGGTCGATACCCGACACGGCGCCTCGCGCGCCCGCTGGCGGTTTTACGAGAAAATCCTAACGGAACAACCATCATGACTAAGATCATCGGCAAGGCGGCGGCGGTCGCGGGAGCGTTCGCGCTCTTCGCGACGCCGGCGTTCGCGGCGACGGTGAGCAATCACAATAACGCGAGCGTTACGAGCTACACCTCCGCGAGTGCCTCGACGGGCAGCAATGTCTCGACGGGCAGCAACGGCGGCAGCTTCTTCGGCGGCAACGGCGGCAATACTTCGATCACCACGGGCGACGCCGGCGCAGTCTCGATCTCGGAGAACGATGTGAACGTGAATGACACGACGGTGCACAACACCGGCCATCACGGCGCTTCGGTGAGCAACAGCAACTACGCGTACGTCCTGAGCAACACCTCCGCGGGTGCCGCGACGGGTAGCAATACCTCGACTGGCAGCAACGGCGGCTCGCTCGGCGGCGGCAACGGCGGCAGCACGACCCTCCACACCGGCGACACCGGCGCGGAGGCCTCGTCGCTCAACATCGTCAACGAGAACGTCACGCACGTGCACAATAGCTCCGGTTTCTTCTGGTTCTTCTAGGGCTGGATGAAGGCAGGGAGCTCCGCTCCCTCCTTCTCATGAGGACCCGGACCGTCGGATCCTCAGCGAGGGCAATGATTCATCCTTCTTCATCGGTTCGGCGCATCGCCGCTTTCGCGGCGGCGGCGGCCGCGCTCGCGCTCCTGCCCGCCGCGCCGCTCTACGCCGACGACGCGAGCACGACCCCCGAGACGGCGAGCACGACGCCGGCTCTCCCGAGCGCTGCCGAGCCGGGCGATGCGGCGAGCTCTTCGCCGAGCGAGGCGAGCTCGACCGACCCGGCGATCGTCACGGGCGACGCCGCCGCGACCGCCGAGAGCGAAAACGACGTCAACGAGGACGCGGCGGACGCCGCGGCGGCCTCGAGCACCGTCGCCGAGGAAGACGCCGCGACCACGACGAGCGAGACTGACGCGACCGCCGAAACGGGCGGCAACGCCGCCCTCGCCGCCGACGGAGACGCCTCGGTCGCCACCGGGGACGCCTTTGCCGCCGCCAACTCCGTCAATGTGGTCAACGCCAACATCATCGACTCGGCGGGCCTGCTCGTCTTTTCCAACCTCTTCTCCTCGCTCGGCATCGACCTGCGCGCGCTCGACCTCTCCTACTTCTCAGACGGCTCCGGCTGCGCAGCCGCAGACTGCAGCGATCTCTCGGTCGCGGCCGAGGACGCGGCGACGACGAGTTCGAGCGTAACGGTCGTCGCGGACACGGGCGGCAACACCGCCTCCTCGACGGGCGGCGCAGCCGCGGTGGCGACCGGAAACGCCTACGCCGCGGGCAACGCGGTCAATGTGGTCAATTCAAATATCATTCGCTCCAATTACCTGCTGGTCGCGGTCAACGACTTCGGCGACCTGGCGGGCAATATCGTGCTCCCGGGCGCCGCATTTTTCGAGCATCTGCTCTCGTCCGCACGGGCGGGCGCCTCGGAAGTCTCCAACGGCTCCGCCGCGGTGGTGACCGACTCAACCGCAGCAACGGCCGACACGGGCGGCAACACCGCCTCCTCGACGGGCGGCGCGAGCTCGGTCGCCACCGGCGATGCGCTCTCGAGCGCGACCAGCTACGACCAGGTCAACAGCAACCTGGTTGGAGGCAGCTCCATCTATCTGCTCTTCCGAATCTGGGGCGACTGGAGCGGCAGTGTAGAGGGCCTGCCGCCCGGCATGAGCTGGTACGACACGCCGAGCGGTGTCGCCATCGTCAACGACGACGGCTCCGCCGCGCCGCTCGCCGGCCTCGGCGCGGCGAGCGCCTCGACCACCGACACGGCGGCGGTCGACAACGCGGTAAACGTCTACGCGCTCACGGGGGCGAACGAGGCGGCCGGGGCCGATGCGAGCGTCGCCACCGGCGACGCCTATGCCGCCGCCAACTCGGTGAATATCGTCAATACCAACATCCTCGGCAGCAATTGGATACTCGCCATCTTCAACATCTTCGGCGATTTCTCGGGCGACATCAGCTTCGGCGAGCCGGACCTCTGGCTCGGCGCGGCCGCCGAGACGGGGAACCCGACCCTCCCGGGCTCCACGGTTACGTTCCGCTTCACGGTCTCAAACCTGGGCGACGCGAACGCGACCGGCGTGCGCCTCTCGGCCGGCTACCTCGCGCAGATGCTCCAGTTCGAGAGCGGCGAGGCGACCGACGGCGGCAGCGCCTGGGATCTGGGCGACATCCCGGCGGGCGCCACCGAGGAGTTTTCCTACACGGCGCAGGTGGGCGACGTGCCCGACGGCGACTCGATCGCGGTCCCGCTTTCCGCGACCGTGAGCGAGGAGGAGACGGACGCCAACGAGGCCGACAATACCGATACGCTCGACATCGTCGTGATGCGCCCGAGCGCGGGCGCGGGCGCGGGCCTGACCTTCACCTCCGAGCCCAAGCTCGACGTGCGCACGATGGCGGACGCGGAGGCGACCTCCGCGCCGGCGACGGTCGAGTATCGCGCGGGCGTCTACAACGAGGGCGGCGCGGCTTTCAACGCGGTCGCGACCGACGTGCTCACCGGCCCCGACGGGAACGTCGTGCATAGCCAGAGCTGGGACCTCGGTACGCTCGCGTATCAGGACGAGGTCGACGTCTCCTACGCCATAGAGTACGCGAGCGACACGCCGCCGGGCGACTACGTCAACACCTTTACCGTCTCCGGCTACAAGCACTACCCGCAGGGCAGCCCGGGCGCGGTGCCGTTCGCTCCCGTCGCGGCGACCTCGACCGTGACTATCCTGCCGCCGCCCGCCGCCGCGCCCCCTCCCGCGCCGCTCGCCTGCGCGCCGTATCTCACCGGCTACCTCGGCGCGGGGGAGGGGAACGACCCGGCGCAGGTAACGCTCCTGCAGCGCTTCCTCGACGAGCAGGAGGGCGAGACGCTCGCGGTAAACGGCCGCTACGACGCGGCGACCCTCGCGGCGGTGAAGCGCTTCCAGGAAAAGTACGCGAGCGACATCCTCGCGCCGTGGGGCTATGACCGCCCCACCGGCCTCGTCTACTACACCACCGTCGAAGAGATCAACAATCTCGCCTGCGCGGGCGAGCGCAGCTTCGCGCTCTCGCAGGGCCAAGAGGAGGAGATCGCCGCGACGCGCGCCGTGCTGGCCGCGCCGCGCGCGAGCGCGGACGTCGCCCCGCTCCCGACCTCCACGCCGAGCGAGGACGCGCTGCCGCCGGGCATCGAGGTCGGGCTCGCGCCCGCGGCGCCCGCCGCGCCGCGCGCGAGTGCGCCCTCTTGGTGGCAGCGGCTGATCGGCGCCCCGCAGGCGCTCCTCGCCAACGTGCTCGCCGCGTTTACCTCCGGGACGGCCCAGGCCGCGAGGCGCTAAATTTCTCATCATGTACCGCGCCGGCATCCTGCTCGCCGCTCTCGCGCTCGCCGCGCCGGTACCGGCGCTCGCCGACGCGAGCGTCACGAGCTACACCAGCGCGACCGCCGAGAGCGGCGGCGCGGCCATCACCGCCGGCAGCGACGCAAGCGGCTTTGCGCGCGCAAGCGCGCAAAGCGAGACGCGCGTCTGGTCGGCGGGCGGGACCACGACCGTGCGCGCGAGCAGCACGATCGAGGAAGACGGCGTCGTGCGCGAGGCCTCGCTCGAGCGCGCCGTGCCGCCCGGCGCGAGCGTCACGCTCACGCTCGGCACCTCCTCTGCCTCGACCACGGCGCGCGCCGTGCCGCGGGCGCTTTCGGCAAGCGCCAGCTCGAGCGCACCGCGGCTCTTCGCCCGCCCGTTCCTCTGGGCGGGGACTTTTTTCGCGCGGCTCGCGAGCCGCTTCGGCATCTGGCGCTAGACGCCGGCTTTTATTGCTGCATCAGGGCGGGGAAGAAGAGCCCGATCATCCCGAGCGCGAGGAGGAGCACGACGATGATAGCGAACGCGCGTTTCATGTATATATAATAGAGTGAGCTCGGCCGAGCCACGCTCCTATTCTAGCAGATTACCGCGCCGGGGCGCCGGCCGGGATCATCGGCGCGCCCGCGAGGCCGGCGGGACGAAGCTCGACTGCGGAGGCGGAGAGCGAGCCGTCGCTGTTGGTCGAGCCCGTCACCGAGACGGCGCTGCCGACCGCGATGTCCGCGAGGGAGCCGGCGACCGTCTTCTCGACCGCGGTAGCGGGCGTCAGCAGGACGACGTGCGAGGAGCCGTCGCGCGTGTCGAGGGTTATCGAGCCGGCGTCCTTGGCGGCGACGGTGCCCGCGAGCACGGCGCCCGCGGCCTGGTTGCCGCCGCGGGCGAAGGCGCTCGAAGAGGCGGTAAAGCTCCCCCGGGCGGCGAACGCCGCGCCCCGGGCGGGCGCCTTGGCGAATGCGGTCGAGCCGAAGTAGCCGAGGCCCGCGCCGACGATAAGCGCGACGGCGCCGGTAACGATGAGGTTCTTATTCATGAAATTGGGTTAGTTGCCTTTATTTACGCTACCGAGAGGAGTTTGTTTCGCGGCAGGAAGGGCTTGTTTGCTCCTGCGCTCAAGGCCGCTAGGCCGAGTTTTACAGTCCCGCACAGCCCTTCCTGCCGCTCACTCATACCGCAGCGCGTCGATCGGGTTTAGGGCCGCGGCGCGGCGCGCCGGGTACCAGCCGAAGACGATGCCGATGCCCGCCGAGACGCCGAAGGCGAGCGCGACGGAGGAGAGCGAGACGGCGGCGGTGATGAGCCCGGAGAGCGTCACGAGCTCCGCGAGGCCCCAGCCGAGCGCGACCCCGATCGCGCCGCCCACCAGCGTGAGCGCGGCCGCCTCGGCGAGGAACTGCGTGTTGATGTCGGCTTTCGTCGCGCCGATCGCTTTCCGGAGCCCGATCTCGCGCATGCGCTCGGTCACGGTGGTGAGCATCATGTTCATGATCCCGATCCCGCCCACGACGAGCGAGATGCCGGCGACCGCCGCCAGGAGGGTAGTGAAGGTGCTCGTGATCGAGGAGGCCGCAGAGACGATGTCCTGCTGGTTCAAGATGGAGAAGTCGGCCCGCGTCGG
This sequence comes from Minisyncoccota bacterium, assembly GCA_035547315.1. Lineage (GTDB taxonomy): Bacteria > Patescibacteriota > Minisyncoccia > Phycocordibacterales > Phycocordibacteraceae > C7867-001. Next base: position 16,284 of record DASZVH010000010.1, read on the forward strand.
GTCGGCGATGCCGTGGCGCTCGAGGAGGAGCTCGGTAACGTCGTTCTGCACCTGGGTCATCGCTCGCTCGCTCGCCGCCTGGATATCGATGGTCGAGAGGTATTGATTGCCGTTGCCGGCGAAATATTGGAGCGCGGTCGCCAGCGGGATGAAAACCTCGTCGGAGGCGCCGCCGAAGCCCGAGCCGGAGGCGGCGGTGACGCCCACCACCGTGAAGGCGATATTGTTGACCTCGATCTGCGCCCCGATCGCGGAGGAGGTCGCGAAGCCCTCGCCCCAGAGGTCGGTCATCACGGTCGGGCCGATGACGGCGACTTTGGCGAGCGATTGCGAATCCTGGTCGGCGATGAAGCGCCCCTCTTCGATCGAGACGTTCCGAATCTGCTCATAGGCGGCGGAGACGCCGTCCACCTGCGTGCGCGTATTGGCGCCCGCGGCGACGACCTGGCCGGAGGTCTGATATTCGCCCGCGACCGCCTCGACATTCTCCACCTGGCTCCCGAGCGCCGCGAGGTCGTCCTCGCTGAGCGAGCGGGCGCTGCCGCGCCCGGCCGAGGCGCCGAAGCCGATCTGCTTGGCAGCCCCCGGCATCACCTCGATCAGGTTGGAGCCGAGCGACTGGATCGAAGCGTTGATGGTCTCTTGCGCGCCGTTGCCGATAGCCACGAGCGCGATGACCGAGGCGATGCCGATGACGATGCCGAGGATAGTGAGGCCGCTGCGCGCCTTATTGGCCGAGAGGGCGGCGTAGGTCTCCTCGAAGAGGTCGCGGGTAGTCATACGAGAGGCGGCAGGGAGCGGGGGAGTCAATAGACGGACAATTCTTGGGCGGCGTCGCGCGGCTGCGGATTCTTCTCGTCGGAGACGATGCGGCCGTCGCGGATCCGGATGATGCGGTCGGCGTGCTCGGCGATGTCGGGCTCGTGGGTGATGAGCACGATCGTCCGGCCGTGTTCGCGGTTCAACTTCTGGAACGTGCCCAAGACGACGATCGAGGTCTTGCTGTCGAGGTTGCCCGTGGGCTCGTCGGCGAGGATGAGGGAAGGGTCGTTGACCAGCGCGCGCGCGATGGCGACGCGCTGGATCTGCCCGCCCGAGAGCTGGTTGGAGCGGTGGAGGAAGTGGTCGGCCGCGAGCCCGGCGGAGACGAGAGCCTCGCTCGCGCGCTCCTCCCGCTCCTCCTCCGGCACGCCCGCGTAGATGAGCGGGAGCATGACGTTGCGCAGGACCGTCGCGCGCGGCAGGAGGTTGAACGCCTGGAAAACGAAGCCGATTTTATCCTTCCTGATCCCGGCGAGCTCGTCGTCGGCGAGCGTGGAGACATCCTTGTCGTCGAGGAAGTAGTGCCCCGAGGTGGGCGTGTCGAGGCAGCCGAGGATATGCATCAGGGTCGACTTGCCGCTTCCCGAGGGGCCCATGATGGCGACGAACTCGCCGTCCTCGATGGAGAAAGAGACGCCGGAGAGCGCCCGATACGCCTCGGCGCCCGAGCCGTAGACCTTGGTGATGTCCTCGATTTTGATCATGATCCGATCCGTCTCGCCGCGCTTGCGCTAGCCTCCGCCGCCGGAACGGAACGTGGCGTTGCCGCCTCCCACGGGGCCGACCGCGCGCACGCCTCCGCCGCCGAAGACGGAGGTCGCCGAGGCCGCGCTGGTCTTGGTCGCGGAGGCGCTCCCGCTCGTCGAGACGACTACCTGCTCGCCCGGCGTAAGCCCCGAGGTGACCACCGTCTCCGTCGCGCTCGAGAGGCCGGTGGTGACCGGCACCTGCTCGGGGGTCTGCGCGGTCGCCTCGGCCGGGTCGGCGAGCGGCGGGTCGAAGACGAGCGCGTAGCTCGCGCCGCCGGCGGTGTGGATCGCGGAGGCGGGCACGACGAGCCCGCTCGCAGTGCCCGTGACGATGGCGGCGGAGGCGCTCATGCCGGGCTTGATCGCGGCGTTCTGGGTGTCGAAGGTGATCACGGCGTCGTAGGAGACGACGCCCGAGGAGACGGTGCCGAGGCTGTCGAGCTGCGAAACGGTGCCGGCGATGGAGACGCCGGGGAGCGCGTCGAAGGTGACGGTCGCCTTCTGCCCGATCTTGAGCTTGGCGGCGTCGACCTCGTTGACCGAGATGTCCACGCCCTGGTCGTCCGTGACCAGCGTCGCCACCGCGGTGCCCGAGGAGGCTTGGTCGTATTTCTTGACGCCGACCGAGGCGACCGTGCCGGAGAAAGGCGCGACCACCGTGTAGTCGGCGACGTTCTCCTTGGCGGAAGCGAGCGCCTGCTGCGCCTGCTCGAGGGAGAGCGTCGCCTGCTGGACCGTGAGCGTGTTGGCGCCGCCCTCGGCCTTGGCGAGCGCGTCTTGGGCCTGCGCGAGCGCCTGCCCGGCGGAGACGAGGTCGGAGCGCGCCGAGAGCGCGGCGGAGAGGTCGTTGCCGACCGTGGTGCCGTCGGCGTTGCTCCGGGAGAGGAGCCCGGCGAGGACCGAGTCGTTCTTGAAGTTGTTGACGTTCTCGTCGGTGGTCACGCGGTCGAAGAAGTCGTGCGAGTCCTTGACCGCCTCGGCGACCGCTTGCGTCGCGGTGTAGGTGTCGCTCGCGAGGGTGGAGAGTTGGTCGTCCGTGGCGGAAAGGCCCGCGGCCTTATACGCGGCGACCGCGGCGTTGTAGGCGGCGTACGCGGCCTGATACGAGGTCTCGGCCGAGTTCTTGAAGATGCCGATCTGGTTGTCGTCGAGCGAGACGAGGTCGGCGTAGGCGTCCAGATTCTGCTCCGAGCCGCGCGAGACGACGTCCGAGTCGTGGAGCGCGCCGTCGAGGTCGCTCACCGTGGCGGCGAGGTCGGTGTAGACTCCCGCGATAGAGGAGTAGGCGCCGTCGTGCGCCTTCTGCAGCGCGATCTGCGCGCTCGTGACGCCGTTTTGCGCCTCGAGGAGGTTGAGCGAGAGGGTGGAAGTGGCCGTGGTCTGCTGGTACTGCAGCTGCTCGTTCTCGAGCGAGAGCTGCGCGTTCGCGAGCGACCGCTGGGCGTCCGAGGCGTCGAGCTGCGCGATGACCTGGCCCGCGTAGACGTGCTCGCCGGGCGTGACGTAGACGGCGAGGACTTCGCCCGAGGCCTTGGGGGAGAGCGTGAGCTCTTGCGCGGGGGAGACCTGGCCGGTCTCGTTGATGGTCGCGACCACGGTGCCGGTGGCGACCGTCGCGGTAACGTAGCGCGGCGCGGTCGAGGGCGCCGTGGCGGAGGCATAGGCCGTATAGCCGCCGTAGAGGAGGGCGGCGAGGATTATCAGGCTCCAGAACTTATGCGCGAAGGCCCAGGCCTTGACACGGCCCGCGAGCCGTTGGGCGCGGACGCTCTGCGAGGAAAGGGGTTCCATGACGATGAAGTGATACCTATCCTACTACGGAGGTCGCGCGGCTTCCTTTCATCCGGACTTAATGCGCCGTGCGTGGTACTATCGGGACCATGGGAATCGGGCAAAGCATCCTGCTCGGCATCATCGAGGGCGCGACCGAGTTCCTCCCCATCTCCTCGACCGGCCACCTCATCCTCGCCGAGGGGCTCTTGGGCGTTGTCGGGAGCGACTTCGTCAAAGCGTTCACCATCATCATTCAGCTCGGGGCCATACTCGCGGTCGTGGCGCGCTACTGGCGGCGCTTCTTCGACTGGCCGCTCTTGAAAAAGCTCGTCGCCGCCTTTATCCCAACGGGCGTCATTGGCCTCGCGCTCTACCCGCTCGAGCACTCTTTCCTGCTCTCAAGCGACATTACGGTCTTGATCGCGCTCTTCCTTGGCGGCGTGGCGCTCATTGTCTTCGAGAACTGGCACGGGCGCGAGCACCAGGCGCTTGAGGTCGCGGGGAAAGGGATCGCGCAGATGAGCTATCGCGATGCCGCCTTGGTGGGGCTCGCGCAGGCGGTCGCGATCATCCCCGGCGTCTCCCGGAGCGGAGCGACCATCGTCGGCGGCCTCGCGCTCGGCATCAATCGCGAGGCGATCGTCGAGTTCTCTTTCCTCCTTGCCGTGCCGACGATGATCGCCGCTTCCGGCCTCTCGCTCGTGAAGTCCGGCTTCGCTTTCTCCGCCGGCGAGTGGCTTATCCTCGGCGTCGGCTTCCTCACCGCCCTCCTCGTCGCGCTCGCCGCCATACGCTGGCTCCTCGGCTACGTGCGGCGGCACGATTTCAGCGGATTCGGCTGGTACCGGATCGCGCTCGCGCTCCTCTTCGCGCTCTGGCTCCTCTGGTGAGGAATGCGAAACGCGCGCGGCCCTAGGGC
>DASZVH010000011.1:0-7561 GCA_035547315.1 Minisyncoccota bacterium
GGCGGACCCCGCGGCCGAGGCGCGCCGCGCGAGCGCAGCGAGTTCGACCAGGTCACGCTCTCGGCGCGCCGCGTGGCGCGCGTCATGGCCGGCGGCCGGCGCTTCAACTTCTCGATCGCGGTGGTGCTCGGCGACCGTAACGGGCGCGTGGGCGTGGGTCTCGGCAAGGGCGCGGACACCGCGCTTGCCATCGACAAGGCCGCGCGCGACGCCAAGAAGCACATGATCACCGTCGCGCGCACCGCGGAGCGCTCGATCCCGCACGGCGCGCGCGCCAAGTACGCGGCGAGCGATGTCGAGCTCAAGCCCTCGGCCGGGCGCGGGCTTGTCGCGGGCTCGGCGGTGCGCACGGTCCTCGCGGCGGCCGGCGTCACCGACGTGGTCTCCAAGATCCACACCCGCAGCAAGAACAAGCTCACGATCGCCCGCGCCACCGTCGAGGCGCTCAAGCAGCTGCGCCTGCCTGCCGGGAAGGCGAGCGCCGCATAATTTCCATGCAGCTCCACACGCTCAAAGCGAAGACGGAGAAAACGACCCGCGCGCCGGTGGGCCGCGGCGGCAAGCGCGGCAAGACCTCGGGCCGCGGCGGCAAGGGCCAGACCGCGCGCGCGGGCCACAAGATCCGCCCCGAGTCCCGCGACATGATCAAGAAGCTTCCCAAGCGCCGGGGCTTCGGCCGCAACCGCGCCAAAGGCGTGCGCCGCGAGCGCGTGCGCTACGCGCCGGTCAATCTCGGCGCGCTCGCCGCGCTCCCCGCGGGCCAGACCATCACCCCCGAGCTCCTCTTGGCGCACGGGCTCGTGCGCGCGCATAAGGGCCGCGCTCCCAAGGTCAAGATTCTCGGCGCGGGCGATCTCGCGGCCGCGCGCGCCTTCAAGGGCGTCGTCTTCTCCGCCGCGGCCAAGGCCGCGGTCGAGAAGGCCGGCGGCTCGCTCTCATGATCGACGCGTTCATTCACAAGGCCAAAATCGCCTTCACTGACGGCGCGATCCGCGCGCGCATCCTTTTCGTACTCGGGGCCATCGCCGTCTTCCGCCTCCTGGCGGCTATCCCGATCCCGGGCGTCAACCGCGCGGCGCTCGCCGCCTTCTTCGCCAATAACCAGTTCTTCGGCCTCTTGAACATTTTCTCGGGCGGCGGGCTCTCCAAGCTCTCCATCGTGATGCTCGGCGTCGGCCCCTATATTACCGCGAGCATCATCATGCAGCTCGCGACCATCATCTTCCCCGGCGTGAAGCAGGCCTACTTCGAGGAGGGGGAAGCCGGGCGCGCCAAGTTCATCGAGTGGAGCCGCCTCCTCACGATCCCGATAGCGGTCCTCCAGGCGATCGGCTTCCTCTTCCTGCTCTCCTCGCAGGGCGTCATCGAGAACTTGGGCGCGATCGCTTTCGTCGCTAATATCGCGCTCATCGCGGGCGGCTCGATCCTGCTCATGTGGATCGGCGAGCTCATCACCGAGTTCGGCATCGGCAACGGCGTCTCCATCATCATCTTCGCCGGCATCGTCGCGCGCATCCCGGCCGGGCTCTCGCAGACCCTCTTCACCGCCACCGCGGCCTCGATTCCGGCGTATATCGGCTTCCTCGCGCTCGCGGCGCTCATGATCGCCGCGGTCGTAGTGGTCTCCGACGCCGAGCGCGCGATCCCCATAGCCTACGCGCGCGCGGTGCGCGGCGCGGCGCTCGCGGGCGGCGCTTCCACCTATCTCCCGCTGCGGCTCCTGCAGGCGGGCGTGATCCCGATCATCTTCGCGCTCTCGCTCCTCCTCTTGCCGCAGCTCGCGCTCTCGATGGTCGGCGCGCTCCATGTCTCCTTCGCCGCCTCCGCCTCGACCTGGTACCAGGCCTTCCTCGCCGACCCTTGGAAATACGGCGCGGTCTACTTCGTCCTCGTGGTCATTTTCACCTACTTCTATACGTCGGTGACCTTCGAGCCTTCGCGCGTGGCCGAGAATCTGCAGAAATCCGGCGCGTTCGTCCCCGGCGTGCGCCCCGGAGCGGAGACCGAGGCCTATATCGCGCGCGTGGTCAACTACATCACGTTCCCGGGCGCGGTTTTCCTCGGCCTCCTCGCGGTCGCGCCTTCGGTCGTGGAGGGCCTTACCGGCGTCACGACGCTCCTCCTTGGCGGCACCGCGCTCCTCATCACCGTGCAGGTCGTCCTCGACCTCGTCCGCAAGATCGACGCGCAAGTTTCCCTGCGCGAGTATTAATTCCAGTGTAAAGTAGAGGAATGGAAACCCGCACCATCTTCTTCGTCGGGAAGCCCGGCTGCGGCAAGGGGACGCAGGCCAAGCTCTTGGCCGAGAAGACGGGATGGCCGATGTTCTCCTCCGGCAACCTCTTCCGCGAACTCGAGAAGGAGAATACGCCGGTCGGCCACAAGCTCCGGGAGGAAAATCAGAAAGGCTTCCTCTCGCCGCACTGGTTCGCGATGTATCTCTACCTCAAGACGCTTTTCTCGGTCCCGGGCACCTCGAGCGTTATCTTCGACGGCTTCAACCGCAAAGTGCCGGAGGCCGAGCTCATCGTCGATTCCTTAAAATGGCTTGGGCGGCCCTTCCAGATTATCAATATCAAAGTCTCCGACGAGACCATGCAGGCGCGGCTCGCGAAGCGCCACGAGACCAGCGGCCGTGCAGACGACGCGCCCGAGATCTTCCCCGAGCGGCTCGCGGAATACAAGAAATTTACCGAGCCCGCGATCGAGCTCTTCCGTCGCGAGGGCGTACTGATCGAGATCGACGGCGAGAAGACGCCGGAGGAGATCGCGCAGAGCATCCGCCGCGCGCTCAATCTCAAATGATAATCACGACCGCGAAGGAGAAGAAGGATCTGGTCGAGGCAGGGAAGCGCCTCGCGAGGGTGCTTGATGCGTGCGCCAAGGCCGCGAAGGCGGGCGTCACCACGGAGGAGCTCGACGACCTCGCGGAGCGCCTGATCCGCGAGGGGGGCGACACGCCGGCGTTCCTCGGCTACACGCCCGAGGGCGCGGCGCGGAAGTACCCGGCGACGCTCTGCGTCTCTATAAACGAGGAAGTCGTGCACGGGATCCCGAACGAGGGCAAGAAGGTCCTCAAAACGGGCGACATCGTTTCTCTGGATCTCGGGCTCATCCATAACGGCATCGTGGTGGACGCCGCGACGACGGTCGCTGTCGGGAAGTCCTCCAAGAAAGACGCGGAACTGATGCGCGCCACTGAGGAGGCGCTCGCGGAGGGCATCGCGGCCGCCAAGGTCGGCCGCCGGGTGGGCGATATCTCGCACGCGATCGAGCAGGTGTTGAAGAAAGCGGGCGTTGCGGTGGTGAAGGCCTTGGGCGGCCATGGGGTCGGCGCGCGCGTGCATGAGGAGCCCTATATCGCGAACTTCGGCAAGGCGGGCGAAGGCCCCGAGCTCGTGGAGGGCATGGTCTTGGCGCTTGAGCCCATCGCCGCTCTCGGCAAAGGCGCGATCGTTTTGCGCCCCGACGGCTACACCTATGCGACCAAGGACAGCTCGCGCGCCTCCCACCACGAGCACACCATCTTGCTTGAAAAGGGCGGAGCGCGTATCATCACAGCATAACCGCCGCAAGGTTTTTATTTTTATCGTCATGGCACATCTTAAAGAGGAGCGGACGCTCGTGATCGTGAAGCCCGACGGCGTGCAGCGCGCGCTGGTAGGGGAGATTATTAAGCGTTTTGAGAACGTCGGCCTCAAGATGGTCGCGATGAAGATGCTCGTCGCCGAGGGCGAGCACGTGACGAGCCACTATACGCTCGACCCTGAGTGGCGCCGCGTCACGGGGGAGAAGACGATCGCGGGCTACAAGGAAAAGGGCCTCACGCCGCCCTCGGAGAACCCATTCGATATCACCGACGCGCTCCTCAAGACCCTTACCGCCTACATGATCTCAGGCCCGGTGGTCGCGATCGTCTTCGAGGGTGCTCACGCGGTCAAGGTCGTCCGCAAGCTCGTGGGCTCGACCGAGCCCCTCTCTTCCGCGCCCGGTACGATCCGCGGCGACTATGTCCTCGATTCCTATCAGATGGCCGACGGCGACAAGCGCTCGGTCCGCAACCTCATCCACGCTTCGGGCTCGGTCGCCGAGGCGCAGGCCGAGATCACGCACTGGTTCAAGCCCGAGGAAATCATCGGCTACCGCCTCCTTTCCGAGGCGGTGATGTATGCCCCGGAGCTGGGGAACATCTTAGGAGAATAGCGGCGAGAAGAAGCCCCGGCTGCGCGCCGGGGCTTCGGGCATCAGCACAGGCGCTCCGCATACTGCGCGAACGCGCTCCAACTGCATTGGAGTCCCAGATAGTGGAGCGGGCCGCCTCGCTGGTACTCCTCCCACTCCTCTAGGCTGCCGAGGATACGGGCTTCCGTCCCCGGCATGCTCAGGAGCAATGCATAGAGCTCGTCAAGCACAACAAGCGCCCGCGCGCGTGCCTCGGGCGAGAGGCCCTCGCGCACCAAGACCTGCACGATGTCGGGAATCGCCACGAGGCGATACGGCCCCAGGACAGCCTCGCGGAGCCGATTTTGCCCCGGCCGCCTCTGCGGGAGGGCGGCCGGCAGCCGCCGCCTCTTGGCGAGGAGCGGGATGATTTGGGCAGCCATGAATACCTCCTGTTCGGTCCGGCGCAGTTATACCACGATTCACGGCTTTCCGCATGAAAGTGCGTTCTCCACAGGGCCTTCATGAGCGGGCGGTATAATGGCCTCGGAGCCCGTTCCTTAAAACGCAACTTGCCTACTACTCGGGAGCTCTATATCCCCGCGCTCCGAGCGCCCTCCGGGGCACTCCACGAACGCGATGCGAGCACCCACCTGGCACACAAAAGTTGCAAGCTCTGGAATGGCTCCACGAGAAAACCGCACCTTAAGGTGCGGTTTTCTCGTGCTAGATTTTAAGAAATGAAGCTGACCTTCTGCGGCGGGGCGAGCACGGTGACGGGCTCCAACTTCTTGATAGAGACGAAGGATGCGAAAGTGCTCGTGGATTGCGGGCTCGAGCAGGGGAGCGACTTCTCGGTCAAGGAAATGTACGGGCCCTTCCCCTATGACCCCGAGTCGATCGACGCGCTCGTGGTGACGCACGCGCATCTCGACCACGTCGGCCGCATCCCGAAGCTCGTGAAAGAAGGCTTCAAAGGCGCGATCTACTCCACGCCGCCCACCAAAGACCTCGCCGAGCTCATCATGCGCGACTCCGCGAACATCCTCGCGGGCGACGCCAAGCGGCGGGATCTCCCACCCCTTTACGAAGAAAAAGATATCGAGGCGGCGCTCTCGCTCTGGCAGCCGGTTAATTACCACGAAGAGACCGAAATAAAGAACGGCACGAGCTTCTGCCTGCGCAACACCGGCCACATCCTGGGCTCCGCGAGCGTGCGGATCAAAGAGCGCGACGGCTCCGCCGTCGCGCTCACGGGCGACCTCGGCAACTCGCCCTCGCCGCTCTTGCCCGACTCCGAGCCTGTCGAGGACGCCGACGCGCTCCTCATGGAGAGCGTCTACGGCGACCGCCTCCACCCGCCGCAGGCCGAGCGCGTCGAGCGGCTCCTTGCGGCTTTGAAGGACGCCGCCGCGCGCGGCGGCGCCATCCTCATCCCCGCGTTCTCGCTCGAACGCACCCAGCTCATGCTCTATGAGCTCTCCAATTTCTTCGCCGCAAAGCAATTGCCCGAGCTGCCCGTTTTCCTCGATTCGCCCTTGGCGATCAATGTCACCGCGCTTTATGAAAAGTGGGGGCCGAGCTATTTCAAACCGGCTACGCAGGATGAGATCAAGCGGGAGGGGAGCATCTTCGAGTTTCCCTTCCTCACGAAGACCTTGAAGCCCTCAGAGTCGCAAGAGATCGAGAAGGCCCCGCGGCAGAAGATCATCATTGCCGGCGCAGGGATGAGCCATGGCGGCCGCATCGGCAATTGGGAGCGGAAATATCTCCCCGATCCAAGCACCACGCTCATCATCGTCGGCTACCAGGCGCCCGGCTCGCCCGGCCGCCGGATGGTGGAGGGAGAGAGGCGCGTGCGGGTGGGCGGAGAGATGACGGAGATCAACGCCAAGGTCGTGAATCTCGAGGGCTGGTCGGCGCATGCCGACCGCGACGAGCTCTTAAAATTTGCGCAGGCCTGCCTTGCAGGGAAGCGCGTTAAGACCATCTTTACCGCGCTCGGAGAGCCCTCCGCCGAGCGCTTCCTCGCGCAGCGCATCCACGACTACCTAGGCGGCACGGCGGTCGTCCCGCGCACGGGCGACACTTGGGAGATCACGAAGGACCGCGTGATACGCTCTTAACATGAAGCGGACCAACGCTTTCTACCGCACGCTCGTTTTCTCCTGGACCCTCTCCTCCTTCGCCGAGGGGGTGCTACTCCCGATTTACGCGGTTTTTGTCCAGCATATCGGCGGCGACATTCTCGATGCGGGCGGCGCCATGGGCATCTTCCTCATCACCGAGGGTATTTTTACGACCATCGTGCATCGCTTCCGCTGGGGGTCGCGGATGCGGATTTTCCTTATGATTCTCGGGTGGGCGATCTGGCTCTTCGGCATTGTCTTCTATCTCTTTATCTCGAATGTCGCGACCCTCTTCCTCGCGCAGGTGCTGACCGCGATCGGCAATGCGGTCGCCGACCCGGTGTTCGACGCTGAGCTCGCCGATCATACCGACATGAGCCTCAAAGAGTATGAGTGGGGCTTGTGGGAGGGAAGCAAGGCGTTCATCGACGGAATCGCCGCAATCGTGGGTGCCTTCGTCGTCGCTACTTTTGGCTTCGCGATGCTTATCTACCTCATGATTGCGACGGCGAGCGCCTCATTCTTCGCCATTCTTTGGTATGTGACGCGGCTGAGGGGGACGCGCCTCACTCCTTCGCGCGCATGAACCTTTTCAAGAAACAGCAGCCGATGGAGCGGCGGTATACCGAGGAAGAAGGGAAAACGGGCTTCGTCGTTGCCTATCAAGAAAATGCGCAGGGGAGCTCAGTAACGCTTGAGGGCGCTGCTGCGCCCTTGAAGACGAGCTTCGCTCCCGGCAGGGAAGATAGCGCCCGAATCCTCTACCAGGAGGCCCTGGAGATGCTCAAAGCTCGTGCGGAGCGCGGCATGGACCATGCGGCTATCGAGCGCGACCTGCGCGAGCTCATCGAGGGCGCGCGAGAGGATTAAAAGCCTGTTTTGGTATACTGGCGCGATGCAAATCGAACCAGGCAAAGTCACGACCGCTTTCGAGCTCGACGGCTACAAAGTCGCTAAGAATCTCGGCATCGTGCGGGGAATCGTCGTGCGCTCGCGCTCCATCGTGGGCTCGATAGGCGCTGGGCTCCAGACCATCGTCGGCGGCGATATCACCCTCTTCTCCAAGCTCGCAGAGAAGACGCGCGAGGACGCCTACGAGCGCATGTGCGCACATGCGCTCGAGCGCGGGGCAAACGCCGTGATCGGTTTCCGCTACGATGCGACCGACATGGGCCGCGGTATTACTGAGGTGCTCGCTTACGGCACGGCGGTCGTGGTCGAGCCCGGCTAGAAGACAAAAAGAGGCGCCGGGCCCCGAGGGGGGCGGCGCC
>DASZVH010000012.1:0-48524 GCA_035547315.1 Minisyncoccota bacterium
TCTGGAGTCCGTCCCGGTAGAGCTTGTAGCCGGCGACGCCGACGTTGTCCGTCGAGGGATCCCAGGCAAGGGCGATTGAGCTGTTGGTGATCCCCGTGGCGTGGAGATTAGCCGGGACCGAGGGCGGGGTGGTGTCGGGCGCCCCGCTACCGACCTTGAATGCGGCTATTTGCATCACCCATAAATCGTTGTCAATCGCGGTCGCACTGTAAGCACCCGGAGAGCCCGAGATGCGGTCCTCAAGAATGTCGGTATCGGGGAGCGTGATGACGCGCTTGGTGTAGCCGGAGCCTGCTGCGCTGAAAGCGTAGCTTGTTACGCCCGCGCCGACAAGAAGATCGCCATTCGCTGTCGTCTGAATAAGCCCGGAAGAAGCCGTGCGAGCGCTGCCTGTCCCCGAGGAGGTGCCGTCCATACTCGGGCCGTTGAGGCCGGAGTACTCCGCGATCCGGATGTCGGCATAGACCGCGGGACGATCAAAGGTAACGGTGACGGTGTTGGTGCCGACGGCGGCGGCGGCGATTGAGGGTGCGTAATAGATTGCCTGGCTCATACCGTTGCCACGGTAGGTCGGGAGCGCGAGTGCGTAGTTGTTGCCCTTCGAGTCTGCGATCGAGACAACGTTTGCTGCGGTATCGTTCCATCCCACAACCACGACGTTGGTGTCGCTCGCGACCTGCGCTTTTGTGTAAGTTACCGCAACGATCGACTGGGGTGTTTGGGGCGTCGCGTAATTTTGCTGGACAAACGCGGGCGTAGCGTGGGCCGCGAGCGCGGGAGTAAAAAACATGGCCAGCACGGCTATCGAACGCAGGGTTATTTTCATATGCCCGAAGCGTACCACAACCGGACTTTCCCCGCTCCACCCCGCCCCGGGGCCGGTCGTGGCGTTATAATTAGGACATATGGCACGGCAAGCGATCTTCGAGTGGGAAGGCCGGGAATACGAGCACTCGCCCAAGAGCGCGGATTGGTACTGGGCGCTCGGCATCCTCGCCGCCGCTTCGACCCTGGCCGCGATCCTCTTCGGGCAGGCGCTCTTGGCCGTCTTGATCCTCGCGGCGGCGGCGGCGATTGGGCTCCACGCCGCCAAGGAGCCGCCGGTGCACACGTTCCGCGTCCTCGACGAGGGGCTCGCCATCGGCAGCGACCTCTACCGCTACGAGCGCTTACGCTCCTTTTCCATGCTCGAGCATATCGAGGACGCCGAGCCGCCGCTGCTCTCCATCAAGACCGAGAGCTGGTTCACCCCGCACCTCGTGATCCCGCTCACCGGCGAACTCGACGCCGACGCGCTCTATACCTACCTGCTCGAACGGATCGAGGAAGCCGAGCACCCGCACACCGTGGTCGATCTCCTCGGCGCGTGGATGGGATTTTGAGAAACGCGCGAATCGCGCTAGAGTCCTCTTGCGCCTCTGTCGTTCAATGGATAGGACGCTTCCTTGCGGAGGAAGTAATGTGGGTTCGATTCCTGCCAGAGGCACCGATATAATGTGTGCGCACGCTCTCATCGTTCAATGGATAGGACAGCTCCCTCCGAAGGAGCAGATGTAGGTTCGATTCCTACTGAGAGCACAGAAGTGAGCCGTGCGGAGCTTTTGTGGGCCGGAGGCGCGCAGACGCCGAGGCGGGGTCGCGCAAAATCCCAGCAGGGATTTATGCGTGACCGGATTTACTTAACGAGCTTTGCGAGGCGGGCCTTGCGGCGGCCGGCGGCAGCCTTGGAGATGACGCCGCGCCCCGCGGCTTTGTCGACGGCGGCGTAGGCGGCCGCAAGAGAGGCGGCCGACGGGCTCTTCGCGAGCGCTTTGCCCGCCGCGCGCATTGCCTCGGCGCGGCGGAGGTTGTGGAGGCGCCGGCGCCCCGAGACGCGGATTACCTTCTTCGCGGATTTGGTGATGGCCATGAGTAGTTGCACCTTACGGCATCGGCCTCTAGGATGCAAGCAGGAACCGACGCTTCAAAGGAGGAAAATCATGGGGCCGGACGTTCTTTCAAGCGCGCAGGAACTGTGGCCGAAGATGTCCCCTTGCGGGATCATCGACTCGGCCTTCGCCAACTGGCGCGGGGGGCTTGCGCTCGCCGCGAGTTTCGGCATCGAGACGGGAGTGCTTATCGACCTGGTCACCAAGGTCGACCCGGAGACGCCGATCATCACGATCGACACCGGCTATCTGCCGGACGAGACGCTCGCGTATCGCGAGGAGCTCGTCTCCTGGTTCGCGCGCGAGCGCGACATCGCGCTCAACCTGCACGTGTGCCGCCCCGAGTTCAGCCCGCGCGTGCTCGAGGCGCGCTACGGCAAGCTCTGGGAGAGCGACCGCCGGCACTATAACGAGCTGGTGAAGCTCGCTCCGATGCGCCGCGCAATCAAACGTCTCGGCGTCGATGCCCTCTTTTACGGCATGCGCCGGGGGCAGACGGCGGAGCGGGCGCAGCTCGGCCCGGTCGAGCGGCCGGCGGGCGGCATCGTCCAGATATACCCGTTCTTCTTCTGGGATCGGGCGATGGTCAATGCCCACCTGTTGCATGCGGGCATTCCGCAGCATCCGCTCGCGCCCTACTACGAGCATGTGGGCGACCGCCATTTCCTGGACGATCCGGCGCAGGTCGAGTGTGGGCTCAAGACGCTCGCGCTTGTCTTTGCGGCCTGACGCAACGCCCCCGGGATGAGCCGGGGGCGTTCTTTTTATAGGAGTGCTACGATACGTTCCATGATCCGGCAGCTCTCGGGAACGGTGGTCGCGGAGTCCCCCGCAGGCGTGGTGGTCGAGGTGATCGGCGTCGGCTTTGCGGTCACTATGCCTGCGGGCGCGCGCCCCAAGGCGGGCGCAGAGGCGCGACTGGCGACCCACCTCGCATTCTCCCAGAGCGGCCTGGAACTCTACGGCTTCCTCGAGGCGGCGGACCGCGACTTCTTCGAGCTCCTGCTGCGCGCGCCGGGCGTCGGCCCCAAGACCGCGCTCGGCATCCTCGCGAAAGCGCCGCGGGAGATGCTCGCGGGCGCGATCGCGCGCAAGGACCTCGACTATCTCACCCGCATCGCGGGCCTCGGCAAGAAGAGCGCGGAGAAGCTCGCGGTCATGCTCGCGGAGAAGATGCCGGCCGCCGTGGGGGCCGCGGGCCCGGGCGCCGACGGCGAGATACTCGACACGCTGATCGCGCTCGGCTATAGCGAGCGAGAGGCGCGCAAGGCTCTCGCGAAGGTCCCCGCCGGGCTCGCGGGCAAAGAGGCTCGCCTGCGCGCCGCGCTCGCAGCAGGTTAGCTATGGCGCCGCGCCCCTCTCTCGCGCAGCGCTTCGGCAGGGCACGGCGCGCGCTGCTTGCGCCTTATCACTACCTGCTCGCCGCGCTCGCGGCGGCCTACTACCGCTATCCGGCCCGGCGCCTCACCGTCATCGGCGTCACCGGCACCAAGGGCAAGTCGACGGTGGCCGAAATGCTCCACGCGATCCTCATGGAGGCCGGACACAAGAGCGCGCTCGCCGGGACGATCCGCTTCGCGATCGGGGAGGAGTCGCGCCCTAACCTCTATAAGATGACGCTCCCTGGCCGCGGCTTTATCCAGGGCTTCCTGCATCGGGCGCTCCGGCAGGGCTGCACCCACGCGGTGGTCGAGATCACGAGCGAGGCGGCGGTGCAGCACCGGCACCTGGCCCTCGCGCTCGACGCGCTTATCTTCACCAATCTCGAACCGGAACATATCGAGAGCCACGGCTCGCTCGCGAACTACTTCGCGGCCAAGCTCGCCATCGGCCGCGCGCTCGAGCGCTCGCCCAAGCGCCCGCGCGCGGTCATCGCCACGAGCGAGAGCGAGTACGGACGGCGTTTCCTCGCGCTCGCGGTCGAGGAGCGGATCCCCTTCTCCTTCGCACAGGCCGAGCATGCGGTGGTCGAAAGCGGCGGCATCGCCTTCGACTATGAGGGCCAGCGCTTCGCGCTCTCGCAGCCGGGGCGCTTCAGCGTGGTGAACGCGCTCGCGGCGATCAAAGCGGCCGCGTTTCTCGGCGTGCCGCTCGCGGCCAGCGCACGCGCGCTCGGGCGGCTCGCGCGCATCGCCGGGCGCGCCGAGCGCATCGAGGTGGGCCAACCCTTCGAGGTCATCGTCGACTACGCGCATACGCCCGGCTCCCTGACCGCGCTCTACGAAGCCTTCAGAGGCGAGCATGCTCCGGGGCCTCGGCGGCGGCTGCTGTGCGTGCTCGGCAGCACGGGCGGCGGCCGCGACCGCTGGAAGCGGCCGGAGATGGCGAAGATCGCGGAGCGCTATTGCGACGAGGTTATCCTCACGAACGAGGACCCCTACGACGAAGACCCGCGCGCCATCGTCGAGGAGATGGCCGCCGGGATGCAGGAGAAGAAGCCGCAGATCATCATGGACCGCCGCGCGGCTGTCCGCGCTGCTCTGGCCGCCGCGCGCCCGGGCGACGCCGTTTTGATCACCGGCAAAGGAACCGACCCGTTCATCATGGGTGCCCGGGGCTCCAAGCAGCTGTGGTCCGACTCCGCCGTCGCCCGCGAAGAGCTCGAAAAGCTTGGTACTATTTGATACATGCAGCACGACGCGTGGTTCTTCATCGGCGTGTTCGCCTTCATCTTCCTCGTGTGGGTGGCGACCGGAGGCCCGACGCACCCACTCTCCTTCTCCGGGCCCTTCCTCTCCGAGCCTTCGCCTTTGGGGAGCGGCACCTATATCGGGCTCCCGCGCGCGCCATTCGGCATCGGCGGCTCGGATATCGAGCTCGCCAACCCCGGCTCGGGAGGCTCTTCAGGCGGCGGCCCGAGGCCGCTCAAGGGCGTCCCCTTCGGCACGCGCTCGCCGTACGCGAGCGAGATAACGCTCTCGCACTACGTCAGCGGTGCCGGCTCGAGCGACCCGGAGCATGAATATCTGCAGCTCTCGCTCTCGAGGAGCGCCAAGGCGCCGCTCACCATCTCCGGCTGGGAACTCGAGAGCGCCGCGACCGGCAAGGCCGCGGTCATCCCGCAGGGAACAGAAGTGCCGCTCTCGGGCACTATCCAGGCGATCCAGCCGATCGTGCTCCAGCCGGGCGACTCGGCGATCATCGGCTCGGGCGAGTCGCCGATAGGCGCCTCCTTCCGCGAGAACGAATGCATCGGCTACTTTGGCGAGTTCCAGCAATTTTACCCCTCTCTCCCCAGCTGTCCCGATCCCTCCGACGATCTCGAGCGCTTCTACGGCCCCGACTATATCCGCGACTCCGCCTGCATCACCTATGTTGCCTCGCTCAACAGCTGCACGCTCTCGATCAGCCCGCCGCCCGGCCTCACCAGCGCCTGCGACTCCTTCCTCGAGAACTATCTCTCCTATAACGGCTGCGTCTCGGGTCACCAGAGCGACAGCGGCTTTAAGCGCCCGACTTGGCGCGTCTATTTGGGCCGCTCCGACAGCATGTGGCGCACGCGGAACGAGGTCGTCAAGCTTCTCGACCAGAACGGCGACACGGTGGACGCGTTCGCCTACTAGTCCGCCCGGGAGGACTCGAACCTCCAACCAACGGCTTAAAAGGCCGCTGCTCTACCATTGAGCTACGGGCGGATACAAGAGATATAACACGATTTCAGAGCGAGAGGGCGAAGCGCTCGAGGGATTCGGAGAGGTCGAGGCCCTTGCGGCGGCAGTCCATGAGGAGCTTGATGAGGGCGAGCGAGAGCGCGCGGCTCCCCGGGCGGCCCTTTTGCATCAGGTCGCGCGCCTTCCAGTGGAGGAGGCCGTGGAGCTGCTCGGGCGCGTCGCCGGCGCGAAGCGCGCGCATAAGCTCGAGCCACAGCCGAGCGCCGTCTTTGGTCGCGAGCGCATTGACGAGGCCGGAATTAAAGCCCCGCTCCTCCCTACGCGCTCGCAAAGCGAAGTCGTAGGCCTTCTCCGCTTTCGCCGCGAGCTTCTTCGCCTTCGCGGAGGCGAGGCCGGGCGCGAGGATGACGATGGCGTTCTCGCTTGCGGCAAGTCGCGGCAGCCACTCTTCTATAAGAGAATCGCCTGCGGGCCCCTCGCGCTCCTCTTCGCCGCGACGGGAGACCTGCCTGCCGGCAGGCAGGGGGTCGTCGATAAGCACCAGTAGGCGTTTTGCAAAAAGCGTCCCCGCGCTCGCGGCCTCCTCCAGGGAGCCGGGCGAGAGGTCCTCGCGCCCGAGGCGCAAGTAGGTGAGCCCGGGCTGTTTCGCGCGCGCCTTTGCCACCCAGTCGAAAGCGCGCGCCCTCGCTCGCGCCTCGTCGGAGCCGGAGAAGAGATAAATCACGAGGCTCATTGTACCCGAAACGACAAAGCGCCCCCGTGGGGCGCTTTGGACTGTCATTTTCTTCACATGAAGAATGGGGTGACTACTGCCGCCCACCCCAGCAGGCCGAAGACGACACAGATGAGAATGCTCGTCCTCAAACTGAAGCGATCGTCGAGCGGCTGCGGGCGCGGCTCGCCCTCGCAGCGGGCGACTAGTCTCATGGGGATCATGTTGTTCCTCCCAGAACGTTCCCGCCCTCCATTATACGCCGAGCCCGGTCGCTGTCGAGGCTTTCATCTCGCCCCAATTCTTGCCCGTTTTCATTTGCGCGAGGACCGGCACGCCGCGCGCCGCGCGTTCCGGCAGGGCGCGCTCCATGATCTCCTTGATGCGCGGGGCGAGCTCCGCGCGGCGCGCGGCGCGCACCTCGTAGACGAGCTCGTCGTGCACCTGCAGCAAGAGGTGCGCGTCCTCCCGCGCGCCCGCCTCCTCGAGGAAGCGGTCGATCTCGACCATCGCCTTTTTGATGAGGTCGGCCTGAGTGCCCTGCAGCGGCGCGTTGATAGCCATGCGCTCGGCCTGCGCACGCACGTACGGCAGCGGCGACTTCATCTCCGGGAATTGGCGCCGCCTCCCGAAGAGGGTCTCGGTATAGCCGTGCTTGCGGGCGAAGCCCTTGGTCTTCTCGAGATACTCGGCGAGCGTCTTGAAGGTATGGAAATAATCGTCGAGGAACCGGTGCGCCTCGGCGGTGGTCGAGCCGAGCTGCTGCTTGAGCGCGTTGGCGCCCATGCCGTAGAGGATGCCGAAGTTGATCACCTTGGCCTTGCGGCGCATGTCGGCATCGACCGCCGCGGGCGCCGCGCCGAAAACCATCGCCGCGACCTCGGCATGCACGTCACGCCCGCTCTTGAAGATGGCGATCAGCTTCTCGTCTCCCGAGAGGATCGCTGCGAGCCGCAGCTCGATCTGCGAATAGTCGAGGCCGACGAGCTCGAAGCCCTTCGGCGCGACGAAGGCGCGGCGGATCGCCCTGCCGCGCTCGGAGTGGAGCGGGATGTTCTGGAGATTCGGGTCCGCGCTCGCCATCCGGCCGGTGGTCGTCCCCGCTTGGAGGAAGCGCGCATGGAGGCGGTGCCCGCCGTCGAGCAAGGGCGGCAGGTTCTCGATATAGGTCGAGAGCAGCTTCTTGACCTCGCGGTACTCGAGGATGATCCCGATGATGGGGCTCTGGTCCGCGAGCTTCTCGAGCTCGCTCTCGCGGGTCGAGCGCTGGCCGCCCGCCGTCTTCTTCTGCCGCTCGGGCTTGAGTCCCAACTCGTCGAAGAGCACTGCCCCGAGTTGCTTGGGCGAGGAGATGTTGAACTCCCTGCCTGCGAGCGCATGGATCTTCTTCTCAAGAGCGGCGAGCTCCGCGCGGTACTTCGCGGCGAGCGCGGCCAAGATCGCCGGATCGACGAGCACGCCGTGGCGCTGCATCTCCTCGACTATGGGGATCAGCGGCCGCTCGATCTCTTCGTAGACCTCCCTGACGCGGCCGGCCTTGGCGAGCTCCGCCTCGAGCGCGGCGTACGCCTTCTCGAAGTCGTCGGTCTTGGCGCGCGCGTAGATGTCCTCAAGGCTCGGGTTGGTGAAGTCGGAGGCCAGGAGCCAGAGCATCACCTTCGCCTCAGCAAACCGCGCCGGAGCAATCGACGCAAGCTTCGGCGCGGCGCTCTCATTCAGCTCTGGCTCCGTCGTATACGGATCCGAAGTTTCGTCGAGCTGCCCCGGCGCGACGCTGCCGCCGTTCAAGACTTTCTTCATCCGCTCGCGGAGCGTCCGGAAACCGAACGCATCGAAAAGCGCGAAAACCTCTTTCTGGTCGACCCGCGCGCGCCAGGCCTCGCGCGGGAGCGTGAAGTTGATCGGCGCGTCGAGCCGGATAGTCGCGAGCGCCTTGGAGCTCTCGGCCGCCTCCTCATGCTCCTTGAGCAGCGTGATCGCGCGCGCCTTGATCCCCTTCTTCGCGAAAGCTTTCTCGTCCTTCTTCAATTTCTTGTAGAGAGCCTCGACCGTGCCGAAATTCTTGATGAGTTCGGTCGCCGTCTTCTCCCCGATGCCCGGCACGCCCTTGATGTTGTCGGAGGGATCGCCGGCGAGGCCTTTGTAGTCCGGGATGAGCGCGGGGCGAAAGCCGTAGCGCTCCTCGACCCGCTCCGCGTCGTAGAGGATGGTGTCGTTGATCCCTTTCTTGAGAGTATAGACGCGCACACGCTCGTCGTCGACGAGCTGCAGTGTGTCCATGTCGCCCGAGGCGATGATTACCTCCAGGTCTTTCTCTTTTTTCGTCTTATCCGCGATCGTGCCGAGGAGGTCGTCCGCCTCGAAGCCCTCCTTTTCATAGACAGGGACGCCGAGCGCCCTGAAGATGTCGCGCGAGCGCTCGATCTGCAGCGAGAGCGCGTCGTCCATCTTCGCGCGCGTTGCCTTGTAGCCCTCATAGGCCGCGTGGCGCATGGTGGGGCCGGGCAAGTCGTAGCAGGCGACGATGTAATCCGGGTCGAGGTCGTTGACGAGCTTGATCAGCATCGCGACGAGGCCGTATAAGGCGCCGGTGGGCTTGCCGTCCGGCGCGGTGAAATCCGGCAGCGCGTGGTAGGCGCGGTGGATGATCGCGTGCGTGTCGAGGAGCACGAGCCGCTTCACCCTCGAGCGGAGCCTAGGCATAGGAAATGACGCGCGCGCCGTTCTCGAGCCGGATCGAGATCGCATGCGCGGGCTGCGGGAGCGCGCGTGCGACCTTCTGCGGCCATTCGAGAAAAACGAGGTTGCCCGCATCTTTCATCAGTTCGTCAAAGCCCAAAGGCGCGAGCTCTTTGCCGCCTTCGAGGCGATACGCATCTATATGTATGAGGCGCTTGAAAGGCGCGCCCTCGGGCAGGAGATATATCTTCTCGAGGACGAAGGTCGGGCTGTTGACCACCTCCTCGATCCCGAGCGCCGCGGCCGCGGCCTTGGTAAAGGCCGTCTTCCCCGCCCCGAGCTCGCCTGACAAGGTGATCAGGGTCGCCTTGTCATCCTGAGGCGCCAGCCGAAGGACTAAATCCCTCGCCTCCGCGTTGAACTCTTCCAGGCTCTTGACCCGCTTCTCCATGCCGCCATTCTACCCTCGGGCCGGCTTCCGCGCTCGCGGTGCTATCATTGGGGCACATGGCCGCGCAATTCGACACCGAGCGGGAGGATGCCGAGCTCAAGAGCGCCCGCGAGCGCGAGGAGGAGGATGTCGCCAAGATTCTCTCGGGCAAATACGGCCTCGCCTACGCCGACCTCTCGCTGACCGCCGTCGACACCGAGGCGCTGCGGCTTATCCCGCAGGCGAAGGCGGAGGCGGCGCGCGCGGCCGCCTTCGCGCTTACCGGCAAGACGATATCGCTCGCGCTCGAGAACCCCAACAACCCGGCCGCCGCGACGCTCGGCGAGGAGCTCGCGGGGCGCGGCTACCAGGTGCGGCGGTTCCTCGTCTCGAAGAAGAGCCTCGAGAAGGCGCTCTCCCGCTACGCCGATCTCTCCTACGCGGTCGAGGCGCGCCCCGGCGTCTTCACGATCGGGAATGCGCGCGCGGCGCGCGCCTCCCTCGTCTCGCTTGCCGCGCTCAAGAGCGCGCTCGCCGCCGCGGAGAGCGGCCACGCGCTCGAGCGCACCTCTACGCTCCTCGAGGACGTTATCGAGGGCGCGCTCGCCCTCTCCGCCTCCGACATCCACTTCGAGCCGGAGGACGGCGGGAAAGTGCGGCTGCGCTACCGCCTCGACGGCCTCCTCACCGACGTCTTCTTCTTCGACGCGGCGGCGTATCACCAGCTCAACTCCCGCATTAAGCTCCTCGCGGGCATCAAACTCAACGTCACCGACCGCGCGCAGGACGGCCGCTTCAGCATCGACGAGGGGAGCGGGCAGATCGACACGCGCGTCTCCTTTATTCCCGGCGCCTACGGCGAATCGATCGTGATGCGCCTCCTCGACCCGGCGACCACGCAGCACTCTTTCAAGGAACTCGGCATCAACGCAAAACTCTTGAAACGCCTCGACGCCGAGATCCGGCGCGCCAACGGCATGCTGCTCACCACCGGCCCTACCGGGAGCGGCAAGACGACCTCGCTCTACGCGTTCCTCCGCGAAATCTCGACTCCGGATTTGAAAATCATCACGATCGAGGACCCGATCGAGTATCACTTGAACGGCATCGTGCAGACGCAGGTCGAGGAGAAGAAGTACACGTTTGCCGAGGGCCTGCGCTCCATCGTCCGCCAGGACCCGGACGTGATCATGGTGGGCGAGATCCGCGACGGCGAGACGGCGGAGATAGCTATCCAAGCAGCGCTTACCGGCCACTTCGTCTTCTCCACGCTCCACACCAACAACGCGGCAGGCACCTTCCCGCGCCTTGTAGACCTCGGCGCGGACCCGAAGACCTTCGCCTCCGCCATCAGCGTCTCGATGGCGCAGCGCCTCGTGCGCACCTTGAACCCGGCGGAGAAAAAGGAGCGCCCGGCGACTGCGCAAGAGCAAAAAATAATAAAAGCTGTCCTCGATACCATCGTCGACCGCACGCTCGTGCCGGAAAAGTTCGATACGCTCTTTGCGCCCGCCCCCGCCTCGCCCGACTCGACCGGCTACAAGGGCCGTATCGGCCTTTACGAAGCGATATTTATGGACGACGAGCTCGGGAATTTTTTGCGCGATAATCCGCCGGAGAACGAGATCGCGAAGCTGGCCGCCAAACAGGGCTACCTCACCATGCTCCAGGACGGCATCCTCAAAGTCCTCGCGGGCCAGACCACCCTCGACGAGCTCGGCCGTGCCGTCGACCTCCCCCAGATTTAGATAAAAGAAATCGCCCATACGGGCGATTTCTCGATCTTGCACACGCTCCTCCAGGCGCCGAGAAAGCGCTTGAGGAAAAACCCAGCAAAACCGCACAAGGCGGTAACCAGAAAACCCTTAGGGCAGCCCCGGAAGCCGTCAAGCCTTGCCTAGAGGAGTGTGGGCACGATCAATCTGAACTGCTATAATGCTAGCATACAAGCCGATTTTATGTCAACCCCCCGCCCGAGCTCGGCAGCTGCGGCCCATGGCGCAACAATAGACCCCGTGCCGATCGACCAGGCGCTCCGGCCCTCCGCGTGGGAGGAATATGTCGGCCAGCGAGACATCAAGGCCAATGTCCGGGTTGCTATCGACGCCGCCAAGAAGCGCGGCGGCATGCCCGAGCACCTCCTCTTCTACGGCCCGCCGGGGGTCGGCAAGACCACGCTCGCCTACCTGGTCGCGAACGCCCTCGATGCGCCGTTGAAGAGCACCTCCGGCGTGGCGATCGAGCGCGCCGCGGACCTCGCCGCTATCCTCACCAACCTCGACCCGGGGACCGTCCTCTTTATCGACGAGATCCACCGCCTCTCGCACAAGATCGAGGAACTCCTCTACCCCGCGCTCGAGAGCGGCCGGCTCGACTTGGTGCTCGGCAAAGGCCCTTCCGCGCGGACCGTCGAGCTCGCGCTCCCCGCCTTCACGCTCGTGGGGGCGACGACCCGGCTCGCGGACCTCTCGGGGCCGCTGCGCTCGCGCTTCTCGGGCGGGGTCTTCCAGCTCGACTTCTACAGCGAGGAGGACATCCGCGACATCCTCGGCCGCTCGGCGAAGATGCTCGGCGTCGCGGCGCCCGAGGAGGTCGTGGAGCTCATCGCGGCCAGGAGCCGCGCGACCCCGCGGGTCGCCAACTCCCTCTTGAAGCGCGTGCGCGACTACGCCCAGGTGCACGAGGAGCCGGTCTCGCGGCGCTCGGCGAAGGAGGCCTTCGCCCTCTTCGGCGTCGACGACCTCGGGCTCGGCAAGGACGACCGCCGCTACCTCGAGACCCTGGAGCAGAGCTTCCGCGGCGGGCCGGCGGGCATCCGCGCCTTGGCCGCCGCGCTCCACGAGGACCCGGACGCGGTCGAGCAGGTCTACGAGCCCTTCCTCTTGCGGCTCGGCTTTATCGAGCGCTCCCCGCGCGGCCGCCTCCTCACCGAGAAGGGCCGCCGCTATCTCCGGCACGACGAGCCGGGCGGCTTCCTGTAAAAAACAACCCCGCGTGAACGCGGGGTTGAGGTACGGTTATCTACCGTTATCGGCCTTCGGCCGCTTGCGCCACTTGGGCCGCGACCCATTTCCAGGGAACGCGGCGGGCCGTGGCAACAAAGGCGAAAACGAAGACGGAGACGAGAAAGAGCAAAATCATTGGGTCCCCCTTTTTGAACTTGAATGAAGAATAGCATACTGTGTGTTTCCTGTCAATAGTTCCCTGCCGTCGAAAAAGGCTTATACTTCCTGCATAAAATCGCCATGGCCGGACACTCAAAATGGGCGCAGATCAAGCGGGCCAAGGCGGTCACGGACGCGGCGAAAGCGCGCGTCTTCTCGCGCTTCGCCCGGCTGATCGCGCTCGAGAGCAAGAGAGCCGGCGGGAAGGCGGATGCACCCGGCTTGGCGGCGGTGGTCGCGCGCGCCAAAGCCGCGAACATGCCCAAGGACAATATCGAGCGCGCTATCGCCAAAGGCGCCTCGAAAGATTCTGGTGATCTCGAGCAAGTGGTCTATGAGGCCTACGGCCCGGGCGGCGTCGCCATTCTCATTGATGCCTTGACCGACAATCGCAACCGCACCACGCAGGAAATCAAGCACCTCCTCTCCACATACTCTCTCGAGCTCGCGAATCCGGGCGCGGCCTCCTGGGCCTTTACCAAATCGATTGCCGGCTATGCGCCGAACGAGCCGTTGGTGGAAATTGCCGGCGAGGATGAGGAGAAGCTCGGCGCGCTGCTCGACGCGCTCGACGAGCACGAGGACGTGCAGCGCGTCTTCACCAACGCCCGCGGCTATGAGTCCACAGAAGAATAAGATTGCGGCGCGCGGCGCCTCGCCCGGGCCGGGTGCGGGATTTTCGAGAGCTTTTGCGCAGCGCTCCAGCAAACCTGCACCGAACTATGCGGACCCAAAGTCTCGACAAATCCCGCGCCCGGCGAGGGTGCTCGCGGTCGACCCGGGCTACGACCGCTGCGGCGTCGCGGTCCTCGAAGGCGATCCGTCAAAACCGCGCGTGGTGTGGAGCGCCTGCATTACGCCCCCTAAAGGTCGGCCTGAGGAGCGGCTCGGAGCGATCGCCCGGGAACTCGCCGCCCTGATCAAAAAACATGCGCCTGCGGCGCTCGCCGCCGAGACGCTCTTCTTCAGCGCGAACGTAAAGACGGCGCTCGGGGTGGCACAGGCGCGCGGGGTGATCCTCGCGGCCGCCGGGCTCGCGAATATCCCGGCGATCGAGTGCTCGCCGCAGCAGGTCAAGCTCGCGGTTACCGGCTATGGCGCGGCCGACAAGCGCGCGGTCGCGCTCATGGTGCCCAAGCTCGCAGCACTCGCGCCGGGCAAGCGCCTTGACGACGAGCTCGACGCGATCGCCCTGGGGATTGCGGCCCTTGCGCAAAAATCCGAATTTGCTCAAATGGAGGGCGCGCGGTCGCGCATAAGCTAATTTTTCGATCATCATGGATTTCGATGAGGAGAAGGACGTGGACGCGGAGCTCGAGGCCGAGGACGACGAGCTCGAGGACGAAGAGCCCGAGGGCGAGGAAGAGGACGAGAATTTGATATAATCGGCTGATGCACAGCGCGCGCGGCGAAGCGACACGGCGTACGCTGCTCGTCGCCGCGCTCGTGATCGTCGGCTGCGGCTTTATCGTGGCGGGCGCGGTCGCGCTTTTCGTCGCTTTTACCCCCGTGCCGGCGATCTCCTCCTTCGCGGACCGCGAGGTCACGCAGTCCACCAAGATCTACGATCGCACCGGGCAGGTCCTCCTCTACGACTACAACCGCGACGCCAAGCGCGAGGTGGTGCCGCTCGCGCAGATCTCGCCCAATATCGCCAACGCCGTGGTGGCCATCGAGGACTCCGGCTTCTACGAGCACGGCGCGATCCGCCTCACCTCGATTGTCCGCGCCGCGCTCGCCGACGCGCTCGGCGGCTCGCAGGGCGGCTCGACGATCACCCAGCAGGTGGTCAAGAACACCCTCCTCACCAGCAAGCGCAGCATCGTCCGGAAGATCCACGAGTGGATCCTCGCCATCAAGCTCGAGGAGCACTACTCCAAGAACGACATCCTCGAGACGTACCTCAACAGCGTGCCGATGGGCGGGACGCTCTACGGCGTGGAGAGCGCCTCGGAGCAGTACTACGGCATCCCGGCGGCCGACGACGACCTCGCCCAGGGCGCCTATCTCGCCGCGATGATCCAGGCGCCCTCCTACTACTCCCCCTACGGTCAGAACGTCTCCGCGCTCGAGAATCGCAAGAACCTCGTTCTCGCGCGGATGAAGACGCTCGGCCTCATCAGCGCCGCGCAATACGAGCAGGCGAGCGCGGAGCAGGTCGCCTTCCAGCCGCGCGGAGCGACCGGCATCGAGGCGCCGCACTTCGTCTTCTATATCCTCGACTACCTGGAGCAAAAATACGGCGACCAGGCGCTCGCGCAGGGGCTCAAGGTGACCACGACCCTCGATGCAGACCTGCAAACGCACGCGGAGAACATAATCGCCGCCGCCGCGCCGGGCCTCAAGCAGAACTTCAACGCGAGCAACGAGGCGATGGTCGCCGTCGATCCGGCGACCGGGCAGATCCTCGCGATGGTCGGCTCGAGCGACTTCTTCTCCACCACGACCGACGGCCAGTACAACGCCGCGCTCGCCGACCGGCAGCCCGGCTCGACCATGAAGCCCTTCATCTATGCGCTCGCGCTCGAGGACGGCTACACGCGCGACACGGTGGTGTGGGACGTCCCGACGCAGTTCTCCACCTCCTGCGGCGCGAGCGACGTCTTCAACAACTCCTCGCCCTGCTATGCGCCGGTAGACTTCGACGGGAAGTACCGCGGCCCGATGACCTTCGAGACGGCGCTCGCGCAGTCCATCAATATCCCCGCGATCCAGGTGCTCTATATGGTCGGCATCCAGAACGCAATCAACCTCGCGAAATCCTTCGGCCTTGCGACCTTGGGCGACGCCTCGCAATACGGGCTCACCATCGTCTTGGGCGGCGGCGAGGTGCGGCTCCTCGACCTTACGAGCGCATACGCGGGCTTCGCCAACGGCGGAGTGGTGAATCCGGCCGCCGGCATCCTGGAGATCGACGACGGCGCGGGTAATGTACTGGAGAAGTTCGCGCCGAGCCCGGCGCGGGTTCTCCCCGCAAACATCGCCAACGACATCAACGCGATGCTCTCGGACAACCCCGCCCGCGTGCCGGAATACACGCTCAATTCCCCGCTTCACTTCCCCGGCTACGACGTGGCGGTCAAGACCGGCACCACCGACGACACGCGCGACGCCTGGGTGGTCGGCTACACGCCTTCGATCGCGATAGGCACCTGGGCGGGCAACAACAACAACATGCCGATGGTCAAGAATATCGCCGGTCTCATTCTCGCGCCCTCCTGGCACGACATCATGGCCTACGCGCTCACCAAATATCCGCAGACCTACTTCGGCGAGCCCGACCCGATTCCCGCTTCTGACCCGCCCATGCTGACCGGCACCTGGCAGACCCCGCAAGGCATCCATTCGCTCCTCTACTACTTCGACAAGAACGACCCGCTCGGCGGGCCGCCCAATCCCTCCGACCCGCAGTACAGCCGCTGGGAGACGGCCGTCTCGCTCTGGCTCGCCAACAATCCGGGCGCCGCCTCGACCATCCCCGCCAATATCGCCCAAGTCCCGCTCTCCTACGGCAGCGCTCCCGCCGCGACTTCGAGTTTACCCTAGGGTAGGCAATATTTTGGAGAGTACCTGGGCGCTATTGGTTCATTGGGGAAACGAGGTAGAGGAAGGAGGGGTCGCCCTTGGCGCGGATAAGGAGCGGGCGGCCGAGGCCCGCGGCGGTCAGCGTGACGCTCTCGGCGCCGGTCAGGGCGAGCGCGGAAGAGAGGTAGCGGTGATTGAAGGAAAGCTCGAGCGGAACGCCGGTCGAGGCCGCGCCGATCGAGTCCGCGGACTCGCCGACGTTCTGATTCTTAGCGAGGATGCCGAGCGCTTTTTTCTTAGGATCGAAGAAGAGCGTCACCTTCTGGAAGGCGTCGGCGAAGATGGTCGCCCGCTTGAGTGCCGCGTCGAGGTCCTTGCGCAGCACGACCGCCTCCGCGGCGGCCTCCTTGGGGATGATCTGGCGATAGTCCGGATACGCGGCGTTGGTGAGCCGCGAAACCACGACCCCACCCGCGAAGCTGAAGGCGCATTGATGTTCGTCGAAGGAGACGGTGACCTCTCCCGCCGGCAGCGCTTGGGCGATGTCGACCGCGTTCTTCGCTGGGATAAGGAATTTGCCGGTCCCGCCCTTGCCGAGCGCGACCTTCTTCTCCACCAGGCGGAAAGAGTCCGTGGCGACAAGGGTCAGCTCGCCCCCACTGAGCGCACAATACACACTCGCGAGCTCTGGGCGCACAGTTGATGATGAAGAACAGGAGGCGATGGCGACCAAAAGCTCCTTGAGGAGCGTTCCTTGCACGGCGAAGTGGCTCTTACCCTCCGGCAGCGGCAGCGCCGGGAAATCCTCGTAGGGCAGCGTCTTTAGGCTCGAGCGCGCCGGCCCGGCGACCACCCGGACGACGTCGCCGGCATGCTCGAGCTCGAGCGCTCCCTCTCCGGAGAGCGCGGCGGAGAGTTGTTCGAGGACGACGGCGGGCACCGCGACGACGCCGTCTTCTTTACACTCTCCGGAAAGCGCGAGGTCGATGCCGGTCTCGAGATTGGTCGCGCGCAGCTTGATGCCCTCTTTACCCGCGAGGATGAGAATGGCGCCAAGCACCGGCAGCGTCGCCGCTCGCCGCTCGGCGAATCGCGCACAGGTGTGGACAGCGTCCGCGAATTTCTTTTTGTCTAAAAAAATCCTCATACACTTATTATAGCTGTGGATACGGGGATAATCGGGAATGGACCAGTAAAATGCTTCACAGAATCTTCATGCGTCGGCTTACCAAACTGGGGACATACGTTCATACGAGCAGGGTGCGGATGCTCTGTATCTCCTTTGCCAAAATGTTATCCTCGATCACTTCACGCTTTATCTTCTCACAGGAGTGGATAACGGTGGTGTGGTCGCGCCCGCCGAGCTTGGTGCCTATGGTCGGATAGGAAACATTGAAATCTTCGCGCAGGAGATACATGATCACCTGCCGCGGGCGCACCACCTCTCTCCGGCGCGTCTTCTCGTAGATACTCTCCTCGTCGATGCCGTAGTACTCGGAGACCTTGGAGACCACCTGCTTCACCGAGACCGCCTTTTGCGGGCGGGCGAAGGAGCGCAGCGACTGCCGGACCTCGATCAGGTCCGGCGCGGCGCCCTTAACCTGCGCATGGCAGACCATATTGTTGACGATACCCTCGAGCTCGCGGATCGAGCCGCCGATGGCGCCGGCGACGTACTCCACCACCTCGTCGGAGAGGTAGACGCCGTGGAGTGCCGCCTTCTTGCGGATAATTGCCATGCGGCTCTCGCTGTCGGGCTCCCCAATGTCGATGGTCATGCCGCTTGCAAGCCTGCCGGCGAGCCGCGCGGCGATGTCGGGGATCGCGAGCGGCGGCCGGTCGCTCGAGAAGACGATCTGTTTGTTGTTGTCGTGCAAGTAGTTGAAGAGGTGGAAGAGCTCCTCCTCACTCTTTTCCTTGCGGGAGAGGAACTGCACATCGTCCATGATAAGGAGGTCGTATTGGCGGTACTTCTCCTTGAAGCGGTTCGCAGCTCCTTGCTGGACCGAGTCGGTATAGTCGACCGCGAATTTCTCAGAAGTGAGGTAGAACGCCTTGCGGGCCGGGTAGAGCTTCTTGAATTGGTTGCCAACCGCCTGGATGAGGTGCGTCTTGCCGCGGCCCGTCTCGCCGTAGATGAAGAGCGGATTGTAGGCGATGCCCGGCCGCTCGATAGCCGCCTGCGCGGCGGCGTAGGCGAGCTCGTTGAAGGAGCCGACCACGAAGGAGTCGAAGGTGTAGCGGGGGTTGAGGTTGTCGCTCTTGTTGATATAGAAGTCGTCCAAGGGCAGCTCGATCGTCGGCCGCTCGCTCTTGACCTCGCGCGGCGGCTTGCGGCGTTCGTCTTTGACGATGAGATACTCGAGATTCCGGAACTCGTAGGAGACCGCGCGGATGATCTTGAGCAAGAGGAGGTGGTACTTCTTGACATACATGTCGCGAAAAAACTGCGAGGGGACGCCCACATAGACGATGCCGCCCTCGATCTTGACGATGCGGCTGTCGCGGAACCAGGTGGAGAAGGCGGCGGGCGGGACCGAGAGCTCGACCTGGGTGAGGACGTGTTCCCAGAGCTCCTTCGGATTCGTCCGGTCCATAGTGCGAGCATTATCGCTGTCCGCGCGCTCGCGCGCAACCGTTGCACTCCCGGGGAGAAGCTGTTAACATTATGGGGACAATGCCGAAACGCACCTATCAGCCAAAAAAGAGGAAGCGCGCACGCACGCACGGCTTCCGCACGCGCTCCGCGACGAGCTCGGGGCGCAAGATCCTCGCCCGCCGCCGCCGCCGCGGCCGCGCGAAGCTCTCCGCCTGATGCTCCCGCGCGCCCGGCGCCTCCCGCGCGCAAGCTTTCCGCTCGCCGCGGCGGGGCCGTTGCGCGCGGCGAGCGCGCACCTCTCCCTCTCCGCCTCGAATGCCGTCGCCGGCTACGCCGTCGTGGTCTCCAAGAAGGTCGCGCGGCGCTCGGTAGACCGCCATCGGCTCAAGCGCCGCCTCTTTTCCCTGCTTCGCGGGGGGCGCCTCCCCTCCGCGCTCGTGGTCTACGCGCGCAAAGGGGCCGCCGAGCTCCCCTTCCCCGCGCTCAAGGAGGAGTTGCGCGCGCTCCTAGCGAAAGTAGCGTAGAATAGGCCGCAACGATGATTTCGCACCTATTTCACGCCGCGTTCTATAACCCCATCTATAATATTCTCGTCGCCTTGGTGGCCTGGCTGCCCGGCAGCGAGGTCGGCCTCGCGGTCGTTACGCTCACCATCCTGATCCGGCTGGTCCTCCTTCCCTTCACGCTCTCGGCGGCGCGCACCCAGCGCGCGATGCGGGCGCTCGAGCCCAAGCTCAAAGAGCTCAAAGAGCTCCACAAGGGCGACAAGGAGAAGGAGGCGGTCGCGACCCTGGAGCTCTACAAAGCCGAGCGAGTGAACCCCTTCGCGTCCCTCCTCACGCTCTTCGTCCAGCTGCCTATCCTGCTCGCGCTTTACTGGGTCTTCCGCTACGAGCCCTTCACGACGCTCGACACGGCGCGGCTCTACGCCTTCACGCCGCTGCCCGCGCACGCCTCGCTCGTCTTCCTCGGCGTCTCGATGGCGGGCAAGTCGATCGTCCTCGCGGCGCTCGCGGGCGTCGCGCAATACGCTCAGGCGGCGCTCGCGCTCTCGGGCAGCGCCGCGCCCGCCGGGGGCGGCGCTGCCGACTTCCAGCGGGTGCTGGGGACCCAGACCAAGTATGTCTTCCCCGTCCTGATCGCGGTCGTCTGCTACACGACCTCGGCGGCCGTCGCGCTCTATTTCCTCACCACCAATATCGTCGGCGCTCTCCAGGAGCTCTACGTCCGGAGCAGATACGCACGGCAGACATAAGCTGTACGGAAGCCTGCGAATCCTCTTATCTCTTACAACTGATACGCCCAGAGCGAGCTGTCGGTCTTGTTGCGGAAGACGAGCACGAGGCTCTTGGGGTCGAGCGCGAGGTCGGTCGCGTCGATCGGCTCGCTCGCGGTCGTCGAGAGGTCGGTGACGAGTTCGGCGTAGCGGCCGGCGACGTCGATCTTCCAGATCCGGTCGGAAAAATGGACCGCGCCCTGGTACCAATCGTCGGGGTAGGCGTAGTCGGCCGCGGGGTCGATGGGGACGCCGCAGTAGACCGCGCTCTCGTCGACGGCCCAGGCGCATTTGTCCGCGATAGTCGCGACGGGGAGCGGCAGCGCCGCGCGCGTCGCGAGGTCCACGAGCTCCATCTTGAGTACGCCGGCGCTCGCGTAGCTTATGAGCGCGTAGTCGCCCTCCGGCGAGGCGAGCGCGACGAGGCCGTTCAAGGGCCCGGCGACCTCCGAGAACGCGCCGCCCGAGACGAGGAACGCATAGCCAGGGATGCTCGCAGAGGGCTTGGTGTAGACGAGATATCGGCCCTTGCCCGCGAATTGCGCCCGCACCTGCGAGAGCGGCGTGGTGAAGGCCTGCGCCGGCGCGGAGCCGTCGGGCTTCTCCACGGTCGCTATGGTGCCGTTGTCTCCCGAGGCCAAGTAGAGGAGCGAGCTCGCGCCCACCGCAAGCTCGCCGATGTCCTGCGGGAGAAAGAAGCCGCCCGCGCCGCTCGCCGGGAGCGCGTAGGTATTGACGGTCGCGTTATCGTCGCCCGAAAGATACTGGACGTAGGCGGTCGCGCCGCTCGCGAGCCATTGCGCGCTCTGGATCCCGGGGACCGTGCGGTTGCTGGTGCGAATGAGGCTGTGCGTATTGAAATGGTAGGAGAAGATATTGCCGCTCTGCCGGCTGAGGTAGTCGATCGCGACATCATGCGTGGTGGTTCCGGTGGTGGTCGAGACGATGTCGAGCGCGAGCGCGCCCGCGACGACCGGCCCCGGGTCGACCTCGAGGAGCCGAGCGGCGACCTCCTGCGCGCCGCTCGGGATCACGACAGGCGGCGAGCTGCTCGCGCCCGCGTCTCCCGCCGGCGCGCCCGCCCCGCCCCCGCCCAGGCCGCCGGTGCTGGTGCCCGCACTTTCCTCGCCGAAGGTATCCCCCGCCGGCGCGACCACGACCGAGGGGGCGGGCGAGAAGAAGAGGAAATACGCGGCCGCCGCGATCCCCAGCGCCACCACCGCGACCGCCCCGATGATGAGATAGCGCTGCATACTAGATGGAATGCCCGCCGCCCGGGCCCTCCGTATTTGTTGAGCAAGTGACTGCGACATAATCACCGCTCGGACACGCTGTCAGGTTGCCATTGATATTTGTGGGAGCGCTAGGATCTTGAGACCCGTCTTGTTTGACGCACGTGTAGTCATAGACAGCCGAAGTTCCAAGATCATTTTTCTTATCACATGCTTGCTGCGCCGCGCCGCAGCTGGAAACTTGGTTACTGGGACAAATGGTATCGCCGAGCTTGATATGCCCGTCCGCCGTGCCTCCGAGAGGAGTGGTTTGTCCAGGCTGCACCGGAACGCTGCTCGGTGTGCTGGGAGCTTGGGTCGAGAGCGGTTGGAGCGACAGCGAGAGGTTGAGGATGGCCGGATTGATGATGGTGAAGACGAGTACGGGCGAGAGGACCAGCACGAGGCCGAGGACGGCGTTCTGGATCTTTTCTTTGCCGCTCGCCTTCTTGGTCACGCTCTCGCCCGCGATCTCAAGCCCGCCCCAGATGATCACGATGACCGCGAGCGTCGCGGCGAGGCCGATGAGATATTTATAGAGATTATTGAGAAAGCCCGCGATCGTGCTTGAGGTGACGTTGCTCTGGGCGCTCGTGAGGCCCGGGATGGGCGCCAAGGGGACGAAGCCGCTCCCGCCGCCCGCGCTCGCGCCGCCGGTCGAGCCGCTGCAGGTGCCGCTCGTCTGGCCCGCGGGGATCGAGCAGGTCTGGCCGCCGCCGCACTGGTCATTATTGCTGCACACGCCGCCCGGGCCCGCCGTTCCCTGGTCCTCGAGGGAGGGGTCATATTGGCAGACGCCGTGGATGCAGGCGAGATTTCCCGAGCACTGGCCGTCGGAGGCGCAGGCCGCGCCCGGGCCGAGGTTGCCCGCTCCTTGGCCGGTGTCCGGGTTGACGCAGAGATAGGGCTGTTGGTTGGTGTCGCACTCCTCGCTCCCCGGGCATTCGCCGTCGTTGCCCGAGGGGCAGGACTCTCCCACCGCATGCGCCGCGAGCGGCCCCGCGGCGAAGGCGAGCGCGAGCACGAGCGGGAGCGCGAGGAGGAGTTTTTTCATAAGCCGAAGAGGGTGCCGCCCGAGCTCGCCGCGCTGAAGGAGATCGTGAGCGCGGCCGCCGCCCCGAGCGCGTCGCTTGCCGCCGGCTCGGCCGAGGCGGAGAGCGAAGCGGTGCCGCTCCCCGCCCCGGTCGGCCGGAGCGTGATAACGCTGCCCTGCTGCGCGGGGCTGCCGTTGAGGAACCAGTCGATCTGCGGGGCGCCCTGGTCGATGGCGAAGGAGTACGGCACCGCCGCGAGCGCCGCCTCGCTCCCCGCGACCGCGTAGGAGCCGCTGAGAGCGTTGTCGAAGAGGATGCCCTCGAGCGGGTCGTCGGCGTAGAGCCGCAGGGTCGGCTGCTGCGCCGCCAGCGCGAGCGAGGCGCCCGCGGCGATCGCGCCGTCCTGGCTCGCGACCGCGACCGAGAGCGTCGAGGCGCGGTAGGGCAGCGGCGCCGGCAGCACGATCGCCTGCTTGCCGATGCCGGAGACGGCGTCGAGCGTCGCGTCGCCCTGCTTCCAGGTATAGGAGAGCGCCGCGGGGGAAAGCGGGCTGCCGGGCGCGCTCTCGAGGTCGGGAATCGCGACGACGCGCACGCTGCCGCCGTCGGGCACGAGCGGCTTGCCCGGATAGAGCGCGGGCGCGGAGGCGAGGGGCTCCTCGACGAGCGCGACCGCGCCGGGGAAGATGGTCGCGCTCGCGGTATAGCTCGCGCCCGCGATGGTCGCGGTGGCGGTGATCGTGGTGCGATGCCCCGCGCTCGGGAGCGTGAGCGAGACGGGCGCGGCGTTGCCTTTGTAGACTTGCGCGCCGTCCTGCGAGAGCGTGACGACCGCGTCGTGCAGGTCGACCAGCGTGCTCTGCGGGGTCACGACGAGCTGCCCGCCGGGCTGCGGGTACTGCGGGGCGAGCGTGAGCGTGAGCGTCGGGACGCTCCCGCCGCCGAGCGCGTCGAGCCCGCCGGCCGATTGCGCGTAGGCGAGCGCCGGGAGCGCGAGCGCCACTCCGGCCACGCGCAGTACAAGCGCCAACGGGGCGGACTTCATCGGCTCAAGTATACCGTGCCGGCGCGGCGCGGCAGGGCGTAGTCCACTACGCGGCGGCCGCAGAGCGATAGTCCGGGATGCCGACCAGCGTGCGCGCGGGCTCGCTCCGCACGGCCTCGAGCTCCTCCCGCGCCGCCGCCTCGCGCTCGCGCTGCTCCTGTTCGCGCTCCTCTTGCTCGGCCGCGGCGCGCTCCTCCTCTGCGCGCTCGCGCGCGTCGAGCGCGGCGTAGGCGCCGCCGATGCGCGCCTGGCGATCTCGCGCGAGGGCGTCGTCATAAGCCTTTTTCTTCATTTTCCACTCGGCGTATCGTTTGAGGTCGCGCTTTTTCATATCGCGAACGATTTTCCAGAGCGCGGGCGTGAAGGTCGGGAATGCGTCCACGAGAGGGGTGACGCTCGCGAGGAAGGCGCCGAAAATGACGAAGAAATGAGCGGCCCCGCCCTCGAAGGGGTTGAAGCCGCCCGTGAGAATGAGGATAAAAATGATGATAAGCCAGCCCAGGAGCGAGAGCAGGATCGCCAAGATTATGCCGAGCGCCTCGACCGTGACGCTCGCGGGCGCGAGCGCCGCCTCGGCGGCGCCGGTAAGGGCCGCGGCCGCGGCCCCGACCCCGACCCCGACGGCCGCCGCGTGCTGTGCGGCGTAACTCGAGACCGAGTCGCAGGCGGCCTGCATGATCTCCGGGCTGAAGGTGAAGGAGACGGCCGCCGCGCCGCTCCAGCAGCCGAGTTTGGAGGCGTAGGTGGAGGCAACCGCGCCCGCGACTGCGCCCACAACAAACGGCGCGAGGAAAATAAGGCAGACGCAGGCGGCTTTGAGGATGTCGAAGGCAGCGCCGAGGCCGAAGAGGAGGCCGCCTTTCCAGAACGGCATGTGCGCCTGAGGCCTGGGGCCGGGGTCCCGCGGCCGCCCCCCGGGGGCCTTCTGCGCAAGCGGAAGCGCAAATTCCGGCGGCATACGATCTTATTGTACCGCCGGCGCGCCGGGCGCGGCGCTCCCCTGCGCGGCCGCGAAATCCTTCTTCCCCTCCCGGATCGCGAGGAGCTGCGAGGGGTCGCTGGTGATGATCTGATCCTCGGCATAGCTCGCGACTACCTTGATGGCGACGTGCTTGAGGCCCGCGAAGAAGAGCCCCTCCCCCACCGCGGCCTCGAGCAAGAGATACTTCTCCTCGTCGGTGAGGTTGAAGGTCTGCTGGAGGACGTCGATGGTGGTCGGCGATTGCTTCAAGAGGAGCTGCAACGAGGAGTTGGTGAGGATGGGCTTGCCGTAGGGGCTGCGCAAGAAATCCTCGACGTCCTGCGTGATGGTCGCGACGCCCAGATAATACTTGCGGCCGCGCTTGGCCAAAGAGTAGAGGAAGCTCGCGGTGTCCTCGGCCTTCATCATCCACCACGCCTCGTCGATGACGAGGAGGCGCTTCTTGAGCTCGTGGCGTATGGCGTTCCAGATGTAGTGCGTGAGGATGTACATCGCCGCGGGCTTGAGCTCGTCCTCCATGTCGCGTATCGAGAAGACGATGAACTGCTGGTTGATGTCGATGTTGGTCGGCTGGTTGATGAAGCCCGCCCAGGTGCCGTGCGTGTACTTGGAGAGGCGCTCGATCAATGACTGCGAGCCCTCCATCCCCGAGAGCACCTGCTCGAAATCGGCCAAGAGCGGCGGCTCGGCGCCCGCCCAGTCGGCGTCCCCGGTGATGTCCTTGAGCGCGTAGGTCTCGGTGATCGCGCGGTCGACGATGGCGTCTTCCTCGGGCGTGAGGCCCCCGAGCATGATGCGGAAGAGCCCGACGAGATTGATGATGTTGGAGCGCAGGATGTCCCTCGGGTCTTCGTCCTCGCGCACCGGCGGCAGGTCGAAGGGGTTGATGTGATGCTCGCTCGAGAGCGAGATATGGAAGGAGCGCCCGCCGGTCGCCTCCGCGAGCTGCTCGTACTCGCGCTCCGGGTCGATCACGATGACGTCGGTGCCGAACATCAAGGAGCGCAGGATCTCGAGCTTGGTGGCGTAGCTCTTGCCGGAGCCGGATTTGGCGAAGGTGACGGAGTTGTAGTTCTCGAGCGAGAAGCGGTCGAAGAGGATCAGCGAGGAGTTGTGGCGGTTTATCCCGTACAGGATCCCCCGGTCGGAGGTCAGATCGAAGGAAACGAAGGGGAAGAGCGAGGAAAGCGGGCCCGAGTTGAGCTTGCTGTTGACCGCGAGCTCGTCGGTGCCCAAAGGCAGGCACGAGCGGAAGCCCTGCTCCTGCTCGAAGAGCGCCGGCTTGGTGTAGACGAGCTTGGCGTCGAGGATGCCGCGGATCTCGCCCTCGAGCTTGTCGATGCCCTCCTTGCTGTCGCCGTAGAGCGCCAGGTAGAGCCCGACGTCGAAGAGCTTCTCCTGCGCCTGCTGGAGGTTGTCGCGCAGGCTCTCGAGGTCCTGGTAGGCGGTGTCGAGCATCGGGTCGCGCACGAGCCCTTTGGCCTCCCGCTCCTGGATCTGGCTCTCGACCTCCGCGACCTTCTTCTGGAAGCTGCGCAGCGCCTGCGCGGTGTCGACCGGGTGGATGAATATGGAGATATCGAGGACCTGGTCGAGATTGACGATAGGGGCGAACCAGCCGTCGGTGAGGAAGCGCGGATAGGAGATGGTGTAGAAAGCGCGGGCGAACTTTTCCCCCAGCTCGACCTCGCGCGCGCCGAGCTTGAGCGCCGCGGGCGCGATGGTGTCGAGAAGATTCAAGGAGCCCTTGGCATAGATGTCGCGCGGCAAGACCGGGATGACCTCCTCGGCCTCTTTCTTTTTCTTCTTCGCGAGAAAATCGAGGAGCGCCATGGTCAATGATCCAGCCGTATCGGGTTCTCGAGCTCGCCGGGGTTGAAGGCGCGATAGAAGAGCTCGATGACCTCCTCGGTGCCCAAGGCCTGGGCACGCACGCCGGTCCCCGAGAGGCCGCCCGCGACGAGGTCCATGCGCTCGGCGAGCTGCAGCCGCGCCTCGGCGAAGCCGCTCTCCTGCGCGCTCGAGCGAGCCGGCGACTGCCGTTTCCCGAAGAGGCCGAGCGCGCCCCCGACGCCCTCGGCGACTTTGGCCCCTCCCGAGGGCGCATAAGGCACGACGATATAGAAGGTCTTGGTCATGATGTTGGCCTGCTCGGCGAAGCCGCCGACGAAGTCGATATACTCGCGCAGCTGGAGCCGCAAGAGCTCCGTCTTCTGCTCCGGCTCTTTGGCGGCCAGGAGGGCGAGATAGGGGCGCAAGTCCATCTTGCGCGAGTTGACGACGATCTGGATGGAGAAGTCGAGCGTGTTGAGAAAGCCGCGGAAGCCCTCGATGATCGCCCGCTGCTCCTCCGCGCTCTTCAAGCCGAAGTTGACGGAGGAGCACATCAGGATGCCGCGATACCCGCCCTCCTTGAGGACGGCGATGCCGTCGCGGATCTCCTTGATCGGGACGAACGCCTGCGTTGCGGCGGGGGCGGCGGCCATGATCATTCGCGCGAGCTCTGGCCGCCGCTTTGCACGTCGAGCGACCACGCGAGCTCGGAGAGCTTGCCGCGGGAGAGCCGGGGCGCCGCCTTGGAGAGCGGCGCCGGACTCTCCGAGGCGAGCGCCGCCGCGCTCGACTTGGCCGGCGCGTCCTCATGCTTCCAGAGGAAGAGCTTGGCGCCCGTGTAATAGCCGAAGGCGGACTCCATCACGTCGATAAAAGGCTTGCCGTTGACCCTATAGAAGGCGAGCGCGACGGCGAGGCCGCCCGCCGGGATCGCGAAGAGGAGCGCGAAGAGGAGCGGCAGATAGAAGAGGAAGATGGCGCAGAGTCCCGCGCCCCCCGCCAGGTAGATGAACTGCTTGATGGTGAGCGGCCCGACCACCCTGTCCTCGACCTCGATGAATTGAGGAACTTGGTACTCCATCGCTCCTAGTATAGCGCGCTATTTATCGTCGATCGGCTCGCGATACGGGTCGATGCCCGGCGCGGGCGGCGCGGGCGGGGGCTTCGGCGCGAGATTTTGTGGAGGCGGCATCGCGGGCCGCGGCATCGGAGGCGCCGGAGGCGTTGGCGGCTTGGGCGGCGCATTCCATTGGAGCCGCGCGGCTTGGGGCGCCGGCGGCGTTTGCGGCACCGGCCGAGGCGCCGCGGGCGCGGGGGGCCGCGCGCCGAGGCTGATGTGCGGCTCCTCGTGGTCCTCAAGGAGCGCTGCGGGCCTAGGCGCTCCGGGGAGATTCGCCGGCGGCGCGCCCGCCTTAGCAAGCGCCGCCGCGAGGCCCGGATTTGCGGGAGGTGTCGAGGGCTTTGGCAATGGCGGCCGCATCGGCGCCGAGACCTGTGGCATCGCCGGCTTGGGCGGCGTCGGCTGCGCGGGCTTCGGCATCTGCGCGCCCGGCTGCGCGCTCGGCGCCTTCGCCAACACCGGCACCACGGGCCGCGGCTTCTTAGGCGGCTGGGGCGCCTCCTTCGGCGCCGCGCGCAACGCATCTTGAAGCGGAGAGACGATCTCTCGATTTACATCATCAACAATAGACTGCACCGTTTCGTTCGGGAGCTTACCTTCGGCGGAGAGCGCGACGACGAACTCGTCAGGCGACTCGAGCCCCATGAGAAGAGCGGTAAGCTCGTGCTCAAGGAGGCCGGCCTGGTCCGCGTGCAGGTTATAGCGAGCCATGAACGCTTCGGCGAATACTCCGCACTGGCCGTTCGAAAGGAACTCTCGTACCGGCGCAGGCAGATTGCGGAGGATGACCGCAATATCGGCATCAGATTCTGGAGTGGTCGGGATAGAAGATTGGTCCATACGAAGTTTTTATATATTCTACTCTTCCGCCTCTTTATCTCCGCCCCCGCCCCCGCCTCCGCCGCTTGCGAGCGCCTTGCGTAGTTGGTCAAGGCTCTGGTCCTTGATCTTTTTCTTGAGCTTCTTGATAGCATCTTTGTTTGCGCCCGGGGACACGCCGGCGACATATCCCGCGGCCAACGTTGCTCCGACGCCGGCACCCGCGGTAGCTGCAGTGCCGAGCGCGAGGCCCGCGATGCCGAGACCAAGACCTTCCGCGATTCCTGCCGAAACGCCGCGCGTAAGGGCGTCTGTAAGAATCCCCATCGAGAAGGTCGCGCTCCGTCTGTCGAGATACGCGATGTATTTCTTCTGAGGAAGGTTTTTGTAATCGTTAAGCCCCATTTCGACCTTGTTTCCATCTGCATCAAGACCGTGCTGCGTTCGGTTTTCCACAAGCTTATACTTGCGATTGGCCTCAGCGATAGCCTTTTTGCGGTCTTTTTCGTCAGCAATTTTTTGCGCTTTCGCCAGGTCGCTGATCTGATTCTCCTTCGCGGTATCAAGATCTTTCTCAAGGCGGGCTTTATTCGCAGCCTCTGTTTTGGTGAGCTCGAGCCGCTCGGCGTGCTTGACGCGGGCTTTGGTCGCATCGTCGCGTATCTTCTCATACCCGCCCTCCTGCGCCTTGCCCAAGTCAACCCCTTGCCCCTTGGCGAGGCCTTGCAGCATCTTGCTGCCCCGGAAATCAAAGCTGCCTTTGGCCCCAAGGTCGGTCACTTTCAAGACATTCCTCCCGAACTCATTGCGGCCAAACGAAGTGGCACCGATCTTCTTCGACGCATAGTTAGAGAAGCGGCCGACGGTCCGACGCGCGACGAAGGCGGTGGCGCCGAAGCTCGCGGCACCCGCCCATTTCGTCGCGGCGGAGGCGCCGAAGGCGCCCATCTTTTTTGCGGCGATGACGCAGGCCATAAGGAGCGCCATCGCGACGGTGAAGGAGAGCAGCAGCCCGGCGTAGGCGGTGAGCGAGTCGCCGCCGACGGCGCCGCTCGCGACCGCCGTGTAGTCGCCGCCTGCGGCGCCGAAGCCGGTGAGGAATTTCGCGTCGGTGATGATCGCGAGCGCGACATAGAGCAGAAGGAGGAGCGCCGGCGCGGTTACCGTCTGCTCGAAGAGTATTTTCCACCAGCTCCTCGCGGTCCCCTCGAGCCCGGGGACGATCAGGCCGGCGAAGCCCACGGGCGCCACGATCATGAGGAGGACGAGCGCGACAAAGCGGAAGATGAGTATGAAGGTGAGCGAGAAGAGGACGAACGCGAGGATAAGGAAGAGGATGATGCCGAGCACGCCCACGAGCATGACCTTGGTGTTGGTGATCGAGGCGACGAGGCCGACCGGCGCGCTCTGGCCGTTGACGTAGTAGAGCTTCTGCAGCGCGAGCGTATTCATCACCGTGCCCGAGATGCCGCCCGAGGTGATGTTGCTGAGGCTGAGCCCCTGCGGCGTGGGCGCCTGGCCGTGGTTGATCTGGGTATAGAACTCGCTCGCGAAGAGATTGCCGACATCGATGACCGCCTCGGTCGCGAAGAGCGAGAAGTTGATAAAGACCGCGACGATGAGCAGCGTCGGCAGGCGCTTCCCCACCCCGTAGGCGTTGTAGCCGATGATGGTCGAGATGCCGATCGCGATGAAGCCGAAGATGAGGATGATATTGCCGAGGTCGCGCAGGATGCGCCAGGAGACGCCGATCGCGTTAAGGTTGTCGGGGTTGACCACGCTGCCCATCGCGATGACGGTGTAATAAACCGCGTCATTGAGGAGGATGCCGGCGGTGCCGGCGAGCCAGGCGAAGACGTACATCAGGCCGCCGAAGAGCGGCCC
This sequence comes from Minisyncoccota bacterium, assembly GCA_035547315.1. Taxonomy (GTDB): domain Bacteria; phylum Patescibacteriota; class Minisyncoccia; order Phycocordibacterales; family Phycocordibacteraceae; genus C7867-001. The sequence goes on from DASZVH010000012.1 coordinate 29,913, forward strand.
GAACGCGCTCGCCAGGTCGCCGGAGTTGAGCCCCGGCCCCGCGTTGGAGTTGGGGGCGGGCGGAGTCGCCGCCGCCGGCGTGCTCGGTGGCGGCACGGTCACGCCGTTAACCTGCGTCTGGGTGCCGGCCGAGCCGCCGAGGTTCTCGGTCGGGGCCGTCGGGAGCTCGGAGTCGCTGTTCTGCGTGCTTGCTGGTACGCCGGTGAAGAGGGCTTGCGCCCGGTGGGGCGCGAGGAGGGCGCCCGTTCCGAGCGCGAGGGCGAAGAAGGCCGAGGCGAGCAGGGCGCGGCTTCTCATGGCAGGGCCGGCGTCTCGCACAGGAGGAGCGCGTTCGCCGCGTTCGCGCTGATGAGCTGCATCTGGTCTATGGTCGTGCCGCCCGAGACCAGCAGCGAGACGCCGGTGCTCGAGGTCGCGCCGCCCGTCGCGCTCGCCTCGCTCTGCGCGTTCGCCGCGTCGGCGGCGGAGGGCGGCATCGCGAGCAGCGTCTGCAGGTCGGAGGTCAGCGCGCCGGAAGCGCCGAGGTCGCCGGAGGCGGTCGAGGAGGCGTCCGCCTGCACCTGCCGCACCATCGTTTGCGCGTAGCCGACGGTCGAGGAGGCCTGCGCCGCTTGCGCGTAGACGGGCGCGATCTCGCTCGGGCCCGCCTCGAGCGCCCCGAAGGCGCCGTCGCCCACGCCGTTCGCCTGTTCGCAGGCGACGAGCTGCATGACGCTCGAGGAGGCGGCCTGCGCCGCGCCGAGGATGCTCTGCCAGGAGGCGGCGTAGGCGGCGAGGTCGCTCTGGCGCGAGGCGACGTCCGCGTTCACGGTCTGCAGGATGCTTTCGCCCTGGGTTCCGCTCGAGGTCGAGGTCGCCGCGAGCGGGTTCGCGTTTTGCAGCTGGGTGGCGTATCCGCTCGCGGAGACGCCGGTGAGGCTCGAGAGCACTTTGGTGATAAGCGCGGACATGATCGCGCTCACCATCTGGTTGAAGTCCTGCACGTTGACGAGGCTGTCGATGCCGGAGCCCGTCACCTTGGAGAGCGAGCTATAGATGACCGAGCCGGGCGTCTGTATGGTACCGGTCGAGCCGTCGCTCTTGGTGCAGGAGTTCGGCGGATTGCCGAGCGAGGGATCAACCGCGCATTTACCGCTGAGACACGCAAGCGCTCCCGCGCAGTCATCGTCCGTCGAGCACGCGGCGCCGGCGTTCGCTCCGCCCCCGCCGCCCGTGGCCCCGCCGCACCAGGAGAAGAAGCCGTTGCTGTAGCCGAGCTGCGTGGAAGCTTGCCCCTGCGCGCCCGCGACGCGCGCGGCGAGCTCCGCCTGGCTGCGGTAGTAGAGGGAATAAGGGTTGTTTTGCGGCTGCGTCGTGAGGGAGAACCAGGCGCCCCAGCCGCCCTGGGAGAAGTTGCCGGCGAGATACGAGTTGATGTTGGGCGAGACGGCGTAGAGCGTGCATTGATTGGCGGACCAGAAGCCGGCCGCGGAGCTCGACTGCAGATAGTTGGTGCGCAGCGAGGAGGCGATGACCGCGGCGAAGGGCGAGTTGGACTGCGTCCCGATCTCGGCGATGAAGGAGAGCGCCTGGTTGTCCGCCACCGAGCGCAGATAGAGGCTCAGGTTGGTCACGAACAGCGGCGAGCCGCCCGAGCCCGTGCCGTTGATCCAGTTCACCACGCTCGCGGTGATCTGCTGGAGCACCAGCTGCGCGAGCGCATGCGCGATCGGGTCGAGGACGTAGCCCTTGACCTGGGAGAGGAGCGTCGAGTTCGCGGTCACCGGGTTGGCCGCGGCGGAGATGGTCTCCTGGATAGTGCCGTTGCCGCCCACCACGATGACCGGAATCGCGTGCGCCGCGCGCAGCGGCGCGAGCGCGAGGAGCGCGAGGAGCGCGCCGCCGAAGAGGCGCGCTTTCATGGCGTTTGCGCGCCGGCGCTCGCGACCGCGTCCATCGTGTTGACGAACGAGGCGCCCGGCGCGCCCGGCGCGAGCGTGACGCCCTCGGCTTGGTAGGCGCTCTTGAGCGCGGTGAACGCCTGCGCGAGCGCGAGGACGGTCTGCCCGTGCGTCTCCAGGGCGAGCATCGCGGCGAGCGGGTCGGTATCGGTGCGGCTGAAGTCGCCGATCTCCTCGCCGGTGCGGGCGAGCGCGTTGACGAGCGCGAGGTGGGTTGCCGCGAGCTCGGCGGGCGCGGGCAGCGCCGCGAGGCCGACCGCGACGTTTTGATAGAACGCGGCGATTGCGGCCAGGTTCGTGAGGTCGGCCGGGTCCTGCGTCGTGAGGTAGTCCTCGAGGTAGTCGAGCTGGCTCTCGGGGAGCCGCGGGTCGTAGCGGCCGACGATCGCTTCGGCGTTCGCGGCATAGCTCGCGAGCGCCGCGGGGCCCGTCCCGCTCGTCGCGAGCTCGGCGGCGGTTTTGAAATCGGGCGCCGGCGCGACCTGGCTCTCGAGCTGATCCATCGCCTGGCCCGCCAGGTCGTCGATCTGGTCGCTCGTGAGCGTGCCGCCCGCGTTCTCGCTGGCGGAGACATAGAGCGCGAAGAAATCTTTCGCGAAGGCGTCGGTCAGCGAGCCGGCGGCGGGCACGCGATCGATGCCGGCGGCGGCGAGCTCGCTCGCGGTGTCCGCGGTCGTGCTCGCGCTCGCGGCGGCCAAGGTCGGCGCTTTGGGGATGATGAGGCCTTTGGCGGCCGCTTCGCCGTCGGTCATGCCGAGGCGGAAGTAGTCGGTCGTGGTGGCGTCGAGCGGGATGCCGTAGAGCGGCTTCTCCCAGTCGGGAAGGCCGTCGCCGGTGGAGTCCTTGGCCGCGATCTGCGCGAGAATCGCGGTGTCGCTCGCCGCCTGCGCTATCGCCGGAGCGCCGCCACGCTGCGCGAGGAAATAGCTGCCGGCGACCATCGCGAGAGCGAGCGCGGCCGCGCCCACGGTGCGCCATTCTCGAGAGATGAATGCCACGTTAAGAAGAAGTATAGCAGCCGAAGCCGCCCCTTACGGACGCCGGCCCTCATATATATGTGCATTAGTCCTGCGGAGCTCGAGCCAGGGCAAGCCAGGCGGCGAGCGGAAGCTCCTCGGCCCGGGCGCCCGGGGCAAGGCCGAGGGCGGCGAGCGCCGCGGGCGCGACGAGCCCGGCGAGATTGCCGGCGAGCTTTTTGCGCTTGTGCGCGAAGCCGGCGCGGATACAGGAGAAGAAGCGAGCCTCTTCCTCCGGAGAGGCGAAGTTCTTGCGCGAGATGTCGCGGATCGAGATGACGGCCGAGTCCACCTTGGGTGCAGGCAGGAAAGCGCCTCGCGGGACGGTGAACTCATACGCGGGCGTTCCGAACGCTTTCACCGAGAGCGAGAGGAGCGACTCTTTTTTTGCGCGAGCGACGCGTTCGGCGACTTCTTTCTGCACCAGCAAGGTCATCGTGCGCGGCTGACGCTTCGCCCCCAAGAATTTCCTGAAGATCTCCCCGGTGAGGTAATAGGGGATGTTCGCGACGATCGAATACTCGCCTTCGATCGAGTTCGGATCGAAGGCGCGGATGTCGCCCGCGATAAGCTCGAACTTCCCCGCCGCGATTTTGTTCGCGAATTCCTCGCGGAGCTTCTCGTACCACTCGCGGTCTGTTTCGACGGCGACGACGCGCGCGCCCCCGTCGAGGAGCGCGCGCGTCAGCATCCCGCCGCCCGGCCCGATCTCGAGGGTCTGCTCTCCCCGCTCGAGGCGTGCGACCTTCGCGATGCGCTCGGCTATCCTCGCATGCATGAGGAAATGTTGGCCGAGCGATTTCTTGAGCGCCATCATGAGCACATTCTATTCGATAGTAGGCTCGGGCATGCTCTCGTCATACTCCAGGAGCCCCTGCGGGATTTCGCGCAGGAAGGAGGAGGGCTCGGAGAGGCAGTCGGCGCCGTAGATCTTGCGGACATACGCGAGCGTAAGGATAAGCCGGCGCCTGGCGCGCGTCATCGCGACATAGAAGAGCCGCCGCTCCTCTTCTTCGTCCCTGCCGGCCTCGGCATCCGCTCCGCCATGGGGGAAGAGCCCCTCCTCCATCCCAGCGACGAACACCGTACCGAACTCAAGGCCCTTCGCGGCGTGCACCGTCATGAGCGTCACGCCGCGCCGGTCTTCCTTCCGATCCATCTCGTCCTGGTCGCTCGCGAGCGCGCTCTCCGCGAGGAAGGCGGCGATGCCCTCCTTGCCCGGCATGGCGTCGTGGCGGGCGGCCAGCCCCGCGAGCTCGCGGATATTCTCGAAGCGCTCGCGCTCCTCGTCGTTCCCTTCCGCGAGTTTTCCGAGGCCGCTCTTCTCCACGACGAGCTGCGCAAAGGCGGAGGGCGCGAGCGCCTCGGCCGCCTGCGCGAGCTCGGCGACGACCGCCTCGAACGCCGCGACTTTCGCGGCGTCGCTCGCGCGCAGCTCGCCGCGCTTCCCCGCCGCGAGCTTTGCGAGCGTTACTTTGCCGATGCCGCGCGGGGGCGCCTGCGCGGCGCGCAGCTTGTCCGCCTCGCGCGCGGGCTCGAGCGCGAGGCGCATCCACGCGAGCGCGTCCTTGACCTCCCTGCGCTCGAAGAAGCGTGTGCCCAAGAGGCGATAGGGAATGCCGGCGGCCAGGAGCCCCTCCTCGAGCGCGCGGGACTGGAAGTTGGTGCGGTAGAGGACCGCGATCTCCTCCGGCGCCTCGCCCGCGCGCATGAGCCCCCCGATCGCGCGCGCGACCCATGCCGCCTCCGCCTCCGCGCTCGGCGCCGCATGGAGCCGGATCTTCTCTCCGGCCGCGTTCTCGGTCGTCGAGCGCTTCTTTTTGCGGTTCTTATTCTCCTCGATGACCGCGTTGGCTGCCTCGACGATGGTCCCGCTCGAGCGATAGTTGCGTTCGAGGAGGAGGGTCTTGGCTTCCGGATATGCGCGGTCGAACTCGAGCAAGTTCTCGATCGAGGCGCCGCGCCACGTGTAGATGCACTGGTCGATGTCGCCGACGACGAAGAGATTATGATGCTTGGCCGCCAGGAGATTCGCGAGCCGGCCCTGGAGCGCGTTGGTGTCCTGGTACTCGTCGATATGGAGATAGCGCCAGCGCGCCTGCGCCAGCGCGCGCGCCTGCGGGTATTCCTCGAGAAGCCGCACGGGCAAGAGGATGAGGTCGTCGAAATCGAGCGCCTTCTCCGCGCGCAGCTTCTCTTCATAGCGCTGCCAGGCTTGCGCGGCGATCCCTGCGGCGAAGCCGCGCTGCCCGGCGGCGAACGCGGCGGCGGAGAGACCCTCCCCTTTGGCCTTGCTGATGCGCGCGAGGATAGCGCGGGGCGAGAGCTCCGTAGCACCCGCGTCGAGCGCCTTGAGCGCCTCGGCGACCGCGCGCTCCGAATCCGCGCGGTCATAGATGGAGAAGTGGCGCGGGACGCCGATGAGCGTCCCGTACCGCTCGAGAAGCTCGCGGCCGAGGCCGTGGAAGGTCGCGACAAAGGGGAGTTCTAAGTCGTAAGTTGTAAGTGATAAGGAATCTCTACGCACCTCTTTTGACTTATAACGTATATCTTCCACTCCGAGCAGGGCGCGCACCCGTTCCCGCATCTCCCGCGCGGCCTTATTGGTGAAGGTGACTGCCAGGATCTGCCCGCCCGGCACTCCCTGTCGGATAAGGTGGTAGATCCGGGTCGCGAGCACCCGGGTCTTGCCGCTGCCCGCTCCCGCCAGCACGGAGAGCGGCCCCTCGGTCGCGAGGACAGCTTCTTTTTGCGCCGGATTAAGGCCGTCGAGGTAGTTCACCCGTAGACTATACGGCATTTTCCGCTTTCCCCACCGCCGCCCGGCCCCGCTTGTCCCTCATCGCCCCTTCATATAGAATGGCGGGATTGCTGCTACGGAAGGATGAAAGAAATGGCTTATGTAAGCCGTTTTTGTATCAGGAAGCCCGGCCGATACCCCGCCCCCTCTTATCGATTTCCCCTACAAATCCGCTGCGGCCCTCGCGCTCGTCATAGGCCTCGTGGTGCTTGCCCCTCGTGCGAGCGCGTTTTGGCCCTTTTACGCCCCGGCCGCCGCCGAGGGTAATGGCGCCATCCCCTCCTCCGCCACCCCGGTGCTTGCCGCGGCTATCAACCTTAATCCGGATCCGACGCAGGGCCCGGCTTCTTCCGACCTGAGCGGGGATGACTCGCTCGTGCCGCACGCGGGGCCCGAGGGCGTCGCTTCGCCGGACTCGACCGTGACGCCGGCGGAGAGCCGCATCTCCACCTACTTGGTGCGCGCGGGCGACACGCTCTCCGAGATCGCCCAGAGCTACGGCGTTTCGGTGAACACGATCATCTGGGCCAACAACCTCTCGGGCAAGACGATCCACCCGGGCGAGACGCTGGTCATCCTGCCGGTGACGGGCGTGGAGCACACGGTGCTCAAAGGCGAGACGCTTGCCTCGCTCGCCAAGAAATACGGCGCGAGCGCGCAGGATATCGCCGACTACAACGGCCTTAGCGGCGGCGCTCTGGCGGCGGGCACGACCATCATCATCCCCAACGGAGAGCTCGCCGCGGCTCCCGCCGCGCCCGCGCAAGGCTCGAGCGCCGCGAGCGTTCGCGCCGCGAGCGCCGGCAGCAACACGACCGGCAACCCCTACCGCGGCGGCTCCGGCGCGGAGATCGACGGCTACTACGAGAATCCCGTGCCGGGCGCCCTGCTCTCGCAGGGGCTCCACGGCGAGAACGCGGTGGATCTCGCTATCGCGCGCGGCACCGCGATCCACGCCGCCGCCGCCGGGACCGTCATCGTCGCCAAGAACAACGGCGCGTGGAACGGCGGCTACGGCAACTATGTCGTCATCGCGCACGCAAACGGCACCCAGACGCTCTACGCGCACATGAAAGACGGCGGCGTCGCGGTCTCGGTGGGCCAGTCGGTCGGCCAAGGCCAGGTAATCGGCTACGTCGGCACCACCGGCGACGCGACCGGCCCGCACGTGCACTTCGAGATCCGCGGCGCGCTCAATCCCTTCGGCCTGTGCAGCCTCGACTCGCGCCCCGGCCTCTTCTCCTGCGGCGGCTGATTTTTCTTTAAAACGATGCGCGGCCCGAGGCCGCGTTATTTTTTTATTCGAAACCGAAGAGGCCGCGCGGACGGTAGTTGAGCGCCTCGAAGAGATGCGCCGGGAGGACGAGCTCGGAGCACGCGAGGTCCGCGATCGTGCGCGCGACCCGCATGGTGCGGTGGTAGGCTCTCGGCGAGAGATTGAGCCTGGCGGCCGCGTTCATGAGCGCCTCCTTGGCCGCGCCGGTGAAGCCGCTTCTCTCGTCGAGCTCCTTGCCGGAGAGCTGCGCGTTGGCCGCGCCGGGACGCTTCGCGCGGCGCGCGGCGCGAAGGCGCGCGGCGACCACGCGCTCGCGTACGCGCACGGAGGGCTCGCCGCCGCCCATCGCGGCGAGCGTCTCGTGCGGGACGAGGGGCACCTCGATCCAGAGGTCGAGGCGGTCGACGATCGGCCGCGAGATCTTGCGCGCCTGGCGCGCCGCAGCGCGCAGCGCCGTCTTCGCGTCTTCGGAGAGCGTCTCGGCGGGATTCATCGCGGCGACGATCATGCAATCGGCCGGGAAGGTGATCGTCGCCTTGGCGCGCGAGACGGTCACGACCCGGTCCTCAAGCGGCTGCCGCAGCGCCTCGAGCGCTCTCGACTCGAACTCCGGGAACTCGTCGAGGAAGAGGACGCCCTTGTGCGCGAGCGTGACCTCGCCCGCCTTGGGGAAGGCGCCGCCGCCCACGATCGCGACATGCGAGATGCTGTGGTGCGGCGCCCGGAAGGGCGGCCAGTGCACGGCCTCGCCTTCTTTGAGCAGTCCCGCGGTCGAGTGGATGGCAGTCACCTCGAGCATCTCGTCGCTCGTCAAGGGCGGCAAGATCCCTGCGAGCGCGCGGGCGAGCATGGTCTTGCCGGTGCCCGGCGGGCCGTGGAAGACGATATTGTGCCGCCCGGCGGCGGCGATCTCGAGCGCGCGCTTGGCGCTCTCCTGCCCCTTGATCTCGGCCAGATCGATCGCCGGCGGCGGGAGCGCGCGCTCGCGCGAACGCGCGAGCGCCGCGAGGCGCCGCTCGCCCTTGAGATGCCGGATGAGCTCGGAGAGATGCGCGGGCGCGTAGACGCGCATGCCCGCGGCAAGGAGCGCCTCCTGCGCGTTCCCGGGAGGGACGAACACCTCGCGGATACCCGCGCGTTTTGCGGCGAGCACCTGCGGCAGGATGCCGCGGACGCTCCGGAGCGCGCCGTCAAGCGCGAGCTCCCCCGCGTAGAGCGCGTCGGGCTCTTTGGGAAGTCTGATATCGCCGGCGGCGCAGAGGTAGGCGAGCGCCAAGGGCACATCGTAGTGCGAGCCCTCCTTCTTCAAATCCGCAGGCGAGAGCGAGAGGACGATCCTTTTATTCTGCTGCTTGGGCGGCTTATAGCCGGCGTGGCGTATCGCGGCCGAGACCCGGTCGCGCGCTTCCTCGACCGCCTTATCCGCGAGTCCGACGACCGCGAAGGCGTGCAGCCCGCGCGTGAGGTCGGCCTCGACGCTCACCATCTCCGCGGCCGCGCCGATGGGCTGCGCGGCGAGTACGTTGGCATAGCCCCGCGTATGCGGCGCGCTTCTCTTTTCTGCCGCGGACGCGCGGGCGTCTTTGGTCGGGGGCTGCGAGCCTTCCACCGCTCCAGTATAGCGCTCCGGCCGGCGCTCTTTGCTAGCGCAGATGCGCGAGGCAGGTGGCGGCGGCCGGATCGGCCTCAAGGCGCTCGGGCTCGATCGCCTCGCCGCCGACCGCGCATTTCCCGAAGGTGCCCGCTTCGATCCGCGCGAGCGCCGCGAGGATCTGGTCGTAGCGCGCCTCGAGGTCGCGCAGGACGCCTTCGTTCTCCTCGTAGCTCTGGATGACTCCCGCCTGGTCGGCGAGGTCGGGCTCGCTGCCGGTCTGCGTGGGCCGCGCCTCGAAGTCGTCGGGCACGGCCGGATTCTTGCGCCCGACCTCCTGCATCTGGCGCGCGAGGCGGCCCTTCTCCTCCTCGAGCCGCTCTTTGAATTGCTGCGTGTGCATGCCTGCGCATTCTAGCACCCTGCGGCGGCTACTGCGATTGCGTGCGGGAATTGGTGAGGCGGTCGAGAACGGCCGCGAGCGCCTCCTCGTCGCGCGCGATGATGAGCGTGCTCGGGTCGAAGTAGCCGTAGAGCAGGACGGTGCGGCCCTGGCTGTCGAGCTCGGCGCGCACGTCATGGTTGAGTATGGTCTCGTCGCGGAAGACGGGCGGCGTGCCGGTCGCGGCATAGGGCGGGTAGAGCGCCGCGAAGTCGTGGCCCATCGCAGGCTCCCAGTCGAGCATGCCGGCAAAAGTGTCGCTGTAGGAATCGACCGAGAGGATGAAAAAAGGCGAGGCGCCGTTGTCCGCGTTCACGATGCCGGCGAGGCTGCCCGCGCTCTCGAGATTGCGCAGGAGGATCGCGGGGGCGGGGAGCGCGAGCGCGGTGAAGACGGACTCGCTCGAGCTCGCGAGCGTGAGCAGGCGGATGCCGTTGGCGGCGGGCGGGTTGGCGACGGAGCGCTCAATGGCCGCCGCGAGCGTCGCTCCCTCCCCCGCGAGCGCCTCCTGCTCGTCGACGAAGATGCGCGCGCCCGGCGCGGTCGCGACGGCGACGGTGGTCGGCCGGGCGGCGTAGAGATACGCGCCGAAGGCGGCGAGCGCGCCCACGACCACGAGCGCGACCGCGGCGGCGGCGAGCCGCGAGTCTTTCGCGGCGAAGAGCACGGGCGCATGCCGCGGCCGATCGCTCTCGGCGGCGAGGATATCGGCCTGCGAAGCCTCGCGCTCCCGCACCTCCGCGGCGAAGTCGCTGGTGTAGGTATGGAGCGGCGCGGGCCTGGCCGCCGCCTCCGCCGCCGCCCGCTGGGGCTCGGGGACGAGCGAGGGCGGCAAGGGCGGCAAGGGCGGCGGCGCGGGGCGCGGGGCCGGCGGAGGCGGGGCCGGAGGCGGCGGGGCCGGAGCGGGCTGTTCGGCAGCCGGCGCGGCAAGCGCCGCGGCCGTCGCGGCCGCGGTGTCGCTCGCGAGGTCGTGCGGGCCTTGCGCTTTCGGGCCGCCCTCTTTCTTGGTGAAGCCGGGCGCCTTGCCCGACTGTATCGCCTCGGCGTCGGAGGCGAAGGTGCGCACGAACTTCTCCGCGCCGCCCTCGGCGCTCTCAGGTGATCCGGCTGCCGGCTGGTGCCCGCGCGCCTCCGCAGCGTCGTCCGCCATCGTTCCTATTCTAGCGCACGCGCGCCGCTCAGCGCGCCGCGATGGTGAATTTGCGCGGATCCTCGCAGAGGTCGGTGAAGGCGTGCGCCGCCTCCTTGAGCTTGGCCGAAGAGGATTTGCCGAAGGAGATGACCTCCACCTGGCAGCCGCCGCTCTCGAGATAGTGGATCAGGGGGACGTAGTCGCCGTCGCCCGAGGCGATGACTACCGTGTCGAGCTTGGGCGCGAGCTTCACCGCGTCGATAGCGAGCCCGACGTCCCAGTCCGCCTTTTTCGCTCCGTCGGCGAAGATCTGGAGATCTTTCACTTTGGTCTCGATGCCCATCTTGGTGAGCGCCTCGAAGAAGGCGGCCTCGTCGCCGCTCTCGGTGCGGACCACGTAGGCGAGCGCGCGCACGAGGAGCCGGTCCCCCACCGCCTCCTTGAGTACGTTGGCGAAGTTGACGCGCGCTTTGTAGAGATGCTTGGCGGAGTGGTAGAGGTTCGCCGTGTCGATGAAAACGCCTACGCGCTGCGCCGGATGCTTGATGACCGCCATGAAATAGGTAGTTAGGTATCAGGTGTCAGAACGACACCGATTTATTAAAATGCGGCATCGCCGCACTGACATGCTACCACGCGCGCCGGCTGAAACCGGGCCCTACTTCTTGAGGCCGAGTTTCTTGACGAGCGCGTTGTAGCGGCGCTTGTCGTTGGTCTCGAGATAGCGCAGATGGCTGCGCCGGTCGGCGACCATCTGCAAGAGGCCGCGGCGGGAGTGGAAGTCCTTCGCGTTCTTCTTGAGGTGCTTGGTCAGCTCGTCGATGCGCTCCGAGAGGAGCGCGACCTGGACCTCCGGCGAGCCGGTGTCGGAGTCGTGGCGAGCGGTGCCTTTGATGACCCGCGCCTTTTTCTTCGTCGTAAGCATGAGCCCCTACCCTACCATATCTTGACATTCTGCGCAAGCCCCGTAAGAAATGCCGCTCGTACGCGGCAAAAGCCGTGCACGAGCCGGCTAGGCGCCGACAAGGAGGGAAAAGAGCCAAAGGACGAGAGCGGAGAAGGGTCCCGCGAGGAGATAGGAGAACGCGAGCAGGAAGAGTACGAGCGCGAAGACGCCGTAGGCGCGCACCCGCGCCTCGAATTGCCGCAAGGGATACGCGAGCGAGAAGGGCAAGAGCCCCGCGAGGACGCCGTAGCCGTCAAGCGGCGGGAACGGGATGAGATTGAAGAGGCCGAGGAACAGGTTGATGAAGGAGACGGTCGCGAGGAACGAGGCCGCGGTCGCGGCGCCCTCCCCCGCGGCCAGCCGCGCTCCAAGCGCGAAAAGGAGCGCGAGGAAGATGTTGGTCGCGACGCCCGCGCCCGCGACCAGCGCCTCGCCAAAGCGCTTGGCGCGCAGATTGTACGGGTTGTAGGGAACCGGCTTGGCCCAGCCGAAGAGGAGCGGCGAGCCCGAGAGTACGAGCAAAGCCGGGATGACGACCGAGCCGAAAGGGTCGAGGTGCGCGAGCGGGTTGAGGGTGAGCCGGCCGGCGAGGCGGGCGGTCGGGTCGCCGAGCCAGTCGGCCGCGTAGCCGTGCGCGGCCTCGTGCGCGATCACCGAGACGATGAGGATGACGACGGCGAAGACGAGGTCGATGCCGGGTTGCATAATGAAGCGCCCATGCTAGCATACGACGGATGGCGCGGGAATGCATCGTGACCGGCAAAAGCACGCAGATCGGCGGGCGGTACTCCAACCGTACCCGCGCGACCCAGTTCAACCCCGTGGGCAAGACCCGCCGCAAGGCCAACCTCCAGAAACGCCGCATTTTCGTCCCCGAGCTCAATAAGACCGTTATCGTCGACGTCTCGGTCAAGGGGATGAAGCACGTCCGCAAGAACGGCGCCTACGCCACCCTCAAGAAGGCCGGCGCGATCTAAAAGCGATAGGCGCCCGCGGGCGTCGAGGTAGAGATGACGAGCCCGGGGATGGGCTCGTTTTCGTTTAGCTTAACGAGATACGGCTCGAGCGCCGCGGGCGCGTCATCGAGCAGGACGGTGCTTGAAGCGGCGCGGAGCGCAAGAACGACGACCTGCTCCGCGGCGGAAGCGCCCGAGACATCGCGGTCGGGAAAGAGGACGTCGGCCTCGGCGCCGCCGAGCTCAAGCCGCATCCCGCGCGCCGCGCCGCGCGGCGCGAGGCCCGCGCCGCTCTCGGCCGCCGCGAGCGCCGCGGAGGGCGCCTCTCCCGCGTTGATGAGCGCCCCGACGCGGTAGCGCGCGAGCACGCTCGGCAAGCCGCCCGCTTCCGCCGTTGCGGGCGCGGCCTCGACGATGATATCGAGACGCCGCTCCCCATAAGGCAGCGCCTCGCCGAGCGCGCGCAAGATCGAGGCATCGGGCCCCGCACCGTAGAGGAGCGTGCGCCCCGAGGGCGCCGTCACCAATACCGCGCCGGGCATGAGCACCCGCACTACCAATCCCCGCGGCGCCTCGACCTGCCGCCATACGAAAACATCCGCGACGACGAGCGCGAGAAAAAACATGAGGGCCGCGAGCCGCCGATTCACCTGGTTACGATACCGCGTGCGGGGAGGCATTGCGAGATTATCGAAATCATGCTATAAACAGTTCAGAAACGAAAACAAAACGGGTGATGCGATGCGCGGTCTCTTCAAGGAAATGATGGCTCGAACTACCGAGCAGGCCGAGGCGCTGGGACAGGAACATGCCCGAAGCGCCGTCGAGAGCCTGCTCAGGCGGGCCATGCGGAGGGCTCGAAAGAAGTACCCTCGGGCAACCGTGCGGCAGCTCGATTACGTTGCCGGGTCCGCCGAAACGATCATTCTGGCGGCCCTCGCGAACCTCACACCGCCGGCTCGAGTGAATTGAAAAAGGCGCTCCTGAAAAGGAGCGCCTCCTTCTTTCCCCAACCTGACTATTGGTATCCCTCGTTCGCCTCGGTCATTTTCTGCTGGGCTTCTTTCGGGGTCGAACCGATATGCGGGTCGCCGTGCTTATCGATCATTTTATACAGTTCTTTTTCCGCGACCTCTCCGTCCTCGGTCTCCACCTTGACTTTGCCGAACGAGTTTAGCTTCTCGAACATATTGAGTGGTTAAATTGGTACCCTCTCAGTATAGAACGCCCGCATTTCTTCACAAGTCCTCCCCGTGCCCGTGCTATCGTTGCGCTATATGACCTACGAAGCCAAGAAGTTCGAGCTGCCGGAGCTTAAGGGCCTCTCGTCCGAACAGATCAAGGTGCACCTGGGGCTCTACGAGGGCTACGTCAAGCACGTGAATCTCATCGCCGAGACCCTCAAGGGCTACGAGGCCTATGGCGATAAGGCGAGCGAGGGCGACAGATACGCGATGGCCGAGATGCGGCGGCGCTTTTCCTTCGAGTTCGACGGCATGCGCATGCACGAGTATTACTTCACCCAGTTCGAGGGGGAGAAAGCCGGCGACCCTAAGAGCGCGCTCGCCAAAGCGGCGGAGGAGAAGTACGGCAGCGGCGAGAATTTCTTGAAGCACATCCGAGCGGTCGCGGGGATGCGCGGCATCGGCTGGGTCAACGTCTACTACGACCCGCGCGGAGCGACGCTCCACACCACCTTTGTCGGCGATCACGAGCTCGGGCAATTGGCCGGGCTGCCGATTATCCTCGCGCTCGACCTCTGGGAGCACGCCTACATGGTCGACTACAAGCCGGCGGAGAAGGGAAGCTATATCGACGCTTTCTTCGACAATCTCAATTGGGCTGTCTGCGAGAAGCGTTTTGAAGAGGCGATGAGCGCCAAAGCGCCGTAGGCGAAGAGGACGAATACGAAGGGAAAGGCGGGCAGCGCGAACGCGGCGAAGGGGAGCGCGGCGGTCGCGCGCGCCACGCCGATAATGAAGCGGGTCGCGAGATACGCCGGCAGCGCGGAGGCGGAGGCGAGCGGGCCGAGGACCATCCCACCGAGCCCCGCGAGCGCCGCCGCGGCCATCGCCGCGGGCACCACCGGCAGCACCAGGAGATTGGCGGGGATCGAGAGGGGCGAGAAGTTGCCGGTCTCATAGAGCAGGAGCGGCCAGACGGCGAGCTGGGCGGCGAGCGTCGTCGCGAGCGCGCCGCGCCAGAAGGCGCTCCGCAGCGCGGCGAGCCGCAGCTCGATCGCGGGCGAGAGCCAGATGAGTCCGGCGGTCGCCGCGACGGAAAGGCCGAAGGAGGGGTCGAACGCGAGCGTGAGCGGCCGCCACAGCAGCATGAGGAAGACCACCAGGAAGAGCGCACGCCCCGCGGCGTAACTGCGGCCGCTCGCGCGGGCATAGAGCGCGATGAGGGCCATGAGGAGCGCGCGCAGCGCGGTGGAGGAGGCGCCCGCGATAAGGACGAAGAGGAGCACGGCCGCGCCGGCCGCTGCCGCGGCGGCGCGGCGCGGCAGCTTGAGCGCGGCGAGCGCGATCAGGACGCCCTCGGCCACGATCATCACGTTATAGCCGGAGAGGACGATGATCTGCACGAGCCCCGAGCGGGTGAAGTCGGCGAGCAGCGCGTCGCCGAGCCCCTGCTTGCCGCCGATGACGATGCCGCCGGCGAGCGAGGCGTCTGGCTCGGGGAGCGCGCGGTCGAGCCCGGCGAGAAACGCACTCTTGATCCGGGCCAAGAGCGCGGGCAGCGAGTACCAGGGCGCCGGCGCGCGCGGCGCGAGAGAGCCGAACATGGTGAAGCGGATGCCTTCGCGGGCGAGGTACCGGTCGTAGCGGAACACTCTCCCGTTATCATCCGCGAAGGCCTGCGGCTCTTCGAGCGTGCCCGAGACTTGCACGCGCTCGCCGGCGGAGAATGTCGGATAACGGGCGGCGGTGACGAGGATCCGGGTCGAGGCGCCGCTCTCGTCGACCGCGACCTCCGCCTGCTGGGTCGCATCCTTGAGCGCGGGCGAGCCGACGACGACGCCCTCGTAGGTGACGCGCTGCTTCACCTCGGCGGCGAAGACCGGGGGCGGCGCCGTGTCCGCAAGCGCGCTGCGCAGCATACCGGCGAGGATGAGGGAAACGAACAGCGCGGCGAGCGCATAGGCCCGCCGCGGCTTCAAGAAATACGCGGCGGTGCAGAGCACCGCGAGCATCGCGATAAAAACAAACGGCGCCGCGCCGAACTCGTAGACGCTGCGCGCGAAGACGCCTGCCGCAAAACCGCCGACGAAGAGTGCGAGCTCCCCCACCCCCGTATCGTAGCAGCCGGAATTACTTTCGGCTCGCGATGATATCGGCCGCGACGTTCTGCGGCACGACGTCGTAATGGTCGAACTCCATGGTCATGCTCCCGCGCCCCTCGGTCATGGAGCGCAGCGTGGTGGTGTAGCCGAACATCTCGGAGAGCGGGACTTTGGCGTGGATGGCCTTGTTCTGGCCGCGATCCTCGAGGCCCTCGATCGCGCCGCGCTTGCCTGAGAGCGAGCCGGTGATGTCGCCCATGAACTGCTCCGGAACGACGACCTCGACCTTCATGATGGGCTCGAGGAGGACCGCCTTGGCCTTGCCCGCCGCTTCCTGGAATGCCATCGAGGCCGCGATCTTGAAGGCGATCTCCGAGGAGTCGACGTCGTGGTACGAACCGTCGTAGAGGTCGATCGAGACGTCGACCATCGGGAAGCCGGCGAGGAAGCCGCGATCCATCGCCTCGCGCACGCCCTTCTCCACCGCGGGGATGTACTCCTGCGGGACGACGCCGCCCTTGATGTTGTTGATGAACTCGAAATGGTCTTCGCGGGTGACGTTCTTGGCGATCTTGGCCTCCGGGTCGAGCGGCTCCATCTTCTTCATCTTGATCTTAACGTGGCCGTATTGGCCGCGGCCGCCCGTCTGCTTGATGTATTTGCCCTCGGCCTCCGCCGAGCCCTGGATGGTCTCGCGGTACGCCACCTGCGGCTTGCCGACGTCCGCCGCGACGTTGAACTCGCGCTTCATGCGGTCGACGAGGATCTCGAGGTGGAGTTCGCCCATGCCGCTGATCAAGGTCTCGCCCGTCTCCTCGTCGCTCGTGACGCGGAAGGTCGGGTCCTCGTCGGAGAGCTTCCGGAGCGCCAAGCCCATCTTCTCCTGGTCGGCCTTGGTCTTGGGCTCGATCCGCAGCGACACGACCGGCTCGGGGAATTTGATCGACTCGAGGAGTATCGGCGAGTCCTCGGAGCAGAGCGTATGCGAGGTCTTGGTGTCCTTGAGGCCCACCGCCGCGGCGATCTCGCCCGCGAAAACCTGCTTCACCTCTTCGCGCTTGTCGGCCTGGAGCCGCACGATGCGGCCGACGCGCTCCTTGGTGCCGGTCGTCGCGTTATAGAGATAGGAGCCGGACTCCAAGAAGCCCGCGTAGACGCGGAAGAAGGTCAGCTGGCCCACGAACGGGTCGGCCTGGAGCTTGAAGGCGAGCGCGGTGAAGGGCTCGTCGTCGGAGGCGTAGCGCACGAGCTCTTCGCCCGTCTTGGGGTTGATGCCTTTGACCGGCGGGAGGTCGAGCGGCGAGGGCAGATAGTCGACGACCGCGTCGAGGACGAGCTGCACGCCCTTGTTCTTGAGCGCGGAGCCGGTGAAGACGGGGAAAATGCCGTTGGCGATCACCGCTTTGCGCAGAATCTTCTTCAGCTCCTCGATCGAGGGCTCCGTGCCCTCGAGATAGCCGGCCATCGCGGCGTCGTCGTGCTCGACGATGCGCTCGATAAGCTCGGCGCGGAACTTCTTCGCGTCTTCGAGCTGGCCGGCCGGGATCTCCCCCGCCACGACCTCCTCCCCCATGTTGCCGGTGAAGGTGTAGGACCGCATCGTGAGGAGGTCGATGACGCCGGTGTTGTCGCTCTCCTCGCCCATGGGGAGCTGCATGCGCACCGCCTTCTTGGAAAGGCGGTCGAGAATGGTCGCGTAGGAGCGCTCGAAGGAGGCGCCCGTGCGATCGATCTTATTGATGAAGCAGAGGCGCGGCACGTTCGCCTCGTCGGCGTAGCGCCAGTTGGTCTCGCTCTGCGGCTCGACGCCGGCGACGCCGTCGAAGACGACGACCGCGCCGTCGAGCACGCGCAGAGAGCGCTTCACCTCCACGGTGAAGTCGATATGCCCGGGGGTATCGATGATATTGAAGCGGATCTTCTTGGCCGGGTCTTTCTTGTCCGGTTCGTCCGTCTTGCTCCAGAAACAGGTGATGGCGGCGGCGGTGATGGTGATGCCGCGCTCCTTCTCCTGCTCCATCCAGTCGGTGGTGGTGTCGCCCTCGTGCACCTCGCCGATCTTGTGCTGGGAGCCCGTATAGAAGAGGACGCGCTCGGTCGTGGTCGTCTTGCCCGCGTCGACGTGGGCGACGATGCCGAAGTTGCGGACTTTCTCGAGCGGGTAATCGCGGGTTGGCATGATGGTTTCTGACGAGTACGTAAAATAAAAAGCCCCGGAAGGCGTACGGCCAATATAGCAGAACGGCCCGGAATGTAAAACCCGCGCGGATGTCCGCGCGGGTCTCGCTAGGCCCGTATCGGGACGAGCTCTCCGGCCTCGAGCCAGGCGCTCCGGCTCTTTTTCCGGCGGTCCCGCCGCCGGATATGAAACGAGAGCGCGTATTCCTTCTCGCAGCTCCCGCAGAGGCATCCGGTCCGCTCGCGCACCGTGGCGGCATGCTGTCGCTCGAAGCACCCGAGCACGTAGACGAAATCCTCGAGCGAATAGCGCCAGCCGGAGCCGGCCGCGAGGTACGCCTCGCGCGCCTCGCACGCCGTCTTGAACCGCGTGTATTCGAGGATCTCGTACAGCGCGTCGATAAGCCGCCGGTAGTGCATGGTCCGCAAGAGCCAGACCGAGAAGACCGTCACGGTCGCCACTCCGTCGAGCATGAGGAGTACGACCACCGATCCCTGCAACCTTTCCATATCTCTCTCCTTTCATCAGCTGTCTGCGCGCACGGTATCATGCGCAGCCGCCCGAAGGGAAGCCCGGGATATAAAAGAATGGGCGGCGAGCTATGAAACCCGCCGCCATATTATGTGCCTATGGACCGATAACAGAAACCGCAGGGTCCTTCACGGTCACGATTCCCTACTACGTCAGGAGAGATTTCTTTGATGCCCCTGACATATGCCCTGCTTCCTGCAGGAAAGTTTTTGTCGGCTTTGTCGTGCACCTCTTTCCGTGAGACGCCTGTCACGAAGCTATGGTGATCAACATCGATCGCGACGAAAATGGCGCCAGGATCGTTGGAAAGGATCTTTTCAAGATTCTCGAGAAAGAAATCCTCTCCGTATGAGGTGACGTACGCGGCTTCTTTTTGCATTGCCGCCACTTCTTCAGACGTAGCCATATATACCTCCGTAAATGAGCTACTCCTATCGCGAGTAGAACACAAGAACCTCGTCCGAGCAATCCCGACCGCCTCACCACTGAATCGACGTCTTGCCATGCGCCGTAAGGT
>DASZVH010000013.1:0-21133 GCA_035547315.1 Minisyncoccota bacterium
GCAGAGCGCGGCGCGCGGCGCGCGCGCGGTGGTCTACGTGAGCGTCTTCCCCGAGAGCGAGGCGCGCGCCGCGCTCGCCTTCCTCGCGCGGGGGCGGCACGACTTCTCCGAGCACCTGAAGAGCCGCACCCGCCTGCGCCCGCTGCCCTCCGTCGACTTCGCCTTAGAGCCCGCGGTGCGCTAATATCGGGAGACGCCTGCCGCCAGGCAGGGCCCGATGGCGAAGTGGTAACGCGACGGTCTGCAAAACCGTTATTGCGCGGGTTCGATTCCCGCTCGGGCCTCTCGCGATAGAATAGTGATACGCCGAGGTGGCGGAATGGCAGACGCACAGCGCTTAAAACGCTGAGAGAGCCTAAAAACCCTCGTGTGAGTTCGAGTCTCACCCTCGGCACCAGATTGTGCTATAAAAAGAAAATCCGCCCATAGCTCAGTTGGTAGAGCAACTGCCTCTTAAGCAGTGGGTCCCAGGTTCGAGCCCTGGTGGGCGGACTGCTATAGTTTTCTTGTTCGCAAACGCTGGGGTGGCGGAACTGGCATACGCGCATGGCTTAGGACCATGTCTCGCAAGAGTTGAGGGTTCGACTCCCTCCCCCAGCACTTGACAATACTATAGTATTTTGTACTATAGACTTCGGGAATCAGATCCTTGAAGGAGGTAGAAATGAACTACGTCTATATCGGGGCTGCTGCCGCAGGAGATCTTGCGGTGGTGCTCGGCTTGTTCTTGCTTCTCTGTTATTCGCTCGCGCGGCGCAACATCCTCTTCACATTCGTGCAAGAGGGTACCGTTAAGGCAATCATGCGCGGCAAGACATTCGACCATCTGGTCATGTCGTATCACGGCTTTCATCTCAACGATCCTCGAAAGCCTTGGTATAAGGACAGCTCCCCGCCTTGGGAAGTTCTCCAAAACGATTGGAAGGACTTCTCTGAAGCCGGAGGAGATGCTCGCGCCTTGGAAGAGCGATACGACGATCGGTTCTGGTTCGAACGATTCCTCGGCGCTTACTGGGTCGGCATTCCGCCGTTCCGGAAAGTGCTTTGGTACAAATTCGAGTGGGCCGAACTTCAACTCGGCAAAGACGGCGAGGAAAAGATCTGGTCACGGCACGAGCCGACCGACTTCATCTATGTGAACGATTTCACATATCTGGCGGTCATCCGGCAGCTTAAGACCGGGGACAAAGAATCGCTCGAGGTTTGGATCGAGTACAACCGGACCATAGGCATCAATAATCCCTACAAAGCGCTTTTTCGGACAGCCGAGTGGCTGAACCGCGTAGGCGCGGCGACGGACCGCGAGGCCAAGGATCACGTCGGCAAGAACTCGTATGAGGACTTGCAGTCGGAATCCAAGGCTGCGTCCGCGGATCAGAAGGACTTTTCGGCGCCGATGTGCCTGTTGAACGATCGTCTTCCCGATGATCCTTCGGGAGACACGACGCCGTGGTACGATCGGGGCCTCAAAGGCCATTATGGAGTAACGCTCCGTGCGGCCGAGCTTCGGAAAGTCCAAATGTCCGGCGATGCCGAACAGAAGAACAACGAGGCGGCGAGCGCCGCATTCCGCGCCAAGAAAGAGGCGGAGGCCACCCGACTTGCGGGTAAAGCCCAGGCCGATGTTATCGAAATGGTCGGAAAAGCCGAAGCAAATTCGCTCAAATCGCGCCTGGATGTCATCCAGTCTGCGGGAGAAGCGGGGCTTGCAGTCGCGCAATTCGACTCCATCGTTGAGGCATCCAAGAATCCGGCCGCGCTCATCATTGAGGCGAACGATCTTGGCGGCGCGGCTGCGGGCGTGGTGGCGAAAGCCGCCGCGAATCTCGCCACATCGCCGAAGCCCAGCAAACCGGTAGCGCAGCAGACGCAGCCGCCCGCACAGGGGGCCACGCCATGACGTGGCTGACCTGGACCTTCATTGTCGGCCTTCCGATCTTCGTGCTGCTGCTCTTATACTTCGCGTTCAATATGCTCGGCAGAGGCGGTTATTCCGATCCCAGTCGGCTCAAACGCGAACTACGGGAAGCACACGGCGAGAAGCCGGAAACCGAAAAGGAAGAGAAGCGAGATCGCGAAGACTGGTTCGGCACTAGCCCGCCCGGAAAGGGCTGGTATGGGGTCGCCGGGCTTTTCGCTCTCATCGGAATCGTTGCTGCGCTCTGGCTCATGCCATTGCTCGGCATCGTGCTCCTGGCGCTCGCCGCAGTCGCGGGCATCGGGCTCCTGTTCGAGAGCAAAAAGACCTGGAAGGCGGCCTCAGCCGGCGCGATCCTGCTCCTTACCGCCGCGCTCATCCTCGTCTTCGTGCCGGTCGGCACGTTCACGGGATGGTGGCAGACCTTCGTTCCGAGTTCTTTCTCGGAGCGCATGTCGCGCTGTGCCGCCTTCTCAGACAAGGAGCAGCGATGTTCCTTCGACGACAAGGCGGTCACGCAAGCGAGCACGGGGCCGATCGCGGGAATGGATACCTGTATCTACCCATTGCCGCCCGCAGGAGACTACACGCTCTACAAAGACGGGGCCGTGTGGTATCCGGGGATGCCGGGAAGCGTGAGCGTGTGGGGATTCCGTTCGAACCACGGATCCGCACGCGTGACCTATTTCTTGCGTCCATGGGGGCACTGCCCTCCGCGGCCGTAAAGGAAACAAAGCGGCGCCCTTTTGGGGCGCCGCTTCTTCTTTTCATACTGCCGGCTACTGCGTCGCCGGGGCGATCGGCTGGAGCCCGAAGGTCCCGAGCGCGAGATTGAGGATGCCGTAGACGCCGAAGATTATCACGAGCCCCACGATGCCCCAGAGGATAGCGCGCTGCCCCTCCGCGCGCGCCGAGGCGTCGCCCGCGCTCCTGATGAACTCGAACACGCCCCAGAGGAAGGCGATAAACGCGCCGGCCGCGAGGAGCAGGATGATCGGGTTGACGATCTGGGTGACGACCTTGGCGAGAAACGAGTCGAGTACCGACATCGGCTATTGCCCGATCTGGACGCCGGTCTGCGGGACCGTGCTCGGCCCGGAGTTGTTGCCGAAGGAGATGGTACCGGTGAGGATGTTCACGAGGCCCCAGATCGAGACCATCACGAAGAAGCCGATCAAGCCCCAGAGCATGAGGTTCTTGCCGCGCTCTTTGGTCTCTTCGGAATTCGCGCCGAGGATGAAGGTGTCGAATGCTCCCCAAAGGAAGACGATGAACGCGAGCGCGAAGAGCACCGGCACGAGCACGTTATTGATGGTGTTGATGATGAAAGAGCCCGCGTCGGCGATGTTGTTGATCGCGGCGAAGGAGGTGAGCGGGAGGGCGAAGGCGGCAAGAGCGGCAAGCGGGACGCGAAGTTTGTTCATGGACATGGTTAGGCTGATACAAGCAAGTCTAGCGCCCAGAGCCGCCCGGTCAATCGCGGCGTGTGGATAGCTTAAAAGACGAATCCGGAGCCGCCCGAGCCGTAGGAACCGTAGGAGGAGCTCGCCCCCGGCGGCGGCGGCGCGGCGGCGCCCGAGAGGCCGAGCGCGTCGCTTACCAGATTGACCAGCCCCCAGACCGAGAAAATGACGACGAAGCCGATGATCCCCCAGAGGATGAATTGGTGGCCCGACTTGCGGCGCTCCTCGTCCCCCGGATGGAGGATATAGGCGTTGGCGACGCCCCAGAGGAACATGATGAAGGCGATCGCGACCAAGACGGGCACGAGCGCGGTATTGACGAAGCTGGTGAGCGAGCCGGTGTATTGCTGGAGCTCGGAGGTGTTGGGGGTCGGGAAGCCGCCGCCCGAGACGATGCCGCTGCCCCCGCCGAGCGGGTATGAGCTGCCGCTGCTGCCGTCGAAGAACTGCCCCTGCCCCGAGCCGCCCGAGAGACAGACGCCCGTGGTCGGGTTGCAGGAGCCCGGGCAGCTCGTGGGGCAGGCCACCTGCGCCTGCGCCACGCTCCCGAGCGCAGGGGTAAGCGCGAGCGCGAGCGCGAGCGCCACGCCCGGGAGCGCTCGGCTCATAGGGTGAAGAGGGAGCCGCCGTCCGACTGCGGCAGAGGCGGCGCCCCGTAGCCGGCAAGGCCGAAGGTGTCGGCGACGACATTGACCAGCCCCCACAGGGAGATCATCACCGCGAAGGCGATGATGCCCCAGAGGATGAGCCGGTGGCCCTCGGAGACCGCCTCCGCCTCCCCGCCCGAGAAGATGTAGGCCTTCGCCACGCCCCAGATGAAGACGATGAACGCGAGCGCGAAGATGAGCGGCACCGCCACGCTGTTGATAAGGTAGAGGACCGTCGAGGCGAGGTCGCAAAGCTGCCCGCAGGCGGGGCCGGAGCCGAGGGTGATGCCGAGCTGGATATCCATAGCGATTAGGATGAAAAGCCGAGAGTGGCGACGATGAGATTCACCACGCCCCAGACTCCGAATAAGAGTACCATGCCGAGAATGCCCCAGATCATGAACTGGCGGCCCTCCACGCGCTTGTCCTCGTTGCCGCCGTTGAGGAAGAAGTAGTTCACCACGCCCCAGAGGAAGACGATGAACGCGAGCGTCACGATCGCCGGCGCGGCCACCGTATTGACGAGCCCGAGGAGCGCGTTGACCCAGGCGGCGAAGGTCATGTTCCCGTAGAGAGCGCCTGCGCGGTGGCCTGGATGCCGCTCGCGATCGCTTGGGCGCCAAGCAGGATGAGCGCGCCGACGATGGTCCAGAGGAGCGCCTCGCGCGCCTTACTGATCTGGCTCTCGTTGCCGCCGGCGGTCGCGAAGAGGAAGCCGACGTAGACCAGCATCAAGACCACCACGACCGCGCCGATCTTAACCACGAACCCGAGAATGCCCTGCAGCAGGGTCGGCAGATCCGTGCCGGCCGAGAGCGGATTGATGAGCGTGGTGCCGCCGGTAGTACCGCCCGGCAGGCCGGTAGTCGGATTCCCCGGACTGCCGCCGGTAAGGCCGGAGGAGGGGTTGCCCGGACTCCCTCCCGTGCTCGCCGGCTGGCAAGTGAAGTTGCTCGTATTGCAAAGGTCGCCGGTGACGCACGAGGTCGTGCAGGTCTGGCAGGACCCGCCGGTCGGGATCGAGTTGGGAGTGCAAACGCTCTGCGCCTGCGCCGAAGCGGCGAAGAGGAGCGTCGCGAGCGCGAGCGGGAGGAGGCGTCTCATTGGAGGAGCGCGTTGAGCGCGCTCTGGGCGTTGCCGAGCGCAGCGCTGATATCGAGCTGGCCGCTGTCCACGCTCCCTATCATACTCGAGAAGATCTGGTCGGTCGCAGCGGGCGCTGGGGATAGCCAGCCGCGCGCATAGAGCGCCGCGGCGTACGCCGCGGCGCCGAGCGGGTCGGCAGGCGGCGCGGAGAGGAGCGAGCGCAGCGCGGGAGCGAGCCCCGTCGCGCCGGCCGCCGCGGCGTCGTTGGCCGCCGAGACGAGCGCGCCCGCCGCGGCGAGGGCGCCGCTCGGGTTGCCGGCCCCCCGCGGGATGGCGAACGCGTAGATCCGGCCGTAGGTCGCTTTGACGGAGGCGTCCGCCGGCTGCGGGAGCGGCGCCGGCGCGAAGGCGAGATTCGGGTTGGCGGCGGCAAGGTACGCCGCCTCCGAGGCGTAGCCGAGGTAGAGCGCCGTGTCGCCGGCGGCGAAGGCCTGGATGGAGGGCGGCAGCGAGGCGTTCCAGGTGTAAGAGACCTTGGAGGGGTCGGCAAACTGGGTGTAAAAGCGCAGCACCGCCTCCCCCGCCGGCGTCCCGTTGTCCTGCGCCGAGAGCCCGAGGTCGGCCGCAATCGCGCCGCTCGTCTGCCGGGCCGCAAGCGGCACCCCGGCCTGGAAGAAGAGCGCGGAGAGGATCGCGCGCGCGTCGGTGACATTGCCGTAGGTCCCGAGCGCGATGAGTTCCTGCGAGAGCGCATTGTTCTTCCCCGAGAGCGCGAGCTTGGGCACGAGGCCGGTCATCGCCTCCCAGGTCGAGGGGATCTGCGCGATGCCCGCCGAGGAGAGGAGCGGCTCGTTGGCGAAGAGGATCAGCGGGTCGATGAGGAAAGGCACGCCGTAGGTGCCGCCCCCGGGTATCTGCCAGATGCTCGCGCCGGCGGTGAAGTCGGCGGCGAACGTCGCGGCCGAGAGCGAGGCGGCGGGGATCGGCGCGAGCGCGGAGGCGAGCGTCTGGAGATCCTCCTGCGAGAGGATGACGAGGTCGGGGCTCTGCCCCGCCGCGATCGCCGAGACGAGCCCCTGGTCGAAGGTCGCCGCGTCTTTCTGCACATAGGTGACGCTCTTGAGGCTCTGGTCGTTCTTGACCGCGGCGGTGAGCGCCGCCTGCATCTCCTGCTGAGGGAAGGTGCCCCAAATGACCACGGCGCCCACGCCGTTCTTGCCGGGGCCCGCGGTATAGGTGGCGAAGACGATCAGCCCGACAAGCGCCGCGAGGCCGAAGACCCCGAGCAGGACGCCCTGGAAGAGGGATATCTTCATACCTCGGGTGCGGTGAAGACGATGCCGTAGTGGTGCGGTCCTGCGCGGATGGACTTGACCTTGTGGAAGCCGCCGCCGATAAAGAGCTGCTCCGCCTGATGCTCGGAGAAGACGAGGTGCGGCGCGGGGCCCATGCCGCCATACGCGCCGGCCCAGTCGATCACCAGCACCTTGCCGCCGGGCTTGAGGGTGCGCCGGATCTCCGCGAGGAGTCCGGCCGTATGCGGGATCTGGAAGAGGAGATTGGAAACCACCGCGGCGTCGAGCGAGCGGTCGCGCAGGCCGGTGCCGCCCGCGCGCTCGACGTCGCCCCAGAGCGCCTCGAGATTATGCCGGCGCTGCGCGCGGGCGAGATTCTTCAAATGCGCGACGACCTCCGGCTGGACGTCGATCGCGTAGACGCGGCCCTGCTCGCCCACTGCGGCCGCGGCGGCGAAGGCGTAGTGCCCGGTCCCGGCGCCGAAGTCCGCGACTTTCATCCCCTCGCGCAGCGGGAGCTGGAGCAAGTTCTCCTGCGGGTCGGCGAAACGCGCGCTCATACCTATTGAAAATAACACGGGCCGCCCCTCGGGCGGCCCGTTATCAACTACGCGAAGTCTTCGAGCGCCCGCCGACATTCCCTCCTCTCCTCCTCGGAGAGGTGGGGGTTTCTATCGACCCAAGCGAGAATCATTCTCGCCCGGCGTTCGATGTCGCCTGACGGCAGGTGTAGGTATGTGGACCGGTGCGGCTGCGGGATCGCTTTTTTCGCCACCACATCGAGGACGTCTATTCGCATCTTCGCCTCCTTTCATCCCCACTTCATATATACCGCCGGAAAGAGTAAAAGGATACGGGCCGCTCCGGAAAGAGCCGCGCCGCCGGGGCGGCGCGGCTCTTCTCTAGATCTTCTGCGGCCCCAGAATGGTCGAGGTGGGCACATGGAGCCGCGGGGGCGCGTCGAGCATCCGATCGGGATTTTCGATCTTATGCCCGATGAACTTGAAGAGCTCGTCGAGATCGGGGAAGCCCTGATGGTACCGCTGGTACTGATCGAGGAACTTCAGTATCTCCGCCCACAGCGCGCGCGATCGCTCGTCCACGCCCTCTTTGGCGATGCTGCGCAGCTCGCGCAGCAGCCGATCGACCGCTTCGCCGTAGATCTTCTGATCGCCGGGGGTGTGCATCATCGGCCGCTTGAAGCGGTCGAGGACGCTCCGCAAAAAGATTCTTACCTTGTGCATCTTCTTCTCCTTTGTCCGCCGCCCACCCTACCAGAATTCGCCGATATGCCAAATGGAGAGGTAGTCGACCGTTTGCTAGAGAGCGACCATGGAGGCGATGCTGTCGCCCTCGTAGAGCTTCATGATGCGGACGCCCTGGGTGGCGCGGGAAAGCGAGGAGATGCCGCCGACCTTGGTGCGGATGACCTGGCCCTTTTTAGAAATGACGACGATCTCATCCTCGGCAAACTCGCCGGTGAGCACTTTAGCGCCGATGATCTCGCCCGTCTTCGCGGTCACCTCCGCGGTCTTGATGCCCGAGCCGCCCCTACCCTGCACTTTGTATTCCTCGATCGGCGTGTGCTTGCCGTAGCCCTTCTCCATCACGACGAGGAGCGCGGCGCCCGTGGCCTGCGCCGTCGGGATGACCTCCGCCGAGACTACTTCGTCGCCCTTCTTCACGCTCATGCCGCGCACGCCGCCGGCGGTGCGGCCCATCTCGCGCACGTCCTCGATCTCGAACCGGATGCTCTGCCCCTTGGCGGAGACCAGGGAGACGGTATCGCCCTCGGCCGCGAGCGAGGCGGAGACGAGCTTGTCGCCCGTCTTGAGATTGATCGCGATGATGCCCGACTTGCGCACGTCGGCAAAACTCTTAGCGGCGACGCGCTTCACCACGCCCTCGCGGGTGACGAAGAGGACCGAGAGCGCTTCGCGCGCGGCGCCCTTGGGGACCGGCAGGATGCTCGTGACCCTCTCCTCGCCCGCGAGCGGGAGGAAGTTCATGATGGACTTGCCCTTGGTCGCGCGTTTGCCCTCCGGGAGATCGTACATCTTGAGCTGATACGCCTTGCCGTAATCGGTGAAGAAGAGGAGGTCGGAATGCGCCGACGCCTTGAGGAAGTGCGTTACGACGTCCTCCTCCTTGGTCGCGATATCGACGACGCCCACCCCGCCGCGCTTCTGCGCGCGATACTCCGCCGGGTTGGTGCGCTTGACGTATCCGCCGGCGGTGAGCAGCAAGACCGACTCCTCGTCCGGCACGAGGTCTTCCACGGAGATGTTCTTCACGCCGCCTTTGACGATCTTGGTGCGGCGTTCGTCGCCGAACTTCTCGCCGAGCGCGAGGAGTTCCTCCTTGATTACCTTGAGGATGGTCTTGGCGGAGGAGAGGATGTGCTGCAGTTTCTTGATCAGCTCTTCGACCTCTTTGAGTTCGTCCTCGATCTTCTTGCGCTCGAGCCCCGCGAGCTTGCTGAGCCGCATCTCGAGGATCGCGGCGGCCTGCAGTTCAGAGAACTTGAATTTCTTCTGGAGCGCCTGGCTCGCGGCCGGGACGTCCTCGCTCTTCTTTATGATAGTGATGACCTCGTCGATATGGTCGAGCGCCTTGGAGAGCCCGAGGAGGATGTGCTCGCGCGCCTGCGCCTCCCGCAGGTCGAACTCCGTGCGCCTCTTGACCACCTCGCGGCGGTGCTCGACGAAATGCTCGAGCATGCTCTTGAGCGAGAGGGTCTGCGGCACGCCGTCGACCAGCGCGAGCATGTTGTAGTGGAAGGCCTCCTCGAGCTGCGTATATTTATAGAGATTGTTGAGCACCGCCTGCGGGTGCGCGGTGCCCTTGAGCTCGACGACGATGCGGATGTCGTCGGTGGACTCGTCGCGCAGGTCGCGGACGCCCTCGAGCCGCTTCTCGGCGACGAGCGCGGCGATCTTCTCGATGAGCTCGGCCTTGTTGACGCGGAACGGGATCGAGGTGATGACGATGCGGGTGTCCTTGGCGCCCTCCTCGACTATCTCCGCCTCGCCGCGCACGACGACCGGGCCGCGTCCCGAGGCATACGCGTGCTTGAGATCGCTCTGATTGAAGGCGATGCCCCCGAGCGGGAAATCCGGCCCCTTCACGAACTCCAAGAGATCCTCGCTCGAGGCCTCGGGGTTGTCGATCAGGTGCGCGGCGGCCGCGACGACCTCGCGCAGGTTGTGCGGCGGGATATTGGTCGCCATCCCGACCGCGATGCCGAGCGTCCCGTTGAGGAGGAGATTGGGCGCCGCCGCGGGCAGGACGGTGGGTTCCTCTTTGGTCGCGTCGTAGTTGGGCTGCCAGGAGACGGTCTCCTTGTCGAGGTCGGCGAGCATGAGCTCGGCCAGGCGCGACATCTTGGCCTCGGTGTAGCGGTACGCTGCCGGGCTGTCCCCGTCGATGGAGCCGAAGTTGCCCTGCCCCAGCACCAAGGGGTAGCGCGTATTGAATTCCTGCGCGAGCTTCGTCATCGCGTCGTAGACCGAGGCGTCGCCGTGCGGGTGGTACTTGCCGAGCACGTCGCCGACCACCGTCGCCGACTTGCGGAACTTGGCGGAGGGTACGAGCCCGGCCTCCTTCATCGTGTAGAGGATGCGGCGATGCACGGGCTTCAAGCCGTCGCGCACGTCCGGCAGCGCGCGCGCGGTGATCACGCTCATCGCGTAATCGAGATAGCTGGCGCGCATCTCGCCGATGATCGGCTGGTCGATGATGCTTGAGGCGTTCCCCGCCGGCGCCGCGCTCTCTGCCGTGTTCTTCCCTTTCGCCATTATGAGAAATTATCTAGAACGGGATGACGTTCTCTTGGGGCGCCGCAGGCGCGGGCGCGTTGTCGGGCTCGTTCCCCTGGCTCACGACCTCGAGCTGCGCAGCGGTCGAGCTCCCCGCGAGCGCCGCGGCCGCGGCGCCGAGCAGCGAGCTCCCCGCCGGCGCAGGGGCAGGGGCAGGCTCGGCGCCCGCGTCGGCATAGGAGGTGTCCGCGATGCGGAAAGCGCCGCTCGCGAGCGAGGCGGCCAGCCAGAGGAGCGCGATGAGCGCGGTCGCTCCCCCCGCGAGCGCGAAGGCGATCTGCTTGCGGACGTGGGGCGGCTTGGCGCGGACCGCAGCGAGATGGTGCGCGAGAGGCTTCATGGCTTCAGCACGATTATAGCACCGTCCTTGCTCGCCGCGTCCTTCTTCTTGAGCGTCAATTTCTCGGTTTCCTCCTCGGCGCCGCCCTCCTCCTTGAGGAAATCCTTGAGCGCCGCCGCGTCGTAGCGCATGGGCACGATGACGTGCGGCGAGAGCGAGGAGGCGAGCGCCGAGGCCTCCTTGGCGCCCAGAGTCCCCCCGCCCACCGGCAGAAAGAGGACATCGACCTCGCCGATCGCCTCGCGCGCCTCCTTGGAGAGTTCCTGCTCCGTGAGAGCGCCGAGGTGCAGCAGCGTCATGCCCTCGAGCGCGACCGAGTAGACGGTGTTGAAGCCTTTGGTGAGGAATCCCTGCACCTCCACGCCCCGGTATTCATACTCGCCCGGGCCGTCGATGACGAAGGGCTTCTTCTCCCCGTAGGTGGCCTCCTCAATGCCGTTGTAGTCAGGAGCGTTCCGAGAGACGAGCGCGATATCCGCCCCGAAGCGGATCGGCTCGAGCTTGCTCTTCTTGGAGATGGGGTCGAAAACGAGCGTCAGGTCGCCGAAGGTGACCTTGAAGCACTGCCCGCCGTGATGCGTAATCACCATTCTTCACATTCTAGCAGATTTCCCGGTCTTCCGCTACCGCTTTTCATCCGTTCTCAGGCGTGCTAGAGTGCTTTCGTTCAGCGCGTGAGCAGTAGCACGGGATTAACCCTCGAGGCCGAAAGGCTCGACACCCCCTGCGAACGTCCGCGCCTTATACAGCATGAGCGAAGTGAAAGAGAAGAAATCTCCCGAGCCCGTCTTTGCCGTCCCCGAGGGTAATCCGATGGCCGCGTGGATCAATGAGATCCCCACCCCGCCCGCCGAGGGCGATCTCGTCGAGGGCGCCATCGCCGCGATCGACCGCGGCAAGGTGTATGTCGAGCTCGCGCCTTTCGGCACCGGGCTCATCTACGGCCGCGAGTATCTGAACGCGGCGGACGTACTGCGCAAGGCCAACATCGGCGACACCATCACCGCCAAAGTCGTCGATCCCGCAGGCCGCGAGGGCTATATCGAGCTGTCCTTGAAGGAGGCGCGCCAAGCCGCGATCTGGGGCGAGGCCGAGGCGGCCATCCTCTCCGGCACGACCTACCAGCTCGCGGTCGAGGAGGCGAACAAGGGCGGGCTCATCCTTTCCTGGCAGGGCATCGCCGGCTTCCTTCCCGCTTCCCAGCTCGCCAAGGAGCACTACCCGCGCGTCGCCGACGGCGACAAGGACAAGATCCTCGCGGAGCTCGGCAAACTCGTCGGACAGGCGCTCTCGGTGCGCATCATCACCGCCGACGCCAAGGAGGGCAAGCTCATCTTCTCCGAGCGGACCGGCAGCGAGGAGGAGGAGAAGGCTTCGCTTATCGACAAGTACCAGGTGGGCGACATCCTGCCGGGCGTCGTCACGGGCGTCGTCGACTTCGGCGTCTTCGTCAAGCTCGAGCCCGGGCTCGAGGGCCTCGTGCATATCAGCGAGCTCGACTGGGGCCTCGTGGAGGACCCGCGCCAGCTCTTCTCGGTAGGCGACGAGGTGCGGGTCAAGGTAATCGAGATCAAAGAGGGCAAGGTCTCGCTCTCGATCAAAGCGCTCAAAGAGAATCCCTGGAACACCGCCGGCGAGCGCTACCAGAAGGGCCAGGAGGTGGAGGGCGTCGTCATCAAATACAACAAGCACGGCGCGCTGGCCTCGATCGAGGAGGGCGTCGCGGGCCTGGTGCACGTCTCCGAGTTCGAGAGCCCGCAGCAGCTGCGCGAGCGGCTCGAGCTCGGCAAGACCTACCCCTTCCGCATCACGCTCTTCGAGCCCAAGGAGCAGCGCATGACGCTCTCCTACGCAGGCGGCGCGCAGAAGAAATAGCGGCCGGCGCGGAGCAAAAAAGACCGCCAGCGCAAGCGCTGGCGGTTTTTTCACTATCCGGCGAGCCTTCTCCCGCCGAGATCGCCGAGAACGTCCAGAATCTCGGCATCTTCGAGACGGCCGCGGAATCCCTGCGCGCGCCGCCAGATGAACCAGCTCCTGACCGTCCCGCCGTCCGGCTGCATCTCGACGTATCCTTCACGGCGCCGGAAATGCTTCGGCATCGTGAAGGTCGCGTCGTAAATATACCGCACGGTCTTGATCTCGCGCGGATATTTGCCGGACTCGCGGTCGTCCTCCCGCTTGGGCTGCCCGCCCGGGAAAGGCGCGAGGTCGCGCAAGTCGCTTCGCGCGATGAGCCGATGGGGAGCCGGGCGCGAGCGCAACCGCATTTCCTCGTCGAGGCACCGGATAAGCGCCTCCTCCCAACTCTCGCCGAGGAGGAAACGGATCTTCTCCGAGGCGCTGCCCTCGTGCTTGTAGCGCAAGCGGGGTTTGCCCCCTTCATTGCGATACTCGAGAAGTTTGTATCGAGTCTTCTCTCCGCGCGTATTGGGGAAATCCGCGAAGATATGCGGGATCACGACACGGATCGTGCGCGTGAGCCGCTCGAAGTCAAAGAACATCTCGCCGTTTTCATGCTCCCCCAAGAACTTATGGTACTCGCCCGGCCTCCATGCGTGAGGAGGCAAGCCGCGCGCGGCAAGCCGTGCGCGAAACGTCTCCCTATCAATTGTTTGCATGGGGCCGCTCTCCTCTTCCTGTGGGCGCCTCTTCGTCCGCTCTCACCCTACCAAGCCCGCGCCGGGGCGCAAGCTCTCAGTGCGCCTTGAAGAATCGCTCGATGCGGCGCCAATACTTGGGCTTGGCGGCAAGCGAGGCGCCGCCGTGGCCGCCCTTTTTGAAAGCGATGAATTCCGCGCCGATTTCTTCGGCAAGCTTCTTCGCCGGAGCGAAGGGCACGACCTCGTCGTCCCGCGCATGGAATAGCAAGAGCTTCTCGCCCGGCAGCGAGCGCGCGGCCGCGCTCGGGTTGTAGAACTTCCCGTTCGCGAGCTTCTTCCACGCGCTCGGATCAGCGCGATACGCCTCGCCGAACGCGCGCGGGACGGAGCGCGCCATGAAAGGGATGGATTCCGTCGTTCCCTCCTGCCTCCGCCAATCGGCGACGGCAGAGATCGCGACCGCCTTCTTGACGCGCTTATCGCGCGCGGCGAGCAGTACCGCCGGCCCGCCGAAGGAGCCGCCGATAAGATACAGCTCCGGCTTCTCGATGCGATGCTTCTTGCCGCTGTAGAGATCGACGAAACCCCTCGGGAGCCCCGCGATGACCTCGAGCACGTCCTCGTGCGGCGAGCGCGCGAGGAACTTTCCGCCGCTCTCCCAGCTGCCGCGGTAGCGCGGGACGAAGACCCAATAGCCGCGCGCGGCGAGCGCGGCCAAGACCCCGCCGCGGCCCGAGGGATAGCCCGGCATGCCCGGGCAGATGATGATGACCCGCCTCGATTTTCTCGCGGGCGGCAGGAATTCGCAGACGATGTCTCGAGCAAAGCGGGTCCGGAGCGCGTGCTGCGGCGGCGATTTCTTCATGTTCGCGCAGTATATCAAAATACGGAAGTCCGACTTCCGTAGAGCCGGCTCAAGGCGATGTTGTAGAATCAATGTATGCGCGTCGAGCCGCACGACGTAGGCTCTTTCCTGCATATCACGAAGCGCGGTGCGCGCGGCGCTGAGATCGTGCGCGACGAAAGCGACCGAATCGGCTTCACGCGCTCCCTCTTCTATCTGAACGATACCTACAGCGATGAGAACTGGCGCAAGTCTCTTTCCGGCCTTGGCATGTTTGAGCGTCCCGCAGACTGGCCTGAACGCGAGCCGCTTGTCCGCATCCATGCATGGACGCTGATGCCGAATCACTTCCACATCCTGGCGGAACAGATCCGTGATGGCGGAGTCGCTAAATTCATGCAGCGGCTGTAAAGAACGTGCTCGAGTTGTATCCGGGCGGGATTCAAGCCGCCCGCGACAACTTCAATCATGCCTGGAGCTGGGCGCTCGCATATCGATACTCGAGCCTTGCCGATTATGTCGCCGGGACCGATTCGGCGATTACTGGCGCGTACCTATTGCGTTCTTTGTATCCGGATCCGCACGATTTCAAAACGGAGTGTCGAGACCTTATCGATGCTCACCTCCAGCATCATGAGCGCGAGCCGAATACGGAAGTCGGACTTCCGTAACTTCCGTAAGCTAGCGCGTATTGGCGAACATAATCGCGGCGTCGCGGCCTTCCACCGCGAGGAGGCGCGCGGCCTCCGCCGCTTTCTTGAACGTCTTCTTGAGGAGCGCCTCCTCCCCGGGCTTGAATTTCCCGATCACGTGCTTGATCACCTTCTCTTCCTTGCTCGCCGCAGCTCCAGCGAAGGCAGGGCCGCGCTTTTTTGGATTAATACCGATGCGGATGCGCGTAAACTGGTCCGTCTTGATCGCGCGCGTGATGCTCTCGACTCCTTTGTGGCCGCCGCTTCCGCGCGCGAAGACCATCTTGATCGTGCCGAGCGGCAAGTCGAGATCATCGTGGATCACTAAGAGGTTCTTTGCGGCGCCGGGCGTCTTGATAAACGCGCTCACCGATTTGCCAGAAGCGTTCATCATCGTGTCGGGGAGCATTATTACGGCCTTCTCCTTCCCTATTTTCCCCTCCGCGGCCTGTGCATTCGCTTTCTTATTGAATGCGAACTCCTCGAAGTCTTCCTGCGTAGCCAAAAACGCCGCAGCCATCCTCCCCGCGTTGTGCCGGGTCTTCGCGTACTGCTCGCCCGGATTCCCGAGCCCGACGATACACAGCATGCGCGGATGATAGCACGACGCCTGCGGCGCTTTTCGCCCCTCTTCACTTGCGCGCGGCAAGCGGAGGCGTACAATACGCGCATGCAAAGCCAAGGCGGCGGGTGGCTCAAGGATCTTTTTACGCTCGCGCTCCTCATCCTGATCATCGTCGTGCCGCTCCGGCTCTTCGTCATCTCGCCTTTCGTGGTCGACGGCGAGAGCATGCACCCTACCTTCGAGAATCTCGACTATCTCATCATCGACGAGATCACGTACCGCTTCGAGAAGCCCGCGCGCGGCGACGTGGTCGTCTTTCGCTATCCGCTCAATCCTTCCGTGTTCTATATAAAGCGCATCATCGGGCTTCCCGGCGAGACCGTCTCGATCAGCCAGGGCGTCACGACCATCACCGAGCCGGACGGCGCCTCCTTCGCCCTGGCCGAGTCCTACATCTCCTCCGAGGACGCCTCCTACAACGAGAAAGTGACGCTCGGCCCGACCGAATATTTCGTTATGGGCGACAATCGCCCCAATTCCTCCGATAGCCGCGTCTGGGGGCCGCTGCCCGCCAAGGACATCGTCGGGCGCGTGCTGCTGCGGCTCCTGCCGGTCGCCCGGGTCGGCGTCTTCCCCGGCGAGGCGCGTTATGGTTCGGCCGCGCTCGCCGCGAGCACGAGCTCGCAGCCTCAGGCGCCATGAGTGAGCGCCCGATCCCGGCTGAGGAGGTCTTCCGCCGCGCGCAGGCGATCGGGCAATATTACGGGTTCCGCTCCTTCGCCTCGCTCGCCGCAGGCGCACGCGGCAAGAAAAAGGCCGCTCCCGCCCTGCCGCAGCTCGCCGGGCTCGACCCGATCGCCGAGCAGGTCGCGAGCTTCCTCCGGCAGCTCGCCGGCACCGACGCCCTGCCGACCGCGCGCGAGCCGCTCTTCCTCTGGCACTCGAACCTCGCGCCGGGCCGCCCGGCGCCCAAGAACGCGGTCGTACAATTCCATGCGATCAGCGCGGACCGCGCGATCGCGGACGCGGTCTTGATCCGCGCCGCGCGCGCGCTGACCCGCGACCTCTACCGCGAGGAGCCCGAGGTGCGGCTCAACTCGATGGGCGACAAGGAGACTCGCGCGCGCTTCGCCCGCGAGCTCGGCTCTTTCTTCAAGAAACGGGGCGCGGCCTTGCCCGACGAATGCGTCGAGTGCGCCAAGCGCGACGTCTTCGCCGGCGCGGAAATGCTTATCGAGCGCGACTTCGCCGAGGAGCTGCCCTCGCCCACCGACCACCTCTCCGACGCTTCGCGCAAGCGCTTCGAGGAGCTCCTCGAGTATCTGGAGGCGACCGAGACCCCCTATCTGCTCTCGCCCGAGCTCCTCTCGCGCGGGAGCGTGTGGAGCGAGATGTGCTTCGAGATCCGGGTCGAAGAAAAGCCGGTCGCCTGGGGCTCGCGATATCCGGAGCTCGCCAGGCAGTTCTTGAAGGCGCCGCCGCCGGCCGCCGCCGCGGCGGTGCTGCGAATCGCGACCGCCGGCGGCGCGCTTCCGCCCGCCAAGAAAGCGCGCACTCGTTTCGCCTTCGTGCATATCGGCGAGGAGGCCAAGCGCGCCTCGATGATGCTCGCCGAGGAGCTCAAGCGGGCGCATATCCCGCTCGCGCAAATGATCGGGGTGGAGAGCCTCGCCGAGCAAATGCGCTTTGCCGAGGCGCTCAATCCCCCCTACCTTCTCATCATGGGCCGCAAGGAGGCGCTCGAGCGCTCCGCGATACTGCGCAATCGCGCAACCCAGGAAGAGACCGTTCTCTCGCTCGCCGGCCTCTCCGAGCGCCTCAAAGCCGTCGCGTAGCCGCCGCGCTCAAAGCCGCGGCGGGACTTATCCCGCCGC
The DNA here is from genome assembly GCA_035547315.1 of Minisyncoccota bacterium. Taxonomy (GTDB): domain Bacteria; phylum Patescibacteriota; class Minisyncoccia; order Phycocordibacterales; family Phycocordibacteraceae; genus C7867-001. The sequence goes on from DASZVH010000013.1 coordinate 17,143, forward strand.
GTTGCTTTTTTATGGCATGGTGTGGTAGAGTCTTGCGACATGACCGGCAGCACCCGAGTCGAGGTCAAGCGCGGGAAGAACGAGAGTTCTTCCGCGCTCATCCGCCGCTTCTCCCGCCGCGCGCAGGGCTTGGGTCTCGTGCGCGAGCTGCGCGCGCGCCGCTATTGGGAGCGCAGCAAGAGCAAAAACGTGCACCACAAGCGCGCAATGATCTCCAAGGTCCGCCGCGAGAAGTACCAGGAGCTCGTGAAGCTCGGCAAGATCGACCCCGCCGCCCGCCGCACCAAGGGCAAGCGCTAGCTCGACCCGGTTCGCTACAGGTGATGCCTCCCCGCTATAAGCAAGTCGCCAGCGCGGTACTCCCGGGCTGGGAGCTTTCGCTCGCCTTCGTTTCTCCGGCGGTCGCGCGGCGGCTCAACCGGACCCTGCGCGGGAAACGCTACACGCCCAACGTCCTCTCCTACCAGGTCGGCGAGCGGCACGGCGAGATCATAATCTGCAAGGAGGTCGCGCGGCGCGAAGCGCCTCGCTACGGCCACACCGAGGCGCTGCACCTGCGATTCCTCTTTATCCACGCACTCCTCCATTTGAAGGGGATGCCTCATGGCACTACAATGGAGCGACGCGAACGATCGCTTCTCCGGCGTTTCTCCGGAGCGCGCCCGCGTATAACCACCAATGGCTCGACGGATCGCCACCGGCATCGACATCGGGACCTATCAGGTCAAGATCGTCGTCGTAGAGGAGGCGCGCGATAAGCGCGGCGCCAAGGCGCTGCGCGTGCTCGGCACCGGACTCGCCGAGAGCCGCGGGCTGCGGCAGGGCTATCTCGTCAACAAGGAGGAGGTGACCGCGAGCGTGCGCGCCGCGAAGCGCCAGGCAGAGGAGACCGCGGGCATCGAGATCGCCTCGGGCTTCCTTGCGATCGGCGGCATCTCGCTCGACGAGGCGCGCGCCACCGGCGAGAGCATCGTCAGCCGCGCCGACCAGGAAGTGACCGAGCTCGATCTCGACGCCGCGGCCGGCAAGGCGAAGGAGGCGGCGCAGCCCGCCTTCCTCAACCGCCGGGTGCTCCACGATATCCCTACCGAGTATCGCCTCGACGGCGCCAAAGTGCTCGGCTCGGTGCTCGGGATGAAGGGCCTGCGGCTCGAGGCCGACCATCTCTACGTCACTTGTCTCGCGCAGCACGAGGAGGCCTTGGTGGAGGCGGTGGAGGCCGCTGAGATCGAGGTGGTCGACCAGATGGCTTCCCCTCTCGCAGGCTCCTATGTGCTTTTGACTAATGACCAGAAATTAAAAGGCTGCGTCCTCGCCAATATCGGCGCGGAGACCGTCTCGATCGTCGTCTACGACGAGGGTATCCCCGTCTCGGTGAAGGTTTTCCCGGTGGGGAGCGGCCATATCACCGACGATATCGCGGTCGGGCTGCGCATCTCGATCGAGGAGGCCGAGCGGGTCAAGCTCGGCCGGCTCACGGGCTCGATGTATCCGCGCAAGAAAGTCGAGGACTTCATCGCCTCGCGGCTCTCCGCCATGTTCACGCTTATCGACAAGCACCTGCGCTCGCTCAACCGCCGCGGCCCCCTGCCCGCCGGCATCATCCTCTCGGGCGGAGGCTCGGGCATCGGGCAGATCAGCGACATCGCCAAGTCCTCCCTCAAGCTCCCGGCGCGCATCGCCGATATCCAAGTGCACACCGACGCGAAGCTGCGCGACGCGACCTGGGCGGTCGCCTACGGACTCGGGCTCTGGGGGCTCACGGGCGATACGCTCGCGCCGCGGCGCGGCGCGAAGGCCGGCCTCTCCAAGTTTTTCCGGCAGTTTTTGCCCTAATGGCGAATCGCATATATCTCGGATCAAGGGGCTCTCCTTAAGGCTGAATAGATAAAGAAAAGCCCCCGGCAGAGACAAGCTCTGCAAGGGTCCCTTCCTGGTTATGGTGCCAGTATACGCCAAAGCCAGATTAACGGCAAGTGAAGGTTCTCGCGTGTGAAAAGCAGAAAGGCCGCGCACTGGCGCGGCCCTTAAGTAAGTAGTTCAATCTTTCTCCAGGAGTCTTTCCAGAAGCCTGGCGACCACGGCAAGATTTTCCTTCTCGACTTCGGTCTTATAGCCCTCGTCATTGAATTGCGTGCCGCAATGAGCGGCGCGAAGGACCGTGCACAAATGACGCGCTTCGTTCTCTGTCTCTGCAAGCTTCTGCTCGAGCGTCTCGATGATCTGAAGCGCGGCCGCGATGGCGAATGGGTACACCCGCTCCGCTGATTCCACTTCGCTCTCGCAAGCAAGTTCAATAAAGAAAGAATAGAAGTCGGCGAGCCCGGCCGGAGAGAGTCTCTCGATTTCGCCGACGAGGAAGTCGCACAAATCGAGTGGGGCAACGGCAATCCAGTCCACGAAGATAAGCTCTTCAACTCGGGAATCCAAGAGCGTCGCGGCCGCGCTCTTGAGGCCGAGCGTATCGTACACATCCTTAACGATGCGTATGGCGCGGTCTGCGTTATCGTCGTTGGTAATGTCGTCGTCTCGCTTGAGATTGGCGGCGTCGAGGATCGCGTCGATTCCGGACTTTTGTTCAGCGGTCAACATTGTATTCTCCCTTTCTTTGTCCAAATCTACTGAAAGTATGCGCCCATATAATGGATTTGTCAATATTTGCATAATCCTTCACGGTGCTATCATTCCCGCAACACATGGCTAAGCGCGTCGCCCCGGAGATCGAGACTTTCGCCCGCATCAGGGTGGTCGGGCTCGGCGGCTCAGGCAACAACGCGGTCAACCATATGGTGAACTCCAAAGTGCGCGGCGTGGAGTTCATCGCCGTCAACACCGACGCCCAGGACCTCCACGGCTCGCTCGCCCGCAAGAAGATCCACATCGGGAAGAATCTCACCCGCGGGCTCGGTGCGGGCATGAATCCGGATCTCGGCAAGCGCGCGGCCGAGGAGACGCGCCAGCAGGTCCAAGAGGCGCTCCAGGGATCGGACATGGTCTTCATCACCTGCGGTATGGGCGGCGGCACCGGCACCGGCTCGGCGCCGGTCATCGCCAAGATCGCCAAAGAGGTCGGCGCGCTCACGGTGGCTATCGTGACCAAGCCGTTCTCCTTCGAGGGCGCGCAGCGCAAGGATATCGCCGAGCGCGGCCTCGCCGACCTCAAGAAGGAGGTGGATGCCTTCATCGTGATCCCCAACGACAAGCTTCTCGCGATCGCCGACGCCAACATGAGCGCCAAGCAGGCCTTCGCGCTCTGCGATGAAATCCTGCGCCAGGCGGTCGAGGGCGTTTCCGACATCATCCGCACGCCCGGCGACGTCAACACCGACTTCAACGACATCAAGGCGATCATGGAGGGCGCCGGCCCCGCGCTCATGGGCATCGGCATCGCCGAGGGCGACGAGCGCGCGAAGACCGCCGCCAAGCAGGCGGTCAACTCTCCGCTCCTCGACGTCTCTATCGGCGGGGCCAAGGGCATCCTCTTCGTCGTCGCGGGCTCCGACGACATGGGCATCATGGAGGTCCAGGAGGCAGCCCGCATCATCAACGAGAGCGTGGACAAGAACGCCAAAGTCATCTTCGGCATGATGAAGGACGACAAGCTCAAGAAGGGCCAGCTCCGCATCATCGTAATCGCGACCGGCTTCCCCGAGGGCTCGGCTTCGGTCGCGCTGCCTGAGCACTCGCTCTTCTCGATGAGCGGCGTCAAGCAGAAGGAGGAGCGCGGCAAGATCTATCACGAGGCGCTTAAGCGCGAGGGGCCGGAAGAGAAAAATACCGAGGAGGAGAAGCCCGCAAAAACCGAGAAGGAAGAGCCCATCGTCACCGCGGCGCCCAAAGGCGACGTCAAAGCGCCCACGCCTCCGGCGGAAGCGGAGGAAGAGGGCGACTGGGGCGCTATCCCGGCCTTTCTGCGCCGCCACAAAAAATAAATTAGATGCCATTCCAGAAAAGCGCCGACCGGGATGGTCGGCGCTTTTCTACGGAAGTG